>CAIFEY010000006.1 GCA_903789635.1 uncultured Eubacteriaceae bacterium
CTAAAGTAGATTTCGATCTTTTTGCTGTCTACTTTAGGGTGATCATATCACGCCGTAGGTCATCGTCCCGAAACGTGAGCGGAACACCATGCGGCCGGGATCCTGCTCCGCAGTCCGTTGAATTCTCTGTAAAACGTTCATTCAGCACCTCCTGAATACAAGGCGTTATCCATGGATGTCCATCGGGACATCGTAGTTATTTCGTTAACGTTATGAATACCTTAATGCATAAATATTAAATGTTTCTTAAAGTTTTATTAATCATTGCTGAAATTTACGATGTGTGTATCGTGTGAAGATGTGAATAAATATTCATTTTAGTGAAGTTTCTCGTAGCAGACAGACAGGAGGCGGAAGGGTGTCGGACGGGATTTTCAGAGTCCGGGGAAAGGTCCGAATTAACGCCGATGTGGAGGGGATCCGGGCGTAGGAAAGGGGCGCGGCGGGACATTCCCGCGGCGCCCCCGGCGTGAATACGGCTGCCAGTTTCAGGAAAAGTGGAAACCCGGCAGCCTGGTCGTGATGACCGGGGTGCCGGGTTTCGGTGAAAGAAATCTAATCGCTGAAATATTTCAAGTTGTCAATGTTTATGTTCGCTCGGCGGGGCAGTGAGCCTCGTTTATGCGGCTCGCGTGCCTGGATCCGCTATTTGATGACCTTTTCTAATATCAGCCGCACGATGCTCAGGATGAACATCCACGCGATGTTGTAGATCCAGATCAGGACGACGGCGCGGATCGAGATCGCCGGTACCAGGACTCCCGCGACGCACATGCAGGCGGCGAGAACCTGTGTGGCGATGATCGCCCAGAACAGGATCGGTGCCGGGTGCGGTTTCTGGAAGAACCACTTGGACTGGCGGGTGACGAACAGGAGCAGGTGGCCTGCTACCACGAGCTGCAGGAAGATCAGTGTCTGCAGCTGTCCGTGCGTCGTGACGCCGAAGATATTGCTCACGCCGTCGATCACGGTGTGGTGGCCGTAGGCCATCAGCAGCATGGACTGGATGACGCTGAAGACGCCGATGATGGAGGAGGTGGAGAGGATGCTCTTCATCTTCCAGCGGATCGGCTGTTCGCTGACCAGGGTGTGGTCGTAGGCGATCGTCATGATCGGGATGTCGTCCAGCAGGGACATGATGACGATCATGATCGCGGTCAGCGCGGTGAACTTCATAAAGATGGCCGTCAGCACGACGATGAACATGATCGTGATCGTCAGTGCCACACGGTAGATCGTGTAGGACGTGATGCGGGCAAAGATCTTACGCGCCTCTTCAATCGCCGTCTTGATGACGGACAGTCCAGGCTCGGTCAGGATCAGCGCCGCAGCAGACCGTGCCGCGTCCGTAGCGCCGGATACCGCGGTTCCGCAGTCCGCCTGCTTCAGGGCAGGCGCGTCGTTGACGCCGTCTCCGGTCATCGCGACGATGTGGCCGCGCTCCTGCAGCGCCTTCACAATCGCGTACTTGTGCTCCGGGAATACCCTTGCGAATCCGTCGGCGTTCTCGATTGTCTCCGCGATGTCCTCCGGAACGTTGTCCGGGTCCATGTCCTTAGGGAAGACGTCGGCCGCGTTCAGGATGTTGGTGCCGAGTCCGAGCTGGCGGCACGTCTCGATCGCGATCGCGGTGTCGTCGCCGGTGATCATCTTGACGGTGACGCCCTTCTCCCTCGCCGCCTCGATCGTCTCCTTGGAGTCGTCGCGCGGCGGGTCGAACATGCTGAAGATGCCCAGGATCTGCCAGGTCGCGCCTTCGTCGTCGCTCCTGGCCACGCCGAGTGCGCGGTATCCGCGTCCGGCGAGGGTGTTGACCAGGTCATCGATCTGCTTGGCCTCCTGCTCGGACGGCTTTGCCAGATCGGAGATGACCTGCGGGGCGCCCTTGGAGAAGCGCGCCTTTCGGCCGCCCGCGTCGTGCAGCTGCGCCTCCGTGCGCTTGGAGACCGGGTCGAACGGGACGAACTTGTCCACGCTCCAGCCGTCGAGCGCCGTCTTATCCTTCAGCGCGTCGGTGATCGCGACGTCGATGGAATCCGTGCTGCCGCGCTCCGAGGCCAGGGCCCCGGCCAGCACGACCTCCTGCTCGTCCTGAGCGTGCAGGATCGTCGTCTCTCCCAGGGTCAGCTGGTTCTTGGTCAGCGTTCCCGTCTTAT
Organism: uncultured Eubacteriaceae bacterium; assembly: GCA_903789635.1. GTDB lineage: Bacteria > Bacillota > Clostridia > Peptostreptococcales > Anaerovoracaceae > Aminicella. The sequence goes on from CAIFEY010000006.1 coordinate 2,157, forward strand.
CCGAGCAGAGGATGTCGATGCCCGCCATCTCCTCGATGGAGGAGAGCTTGGAGACGATCGCCTTGTGCTTGGAAAGCTCCAGCGCGCCGAGCGCCAGGGTGATGGAGAACACGGTCGGCATCGCGACCGGGATGGACGCGACGAGCAGGACCAGCACGAACTGCAGGATGTCGAGAGCGTCGCTTCCGTTGAATGCGCGGTCCTTCAGGTCGTCGACCACGCGGAAGACGACCATGATCGCCGCCAGGACGCAGGCGATCGCAATCAGATAGTTGCCGATCTGGAACATGGCCTGCTGCGCGTGGCTCTTGGCACCCGCGCCCGCGACCAGCTTGGCGGTCCGGCCGAAGAACGTGTTCGAGCCCGTGGCGATGACGACCGCCATCATCGAGCCCTTCTTCACGACGGAGCCGGAATAGCCCTCGTCGCCGACCTTCTTATCTGCAGCGATCGACTCGCCGGTCAGCGCGCTCTGGTCGATCGACGCGTAGTCGCCGCTGATGAAGCGCACGTCCGCCGGCACGATCATGCCGAGCTTGATCTGGACGATGTCGCCCGGGACCAGCGTCGCCGCGTCGACCGTCTGCAGCTTTCCATCGCGGAACGCCTGCGCCTGAGGTGCCATGCCCGCCTTCAGCGCCGCGAGTGCGCTCGTCGCCTTGGCCGACTGCCACATGTCGATGGTCACGTTGAATACCAGGAGCAGCAGGATGATCGTGAAGTCGTCCCAGTGCCCGATAATGGCAGATATAATTGCTGCGGCCTCGATCATATAGTCGATCGGACCCATAAATGCATGCAGCAGCTTGTGTGCAAAGGTTTCTTCCTTCTCCTCCAGTGCGTTCGGCCCGTACTGCTTCAGCCTGGACTGCGCCTCCTGCGCGGTCAGGCCTCTGGTCTGGTCGACGTTCAGGCGGCTCAGCACCTCCCCGATCGGGGCCTTCTCCAGGTCGATTTCGCCGGAGTTCTTAACCTGCTCTGCCATATACTTCTCCCCTTTCCCTACGCCGCGTTTCCGCGGTACGATGAATCTGATTCCCAATATGTGTATATTTCTATTATCTCACTAAATGGATAAAACTTCCATTTATATATTTCAATCTTTTGTGAATTTTGATTATTGCGGACAAAGTTGGCGCCTGTCAAGTTACATGACTTGACTGATGTGCAGCAGGGCGGGCTGGTACAGCGTGCGGGTCCGGGCTTTGTCCGGGGAAGGGGACGGTGCACGTGAAGAGGGGCCTAAGCGCCGGGCATGGAAAAACTCCCCGGGCGGGAGGGATCGGCATTGATGCCGGCCGGTTCCGCGGGGAGTCAAAAATGAAAATGTGAGGTCTATATAATGTGTGGTTTGCGTATCCGGATGGTCTGCATATCCGGGCGGGGCGGCTACAGGACGGTGCCGTCGAGCGGGAAGCTCAGGGCGATTGTGAATTCGTCCTTTTCGTCCTTGACCGAGCTGGTGCCGTTCATCTGCTGCATCATGTTGGCGATGTTCTGCAGGCCGATGCCCGTGCTCGCCGTCGTAGGATGCTCCTCACCGGATTTCTTGTTGCGGAAGCGCAGGATGACCTGGCTGCCAGCGGTCTCCACGCGGATCAGGATCGGCACTTCCGGGTCGGCGTACTTCACGATGTTCGAGACGATGTTGTCCATGATCCTCGCGACGTAGTCCTCGTTGATCCGGATGACGGAGTGGTCCCAGCGGAAGTCCGGCTCGCACTGGAATCCGTGCTGCGTCAGGGTCGCGCTGACCTCGGACAGGATGTCGTAGAAGAGAACCTTGGCCGGTTCCGGCTCGCAGAGCGTGACGCCTTGATCGTTTCCGTCGACCAGCGAGTACTCGAACAGGTGGTCCGTCAGGTCCTTCAGGCGGTGCGTCTTCTGGTCGATGCGGTTGATGTAGTCGTACAGCTGGTCCTCGGTCTGCCAGCGGTGCGATTTCAGGATCTCGGTGTAGAGCAGGATCGAGGTCAGCGGGGTGCGGATGTCGTGCGACATGCCGGTCACCATGCGCTTGTTCGCCTTCAATAGGTTCTGCTCGACCTGCATCTGATCGCGCAGGGAGACGCGCATGCCGTTCAGGCCCCGCGCGAGTTCGGCGAGCTCGTCGTCGCCCTTAACCGTGATCTCGTAGTCCAGCTTTCCGGTCTGCAGGATCCCGACCTCGTCGCGCAGCCGCCGGATGTAGCGGACCTCCTGGTTGATCGCGATGAAGATCACGAGCAGGAACAGGGCGAACGCGATGACCACGATGCCGATCTCCACGAGCGAGAACGGCTGGTAGTCCTTGGCGCCGTAGACGATGGCGAACGCGCTGGTGTCGCTGAACTTCACCTTATACGTCGTGCCCATCATCGTGTTCAGGGTCTCCTCGACGCTCGTCGGGTTGTCCGGGAGCGAGGAGTCGTAGATCGTCGCGTTGCTTCTGTAGATGGAGACGATGATCTCCGGGTGCCTGTCCGCCCACTTCCGGATCTGCTTGACGTCGGTGGACTTCAGGTCCCTGCGGTCGATGTAGTTCTGCAGCTTGTCGATGTACGACTCGTTTTTTTCCGTGACTTTCTCAGAGTAGCCGCTGTAGAAGTCGGCGAGCATATTGTCCGCGGACTGGATCAGGATAGTTGTCGCAAACAGGGCGACGATGGCCGCGATCGCGACGACGATCAGCATCCGCGCCCGGATGGACCTAATCCTCCGGAATCTGATTTTCAAAGCGATACCCCTTTCCCCAGATGGTCTTGATGAACTGTGGTTCCTCCGGGACAGGCTCGATGGCCACGCGCAGCTTTCTGATATGGACCATGACAGTGTTGTTGTTCGAATAGAAATACGGCTCGTTCCAGACGCTCTCGTAGATGTTCTGCGCGGAGAAGATCTTTCCCCTGTGCTGCATCAGGAGCAGCAGGATGCGGTACTCGATGTCGGAGATGGAGACCTCCTTTCCGTTCCTGCGCACGTCGTTGAAGCGCGTGCTGACCGTGAGGTCGCCGCACTGGATGAACTCCTCCTTCTCGGTCTTCGGGTCCTGCTTTCCGCGGTATGTCTGGTAGCGCCGGATCAGCGCCTTGACGCGGCCCAGCAGCTCGGTGTAGGAGAACGGCTTAGGCAGATAGTCGTCGCCGCCTACCATCAGGCCGATGAGCTTGTCCGACTCCTGCGACTTTGCCGTCAAAAACAGCACCGGAACATTGGAGGTCTTGCGGAGCTCCTCGCAGGTCTTCAGCCCGGAAATGCCCGACATCATGATGTCGAGAATCACCAGGTCAGTGGACTCGTCCACCTTCTCAAGCCCTTCCATGCCGTTTGGTGCCTCGTCGACATGGTAATTTTCACTTTCCAGCAGGATGCGGACGCCCTCGCGGATGTCCTGATCGTTTTCGATGATTAGTATGTTTCCCTGGCTCATTTATCAGGCCCTCCTCTTCATTTAGGTTCTAATATTAATTATACTATAGCAGAATCCTTAATGAAATCTTAAGGAACCCTTAAAACTAATGAAATTACAGGCGATGCTCAATATTTTAGAAATATTCCCTTATTTACGGCAAAAAATAAACCTGACACGTTTCCGTGCCAGGTGACAAAAGACTTACGCCTCTTTCTCATTTTCCTTATCTGATGGCTTCCGGATGTCCATGTCCTTAGGCAGGACGAGGTTCAGGAAGATCGCGATCAGGAAGACGACGGCGACGACGTTGTTCGCGAATACGGACTGTGCGAGCGGCGGGAAGGCTCTCCAGATGTCGCTCTCGCCCGCGGTCGTGAATCCGATTCCGATGGCGAGGGACAGGGAAGCGATCGTGATGTTTCTCTGGCTGAAGCCGCACTTGGCGACCATCTGGATGCCGGAGGTCAGGATCGTTCCGAACATCATGATCGTGCATCCGCCGAGGACAGCAGGCGGCTGGGAGGCGAAGAAGTTGCCTACCGGCGGCAGCAGTCCGGCGAGGAGCATGACGCTCGCGCCCGTCATCAGGGTGAAGCGGTTGACGACTCCGGTCATGTTGATCAGGCCGACGTTCGGGGAGAACGAGGTGACCGGCGGCGTTCCGAACAGGGAGAAAATCGCGGACGCATAGCCGTCGCAGGCGATGGATCCGGAGATCTCCTTGGTCTTGATGTCGCGCTTCAGGCCCGCGGAGACCAGGGCGGTGGTGTCGCCGATCGTCTCCGCCGCGGAGACCAGGAAGATGATGCAGGTCGAGAAGATCGCGCCCGCGTGGAATTCCGGATTGAACGGCATGAGATGCGGGACCGCGATGAGTCCGCCGGACATGATCGTGGAAAGGTCGACCTTTCCGAACGCGATCGACAGCGCGTAGCCGACGATCAGGCCGGCGAGGATGGACAGCTGCTTGAGGTAGCCCTTGGCCAGGCAGGTCCAGAGCAGGCAGGTCACGAGGGTGACGGTCGCGATGATCAGGTTCTCCGGGGAGCCGAAGTCCTTTCCGTATCCGCCTCCGAACGACCTTGCGCCGACGCTGAAGATGGAGTAGCCGATAGAGGTGACGACGGTCGCCGCGACGACCGGTGAGATCAGGCGGCGCCAGTACTTGGCGAACAGGCCGAGCGTACCCTCAAAGATTCCGCCGATCAGTACCGATCCGACGACGGCGCCGTAGCCGTAGGCGGCGCCGATGGAACATAGTACGGTCACGAAGGTGAAGCTGATGCCCATGACGATCGGAAGGCCGGATCCGACGCGGAAGTGCGGGTAGAGCTGGATCAGCGTGGCGATTCCCGCGACGAACATCGCGTTCTGGAGGAGCATCGCGATCTGCGCCTGGCTCAGCGCAGGGTGGGCAGCCGCGGCGATCATCGTGATCGGCGTCAGGTTCGCGACGAACATGGCGAGGACGTGCTGGAGGCCGAACGGAATGGCTTTTCCGACCGGGACTCGTCCGTCGAGGCGGTAGATGTTCTCCATGCTTGAGGAAGAAGAATTAAAATGCATTGCAGACTCTCTTTCTTTAATTTAATAACTTAAATGTAAATGTAACGGGAGTATCTCATTCTTTTCGCGCGGACAAAGGATAACCGGCCCTACACACGCACACGGCCTGCTGCGATTTCTGCAGCCGGAAGCGATGGGTAAAGGCTATTGCGGTATGGCCCGCGTATAGATTATCCAAATGTGAAATCCATGTGAAAAAATGATATGGGACGATTTTACCATTTTGTGGATACAATGTCCAGAGTGGAAGAGTCTGGAAGTGAAAATTTCCCAGTGACAGCATAGGATGCGGCGGTCTCTGGACGAACGGCGGAGTCGTGGTGTAAAATAGGTAGACGTGCCGCGCGGTTTCGGATGACCGGAGCCGCGCCCGGGCGACTGGCAGCGGCGCGCGCCCAGACGGCCGCCGTGCAGTGTGATTCATATTTTGCGCAGCGGACATCGAGCGCGCGGCTGGGATTTTTCGGATGCGCGGCGGACATCATGCGCGCGACTGGGATCGGTCGGGTGCGCGGAAACTCCGGCCTGCCGGCAGGGGCGGCTGGTGTGAAGGGGAGCGGAGCGGGTAACTTTTGTCTCGGGAGCCGCGGCGGGAATTAGAATAGTGAAAAAACTACATTATATATAGAAGGAGTTTACATGGATATTCAACAAATCATTACGCAGGAGCTGCAGATCCGGCCGGAGCAGACGCAGGCGGTCATCGGGCTGATCGACGACGGGAATACGATCCCGTTCATCGCGCGTTACCGTAAGGAAGTGACGGGCGGGCTGGACGACGAGGTGCTGAGAAAGTTCGACCAGCGGCTGCAGTACCTGCGGAACCTGGAGGAGCGTAAGGCGACGGTCCGTGCCTCGATCGAGGAGCAGGGGAAGATGACCGAGGAGCTGGCGCGTGAGCTCGACCGGGCGGAGACGGCCGTTCAGGTGGAGGACCTCTACCGTCCGTACAAGCCGAAGAGAAGGACCAGGGCCATGATCGCCAGGGAGAAGGGGCTTGCGCCTTTGGCGGAGTATTTTTTGGCGGCGGAGAACGTCGGCGAGGCGGACCCGCTGAAGGAGGCGGAGAAGTACGTCGACCCGGAAAAGGACGTGAACGACGTGCAGACTGCGGTTCAGCTCGGCGAGGATATCATCGCGGGAGACTTTTCCGACGATCCTAAGGTCAGGGAGTGGATGCGCGGGAATGCGGAGGCGCACGGCGTGGTCATCTCCGAGGCCAAGGATAAGGAGGCCGAGTCCCCGTACGAGAACTACTACGAGTACCAGGAGCCGGTCAAGAAGATTCCGTCCCACAGGGTCCTCGCGATTAACCGCGGCGAGAAGGAAAAGTTTTTGAAGGTCCAGGTGCAGGCTCCGGAGGACGGGATCGAGCGCTACGAGGAGAAGACGGTCAGTGCGGTCGGCAGGGAAGCGACGCGCCCGTACGTCCGCGAGGCTGTGGAGGACGCGTACAAGCGCCTGATCGCGCCTTCCGTCGAGACGGAGATCCGCGGCGAGCTGACGGAGAAGGCCGAGGACGGGGCGATCGAGGTGTTCGGCCAGAACCTGCGCCAGCTTCTGATGCAGCCGCCGATCGCGGGAAAGACGGTACTCGGCTGGGACCCTGCGTTCCGTACGGGCTGCAAGCTCGCAGTCGTCGATCCGACCGGAAAGGTTCTGGAGACAAAGGTCATTTTCCCTACCGCGCCGCAGAATCGCGTCGAGGAGGCCAAGAGGGAGCTCCTCAAGATGGTGAAGCGCTGCCATGTCGATGTGATCTCCCTCGGAAACGGAACGGCGTCGCGTGAGTCGGAGCAGATCATCGCCGACTTCATCCGCGAGTCCGGCCTGCCGCTGGAATACGCGATCGTGAACGAGGCGGGCGCGAGCGTCTACTCGGCGAGCGAGGTCGCGACGGAGGAGTTCCCGAACATGAACGTCGGGGAGCGCAGCGCGACCTCGATGGCGAGGAGGCTGCAGGACCCTCTGGCGGAGCTCGTGAAGATCGACCCGCGTTCGATCGGCGTCGGCCAGTACCAGCACGACATGAACCAGAAGAAGCTTGGAACCGCGCTGTCCACGGTCGTCGAGGACTGCGTCAACCAGGTCGGCGTCGACGTGAACACCGCGTCCGCGGCCCTGCTGGAGTACGTCTCCGGCATCAGCAAAACGGTCGCGAAGAACATCGTCGCGTACCGCGAGGAAAACGGCTCGTTTAAGAACCGCCGTCAGATCCTGAAGGTTCCGAAGCTCGGACCTAAGGCGTTCCAGCAGAGCGCGGGCTTCCTGCGCATCCGCGGGGGCAGCGAGGTGCTGGACATGACCGCCGTCCACCCGGAGAGCTACAAGCCGGCCAAGGAGCTGCTCGAGCTTCTCGGCTTCACGGAGGAGGACGTGCGCGCGGGAAAGACGCGCGAGATCAGGAGCCAGGCGCTGAAGGCTTCCGGATACACGGAGGCGCAGCTCGCGGAGAAACTCGGCATCGGCGCATACACGCTGAAGGACATCCTGGACGAGCTCGAGAAGCCGGGCAGGGACCCGCGTGACGAGGTGCAGAAGCCGATCCTGCGCAGCGACGTCCTGAGCATGGAGGACCTGACGCCGGGCATGCAGCTGAAGGGAACGGTGCGGAACATCGTCGACTTCGGCGCTTTCGTCGACATCGGCGTCCACGAGGACGGCCTGGTGCACGTCTCGGAGATGAGCGATCACTTCATCAAGCACCCGCTCGAGGTCGTGAAGGTCGGTGACATCGTGACCGTCTGGGTCCTCGGCGTCGACCTGAAGAAGCAGCGCATCTCGCTGACGATGAAGAATCCGGAGGCAAAGAAATCGCAGGGCAGGGGAGGAAACTCGTCTGACGGCGGAAGATCGCAGAACGGCAGGTCCGGAGGCCGCCGCGGCGGCGCGAATGCCGGCGGAAAGGGCGGCAGTCACAGCGGCGGCCGCAATGGAAATCGCGGCGGAAACGGAAACCGGAACGGAAATGGGAACGGCGGCCGCGGCGGAAACAAGGGCCGCGGGAGCAGACGCCAGCCGGAGAAGCTCGCGGGGCTGGATGACCTGCTGAAGAAGTACGGGAAGCATCATTAGGCAATTGCAGTGAGCGTGAAGCGGGAGGCGCCGGCCGCCTGACGGTGTTGGCTGCGGCGGGCGCGGCAGTGAAGCAGCGGGCTGCCGGCGCGGTGTTCGGGTTTCGGGAGCGCGGGCAGCCGGCCCGTCTGCGTGCCGCGGTGGACGTGGTGAACGATGTGATCGTATTACGGCAATCGTCAAACTATGTGAGACGCGCGGCTGTAAGATATTTACATAGAAATTTTCTATAATGCACAAGATGAATGCAAAAATTGGCGATATGAGTTAAACTAGACCATAGAGTCTATAGGTATTAACTGCGTTCAGCCGCGGGTGCGGGCCGCTGACAATCCGGGGGCGCGGATGCCGCGGAACGGGAACGAAGAAAATGGAGGGAATGAACCATGGAATTAGTTAGGGATTTGCCGGAAATCTTCGATGAGTTCGGAGAGGCGAGAAGAAATAACTTCCTTACCGTAAAAGAGTACAAGGACAAGGGAATCCCGGTTGTCGGATCCTACTGCACGTATTTCCCGCAGGAAATCGCGATGGCAGCAGGTGCGGCGCCGATCTCCCTGTGCTCCATGTCGGACGAGCCGGTATCGGCGGCAGAGAAGGATCTTCCGTCTAACCTTTGTCCGCTGATCAAGTCGAGTTACGGCTTTGCCAAGGAAGACAAATGTCCGTACTTCCACTTCTCCGATGTCGTTGTCGGCGAGACGACCTGCGACGGAAAGAAGAAGATGTACGAGCTGATGGGAAAATTCAAGAACATGTACATCATGCAGCTCCCGCAGGCACAGGACGACGATTCCCGCGCACTCTGGAAGAAGGAAGTTGCGAAGATGAGGGACTACCTGCAGGACTTCCTCGGCACGGAGATCACGGACGAGAAGCTTGAAGAGGCGATCCACCTGAAGAACGGCGAGCGCGAGGCGATGAGAAAGTTCTCCGAGCTGATGACCGCGGACCCGGCCCCGATGACGGGACTCGAGCTGTTCCAGGCTGTCTACGGAAGCACCTTTAAGTTTGACAAAAACGTCCTGATTAAGGACTTGGACGACCTGCGGGCCAAGGTTGAAGAGGAAGCAAAGAACGGCAGAAACATCGGAAAGCGCCCTCGCGTCGTCATCACGGGATGCCCGATGGGCGGCGACACGCTGAAGGTCGTCAAGGCTGTGGAAGACAACGGCGGCGTCGTCGTTGCGTTCGAGAACTGCTCGGGCTACAAGAACTTTGACCGCCTGGTCGAGGAGAACACCGGCGACCCGATCGGCGCAATCGCTGACCGTTACCTGCAGATCGGCTGCTCCGTCATGACTCCGAACGACAACCGCCTGGAGTTGCTCGGCCGCCTGATCGACCAGTACCACGCAGACGGCGTCATCGACATGGAGCTGTCCGCCTGCCACACCTACGCGATCGAGACCGCGACAATCAGAGACTTCTGCAACAACGAGAAGGACCTGCCGTACCTCAGCATCGAGACCGACTACTCCAAGGCGGACATCGGCCAGCTGAACACAAGAATTACCGCTTTCCTCGAGATGTTGATGTAATTTAATCGAATTTGTTTTATAATGGATAGTATCGTGGGGCCACGGCCGCGCGAGGAGAAATAAAAGGGCTGTGAAAAATTCACAGCCCTTTTGTAGTGTGGTTTTTGTCCTGCGGGGCGCTACTCGTCCAGGAAGGCGAGGATGTCGGAGATGACGTGGTCGTTGCCGGCCTCGTGCAGGATCTCGTGGCGCATGTCCGGGTAGATCTTCACGCGGACGTCGCGGACGCCGAGTTTGCGGTACATCTTGCCGAGCTCGATCGGGCCCTTGCCGTAGTTGCCGACCGGGTCGTCGATGCCGGAGACGATCAGCAGGGATTCGCGCTCGGAGATGCGTGACAGGCGGGGCTTCTTGTAGAGCTCGTTGAGGCCGCGCATGAACTCGCGGTACATGCCGCAGGTGTTGCGGACGCCGCAGTACGGGTCGTTGATGTAGGCCTTTACGTTGTCCTCGTTGTAGGAGAGCCAGTCGAACGGCGTCTTGGGGTTGACGATCTTCTTCTGGTAGCCGCCGACGGCGAGTTTGGTGATGAGCTTGGACGGCTTCTCCCAGTTGTGACCGTTCGTGGTGACGGCGGAGATCAGGTTTCCCAGCGCGTATGTGCCGCGGGCCGGTCCGTTTGAGCCCATGATAATGGCTTTGTCTGCCGTCTCCGGGAAGTGCTCGAGGTAGGCCTGGATGACGAAGGAACCCATCGAATGGCCGAACAGGTATACAGGGATCCCGCCGACGCTGCATTCCGTGACCTTGCGGTGCATCGCCTTCAGCGTCATTTTCCAGGCGTATTTAGGCCAGATCTCCTGCTTGTCCGCAACCTCCGCGTTCTCGCCCTGCCCGAAATGGTCGAAAAAGTACACGTAATACCCGTGCTCGTTCAGCACGCGGCAAAAATCATCGTAACGCCTCGCGTACTCGTCCATGCCGGTGATCGCGACGACGAACGCCTTCGGTGATTCCACGGGCCAGCTCCACCCCTTCAGTGTGTATCGCTGATTCACCGGTACCTCAAATTTAGCCATTGGCAGTTCCTCCCCTCAGTAATGTGATCGTCTTATTTTACCATTTTTGTAAATCCATTGGCAACAGTATCCCGGGGGAAGGTTCTGAATATTGCCGCCCCGTGACAAAATCCACCCGCCCCGCACACAACCGCCCCTGCCGCCCAACCGTACGCTCTGGCCCGGCAGCCCGCAGCCCTGCCCACCTCCGACACACCGTACGCCCCAGCCCCGCTGCCGGCAGCCCGGCCGCACCACCCGCGCCCGCCGCAGCCACCACCGTCAGGCGGCCGGCGCGCCCCGCCCACCGCCCCCACATCCTGATCAGCACAAACCCATAGCGCCCGCACACCCATTATGCTAAAATTAAGAAAACAGGCAAAAACTGACAGGAGGCTAATATGGCATACGAATTCGATGAAAACGGGGTCATTGACAATGAGACCAGGCCGTTCGTCCCTTGGGAGACGGTGAACAACTTTATGATCGACACGTTCAAGAAGGTCGGCGTCCCGGAGGAGGATGCGAAGATCTGCGCGGATGTCCTGCTCGAGAGCGACCGCAGGGGAGTGGAGAGCCACGGCTGCAACCGCTTCAAGCCGATCTACATCGACCGCATCGACGCGGGAATCCTGAATCCGGTGACGGAGCTGGAGATCGTGAAGGACACACCGACGACGGTCGTCGCGGACGCGCACGACGGCATGGGCATGGTCGCCTCCTATAAGGTGATGGAGATGCTCCTCGACAAAGCCGAGAAGTACGGCCTCGCGATGGGCGCGATCAGAAATTCCTCGCACTACGGCATCGCGGGATACTGGACGACGATGGCGACGGACCGGGGCATGATCGGCCTGACCGGCACCAACGCGCGCCCGTCCATCGCCCCGACGTTCGGCGTCGACAACATGATGGGCACCAACCCGCTGACCTTCTCCTTCCCGACGGACGAGGGCTTCCCGTTCATCATCGACTGCGCGACCTCGATCACACAGCGCGGAAAGATTGAGTTCTTCGCGCGCAACGGCATGGACACGCCGTCCGGCATGGTCATCGGACGCGACGGTTCGGCGATGACGGACAGCGAGGAGATCCTGACCGCGCTGACGCAGGGGGAGGCAGCGCTGGCACCGCTCGGCGGAATCGGCGAGGCCCTCGCAGGCTACAAAGGCTACGGTTACGCCGCCGTCGTCGAGATCCTCAGCGCCGCACTCGCGGACGGGCTGTTCATGAAGGACCTGACGAACAAGAACCCGGACGGCTCCAAGCGCCCATACCACCTCGGCCACTTCTTCCTGGTCATCAACCCGGAGTTCTTCAGCGGCGAGGAGGTCTTCCGCAAGAAGGCCGGCGACATCCTCCGCGGCCTCAGAAATTCAACGGTCGCGCCGGGCGAGACGCGCATCTTCACGCCGGGCGAGAAGGCCCACCTGATCTGGGAGTACAGAAAGGACCGAGGCGTTCCGGTCGGCGAGTCCGTCCAGAAAGAGTTCGTCGAGCTCAGGGACCGCTTCAACCTGCCGTACCACTTCGGCTTTGAGGACTAGCGACGCCATACTGAAATTTCAAATGGAAAATGGATTGGGCTGTGAATTGACGCGGCCCATTTTCCATGCGCTGGAAATATGACGTCGAACACGCTATCTCTGCGCCGCAATGAAATGGTCCGCGAGCGGCCCTGATGTGATCTTGATGTCCCCGGTAAGTGTCCGCGGCGATGAATAAGCGCTCAAATTGAATGTACATTTGTGCAAGATGTCGAAAATCAAGTCTCCATTGGGTCGCTGCGGACAATGTTTTGCCTGAAAAGGCCGAGAAAAGCAGCTGAATTCCCTGTCTCATCATTTCGCCAAAAACGAACAAAAACAGAATGAGGGCTGTGAAAAATGCTTCTGCATTTTCACAGCCCCATTGTTAACCCAGATCCCCGTGTTGATCTTCGTCAGTTTATTTTTCTTGCCGCCAGTCTTGGCTTAGTCCTCATCCACCAGGTCGTTCTCGATGCTGCCGTAGTAGCGGTAGACGGCGGTGTAGCCGTGCGGGAACTTGCTGGTCGGGCGGATGTTGACCTCCTCGCCGCTGGAGTCGCCGGACTTGCCGTCGTAGTCGTAGTGGGCGCCGACGTCCTGCTTGTCTCCGTCGTAGATCTCGATGTGGTAGGACGGGTTGACGAGGATGTCGCCGCGCTTGAGTTTGCTGACGGAAGGCTTCTTGCCGTTGGCGGTGACGCGCTTCCAGCCGTTCGCGAGCATCAGGGTGACGACGCCGCTGACGACCGGCGGATGCTGGCTCGCCCTGACGTACGCGCTGCCCATGCCGCTGTGTGCGAGCGCCGCGTTGACGAACGTCGCGCAGTCGTAGTCCAGGCTCGCGCCTTTGACGAGGAACGGGTCGTAGCGGTCGTTGACCCTGCCGACGGTGACGCCCATGCTGTAGCCGAAGCGGTAGTCATTGGCGATGTCCTCCGCCCAGCGGACCATGGCCTCGACGCCGGTGCCCTCGTACGGGATCTTGTCGACGATGTAGAGGTTGACGGTGCTGAATTCGTTGACTTTCCTGCCCGACTTGGTGTACTGCTTCAGCACGTCGGTGAAGCTGTGGCCGGCGTAATTCTTCTTCAGCTTGGAGCTGGAGAAGAAGTCTGTGCGCTTGATGTGGCCGGTCAGTCCGGCGTCGTCCAGTGCCTGCTCCGCGTCGGCTCTCTTCATGCCGACAACGTTCGGAACCTTTACTTTCTTATATCCTGTGACGGTGATCGTCGCCTCGCCGGTTACGCCGTTGTGTGCGATCGCGTAGATCTTGGCGGTGCCCTTCTTTTTGGCCGTCACCTTTCCGGACGAGCTTACCTTGGCGATGCTCGTGTCGGCGGAATACCAGCGAATCGGCGTGTTCTCCGACAGTGTGCCGTCGGCAGTCGCCGTCAGTTTGACGGTGTGGCGGATGTAGAGCTTGGCCGAGTCCTGGGACAGGGTGACCTTTGTCGCATTATCGGTGTCGCTTGCGGTCGAGCAGCTGACCGGATAGGAATATGCGGAATGCTTGCTTCCCTTGAAGGCGCGGACCTTCAGGTAGACGACCTTGCCCTGGTCTGCGTTTACCTCGGCGGACGTGGTTTTGTAGTTGCCGCCGCTTCTCTTGTAGCCGGAATCCTGCTTGTCGGAGACGTACACGCGGTAGTAGGACGCGCCGGAAGCGGACTCCCAGGTCAGCTTGATCGTGCGCTGCACCGGAGCCGTCGGATCGGTGACTGTGGTCGGGTCCGTCGTCGTGGTCGGATCGGTGACCGTCGTCGGATCGGTCGACGGGGTCTGCAGCGGCTCGAGCGTCGCCTGCACCAGCTCGACGTCAGCCGGCTTGGATGCCGCGGTCGCCGTGCTCGGCGCGAGCAGCGTGACCCCGGAAGCCGCGACCAGACCGCTCAGCGTGAGTGCGGCAGCCTTGCGGAGCCCTGTACGGCCGCGATGGCCGGATGGAGAAGTAGCGTCCGTGAAATTGATCATAATTTACCCCCTAAGTTATGTTCTCGTCAAAATAATCCATCGCAAGGGCAAAAAATAGCATTGCTGTTTGTTTTTGCCAATTTGCCCACATTGTATCACACAAATTTTGCCGTGTGAAGGAATTACAAGAAATCGTTAAGATTTGCTAAAGATTTAAGATTTGCGGCTGGGCGAAGCGGTCTCGCGCGCGGGGGATGCGGGGGTGCTTTATTAATAATGAAGAGATGCGTTTTCGAAATGCGGGACTGTGTTTTTCAAATGAGGAGATGTGTTTTCAAAATGCGGCCGGGCGGTCGGCGCGTGGATTTTGGCGGCGCAATGCAGAAATTTGTTGTAAAACGATGAAATACTGCGCGCGATTATGTTATGATTGTATAATCAGATTCGAAAAGAGGAGGGCGCAATGAAGAAAGAGCCATTCATTACATTAGAGAAAGCACAGGAGATCGCGGAGCTGTTCCCGACTCCGTATTATGTATACGACGAGGCCGGCATCCGCCGCAACGCCGAGAACGTCTACAAGGCGTTCGCGTGGAACAAGGGCTTCCGCGAGTACTTTGCGGTCAAGGCGACGCCGAACCCGTTCATCATGCAGATCCTGGGAGAGTACGGCTGCGGCTGCGACTGTTCGTCCATGGCGGAGCTGATGCTGACCGAGGCGTGCGGGATCACGGGACAAAAAATCATGTTCAGCTCCAACGACACCCCGGTTGATGAGTACCGGTATGCGGACAAGCTCGGCGCGATCATCAACCTGGATGATCTCTCGGACGTGGAAATTTTGTCTCAAACACTCGGGCACATTCCGGAGACGATCAGCTGCCGCTACAACCCGGGCGGCGTGTTTAAGATGAGCAACGGCATCATGGACAACCCGGGTGACGCCAAGTACGGCATGAGCGAGGAGCAGCTGACGGAGGCGTTCCGCAGGCTGAAGGAGCTGGGCGCTAAGCACTTCGGCATCCACGCGTTCCTCGCCAGCAACACGGTCACGAACGAGTATTACCCTAAGCTCGCGGAGGAGCTGTTCTCCCTGGCCGTCCGCCTGAAGAAGGCGCTTGACGTCGACATCCGGTTTATCAACCTCTCCGGAGGCGTCGGCGTCGCGTACAGGCCGGAAGAGACCCCGAACGACATCTTTGCGATCGGGGAGGGCGTGCACCGCGTCTACGACCGCATCCTGAAGCCGGAAGGCATGGACGACATCGCGATCTACACCGAGATGGGCCGCTTCATGCTCGGCCCGTACGGAGCCCTCGTCACCCGCGCCGTCCACGAGAAGAAGACCTATAAGGACTACATCGGCTGCGACGCCTGCGCGTCCAACCTGATGCGCCCGATGATGTACGGGGCCTACCACCACATCACCGTCCTCGGGAAGGAGGATGCGCCGGCGGACCACGTCTACGACGTGACGGGCGCGCTCTGCGAGAACAGCGACAAGTTCGCGATCGACAGAAAGCTCCCGGAGATCGACCTCGGCGATTATCTGTACATCCACGACACAGGCGCGCACGGCCACTCGATGGGCTACCAGTATAACGGCCGCCTGCGCTCCGCGGAAATCCTGCTGCGCCCGGACGGCTCGTTCACCATGATCCGCCGCGCCGAGACCACTGACGACTACTTCGCGACCCTCGACTTCAGCGATTACGGCAAAAAACTCCTGCACCGCTAACCACTGCCCCGCAGGCACCGCCGCTCATCCCGCGGCAAAACCCGCGCCGGATCAGGGAGGAAGCCTGCCCTGCTGAGCAGGATGCTCCGTCCGCCGCGCCGCCGTCAGATTGTATATATAATAGTAATAAAAGTAATAAACGGAAAATAAAGGCAGGCGCCCGGAACCTCTAAAGATTTAAGAGGACCTGGCGCCTGCCTTTCTGCAATAAAAAAATGGTCTGTGCGGGGCTCGAACCCACGACATCCTGGTTGTCACCCAGACGCTCTCCCAGCTGAGCTAACGGATCATATGTGGGAATGTTCCGCGGATTTATCATTTCCTCCGTGTTACTCGATAAGTATAACACAGGGTAAAGCAAAATGCACGATGTATTTAAAAAAGTGCAAGAAAAATACAGAGTTCATTTTTGGAATTGTAAGATATATTCATACATGAGTACAGGCGTGTTATAGCGAATAAAAGTATACTTTTTTAGTATAGTATTCAGCAGTTTTTGCCAGCATGCGATAACAAGATAGTCTCTTTGTAAAACAATAACAATTCTGTAAAACTTATTAGAATGCGGCAGAAACCCACTGAAACGCTGTTAAATACAGGGTTACAGGTGACATAAGTCTCAATTGTGACCGATTTTGGGCATAAATTCACAATTTTAAATGAATAAATATTGTGGATTTAAACAAATTTAAGGAGAAAACTACAATGAAGTGAGAATCATTATCTTGGGTAAGAGGAGACTTACCTTGTGCGTTTTATTGCCTTTCGTTTAAAGAAATACACGATTTACCCGGAAAACCTAATTGTGAGACTAGTTGAAATTAAAAAAAGAGAGTGATAGACTGTGACTAAAGATACGAAGATCGGGTGTCGCCGGCCTTCTGCCGGCGGGTATTGCGAACCCGCGGCCAAGTACCTGCTGCGATATTATATGTTAGGAAAGAGCATCAGAACGGATTTCCGACCTGCCCGGATCGATTTTGTCCGAGACTGGAAGGGAGACGGAAGAAAGAACGCCTAAACGTTATAGTGGAACGACATTCTACGAAATGCCTCTTTAGATGTAGTGTTTACAGAAAAGGGAAAACGTTATGAAGCGGAAGAACAAAAGAATGATGCTCATTCTCGTCATGTCATTCGTACTGACCATGAGTTTTACTGCGCAGTTTACGATGTCCGTAATGGCGCAGGACACGAATCAGACGAACCAGACGACGGAAGTGACGGAAACAAACGGCTCCGGAAGCGATGGCTCCGGAAGCAGCGGAACAACAAGCGGCAGCACGGACAGCAAGGTCAGTGCGGAAAGCCAGGGAACAGACGGACAGAGCGGTACCGACGGCAAGGTAACCGCAAGTACATCCACCGACGGCACTGACAAGGACGGCACGGTGAACACACAGTCCAACGACGTCCTCAGTGATTCGGACAAAGATGAAGAACAGCCGAAAGACGCGGTTGATGTCGATGCGATCTACCTGAACGGCAGCTCTGGCAGCGACGACAACGACGGAACGTCCGCGGACAAGGCCGTGAAGACGTTCGAGAAGGCGAAGCAGATTGCGAAGGACAGCCCGAGCGTCACGACGATCTACGTCACGGGAACCGCGGATTTGACCGGCGACGTCTCCTTAGACGGGACTAGCGCGGTCGTCAAGCGCGCGGAGGGAATGACCGGCTACCTGTTCAAGGTTAAGGGCACGGCAACCCTGAGTAACATCACGATCGACGGCAACAATCAGTCGGCAGAGAAATCGCTGATCTATGTTTCCGATGGAACTACCTTGAACATCACCGACGGTACGGTGCTGGAGAATAACGTTACAGGGCCGGGAGCACAGCTCTACGATGCGGACGGCGGTGCAGTCAAGGTTGAGGATGCGAGCCTGAATATGTCCGGCGGAACGATTCAGAACAACAGCGCCTGCATCGGCGGCGGAATCTGCCTGGAGCGTTCGACGATGAACATGACCGGCGGAACCATCAGCGGAAATAAGGCAGTTAATGCAACAACCAGGAGAGATAATTATAACGCCGCCGGCGGTGGAGTCGGTATCTACACGAGCTGGTACGGGTCCGGAAAGAGTTCCGTATTCAACTTTAGCGGCGGAACGATCGACGGCAATTCTTCCCAGGGAACCGGAGGCGGAATCAGCCTTGGGGATCTCACGGCCTCTGATGCGATTGAACTGAACATGACCGGCGGAACGATCTCCAACAACTCCTCCAGATCCTGCGGCGGAGGTATCTTTGTCTAGGCAAGCGGATCAGGAAACCAGGCGGTCGCCAACGTTTCCGGCGGAAACATCATCAACAACCACATGGTCGGTTATGGATACGGAAATTATTTATTCGGCGGCGGAGGAATCTACGTCAATGGATATCCGGATGGTTACGGCCTTTCCAGCGGGGAACTGCATCTGATCAACGCGATCATCACGGATAATACTGCTGCGGGCACAATCTCTGGCGGAATATATACCGTCGGTGAAGGCGGAGGATACGCAGCCTGTCCGGTCGCAAAGACGCATATTTACTTGACGGACGGTGCGGCGATCTACGGAAATAAGGCAAGCAACGAGGCGAAAGATATCTATCTTCTCGCAGCGAATAATCTTGGATTACACAGTGGAGATCCACTCTATACCGTCAGCAGCAGCATGCTCGGCGGGGCGCCGTATCACTGGAAGGACAGTAACGGCGACGAGGTGCCGCTGAACAAGCTGGATGGTCAGCTGTTTGCGGATAATAACGATGCTCTCATGCTCTATACGGATGAACAGGCAGACAGCGCGGCGAACAGCCTCGGAAAGGTCATCATCAGCGGTAACACGTCCGCGACTAACGGCGGCGGAATTGGTACGAACGGAACCGTCACGATCGGTGTTGAAGATACCACGACGCTTCACGTCACCAAGACCTGGACGAATGATAACAGTGCTGACCGTCCATCTTCGATCAAGGTACAGCTGTACCGTCATACGGAAGGTACAGACCCGATCTACATCGGTTACGAAACCATGAGTCCGGATAAGGACGGAAACTGGGAACTGACCTTCAAGAACCTGCCTAAGGCGGATTCGAACGGCAATACCTACACCTACACGGTTAAGGAAGAGCCGGTCGACGGCTATACAGCAACCGTTACCGGATCCCAGGCAGAGGGATACACGATCAACAACGATACACACGCCTCCGTATCGGTCAGCAAGGTCTGGAACGACAGCAATAACCAGTACGGCATCCGCCCGAACTCGATCACGGTCAACCTGCTCGCGAACGGCGAGAAGGTCGACTCCAAGACCGTAACGGCTGCGGACGACTGGAAATGCACATTTACCGATCTCGCGACGAAGGATAAGGATGGAAACAAGATTACTTACACGGTAAGTGAGGATTCAATCAGCAACTACAATTCGGAGGTCACGGGCAGCGCAGCGGACGGATTTACGATCACGAACACGAGCACGTACACGCCGCCGACGCCGACCCCGACGCCAAGCTACACGACGTTCACCGTCAACAAGGTCTGGAACCTGCAGGCCGGACAGACGGCGCCAAGTTCCGTACAGGTACAGCTCTACAAGAACGGCGTCCTCTACGATACGCAGAGCGTAACGGCAGCCCAGAACTGGACTTATACATGGGCAAGTCTGCCTTTGACGGAGAACGGATCGATCATCAACTGGACGGTCCAGGAAGTCAATCCGGACAACGCCTATCAGGTATCGATCCTGAGCAGTGCGAACAGCGCGACGATCACGAATACGCCGAACGCACTGTCGCCTTCAACTACGCAGGTCACGGTAAATAAGGTCTGGAAACTGGACAACGGCGGAACGGCCGCAGCATCTGTGCAGGCGCAGCTCTATCAGAACGGCGCGGCATACGGCGATCCGGTCACGCTGAGCGCGGCGACGAACTGGGCGTATACCTGGGACAAGCTGCCGAAGGCGGACGCGAGCGGAAACGCTTACACCTGGACGGTCAAGGAAGTCAACGTTCCGAGCGGATTCTCGAGTTCTGTAACCGGCGAAGACAACTCGTTCACGATCACGAACGATGATAACAACACGCCGGTGAACCCGAAGACGCCGGACAACCCGGACAACCCGGACAATCCGAACACGCCGAACACGCCGAGCACACCGGGCAAGAGTACGACGACTACCACGACAACCGTGACGAACAAGACGGTGACCGCCAAGTCGCCTCAGACCGGAGACAGTTCGCAGGTCGGACTGTACGCGGGACTTCTCACGGCGGCAGTTGCGGGAGCGGCGGCGCTGCTGATCTGGAAGCGCAGGAAGGACGACTGATTGACTGCAGGAAGAGCTGGAAAAGATGAAGAAATGTGAGGATAAACGTAATGTAAAACCTTACAAACCGCAAGAAAAGAGCGAGTCATTTTCTAGTGTTTTCCAGTTTGTATGATATAATAACTACTAGAGCAATTCGTCTCTTGATAAGGGAGCACGACGGGTTTTGAACGATTTACCCGCCGTGCTCTTTTTCAGCATATCGTTAATTTATATTAACGATTAATAATGTGTTCGTGTATATTTTGTCAAAATAACCAAAAATGGATTGAGAAAATTGCGGAGTTTGTGTTATATTACATATACTAGTCATTGATTGAACGATAATAGGAAGGAAATGAGAGTTTTATGTATATTACATGCTTGGATTTAGAGAGCGTCCTGGTCCCGGAGATCTGGATCGCGTTCGCGGAGAAGACCGGTATCGAGGGGCTGAAGAAGACGACGCGCGACGAACCGGACTACGACGTGCTGATGAATTACCGCCTGGACCTGGTGCGCCAGAAGCACATGGGGCTTCCGGAGATTCAGGAGGTCATCGCGGAGATCGACCCGCTGGAGGGGGCAAAAGAGTTCCTGGACGAGTTACGCACGTTCTCGCAGGTCGTGATCATCAGTGATTCCTTCAAGGAGTTCGCCATGCCGCTGATGAAGAAGCTGAACTACCCGACGATCTTCTGCAACGAGCTCGAGGTCGCGGAGGACGGCGCGATCACCGGTTACAAGATGCGGCTCCCGGACTCCAAGCGCAGCACCGTGCTCGGCCTGCAGTCGATCGGCTTCCAGACCATCGCGTGCGGCGACAGCTTCAACGACATCGGCATGATCCGCGCGAGCAAGGCAGGATTCCTGTTCTGCACGACCGACGAGATCAAGGCTGGAAACCCGGACATTGCAACGGTTGAGAACTACGATGAGCTCCTCGCCGGCAGCCGCGCCGCGATGACGGACTAGTCTTTCCGACAAAAAATCCGCCGCCGGTCATCTACTCGATTACGATGCGCTTCCGGAACGCCTGAAACGCCGACGGAATCGGGTAGTGGTCCCTGACCTCCTCGGCGTCAGCGAGAACAATCACCCCCGCTGCCGCCGCGCCCGAACCGTCCGGCCCGGCCAACAGACCATCCGTTTCATCCTGCACGCCGTCCGGACCGTTCGGGCGCCCGAACACCTGACCATCCCACGCGTCCGAGCCCCTTCCAACCCCGGAAGGCTCAGACGCGTTTTTATATCCCGACAGCCGCGCCCCGTCACGCACCAGGCCCGCGCCGCCCGAGCCTCCGGCTCCGGCGGCCTCCCGCACCCCGGCGGCGGGTCCCGCGGCATCCGTGCCTTCGACATTACCTACACCTGCCGAACCGGCACCGATGCCTGCGGCATCCGTGCCGCCCGCCGCCTCCGAAAACGCGCCGCCAAGCGGCGTCCACTCGTCCGCGAGGACCTGATAGCCCGTCATCCTCCACTCGATATGGGAGAATACGTGCTTGGCCGGAGGAAGCTCACTGATCTTCAGCGGGACGAAACCGAGCGACTCGACGTAGCGCAGCGCCTCCTCGCGGTCCAGCGTGCCGAGCGTGTTAGGAAACTCGAAGAGGCCGGCGAGGAGGCCGTCCTTCGGGCGCCTCCTGATCGCGATCTGGCCGCCGTAACGGATCAGGAAGACTGTGCGGTGCTCGATGCGGCGGGATTTTTTGGGCGCAGTGCGCGGGTAGTCCTGCGGGTCGCGGTCCCTTAAGCACGCGCAGGCTGCGCTCCACGGGCAGGCGGCGGGGTCTGTGAGGCAGGCCGGATCGCCCTTCGGGACGCAGACGGTCGCGCCGAGGTCCATCAGGGCCTGATTGAAACTGCCGGGATCCCGGAAGCTCATGATCCCGAGATACCAGGATTCCGCGGTTTTTTTGGCGGCCGGTTTCTTAATGTCCTCGGCGTAGTGCGTCATGCGGGAGAAGATGCGCAGGAGATTCCCGTCGACGGCGGGCGTTCGCTCCCCGAAGGCGATGGACGCGATCGCCGACGCGGTGTAATCGCCGATTCCAGGGAGCTGGAGGAGCTCCCTGCGGGTGCGTGGCATCCGGCCGCCGTAATCGCTCACGACCGTGACCGCGGCCTTGTGCATGTTCCGGATGCGGCTGTAGTACCCGAGGCCCTCCCAAAGCTTCATATACTCGTCCTCTTCCGCGTCGGCGAGGGCGCGGACGTCCGGGAGCCGTTCCATGAAGCGGCGGTAGTAGTCTTTGACGGCTTCCACGCGCGTCTGCTGCAGCATGATCTCGGAGACCCAGACGTGGTACGGGTCCTTGTCGCGGCGCCACGGCAGGTCGCGCCGGCTGGCGTCGTACCAGCGAAGCAGGGCGTCCTCCTCGGGCAGGGCCGATGGGTTCTGCTGCTTAGCATAATCGGCTTTATCGGTCTTCTCGATTTTCGGATCGGCCGCTTCGGGAATTCCCGCTCTGCCGGTCTTCGTACCGATTTTTTTCGTCGTCTCTGTCTTGTCTGGTTTGTCTGCCCTGTTCATTGCCGCCTCCGCTGCTGTCCGTTTTCGCTGCCTTGTTTATCGCCGCTGCTGCTGTCTGTCTCGCTGGCTTTCTCGTGCCTCGCGCGATTCGGTTTCCAGTGTATCACAGTTTTTCCGTTCCTGCACAGGGCGCGGGGATCAGAGGCGTGGCGCCCGGACACAAACGAGAGATGGTAAATAGTGGAAAACAAGCGGAGCGTGGTAGGCGCCGGGCAGATGGGAGAATTTAGGGCGATTAGGGCGCGGGAATGGATGAATATCGCTGATCGGCGATAGGCGATTCGCCCGTGAAATGGTTCCTGCGCGCGTTTTTGTGGTACAATAGCTTAACTGCAGAATTACTTTTTTGTCAGTGATAAATGAAAATTGTGTCATTCGACGAACAGCGCGTTTTGTCAGGGGTAAAACAGTCGAAATGGCTGGAATCTGAAAATATATGATCAGGCAATGAATGATCAGGCAATGATCGGCGGATGCTCGATACGCGTGTGGGCGGACGGACTGCAATAAAATATAGTCGAAAACGGGCGGCTGCCATGCCGGCAGATGTAAGGTACACGCCTGCCATCAGGGAAGGTGCGGCGGGGGCCCGGGAAATTTTGTCAGAGAAAATATCAGAGAAAACAGGAGATGGGATACCGATGGGAAATGAAGAGAAGAATGTGAATCAGGCTGCGGACAAGGAGAGGGTCGCGGCGGCGGCGCGGCGCTTTCAGCAGGGGGACGAATCGGCATTTAACGATATTTACGCGGAGACGCTGATCGGCTTCTCGGAGCAGGCGCAGGAATGGTTCCCGGACGACCCGGTGTACCAGGATGCGCTGCAGATCGCGTATGCGGAGATCGCGGCGGGCCTGAAGGAGCAGGATGCCGGGGATGCGGACGCGCTTTACGCCTGGATGGAGGGCGTTCTGCACGGAGTTCTGGATGCGGTTCAGAAGCAGAAGGAGCGCGAGGTGCCGGAGGACCTGGAGGAGTTCCTGAAGATCGGGAAGAGCATCATCTCGACCAAGGATATCGAGGACTTTGAGAAGAAGAAGAAGGAAGACGAGGAGAAGCGCGAAGAGGCGGAGATCATGAATCTGCACTAGGGCTTTTAGTTAATCGAAAGGAAGGCCGATGTTTCTAAAGAATTATCCGGTGTCAAATTTAAAGAAGGACATCCCGGCGGGAATCATCGTGGCGCTGGTGTCGATCCCGATTTCGATGGGGTACGCGCAGGTCGCAGGGCTGCCGCCGGTGTACGGGCTCTACGGCTCCGTGCTGCCGATTCTGCTGTACGGGCTGATCACGTCCTCGCCGAGGTTCGTGTTCGGTGTCGATGCGGCGCCGGCTGCTCTGTGCGGCGGGGTGATCTACCAGCTCGGCATCGCGAGCGGCTCGCGGGCGGCGGTCCAGATGATCGTCGTGATCACGCTGATGACGGCGGGGTGGCTGTTTATCTTCCGGCTTTTTCACGCGGGAAAGCTGGTCAAGTTCATCTCGTCGCCGGTCATGGGCGGGTTCATCAGCGGAATCTGCGCGGAGATCGTCCTGATTCAGGTGCCTAAGCTCTACGGCGGCACGCCGGGCAGGGGTGAACTCCTGGAACTGCTGCACCACATCATTGAGGAGGCGCACGACTTCCAGGGACTCTCGTTCGCGCTCGGAATCGGCACGATCGCGGTGATCCTGATCTGCAGAAAATTTATTCCCAAGATCCCGATGTCGGTCGTGATGATGGGTGTCGGCGCGCTGCTGACGCTCTTCTTCCACGTCGACCAGCTCGGCGTCAAGACCCTCCCGCAGGTCGCGGGCGGCCTTCCGACCCTGATCATCCCGCAGCTCGGGCTGGTCAGCGGTCACTTCATGAAGCTGCTCCTCTCCACGCTCTCGATCGCGGTCGTCATCGTGGCGGAGACGCTCCTTGCGACGAACAACTACGGCATGCGCTACGACGATCCGATCGACAACGACCGGGAGATCCTGGCATACGCGGTAGCGATGCTCTGCGGCGCGGCGGTTGGCTCGTGCCCGACGAACGGCAGCGTCTCCAGGACGGGGATCGCGGACCAGTTCGGCGTTAAGAGCCAGATGATGTCGGTCGCGGCGTCGGCGACGATGGTCGTCGTCCTGATGTTCGCGACGGGGTTCATCGCGTACCTGCCGGTGCCGGTGCTGACCGGAATCGTCATCTCCGCGCTGATCAGCTCGATGGAATTCGACCTCGCCTCCAAGCTCAGGAAGGTAGACAAAGTCGAGGCGACCATCTTCTGGGCATCCTTCTTTGCTGTCCTGCTGCTCGGCACGGTCAACGGCGTAATAGCCGGAGTTCTGCTCTCGTTCCTGAACGTGATCATCCGGGAGTCCGCGCCGCCAAGGGAGTTCCTCGGGTGCATCCCGGGGCAGAAGGGATTCTACCCGTGCGGGCGCATGCGCGGTGCCAGGCCGATCCAGGGCGTATTAATCTATCACTTCCGTGCGCCGCTGTTCTTCGCGAACGCGGAGCGCATGCAGCATGATATCGAAAAAGCTATCAAACCGGACACGAAGATCGTGATCCTGGACGCGGACGGCATCGGCTCGATCGACGTGACGGCGGCGGAGCGGCTGCTTACGATGTACCGCAAGCTGAAGCGCATGGGCATTCACTTCTACATGACGGAGCACGCGGGCAGCGTGAACGACCAGCTGCGTGCGTTCGGCGCGGAGGAGATGTTCCACGAGGGCGCAATCCGGCCGTTCATGCAGACGGCCCTGCAGGCGGAGGGAATGCTTCCGCCGTATCCGCTCGTGACCGAGGAGGACGCGGAGAAGGTCGAGGTCCTGGATGACGAGGCGAACCAGATCACCCTGCACGCGCCGGGCCGCGTGATCGCGGAGTACGAGTGGGCTTACGGGCAGGATGCCGACGAGGAGATGACCAAATTCGCCGAGCGCCTGGTCTCGGAGTTTGCCGACGGCCAGGACGTCGACACGGAATGGCTCAGGCAGCAGGAGCAGAAATTCTTCGGATTCAACTTCAGCAACATGGATGAGGAGAAGCTGCTGGACCTGCTGGAGATGCAGATCGCCCTGCTGGTCAGAAAGGGCGGAATCTCGGACGAGCGCATGCAGCGCCTCTCCGATTCGATCGCCCGCCAGCACGCGGCACTGGACGAGCGGTTCGCGGAGATGGATCCGTCGGCGCTCCGCCAGATGGCCGAGTGGAGGATGCATCGTGAGCGTAACTTCCGCAGGAAGTATCCGCAGGCTTACCAGCGGTTCATGGACGAGCGCGCCTACCACCGCGCGCTGCTGGAGCAGCGCCATCCGCAGCTCGCCGAGCAACTGAAGGAGATCCGCGAACGCTTCCAGAAGACGGCTGTGGGGACGACTGATGAGCGTCCTAAGCTCCCGGGTGCGAACGTCTGGGAGGACTTCGTCAAGTCGATTTCTTCCTTCTCTTCCCTGCTGAAGCACGAGGAACCCGGCCGCGACGGGCAGGCGCACGGCGCGTCCGAAGGCAGAACGTACGATGGGTCCGAAAGCGGGTCCGGAGGCAGTTCTGACGGCAGTTCCGCGGGCGCCACGCCCCGGAACGACGGGCAAGAACAGGAAGGCCGTGACCAGAAGGAATAACCAAAAGAACGATAGGGGTAACATATGAAGACAGACCGACTTTTTGGCAATACGGGCAGTTCCCTGCGGCAGATATGGAGCCGGAAGGAACAGCAGAGAAACATCCGCTTCCGTGTGCAGATCCGTCTGCTGGGAAAGGGCGGCCACAGCTCCGTGCCGTATAAGACGCACAACCCGATCATCGCGGGCAATGAGCTGATGCAGATCCTGATGGATAAGGTGTGGTTCGAGTTCGACAGCTTTGACGACATCATCCTGGTCCCGATCGAGATGGAGAGCGGCTCGCGGCACAACGTCATCCCGGACGAGGCCGTGCTGGTCTACTACGGGGAGTGCCGCGGCGACGAGGCCTACCGCCACCTCCAGACGATCATGAAGGAGTCGCTGCAGGCCGCGGAGCTCGCGTACAAGGTGCGGTACAAGGTGTCGTTCTACCGCCTGGATCCCGAGGGG
The DNA here is from genome assembly GCA_903789635.1 of uncultured Eubacteriaceae bacterium. Classification (GTDB taxonomy): domain Bacteria; phylum Bacillota; class Clostridia; order Peptostreptococcales; family Anaerovoracaceae; genus Aminicella. The sequence goes on from CAIFEY010000006.1 coordinate 28,793, forward strand.
CTGAAGGCCCGTGCGGCAAAGGCGAGGGATGCCAAGCGCCGTGACTCGGCTGATGGCAGAAAACCGGCTGCGGATCAGACTGCGGACCCGGCTTCAGATCAGGCTTACGATCCGGGCGCGGACTCAGGCATCGGCTTGAACGAAGGTACGGACTTCGGTTCGGAATCCGTTTCGAGCTCAGTTTCGGAATTGGGTTCGGACGCGGGCGAGCGCCCGACCGCCGGAAACGACCCGGATCCGAAGCCTGCTGACGCCCCGGCTGACGAAAATACCGCGAATACAAACGACAATGAAGCGAATGGCAATGAAGCGAATGAAAATGCAGCGAAAGGAGGCCGCGCATGATTTCCGACCGCAAGAACCTGAGAGCCGGAAAGCCGGCCGATATCGACTTCCATAAGATCACGCAGGACAATTACGAGTTCATGCTGGAGGCGCGCCGCCACGCGCACTGCCACCCGGAGCTCAGCGGCAAAGAGTTCGAGACCGCCGCGTACATCCGCGCGCACCTGGACGACTGGGGCATTCCGTACGAGGAGATCGCGGGGACGAGCACGGTGGCGACGGTGACGGGCGACCTGCCTGGCCCTGCGGTCGCGATCCGCGGCGACATCGACGCCCTGCCGATCGAGGAGAAGACCGGCGTCCCGTACGCGTCGGTGAACCCGGGCGTCATGCACGCCTGCGGCCACGACTGCCACATCACCTACGTCCTGACGGCCGCCAAAATCCTCCAGGAACTCCGTCCCAAGCTCCGCGGCACAGTGAAGATCATCTTCCAAAAGGCGGAGGAGAACGCGACCGGCGCCAAGGAGATCATGGACAGCGGCATCCTGAGCGGCGTCAAATGCATCGCCGGCCTCCACGTCATCCAGACTGCGGACCTCGGGACGTTCAACCTGAACTACGGCATCATGAGCACGATCGGCGCCGGCGCGGTCATGACGGTGAAGACGAAGGGCGGCAGCATCCGCAAGCCGGAGACGGCCAAGAACGCCCTGGTCGCGGCGAGCCGCATCCTGTCTTCGGTCACCGAGGAGATCGCGCTCAGGATCCCGGAGAGCCACCCGGTCGTCATGGTCCCGACGCAGGTCCACACGAAGGCCAGGGACGGCGAGGTTCCGAGCGAGGCCTCGATGATGTTCAACTTCCGGACGCTCGATATCCGCGACTTCGACGTCATGCAGGAGGTCGTGAACACGATGCCGGAGCGCATGTCCGAGGCGTTCGGTGCCTCACTCGAGGTCAAGACCTGGGGCCCGGGCGTCGCCGTCGACAACGACCGCAAGGCGACGGACCTCGCGATCCGAGTGATCACGGAGGCGTTCGGCGCGGACAAGGTCAAGATGATCCGCCCGTACATGAGCGGCGAGGACTTCTCCTTCTACCAGCAGGAGATCCCAGGCGTGTTCATCCGCATCGGCGGCGCAGTCAACGGCGACTACCACCCGCTCCACACCGACCGGATGCTCGTCGATGACCGGACCCTGCTCTACGGCGAGGAGTTCCTGCTCCGCTACGTCTTCGCGGCGCTCGAGGCGTATCGGTAAAAGCCGCACGCCGCGGCTGGCGGTTCGACTGTGAGCGGCTGCTCCGCGGCGGCCGGCAATGGGATTGCGGTCGGCGGCATGGGCATCGGGATCGCGACGGGCGGTTCGACTGTGAGCGGCTGCTCCGCGGCGGCCGGCACTGGAATTGCAGCCGGTGATTCGATTGTAAGCGGCTGTACGGCGGCGGCCGGCGGTTCGACTGCGCCTGGCGGTTCTTGGCGATTCCCCTCGAACCGCCAGAATCGGGCGGCGCGCGATGGATTAAATTAAATGCATGTGAAGCGGCGCCCGGGAAACGTGCCCGGTGAAGAGGCGCAGATGCCGCCGCGGGGCGGATTTTGATGCGATCATCACAATGTCACCCATCAGCACTAATAAATTGCGTAAAATCTAATTTAGTGGTTAGAGTCTGTTTTGCCGGGTATAAAAATCTCAGTAAACAAGACAGACGGCCTCTCTCCCGAAGGAAATTGCACGGGGAGCGGCAGTAAGAGCGCCGGATCGGCGCGTAGGAGGTACACATATGGCAGCAGTTAATGTAACAATGGACAATTTTGAAGAAGAAGTTCTGAAGAGCGATAAGCCGGTAGTAGTTGATTTCTGGGCGTCCTGGTGCGGCCCATGCAAGATGCTCTCCCCGGTCCTGGATCAGGTTGCGGACGAGACATCCGACGTCAAGGTCGTCAAGGTCAACGTCGACGAGAACGAGCCGGTTGCGATCAAGTACAACGTCGCATCCATCCCGTGCCTGGTACGCTTCGTCAACGGCGAGGAGCAGAACCGTTCGATCGGCGTCATTCCTAAGCCGCAGGTAGAGAAGTTCGTAAAGGGCGAGTAATCACAGCGCATCAAACGACCGCCGTCTCGATTCAGGGGCGGCGGCCTTTCTGGCTGTGGATGAAATATAAGATAAACGGAAGGAAATGATAATATGGCAAATATTTGGGATATCATCATCATCGGCGCGGGCCCTGCGGGAATGACTGCGGCGATTTACGGACAGCGCGCGGGCAAGAAAACCCTGATGCTGGAGGCAAACATGTACGGCGGGCAGATCATCAACACGCCGGAGATCGAGAATTACCCGGGCATCAAGAAGACGTCCGGTGCGGAGTTCGCGCAGGAGCTGTACGAGCAGGCGACGGGACTCGGCGCGGAGATGATCATGGAGAAGGCGGTTTCCGTCGAGGATGACGGCGACGTCAAGCATGTCCACACGGAGCAGAACGTCTACGACGCCAAGACGGTCATCATCGCGACCGGCGCCAAGAACCGCCCGCTCGGCTTAGACCGCGAGGAGCAGCTGATCGGAGCAGGAATCTCCTACTGCGCGACGTGCGACGGAATGTTCTTCAGAGGAAAGGACGTAGCGGTCAACGGCGGCGGAAATACGGCGCTCGGCGACGCATTGTTCCTGGCGCAGATCTGCAGCAAGGTGTATATTATTCATAGAAGAGACCAGTTCCGAGGAGACGAGAGCGACGTCGAGAAGCTGCAGAAGCTGGACAACGTCGAGTTCGTACTGAGCTCCAACGTGACCAAACTGATCGGCGATCCTAAGCTGGAGGCGATCGAGGTCACGAGCGTGAAGGACGGGCAGACGAGGGAAATCCCGGTCAGCGCCCTGTTCGTCGCGATCGGACAGATGCCGGAGAACAAGGAGTTCGCCAACGTCGTTCCGCTGGATCCTAAGGGATACGTGGACGCGGGCGAGGACTGCCTGACCGGCCACGCGGGGATCTTCACCGCGGGTGACTGCCGGACCAAGACGGTGCGCCAGCTGACGACAGCTGCAGCGGACGGTGCGGTTGCGGCGCTCGCGGCAAGCGCAGAGATTGACTAGTTAAATACGAGAGGAGTATCGTCGAATGAAGGAACTGAAGCTTGGAATTACAGGAGAGCAGAAGGGTGTCGTCACCGCAGAGACGACCGCAAAAGCGATGGGAAGCGGTGAGCTGAACGTCTTCGCGACGCCTGCAATGATCGCGCTGATGGAGAAGACCGCGTACCGCTCGGTTGCGGATTGTCTGGAAGAGGGCCAGGGCACCGTCGGAACCCTGATGAACGTGAAGCACCTCGCTTCCACCCCGGTCGGACTCCGCGTCCGCTGCACGTCCGAGCTCATCGCGATCGACCGCAGAAAGCTGACGTTCCACGTCGCCGCCTACGACGAGGCCGGCCTCATCGGCGAGGGCGAGCACGAGCGCTTCATCATCGACGACGCGAGCTTCCAGGCCAAGGCCGACGCCAAGCTGCTGACGAGATAAGCAGTCGGCGCGACGGGGGCCCTGTACGGACACGCGACGTTCGGTAAACCGCGCGACACGGCGCGATTACAAACTGGAGCCGCGACTACGTGGCGCTCGGAAAAGCCACGCGGCGTGGTTGCAAGCTGACTTCACGGTCGCGCGGCATCTCGGAAAGCCGCGGCGCTCTGTAAACTGCGCGATGCCTGCGGTCTGCTGAAGAAGGCAGAGGGCAGCCGCGACAGGGGCACTGTACGGACGCGTGACGTTCGGTAAACCGCGCGACGTCTGCGGTCTGCTGAAGAGGCAGAGGGCGGCGCGAAGAGGAATGCATATAGAAATGTATAAAATAGAGGCGAAAAACCTGCCGCAACGGGAAATCCGGGGCGGCAGGTTTTTTTCAGTGTAATATAATATATAGAGGTGCCGCGCGGCGCGGCGCACCGGACGGGTTGGTTTGACTGGCGGCGCGGCGCACCGGACGGGTTGGTTTGACTGGCGGCGTGGCGCACCTGGAAGGGTTGGCTTGACTGGCGGCGGGGCGTATACTGCGTACTTCTGCTAACGGCTGGAATTTCGGCGTTTGATGAACATGGGCGTCGTGCGCGGCGGGGGGAAGCGCGAGTATACAATATCCGCGCCGCCGGGATGCCGTGCGAGCGCTGATGATAACATAAAAGCTGTAGCCGCGCCGCCGGGGTGCCGTGCGAGCGTTGATGATAGCATAAAAACTGTCGCCGCGCCGCCCTCCGGGACACCGGGGTGTTCGAACAACGGGGACTGATGGCAGAAATGCTATCAATGCGACGCGAGAGATTTTGTCAAATTGTGAAGAATCCCGTTCTCGGGAATGTTAATAATTTAATTATGTTATTTGGTAAAGATTGGTGATTTCGGAATGGTTGCGCGCAATCGGATTAACGATAATGAGTATCGGGGTCATAAATCGCTGTAATGGAACGGTGATTCTTGACATGGAACTAATAAATTCTGACAACTTAAAGTTTGATTAAAGTCACATTCGGGTGTTGATATCACAGGTGCTCTCTGGTCATCAGGACGGAGAGCAGAGGAGATGTTCACGGCATTTTCTGTACAGATAAGAGTACAATAATTCATATTATTCTTCTCAGAACGATTTGACAGAAGGTTTTTTTGATTTCTTCATAAAATCAATCCTAATTCGGATTGACTAAACCAAAAATGCAGCCCGAAGCCGGCGAGCGCGGAGGCTGGAATTTTGAGGCTGTTTTTCAGGGAGAAGTCATCCGAAAAAACGGCGGTCGCGCTCACGATGGTGAGTGCTGGTAATCTGATGGTGCGTAATTACCATTTAATGGTGTGGACAGTATACCTTCGGCTCCTCGCGATGGTCTCGTGCTGCCGCGCACGACCCCTGGAATTCGCGGGAGGCTTTTCACCAGGGAATCCGGCAGGCGCGCGGCGGTCATGCAGTAGTTTCCACTGCTATTTCCAGATAATGGTGCATCCAGTATACTTTCATCCCCCTCGCAGTGACTATGCGGTCCCGCCCGCGCCCCTGCGGCGCGCCTTTGCCCACCGCCGCGCTTTCATCTGATCACCGCGGCGGGCTTTCGGCGCCGCGCGTTGCGTTGTCTCGCGGTCGCGGCACCGTGCCGCAACGCTAAAAAACCTGTCGCCTTCCATTCATCTCAGCGACAGGTTTTTTTCATTTCCATTATAATCGCGGCGGCTTTGCAGCTCCGGCCGCGGTTTCGTCTGACCGTCGCGGCTCCGGCTGCCGCCGCGCTACTCTGTCTCGCGGAAGCCGGCGAGGACTTCGTAGAGCAGGGAGTAGAGTTTCTGGGCGTCGTCAGACGGGATGTCGAGGCAGGCGCCGATGTGCTCCGGAACGTCCAGGGCCTCGTCCTCGAGGTGCTGGCCCTTCTCGGTGATCGTGACCTTCAGGCTGCGCTCGTCGTCTTTGCAGCGCTCGCGGGTCAGGTAGCCCTTGTGCTCCAGCTTCTTCAGGACCGGCGTCAGTGTGCCGGAGTCCAGGTACAGGTAGGCGCCGAGCTCCTTGACGGTCATCGACTCGTGCTCCCAGAGCACCATCATCGTGATGTACTGTGTATACGTCAGGTCGAGCTTGTCCAGGAGCGGCTTGTAGCGCCGGATGATCTCCTTGGAGCAGGCATAAAGCGGGAAGCAGAGCTGATTCCCCAGCCTGAGGCAGTCGTATTTAGATCCGGTGTGCACCGGCTTAGCAAGCGGGGCGTGGATGTGATTATCTGCCATGGTTTACCTCCAATATGGTCCGGGGAATGGCATTAGGCATTCTTCTGTGCCTGCTCCTGCTCGTAGGCCTGCTGAACGGCGATCGCCAGCTGGTCTCCGCAGGACGTCTGCTTGAATCCGCAGTGGATGCCCCGGAGTTTCTCCTCAATCTGCTCGACGGTGAGGCCCTCCACAAGCTGGCTGACCGCCTGGAGGTTTCCGCTGCATCCGTTGACGTACTGCACGTTGTGGACGCGGTCTCCGTCCAGGTCAAAAGAAATTTCCGTCGAACAGGTTCCGATAGTTCTGTATGTATGTGTCATGTTCTCCCTCTCCTCAGTCAATGCAAGTACCCGGGCGAGAGTTGGATTTTTGCTGTTTCATCTATACTCTTAATGCCCGGACGGCTTGGCGTTTAATCAATTGCGTAAAATTTATTTGCATAACATATTGTAATGAAGGATTCGATCGGTGTCAATTGGTACTTTTTCCAATTTTTTCAGTGGGCAGTTGGGTGGCCGGGCGCAGGGGGTTCGGTCGGCGCCGGCGGAGGAGCGGGCGGCTGTGCGGAGGAATTCAGGGTGTGCGGCAGGTGGGGTGAGACGGCGGGGGCGTGGATTTTGCCGGAGGAGGGGAGAGAGGGACAAAGTCGACGCGCAAGGGCAGCGGACTTGTCTGCCGGCGGTTGACAGAATCGTTAAACGGTGGTACTATTTCAACATAGCAATATTTTAGCGCGTTAAAGCGTTAAATCAATCATAGTGGGTATAATCACATCAAACCAAGCAATGTAAATGAATCAGGGGGTTTACGTACAATGAAAAAATCCAACAAATTTGTTGCCGTAATGCTGATCGCAGTTCTGGCACTGACCATGGCACTGGTCACGGGCTGCGGAAGTTCTTCAAGCAGCAGTAAGGACAATAGCTGGAACTATATCAAGAAGAGAGGCAAGCTGATCATCGGCCTGGACGACACGTTCGCGCCGATGGGATTCCGCGATAAGAACAACAAGCTCGTCGGATTCGACATCGACCTCGCGAAGCAGATCGGCAAGGAGCTCGGTGTAAAGGTTGAGTTCAAGCCAATCGACTGGGACGCTAAGGAAGCGGAGCTGAAGAGCAAGAAGATCGACTGCATCTGGAACGGACTCTCCGCGACAGAGGACCGCCAGAAGAGCATGTCCCTCTCCCACAAGTACATGAAGAACCGCATCCTGATCATGTCCATGGATAAGAACGTGAAGATCAAGAATGCGAAGCAGCTCGAGAAGATCAAGCTCGGAACCCAGGCAGGCTCTTCCGCGCTGGAGGCGATCGAGAAGGATAAGAACTACGACGAGTTCAAGGACAACGTCAAGACCTACGACGACTACAACGCCGCCCTGCTCGACATGAAGGCCGGCAGAATCGACGCCGTCGCGATCGACGAGGTCTACGCGATCTACAACAACAAGAACAACACCAAGCTCTACGAGTCCCCGTACAACTTCGGCGCAGACTACTACGCGATCGGATTCCGCAAGGGCGACAAGGCACTGACCAAGAAGGTCAACGCCGCACTCGCTGAGGCGATCAAGAACGGAAGCGCCAAGAAGATCAGCGAGAAGTGGTTCGGAAAGAACCTCGCGATCGACGAAGGCTACTCTAAATAGGAATGCTCCGGGCAGAACCCGGTGCGATGGTGATCCGGACCGCAGTACGGAACGCGGTCTGGAGCGGCGATGCGGCAGCGAACCCGCGTCGGACATCAATGGTGATAAGTTGAGAAAATTGTGATAAAGTAAAGGGTAGGGTCTGAGGACTTCGGACTTTGTCCCTGAACGTGAAAACGGCGGCCATCCTGCAAAGCCAGCGGATGGCCGTTCATTATGAAAGAACCCAAGCAACCATAGAAGCTGGAAGGAGCAGGAAATTACATGAGTTATATTGCTGAAATTTTACCGCCGCTGCTGCAGGGCGCTGTCGTCTCTGTGGAGCTGTTCATCATCACGCTGGTGCTGGCGCTCCCGCTGGGACTGCCGTTCGCCTTCGGAGAGATGAGCCGGTTCCGCCCGGTACGCTGGATCTGCAAGATCTTCGTGTTCGTCTTCCGCGGCACGCCGCTCATGCTCCAGCTGTTCTTCTTCTACTTCTTCTTCCCGCTCGTGCTGAACATCGACATCCCGGCGTTCCCGGCGGCGATCCTGACGTTCGTGCTGAATTACGCGGCGTACTTTGCAGAGATCTACAGAGGCGGCATCCTGAGCATCGATCAGGGCCAGTACGAGGCCGCGCACTCACTCGGACTCAGCAGGGCGCAGACCACGTTCGGAATCATCGTGCCGCAGGCGATGCGCGTCGTCCTGCCGCCGGTCTCCAACGAGGCCATCACGCTGGTCAAGGACACGGCGCTCGCTTCCGTCATCTCGATGTCGGAGATGATGCGTGTGTCGGAGGGCATCGTAAACCGCGACTACAACCTGACCGCCTACGTGGTCGCCGCGGCGATCTACCTGCTCTTCACCTTCCTGCTGACCCTGGTGCTGAACCACATCGAAGCCCGTTTCTCGACGTACACAAGGAGGGAGAATTAGTATGTCCGCAATCCTGGAAATGAAAAACATCAATAAATACTTCGGCGACTTCCACGCCCTGAAGGACATCGACTTCTCCGTGGAGGAGGGGGAGACGGTCGCGATCATCGGCCCTTCCGGCTCAGGCAAAAGCACCCTGCTCAGGTGCATAAACTGTCTGACGCGCATCAGTTCGGGTTCGATCTCGCTGAACGGCACGACCTTTGTCGACACTCCTTCCGGAGGTGAGGCAAAGTACATCCCGGACAAGGCCCTCAAGCAGGTCATCAGCGAGACGGGCATGGTTTTCCAGCACTTCAACCTGTTCCCGCACATGACCGTCCTGGACAACGTCACCTATGCGCCAATCAAGGTCAAGAAAGTCCCGAAGGACAAGGCCGTCGCCCGCGCCGAGGAGCTCCTGAACCTGGTCGGCATGCTCGACCACAAGGACCAGTATCCGCAGATGATTTCCGGCGGCCAGAAGCAGCGCGTCGCGATCGCGAGGGGGCTCGCGATGGATCCGACCATCATGCTGTTTGACGAGCCGACGTCGGCGCTCGACCCGGAGATCACCGGAGAAGTCCTCAGCGTCATGAAGAACCTCGCCGAGCAGCGCGTCACGATGATCGTCGTCACGCACGAGATGGGCTTTGCGCGCGAGGTCGCCGACCGCGTCGTCTTCATGAACCAGGGCGAGCTGACGGAGAGCGGCACCTCCGAGCAGATCTTCACTAACCCGCAGAGCAAGCGCCTGCAGGACTTCCTGAGTTCAATGATCAGGGCTTGATCAACCGGGCGGGATCGGCTCGTTGGCCGTGGTGCGGAAGCGCGGCGCACGGCTGTTGTTCGCGGCAGTTATGATAATAATAAATATGGGTTATAATGCGGCGATGGGTAATCTCCGGACGGAATGCAATTCGGTCCGGAGATTATTTTTGTTTGGAGGTTGTCGTTCGGCGGGGATTGTATAGGGGCTGCGGTTTGGATTTTTTTCGGCCGGGCGCGTTTGCGGCATGAAAATCGCGCCGGGCCGGGGTATAATACGGGTAACGACATTGAAAAGCAGGCGCGCGCCCCGCACGGCAGTTCGGCGCGGGGGCGCGGCAGCAAGGGAAAGACCGGCGGCCTGCGGCAGCCGCATGGCCCCGGGCCGGCCCGCGAATGAGGTTGGTTCTGCGGGCGGGCATGAGCAGCGGAATACGTTCGCGCGGGCAGGGAAGGCGGAGTGCGTTCCATTTAGGAAGCCGCCGGCCGGCGCCGGTCAATAAGGAGGAGAGACCCATGGGATTCTATTTTAACCACTTTAACTTCAACGTCCTGGATCTGGAGAGAAGCAAAAAATTCTACCACGACGCACTCGGCCTGGAGCCGGTCAGCGTCAACGACCAGCCGGACTTCACCATCTGCTACCTGGGCGACGGCGGCAGGACCGACTTCCGCCTGGAGCTGACCTGGATGAAGGAGCGCAAGCAGCCGTACGACCTCGGCGAGATCGAGTACCACCTGGCCTTGGTCGCGGACGACTTTGACGCCGCCCACAAGAAGCATGAGGAAATGGGCTGCATCTGCTTCGAGAACCCGGCCATGGGCATCTACTTCATCGAAGACCCGGACGGCTACTGGATCGAGATCCTGCCGCCGAGCCACGCGAAATAGCTCGCCCGCGCGTGCCGCTGGCCCTGAACGCCTGCGCCGCGCATCCTATCGCTCATCTCACATAGTTAAGTATAGCGATAGTTGAGTATAGCAGGAAAATGCAGTCCGCGCGCTTTGGAATGAAGCGGTCGTACGCATTTCGAAATGAAGCCGACGTGAGAATGACTTTACGAGACCGCCCGTGTGCACGGTATGCACGGGCGGTCTTTTGCGGCGCGCGCGGGGGATTTCCCGATGAAAAGCATTCCGCGATTTCCAGAGTTCGTGCACGTCGGTTTCGGGAGGCGCGGCGGCGCGCGCGGGAGATTTCGAACACTGGCGCGGGGGATGGGAGGGACGAAAGTATACAGTCCACACCATTATCTGGAAATACCGATGGCAATTAACGCATTGTTGCCGCGCGCCGCGCAACTGCACACCTGTGCGCGCCGGGAAATCGAGCTTGGGCTGCCTGAAATTTGGGAAAAACCAGTGATAACATGCCATTTTCCCACCGCATCCCCAAAATGTGGGAAAATGGCTCCAAATTTTTCAAATTCCAAAGTCGCCAGCGATGGATCTTGAATTCGATATACCCCATAAGGGTATGTGCAGGGCGATGATTATCGACAATCGGTTGGAGCATCGCCGTCGCCACAGAAAAATGCATGATGATATGACCACGCTGCGCGACTATTCGCACTGTACGTCCGGGATGATAGTGGCGGCGCAGTCAATTACGGCGGGCGCACTGGTCAAATCGATGATCGTGCCCTGCCCTCAGCGGCGCAGGCGCACGCCGGCCTCACCGAGATGTTGGAAAAACGGATTTTCGGTGCCAATTTCCCTAACTTTTTTTGGGTCGTTAGGAAAACGGCGCCAGATCAGGCCAAATTCCCAACGGCGGCGCGCCATACCCCGCCGACCCGGGCGGCGGTATCGCAATTTCGGCGCTGTCCATATCACCTGCGCTATTTTCCGCACCCGCGCGGCATACGAGTGACGCGTATATTGTATACTTTCGTCTCCTCCCGCAGTGTCCGAGGTTCACGTTCATAAAACGATGAAATTTCAACCGATAGAGGAAGTACGCAGTATACATGCCGCCCAATCCCCGCGGTCCGGCGCCCCTGCAGCCTGCCTAGGCGCCCGACCGCCCGACCGCTCCGCGCGCACATAAAAAACGCCGCCCCAAGGGGCAGCGTTTCCTGCAAATGTAAAATCAATTCCGGTCGATCAGTGTCCGCGCGCGGCACGAACATTACGCCCCGGGCACCGAAGCGCCTCCTCAGAACTCCAAGGCCGCTTCCGTGCCTCGGCCCCCGCGGTCCGGCGCCCCTGCAGCCTGCCCAGGCGCCCGACCGCCCGACCGCCCCGCGCGCACAAAAAAAACGCCGCCCTTAAGGGGCAGCGTTTCCTGCAATATAAAATCAGTTCCGTTTGAGCAGTGTCCGCGCGCGGCCTGCATTACATCAGATCCTCACTCACCTCAATCGGGTGCTTCGAATACTTTCCGACCAGGAAGTAGACGATGCCGCCCGCGACGAGGCCGAGGACGATCTCGTGGATGTGGAACGGGGCGATCTTCACGCGGTTGAAGAAGATGAAGACCGAGAGGCTCGCGGCCATGGAGGCGAGGCAGGCGGTTGAGTTGCCTTTGCGCCAGTAGAGGCCGCCGATCATCGGCCAGAAGAAGGTCGCCTCGAGGCCGCCGAATGCGAACAGGTTGATCCAGACGATGATGTCCGGCGGGTTCATCGCGATGACGCAGGTGATGACGCCGAGCAGCAGGGTGATCGCAAAGCTGTAGTTCGGGATGCGCTTGTGTGCGCGTTCGAGGTTCTCTTTTTTGTCGCCGACGATGTAGTGGAGGTAGAGGTCCTTGATGATCGTCGCGGAGGCTAAGATCAGCAGGGAGTCGACCGTGGACATGACGGCGGCGAGCGGCGCGGCCAGGAAGAGGCCGGCGGCCCAGGTCGGCATGTGGTGCAGAACGATGTACGGGATCACCGCGTCGGTCGTCTGGATCGCGCCCTTAGGAATCAGCGGGGCGCCGATGGTGCCGGCGAAGTGCATGCCGATCATCAGGATGCCGACGACGACGGTTCCGTAGACCATGGCGCGGTGCATCGAGCGCGTGTCCTTGAAGCCCATGCAGCGGACCGCGGTCTGCGGGAGGCCGAGGGTCGCAATGCCTACCAGCACCCAGAACGAGATCAGGTAGCCCGGCTGGAGGGCGATGATGTCTTTGCCGTACTGGCCCTTTCCCATGAGGTCCCAGCCAGGGTTCGACTGGTTCAGTTCGGAGATCAGGTGGTGCAGGCCGCCGCCCGACTTCAGGATGAAGAAGAGCAGAAGGAACGTTCCCGCGGTCATGATGATGCCCTGGATCATGTCGGTGACGACGACCGCGCGGAATCCGCCGACGGACGTGTAGATGATGACGACCGCCGCGAACAGCAGGAGCGACCACATGTACGGCAGGCCGGTGACCGTCTGCAGCAGCGTGGCGCCGCCGATGAACTGCGCGACCATCTGCGTCGTGAAGAACACGATCAGCGCGATGCCGCTGAAGATGACGACCGGCGCGGACTGGTAGCGCGCGCGGAGGTAGTCCGTGATCGTGACCGCGTCGATGCGGCGGGAGATCAGGGCGAACTTCTTTCCGAGGACGCCGAGGGTCAGGAAGGCGGTGGCGATCTGGATGCCGGCCTCCCAGGACTGCGTGAGTCCCCAGTCGGACGCGAGTCCCGGCCCTCCTAAGAAGGAGCTCGCGCTCGTGTAGGTTGCGACTAAGGTCATGGCGAGGACGAATCCGCCCATGCCGCGGCCGCCCGCGAAGTAGTTGCTCAGGAATCCCTGTGAGGCGTGCTGTTTGGCCGAGACACGGCTCTGCCAGATGCCGACGACCACGGTGAGGACCATGTATACTGCGAGAATTCCGAGGATAATAGCCTGTTTACTGGTCATGGCGTCCTCCCTTCTCGTTGGAACCGGTTCCTTCCGGGGCGTCGTCTTCGAGGCTGAAGTTCTTGAACACGCGCGTCAGCAGCACTGCGAGCCCTATGATCGCGACCACGAACACGCCCGGCGTGCTGAGCAGCCACCAGAGCGGCAGCCCTCCGATTTTAATCCCCGAGCCCGACAGCCCGTACGCAAACCCGACGTGCCAGATGAAACAGATCACGAACAGCGTGACCGTCGCTTTGGCCTCCTTCTTGATTTGCCTCTCTTTTTCTTTTCTTGTCATGCTAAACTTCCTTTCTGTGGATCCGCATCGCCGCGGCTTCCATGAAATGCTGGCTTTCCGTCAAAAAACGGTTATGCGTATATTATACTTGTATCTCATCAAGTTTCCAGTGTTTTGACAAAAACCAAACTGCTCATCAGGGGAAGCGTCCTGCTGGGCATGTGTTATTTGTCACGGACAAACTTTGTCGAATAAATACATCGTTAGAAATATATTTTATGTGATTGCCATAAAAAATGATGATATAGTTGTTGACAGGGATGAAATATCAGGGTATAGTAATGACATAAACAAAAGCACACTAAAACAGTATGTTATGTGGGCTTGTAAAAGAAGCCATCACGAACAGCGCACTGCATGGTGCCGGCCGAAAGGAGAACGACTTGGGTATCATTTTTGAAGAGCTGGTTCGGAGGAACTATAGATTCGGGCGAATGTCATAGCCGCCGCTCACACGCGGCAGGGACGACCCGGACAGCACTCCGACGAGGAATCCCCGCCAGGCGGGAGAAACAGTTAAGCATTCGCGGGCAGCACAGCAATGCCCGGAAAGAAACCTTTCCATTAGTAATGTAAATAAATGGATATACGGAACATTACGGAATTATAGAGGTTCGCAGTACCCGAAACTGCAGAAAGAGGAAATAAAATGGCAGATCATAAATTTGGATTCAACACGCTTCAGCTTCACGTAGGTCAGGAACAGGCAGATCCGGCAACGGATTCCCGCGCAGTACCAATTTATCAGACGACCTCCTACGTCTTCCACAACTGCGAGCACGCGGCTGACCGCTTCGGCTTGAGAGATGCCGGAAACATCTACGGAAGACTGACGAACTCCACACAGGGTGTCCTGGAGCAGAGAGTTGCCGCTCTGGAAGGCGGAGTCGCAGGACTGGCTCTGGCATCCGGAGCAGCGGCCGTAACATATTCGATTCTGGCTCTGGCATCCGGCGGTGACAACGTCGTCGCACAGAAGACCATCTACGGCGGAAGCTCCAACCTCCTGGAGCACACGCTGCGCCCATACGGAATCGACACGACCTTCGTCAACGCGCATGACCTGGCAGAGGTAGAGGGCGCGATCAAGGAGAACACCAAGGTCGTTTACCTCGAGACGCTCGGAAATCCGAACTCCGACATTCCGGACATCGACGCGATTTCTGAGATCGCCCACAAGCACGGCATTCCGGTCATCATCGACAACACGTTCGGAACACCGTACCTGATCCGTCCGCTGGAGCACGGCGCTGACATCGTCGTCCACTCCGCGACCAAGTTCATCGGCGGCCACGGAACCACACTCGGCGGAATCATCGTCGACGGAGACACGTTCGACTGGAGCAAGTCCGACAAGTTCCCGCAGTTCACGGAGCCGAACGCAAGCTACCACGGCGTGAAGTTCGCGGACGTACCGGGAACCGTAGCGACCTACGTCAGAGCGATCCTGCTCCGCGACACCGGAGCTGCAATCGCACCGTTCAACGCGTTCCTGCTGCTGCAGGGCCTCGAGACGCTGTCCCTGCGCCTGGACCGCCATATCGAGAACACTAAGAAGGTCATCGAGTACCTGAAGACACAGCCGCTGGTAGAGTCCATCAACCATCCGTCTCTGCCGGATCACCCGGATCACGCGCTGTATGAGAGATACTTCCCGAACGGAGGAGCATCCATCTTCACGATCAACATCAAGGGAGGACAAAAAGAGGCCTTCCAGTTCATCGATCATCTGAAGATCTTCTCCCTGCTGGCTAACGTCGCTGACGTCAAGTCCCTGGTTATCCACCCGGCTACGACCACGCATGCCGAGCTGAATGAAGAGGAGCTGAACGGCGTCGGAATCTACCAGAACACGATCCGCCTGTCCATCGGAACCGAGGACGCGGAGGACATCATCTGGGATCTCGACCAGGCATTCCAGGCTGTCGGAAAATAGTCAGATATTCTAACTAAAATAAATAGAGGAAACGCATCGTTTCCGTGGAACAGCCCTCAATTCTGGAGGGCTGTTCTGTTTTTACATAGAAAATGCAGAAAATTTAGTGAAGAGACACAACTAACTGTGAGAAATATCGTAAAAATATTGTGATGAGGCAGAAAAACACGCTCTATTACTTGAATGTTAACGATCTTGCTGGTAAACTGAACATGAGAAATGTTCTTTTTTTAGTACTCTAATCCGCAAGGTTGATAACTTTTTGGATGTGTTATACAATTAATTCTGCTGGAACTTATCTGGTTGCACAATTTGGCACGGATTGGTGATTTTTGAAAGGAGAAAAATGACCATGGAGAAGAAAAATCTTGATTGGGGAAAACTTACATTTACGTATCAGCCGACGGACTACCGCTATGTAGCAAACTGGGAAGACGGCAGCTGGGATGACGGCGAGCTGTCCACAGAACCGAACGTCACGATGAGTGAGAGTGCGGGTGTCCTGCAGTATGCACAGGCTGTATTCGAGGGCCTGAAGGCTTACACGACCAAGGACGGCAGAATCGTTACATTCCGCCCTGACCTGAACGGAGAGCGTATCGAGCGTTCTGCAAAGCGCCTGGTTATGCCGGTATTCCCGAAGGAAAGATTCGTAGAGGCTGTAAAGCAGGTCGTCAAGGCTAACGCAGCATGGGTACCGCCATTCGGTTCCGGAGCGACTCTGTATCTGAGACCGTTCGAGTTTGGTATCGGACCGGTCATCGGCGTAGCACCGGCTCCATCCTATCAGTTCCGTATGTTTGCAACTCCGGTAGGACCGTACTTCCCGGGCGGAGCAGTTACTCCGATCAGAGTTAAGGTCTCCGACTACGACAGAGCAGCGCCGGTAGGAACAGGCGACATCAAGGCAGGACTGAACTACGCGATGTCCCTGCGCGCGATCGACGAGGCGCACAGAGAAGGATTCAACGAGAACTTCTACCTGGATTCCAAGACCAGAACCAACCTCGAGGAGACAGGCGGAGCCAACATCATCTGCATCAAGGGCAACAAGTTCATCACCCCGAAGTCAAACACAATTCTCCCATCCGTTACACGCCGCTCCCTGGAAGTCGTCGCAAAGGATTACCTTGGCCTGGAGGTCGAGGAGAGAGTCGTTCCGTTCACTGAGCTGAAGGAAATGGACGAGATCGGTGTCTGCGGAACAGCCGCAGTTATCGCACCGGTTGGAGAGATCAACGACCACGGCGACGTCATCAAGGTTCCGACAGGCATGGAAGAGTGCGGACCGGTCCTGAAGAAGCTGAGAGACACACTGACGGGCATCCAGATGTGCGAGATCGAGGCACCGGAAGGCTGGATCGTAGAGATCAAATAGTCTCGCGTCAACTCGCCTGACCAACGTCAAAATGTAAATGCTGAAGCGGCATGGCCACGCGGCCGTGCCGCTTTTTCTGCGCGCAGGTCCGTTTGGCCTCAGGTTCGACTCAGGACGGCCCCTCGTTCGATTCAGGCGGGGCGGATTGTGCGCAGGCGGTTTGGGTCAGACAAAGAAGATGCGGCTCAGTCAAAGATTACGCGGCAAGGAGGATACAGGATACATGGAATGGGTGAAGGCGGACCACGGTTTCGGTCCGGAATACGATGAAGAGTCGAGGATCCTGATTCTCGGCAGCTTTCCCTCGGTGAAGTCCAGGGAGCAGGCGTTTTACTACGGCCACCCGCAGAACCGATTCTGGAAGGTGCTCGCGGCACTGGCAGCGTCGGCCGTCCCGCAGACGGTCGAAGAAAAAAGAGCCTTCCTCCACGCGCACCACATCGCGGTTTACGACGCGATCGAGTCCTGCGTGATCAAAGGCTCTTCCGACAGCACGATCCGGGACGTCGTCCCGGCGGACATCGTGCCGATCCTGGACGGCTCCCGTATCGAAGGCCGGATCTTCACGAACGGGAAGAAGGCCGGCCAGATGTACAAGAAATATATTTACCCGAAGACCGGGATCCCGTCCCGGGACCTTCCGTCAACGAGCCCGGCGAACGCGGCGTGGTCGGTGGACCGCCTGATCGCGGAGTGGGGCAGGTGGATCGACCCGGCGTGGTTGAAAGATTAGCCTCGAGAGCCGAGTGCCCGAGGCGTCCGTTTTCAACGGGTGCGGCTTGTATACAGAATGGAGAGGGCGGCTCGGCATGAGAAGGGCAGATCTACCCTTTCGCGCGGGTCATCGGCCGCGGGAAGGAACTCATCGGGGCAAATAATTTATCGGCGGCAAATAATTTATCGGCGGGAAGAACTGGCTGCGGCCTTCTCCCGCTGTTTTTTCTTTTTTGTCCGGTCCTTCATGACGGAGAAGCCGAACTGGCCGAGCGGGCGTCCCAGGGCGTAGTAGGTCCCGTGGGAGTAGGCGATCGGGCGGGCGTCCTCGAGGTGGAACGTGTTCTTCTCGTCCATGTACGCCTCGTCGGCCTGGACGCAGACCATCTCGGCGAGGAACATGACGTGGCTGCCGAGCTCGATCGTCTGCGTCACGCGGCACTCGATGCTGACCGGGGACTCGTCGACGGTCGGCGTGTCGATCTTACAGCTTTTTCCCGGGGTCAGGCCGAGGGCCTCGAACTTGTCGATGTCGCGGCCGGAGCGGACGCCGCAGAAGTCGGCGGCCCGGGCCAGCTTCTCCGTCGTCAGGTTGATGACGAACTCCTGGGTCCTGCAGATCAGGCCGTATGAGAAGCGCTCGCGGCGCACGGAGATCGAGACCATCGGCGGGTCGGAGCAGATCGTGCCGGTCCAGGCGACGGTGAAGATGTTCGGTCTGCCGGTGTCCGGGTCATAGCAGCTGACCATTACGGCAGGGATCGGGTAGAGCTGGTTGCCGGGTTTGGCAAAGGCCACCTTATTATGCGGACGGCGCGGGACTGCCGGCCTGTCCGTGTAATTGCCGCGGTGCTCTGATCTGCGGGCGGCGTTCGGTGCAGACCGGCGTGCGGATTTGTATTCGGATCCGCGGGCAGCATTGCGTTCAGATTTGTATTCGGATCCGCGGGCGGATTTGCGTTCGGATTTACGTTCGTATCCCTGCGAAGAAGATTTCCCGCGGGACGGCGATTTTCTTTTATTTTTCCGGAAACCGGAAATATTTTTCTGATCTGACATGGTTTCCTCCTTCTGCACCAGAAAAGGCGCGGGGGTACGGCCGGTAATTCGGCACATAGTTCGGTTAAAATTATACAATTCTAAAATATTAAATGTATGAAAATTCGTGCATGACTGCGGTGCTGCAGTCACGGCTGACTGCGTCGCCGTTATATGTTTTCAGGGGTACTATTTTATCACATATTTTCGACATGTTTCTAAAAATTATCGAATATTGACGGAGATTTTGCCGGGAACTGTGATGGAATCCTGCATACAGGCATTTTGAATACAGTATAAATGTGAGATGGAAACAAAATTACTTGATAATGATTGTGGATGTGTTACGATATTAACAATAGGTGCGATTGATCAAATTGAAAATTTCGATGCAATAGTGTCGGAATTGTCGATCGATTGCAGGCGTTTATGGGTTAGAAGAAGGGTTTTGACTATGAGCAGATTAACTATGGTGACTGAGAGCACCGCACAAAAAACGGTGGAAGGTCTGTATAAGGACATCGAGCGGCGTATCGCCGCCAGCCAGCCGGGCATCTGTCCGGTGAACCTGTCCATCGCGTTCCTCCACATCTGCCGTTCGCAGTCCTGCGGAAAGTGCGTTCCGTGCCGCGTCGGACTGGTGCGCCTGGAGGAGCTGGTTCAGAAGGTCCTCGACGGGAAGGCAGACGAACAGGTACTTGACACAATCGAGACGACGGCGCAGGGAATTTACGACTCTGCGGACTGCGCGATCGGAATCGAGGCCGCGAGGATGGTCCTGAAGGGCCTGAGGGGCTTCCGCGACGACTATATCGCGCACATCGAGACTGGAAGATGTTCCCTGAACCAGGTCAAGTCCGTGCCGTGCGTGGAACTGTGTCCTGCGCACGTCGACATTCCGGGATACATCGGCCTGATCCGCGAGGGGCGCTACGACGACGCGGTGGAGCTGATCAGAAAGGACAACCCGCTCCCGGCGGTCTGCGGCATGATCTGCGAGCATCCGTGCGAGGCGCGCTGCAGGAGGACCCTGGTCGACGACGCGATCAACATCAGGGGACTGAAGCTCTACGCTGTCATGCATGAGAGCAGCATCCCGGCACCGAAGTGCGAGGCGCCTACCGGCAAGAAGGTGGCGATCATCGGCGGCGGCCCGGGCGGTCTCTCTGCGGCGTATTATTTGGCCAAGATGGGACACGACGTCACGATCTACGAGCAGCGGAAGCACCTCGGCGGAATGCTGCGTTACGGCATCCCGAACTACCGCCTCCCGAAGGACGTGCTGGACCGCGAGATCGACGGCATCCTCAAGGCCGGCATCCACGTGAAGAAGGAAGTGCGCGTCGGAGAAGACATCGACGTCAACTCGCTCAGGAACAGCTGTGACGCGATGTACATCTGCATCGGCGCTCACGTCGGAAGGGCGATCGGCATCGAAGGAGAGGACGCGAAGGGCGTCGTGCTCGCCGTGGACCTGCTCCGCGGAATCGGCGACGGAGAGATTCCGGACTACACGGGCAAGGACGTGGTGGTCGTCGGCGGCGGAAACGTCGCGATGGACGCCGCGCGCTCCGCGATCCGCATGCACGCGAAGTCAGTCAAGATTGTATACAGAAGAAGGCAGAACGACATGACCGCGCTCGACGAGGAGATCGAGGGTGCGATCGGAGACGGCTGCGAGATCCTGGAGCTGAACGCGCCGGAGAGGATCGAGAAGGACGAGGACGGAAACCTGAAGGCCCTCATCGTCCGCCCGCAGATCGTCGGCGAGGTCAGGATGGGACGCCCGAGCCCGAGGGACGCGGAGTCGTTCGAGCAGGCGATCCCTTGCGACATCCTGATCGAGGCGATCGGACAGGGCATCGACTACACCGTCTTCTCCGAGGAGGCGGGCGTGCAGGTGCACAGAGGAACCATCGACGCGTTCGACTGGGGCGGCGTCAAGGACCTGGACGGCATCTTTGCAGGCGGAGACTGCGTCACCGGACCTGCGACCGTCATCCGCGCAATCGCGGCGGGCAAGGTCGCGGCGGCGAACATCGACGAGTACCTCGGATTCGACCATGAGATCACGTCGGACGTCGAGATCCCGGAGGTCATCCTGGACGACATGGAGGCCTGCGGAAGGGTCAACATGAAGATGAGGGACCCGAGAGAACGCGTTCAGGACTTCGATATCATGGAAATTTGCATGAGCGACGAGGAGGCACGGCAGGAATCGTCCAGATGCCTGCGCTGTGATCACTTCGGCTACGGCGTATTCAAGGGAGGCAGGGAAGAAAAATGGTAAAACTTATGATCGATGAACGTCCGATCACCGTACCGAACGGCACGACAATCCTGGATGCGGCAACCAAGGCCGGGATCCACATTCCGACGCTCTGCTACCTGAAGGACATCAATGAGATCGGTGCCTGCCGCGTATGTATGGTCGAGGTGGAGGGCCACCAGAGGCTGTTCACGGCCTGCAACAACGTCGTGGAAGACGGCATGGTCGTCTGGACGCACAGCAAGAGGGCCAGGGAGGCGCGCAAGAAGAACGTCGAGCTGATCCTGACCGAGCACCACACGAACTGCGCAATCTGCGCCAGGAACAACAACTGCAGCCTGCAGGACGTTGCCTCTGACCTGAACATCAACGACCTTCCGTTCCAGAAGAAGATCGACTACCGCTTCCGGGACAGGAAGTCCAACTTCCCGCTGATCCACGACTTCAGCAAGTGCATCAAGTGCATGCGCTGCGTGCAGATCTGCGATAAGGTGCAGGCTTCCCACATCTGGGACGTCGTCAGTCTGGGCTACGACATCACCGTCGACACGCTGAACACGCTGTCGCTCGAGGAGTCTAAGTGCGCGCTCTGCGGCCAGTGCATCACCCACTGTCCGGTCAACGCGCTGCACGAGCGCGACGACACGCAGCGGATGCTGGACGCGCTCGACGATCCAGAGATCACCACGGTCGTCCAGATCGCGCCGTCCGTCAGGGCTGCCTGGGGCGAGGAGTTCGGCCTGGACCCTGAGTTTGCGAGCGTGAAGAGGCTCGCGCAGGCGATGCACCAGGTCGGATTCGACTATATCTTTGACACGAACTTCTCCGCGGACCTGACGATTATGGAGGAGGCGAGCGAGTTTCTCGAGAAGGTGAAAAACCCAGAGGAAGCGACATTCCCGATGTTCACGAGCTGCTGCCCGGGCTGGGTGCGCTACTGCAAGGCACACTACCCGCAGTTCGTCGACCAGCTGTCGACGTCCAAGTCGCCGCAGCAGATGTTCGGCGCGGTCGCGAAGTCTTACCTCGCAGAAACGCTCGGCGTGGATCCGGACAAAATTTTCTCGGTCTCCATAATGCCGTGCATTGCTAAGAAGCACGAGTGCGCGCTCCCGAACATGAACGACGCGGAGCACGGTCAGGACGTCGACCTGGCGCTGACGACCAGGGAGGTCGTAAGGCTGATCAGAGGAACGCACATCGACCCGAGGTCACTGGAGGAACGCGAGCTTGACCAGCCGCTCGGTATCGGAAGCGGAGCCGGCGTGATCTTTGGCGCAACAGGCGGCGTCATGGAGGCCGCCCTGAGGACCGCATACTACATGGTCAACGGCAAAAACCCGAACCCGGACGCCTTCCGCGACGTCAGGGGCATGCAGGGCTGGAAGGAGTCGACGTTCGAGCTCGGAGGAGCTGAGCTTCACGTCGCGGTCGCCAACGGACTCGCCAACGCGGGCCGCCTGCTCGACGCGCTGGACAGCGGTGAAGTGCACTACGACTTCGTCGAGATCATGGCCTGTCCTGGAGGCTGCTCGGGCGGCGGCGGACAGCCGATCCACGATGGCACGGAGAAGGCCGAGGACAGAGCGGACGTGCTCTACCGCCTGGACCGCCACGACCAGCTGCGCTTCTCGCACGAGAACCCGGCGATCATCGCCTGCTACGAGGACTACCTCACGGAACCGCTCTCCCCGAGGGCGGAGAAGCTCCTGCACACCGACCACCACGCGTGGCTGATGCCGGGAGAGAATTAGGCGGCGGCGTTCAGCCGCCTGCCAACCGCCGACCGCCGGATTCTGCTGAAAGCGGCGACGGGGCATGTAAGCTGCCGATTTTGACGGCTTGCTGCTGTCCATGACTGTCACGTCATGACGGCGGCGGACGTGACGACGGCGGAAGATCGTGGCCGTTATCCGGTGAGCCGGAGTTTATATTAACGATAAGAATTGTTTATACATAACCCATAGTGAGGGTGCTGCGGAGGGCCATTTTCCATAAACGGCCTTTCCCGGCGCCCTCGTGTTATACCGGACCGCGGTTCGGAAAGCGACGCGCCGCGCACATTATTCCGAACGAGGGCAGGGGACGGTCATTGCACGTTGAAATTTTTTCCTTATCGGGTAGAATGTTTTCAGACGGTGTATAACACTACTTAAGCTGTTTTCACGAACAGAATCGTATAACGGGACAAAATCCAGGTGCAGGACACATCCGGTGAGCAGGCCGTCGGCCCGGCTGCCGGACAGAGTTCGAACACAGGAACACATCAGGTCCGGCGTCACCTTTCACGTCGGACTTTGTCGAATAGAAATTACAGAAGGGGAAGGAGCACGCATGGCAGACATGATCGAACAAAAATACACGGCGCAGGAGGCGGAGGACCGGCTGAAACGGCTGGACCCGCGGACGCTCGCGCTCATCGGGAAGCTGGAGGAGGAACACGCGCTGACGAAGGGCGAGTACGTGGAACTGCTCGGCGGGATGGGCGACGAGTCGGCGATTCTGCTGGCGGAGAAGGCGCGGCGGATCCGCGAGGAGATTTACGGGAAGGAAGTCTTTGTGCGCGGGATCATCGAGTTCAGCAACGTCTGTAAGAACGACTGCTACTACTGCGGGATCCGGAAAGATAATGACAAAGTAGAACGTTACCGGCTTACGGACGAGCAGATCATGGAATGCTGCGAGATCGGTCACGAGTCGGGATACCGCACGTTCGTGCTGCAGAGCGGCGAGGACGGCCACTACACGGACGAGGTGCTCGGGGATCTCGTGTCCCGGATCCACGATAAATACATTGACTGCGCGATCACGCTGTCGGTCGGGGAGAGGAGCCGCGAGAGCTACCAGTACCTGTACGACGCGGGCGCGGACCGCTACCTGCTCCGCCACGAGACGGCGGACGAGGCGCACTACAACCGGCTGCACCCGGCCGAGATGAGCTGGAGGCACCGGATGAACTGTCTGAGCGAGCTCCGCGAGATCGGCTACGACGTCGGCGCGGGGATGATGGTCGGTTCGCCGTACCAGACACCGGAGGACCTGGCCGAGGACCTGCTGTTCGTCGGCGAATTCAAGCCGGAGATGTGCGGCATCGGACCGTTCATCCCGCACCGCGACACGCCGTTCCGTGACAAGCCTTCCGGGACGCTGGAGCAGACGCTCTACCTGCTCTCGATCATCCGGCTGATCCACCCGCATGTTCTCTTGCCGTCCACCACCGCGCTCGGCACGATCGACCCGCTTGGCAGGGAGAAGGGCGTGCTCGCCGGCGCGAACGTCGTGATGCCGAACCTTTCGCCGGGCCAGACGCGCCGCCAGTACGAGCTCTACGACAACAAGATCTGCATGGACGACGACGCCGTGCAGTGCCGGAGCTGCATGGATTTCCGCATGCGCTCGATCGGCTACGAGCTGGTCGTGGACCGCGGCGATTACCGCAGGTAGGCGCGGCACGAACCGTGCGGCGCGCGTATGCGGCGGTCCTCACGATGACGTTTGCCGCCGCCGCAAAAAACGAATTAATCACAGGGGGTTACTATGGGTTTGAATGATACACAGTCCGCGGAGCGCGTGCACATCGGCTTCTTCGGGCGCAGAAACGTCGGAAAATCGAGTGTCGTGAACGCGGTGACGAACCAGGAGCTCGCGGTCGTGTCGGACGTCAAGGGGACGACGACAGACCCGGTCAGGAAGTCGATGGAGCTGCTGCCGCTCGGCCCGGTGCTGATCATCGACACGCCGGGATTCGACGACGAGGGCATGCTCGGCGAGAAGCGCGTGGAGAAGACGCGCCAGGTTATCCGCGAGACGGACATCGCGGTCCTCGTCGCGGACAGCACGGAGGGCCTGCAGGATGCGGACTGGCAGCTGCTTGCCGAGTTCCGCGCGAACGGCGTGCCGTGCCTCATCGTCTGGAACAAGGCCGATCTGTTGGACGACGCGGAGCAGCGCCTCGCCTTAGGTGTCTTCCCTTGGACAAAGTCCACCGACGCCCAGAACCCAGCCGCCCCTGCCGCCCAGACCTCTGCAGTACGGACAGACGGCGCGGCCGCCATTCAGGCCATCTACGTCAGCGCCCAGGATAAGAAAAACATCCAGGAACTGAAGGAGGCTATGGGCCGCCTGAAGAGGGGCGCCGCGGAGACGGTCGGTCTGCTCGACGGGCTGGTCAGCCGCGGCGACACGATCGTCCTCGTGATCCCGATCGACAAAGCCGCCCCTAAAGGCCGCCTGATCCTGCCCGAGCAGCAGACGATCCGCGCGGGCCTGGACCTGGGCGTGTCGGTCATGGTGACCGGAAACGACCGCCTCGCGGAGACGCTGGCCTCGCTGAAGGAGCCGCCACAGCTCGTGATCACGGACTCGCAGGCGTTCAAGCAGGTCGACGCGATCGTCCCGGAGGAGATCCCGATGACCTCGTTCTCGATCCTCTTCGCGCGCTACAAGGGCACGCTGAACCGCCAGCTCGTCGGCATCGCCCGCCTGAAGGGCCTCCCGGAAAACGCGAAGGTCCTGATCTCCGAGGGCTGCACCCACCACCGCCAGTGCGGCGATATCGGCACGGAGAAGATCCCAGCCCTGCTGAAAAAGTACGTGAAGCGCCCATTCACCTTCACGACCTCTTCCGGCAAAGGCTACCCGGACGATCTCACCGCCTACGACCTGATCATCCACTGCGGCGGCTGCATGCTGAACGAGAAGGAGATGCAGTACCGTGTCCGCCACGCAGACGAGCAGGGCGTTCCGATCACCAACTACGGCGTCGCCCTCGCGGAGATGAACGGCATCCTGGACAGGGCGCTGGCGCCGCTGCACTTGAAATAGAATAGAACAGAAACGACGGGCCGCGGGAGAGCAGTGAGGATTCTCCGGCGGCCCTGTTTGTGCTGCGGCGGCGCGGAGGCTTGGCCGGAAGGGCGGCGGGCGGCGCTGTAAGGGGCACCGCCGCGAAATCGTTGGCCCGCCGCCCTGGATATAGAGATGAGGGCCGCCGGCGGAATACGCGCCGCTGAGGATGAGGTGGGGCGCCGCGGGGAGTGCACGAGGCTGACTGCAGGGATGCAGTCGCGGCAGCTGGCGTAATATCCTTTCTGCAGTCATGGTCTCTCTCGAGGTTTTGTCAAATTGTGAAGAATCCCGTTCTCGAAAATGTTAAAAATTTAATTATGTTATTGTGTGAAGATCCGCGATCTTCGAAACGGTTGCGTACAATCGGATAATCAATAATGAGTATCGACCTCAAAAATCGCTGTAATCGAATAGTGTTTTTGAACATAGTTGCCATAGATTCCGGTATTTTAGCGCTGCGTTCAGATGTTGATCATGCAGCGATATCACCTGCGCTCTCTTGGCATCGGGGTTGAGAGCGCAGACGTGTTTCACGGCATTTTTGTGTACATATAGGTGTACACGTCTTCATATTTCTCTTCCGGAAAAAATATGACAAAAGGTTTTTCGATTTCTTCATAAGATCAGCTTGATTTTCAATTGACAGAATCCATTTAGCCGTCCAAGCCCGCCGCGCCCGATCGCTGTAATTTGCGGGCGGTTTTTCCGGTAGAAGCCGTCCGAAAAATCGGCGCTTTGACCGTTATGCCATCGATTTTTCCAGTAACTGGTGCATGCAGTATACCGCGATTCTCCCCCGGTGTTTTCATCCCCGGTATCCCGGAGGGGCTCGCTCCGGAAATGAAAAAGGACCGCGAAAATCACGGTCCTTTTTCAGAAATTCGTTATTAATCATTGGTTGATCGATGACAGCGGCCTGGTTAGAACTGCAGCACCGGGAGAAACTACAGTCTCGGCAGGAACTACAGCTCAATCAGGTCGTGGGTGAAGTCGCTCGTCATGTTCTCGAAGCCGTCCTCGGTGATCAGGATCTGGTCCTCGATGCGGACGCCGCCCCAGCCTGGGATGTAGATGCCCGGCTCGATCGTGCGGACGTTGCCGACCGGGAACGGGGTCTCGTCGGTGATGGAGTCGAACGGGCCCTCGTGGACGAACAGGCCGATGCCGTGGCCGATGTTGTTGTACTCGTAGCCCTTGTACTTGGAGTCTTTCAGGACTTCCATCTGCGCGTTGTAGATGTCGCAGCCGCGGGTGCCGGCTTTGGTGATGGCGTTGCAGGCGTCGAACATCTTCTGTACTGTGGAGTAGACTTCCTTCTGCTCGGCGGTTGCCTTTCCGACGACGACGGTGCGGGTCATGTCGGACATGTAGCCGTGAACCTGGCAGCCGAAGTCCATCAGGACGAAGTCGCCGTATGCGACGGCCTTCTCGGACGGAACGCCGTGGAGCAGGGAGGTTCTCGCGCCGGAGATCAGGATGTTGCCGTAAGGCATGGTATCAGCCCCGTTCATGACCATGTAGAGGGAGAGCTTTGCCGCGAGCTCCTTCTCGGTGACGCCCGGCTGAATTTCCGGAAGCAGGTCCTCCAGTGCACGGCAGGAAATCTCGCAGGCCTGGCGCTGGTAGGCGATTTCCTCGGCGTTCTTCACCATTCTCATGTCGGAGATGATGTTGAAGGTCGGGACCTTCTCCGCCTCGACGATCTTGTCGAAGTCCATGAAGAAGTCGTAGGAGAAGTCATCTCCTTCGAATCCGACGTTCTTGCAGCCGTTCTTCTTCAGCAGGTCCTGGACGCTGTCCGCGACCGTTCTGCCCGGCAGGCGCCAGATCACAACCTCGTAGTCCGGGCACTCGAGCGCCGCGTCCTCGGTGTAGCGCAGGTCGGTGATGAAGAACTGCTTGCCGCTCTTGGTGAACAGCAGCCACTGTGCGCCGTCACTCGCGGTGAATCCGCTGATGTAACGGATGTTCGTCGGGCTGGAGATGAAGAAGGCGTCGAGATCCTTCTCCTTCATAAACGAAAAAACTTTCTCCTCGTTAGTCTGCATGGTAATCCCTCCTCTACAGATTTCAATCAAAAATGCAATATTTTGCATGGTAATCATCTTCATGGCCGGCGTCCGCCGCTTCCTCTGCGACAAAGTTCACCCGCCCAGTTCGGGCAGGCTGATCTGCTGCATTTCTGTTATTTTTCGGCTGCTTTTCGGACGTCAAAGCGGCCGGGCATGGCCGTTCCGAATCGATTTCGGAACTGTGGACCGCGGTCTATACCGAGGTCTACCACCGAATAAAGTATACCTATGTCTGCGTATTCTGTCAATAAATTGTCATTCTTTACCGGGGTGAAGGGAGGCCGCCGGACGGAAAACGAGGTGCGAGGCAGCGGCGCCGAAATTCCGGGCGCATCGGCAAATGGGAGGGGCGCCGGTGCGGCGGCCCTCCGGAAATCCGCGGCGGGCGGCAGAGAAAAGGGCCGCGGGGAAATGTGTCATGAAACGGACAGTCACTTCCCGCGGCCCCGGTGGAACCATGGATATGTATATTTTGCCGAATCCGCAGAACGCGAGGCTGGCGCCGCACCCGGAAGCCGCCGGACTGTCGCCGCACCCGGAAGCCGCCGGACTGTCGCCGCGCCCGACAGAAGAATCACTGCTGCTTCCTGCCGGTGCGGTCGAGGTGCTGCTGCAGGTAGTCGTCCTTGAACTCGTCGACGATCGTGAAGCCGCGGCCGTTGACCTCCTGGACGATGCTGATCGTGATGAAGGCGGTCGGGTCGATCCGCAGGATCAGGCGCTTGACAGTATTCATGCTGCTCAGGGTCGTGACGCTCTGGATCATCTCTATCTCCTGCTTCAGCATGCCGGAACGGCCTTTCAGCAGGGTCGCGCCGATGCCCAGGGCGAGGAGCTCGTCGAGGACGGCCTCGGTCTCGGAAGAGTAGATCTGGAACTGTACGAGCCCGGTGCCCATCAGGAAGATCCGCTGGGAGACGATGGAGTAGAGGAAGACGACGAGGATCGCGAGGACCAGGTCGGTCAGGGTCGCATTGAAGAACTGGAGGATCAGGATCACGGAGTCCTGGATGTACATGACCGGCGCGAGCTTGGTGCCGATTTTCTTGTGAAGGATCAGCGGGACGACGTCGCTTCCGCCCATGCTGCGGCCGGCGCGCAGGATGATGCCGATTCCGATGCCCATCAGCGTGCCGCCGGCGATCGCCGCGACGATCGGGTCGTCGACCAGGTGGGCGTCCAGGAAGCCCATTTTAGTGAACAGGGCGAGGAAGAACGGGTAGCTCAGGCTCCCGAGGACGATCGAGGCCGCGTACTGCTTGCCGAGCGCAAAGAATGCGGCAGCCAGCAGGACGAGGTTGAAGAACAGAACCGCGGCGGACAGCGGGATTACGGGGATGAAGTGGTTCACAATCGCGCCGAGGCCGGTCGATCCGCCGATCATGATGCCGTACGGAAGTGCGAAGGTGATCATCGCGAAGGTGGTGACGGCGACGCCGAGCAGGACGACCGCGTTGGTCCACAGCTCGTGGACGACCAGGTCCTTGGTGGTTCTTTTTCCGGTTTTTTGGCTCTTTCCCATGTCTGTTCCTCCAGATGTGCAGCTGCGCGAATATTCCGAGGTTTGTGGGCGCGCCGACGCGCGGCCGACACGCCTGCCCGCGGAAGTATCATGCATATTAATCTTCATCGTAATATAATCGCAATCGATTAATCGATAAATATTATACACTGCGAACAGACTTATTGAAAGAAAGCATACACGATATCTGTAAGATATCCGAGAGATATCGATAATTCGAATTCGTGGCAGACGAGAGGGGCTGTGAAAAATGCAGGGCCGATTTTACAGCCCCTCTCCATACGCTGGAATCACAACGGCGAGATTACGACTGCGGATTCCAGTTCCCGGATAAACGGGGTATGGCGCGCTACAGTTGGGAATTTAGTCCAT
Source organism: uncultured Eubacteriaceae bacterium (assembly GCA_903789635.1). Classification (GTDB taxonomy): domain Bacteria; phylum Bacillota; class Clostridia; order Peptostreptococcales; family Anaerovoracaceae; genus Aminicella. The sequence continues at coordinate 58,418 of CAIFEY010000006.1, forward strand.
TCACTGGCCATTTTCCAAACGATCCAAAAAAAATTGGGGAAAACGGCGCCAAAATCCTGTATTTTCCAACAGCTAAGCGAAGTCAGCGGGCGCCTCCGTCACTGCCGCAGATCACCGTCATCCATTTGACCAGTGCGCCCGCAATAATTGACTGCACCGCCGCCGTAATTCTGGACAGACTGCACAATTCGCCGCACAACATCGTCGCGTTGTCGTCCATTTTTCAGCGACGGCGGCGGTGCTTCCATCATCCATCGATGACCATCGCGCCATACATACCCCTACAGGGTATATCAACCCTGAATTCCGTCGCAGCCGACCTGGGAATTTGAGCTTATCGGCGCCAATTTTCCCAAATTTCCGGCGGCGCCTGGGAAAACAGAGAATTATCTTGGAAATTCCCAGATTTCCGTGAAGAACCATTTTTATTTTACGAACAGTTTGATGATCGCGTTGACCTTCTCCGCGTTGTCGTGCCTGCGGATGACGTTGACGAAGTCCTCCGTCGTCGCCTGCTTCATGCTGTAGGTCTCGTAGTAGTCGTGCAGGGCGCTGTGGAACGCGTCCGCGCCCATCGCGAGGTACAGGTAGCCCATGAAGCGGCAGCCGTAGTCGTACGGGATCAGGGAGGTGACCTGGTCCTTCGGATACTTATTCACCGGGACGTTGACGTAGGTCTTCTTCCCGGACTTCAGCTGCTTCTTCATCTCTTTTCGGATGTCGGTGAAGTACTCCTTTCTCAGCCGGGCGGTTTTCCCTGGGGTCTTCTCGATTTTGTCGACAAGGGCGCTGCTGGAGCTGTCGGCGAGCTTGAACTCGACGGTCTCGAGGAAGCTGACCGGGCCCTCGTCGAGCCAGGCTTCTGCATATTCGTCGCTTCCGACCGCCGCGTAGAACCACTGGTGGGCGATCTCGTGCGTGACATTGCTCCGGAGGGAGTCAAAGTTGCACTGGGACTGCTTCTTCGCGTAGTACTCGAGGTTGCCGTTGATCATGGCGAGGCCGGGGTACTCCATGCCGCCGAACCCGAATCCGAACAGGCACTCGACGAGGTCGAGCTCGTCGTAGGCGTACGGGCCGATGTTCTTTGTATACAGGTCGAGGCTCTCGTTTGCAACTGATTTGCAGACCTTGTTGTAGAGTTTCATGTACTTGCTCTTCTTATATCTGCCCGGGAAGTAGTAATTATTTACCCGGGTCCCGTTGAACGTCCAGCTCTGCTTCTTGTACGCGTCGCTGGCGCAGATCGCCATCTCGCGGACGTTGGCTGCGTGGATTTTCGTGATTCCGTCCTCGGTCGAGCTTTTTCCGACCGCGGCGACGGTGTAGCTCTTCGGTGCGCGGAAGGTGATGTCGTAGTCGGAGACCGCGCTGTTTCGGTTCTCGCCGTCGTCGTAGTATGGGTGGTAATTCCACTTTCCGCCGCGGTAATCGCTCAGGTACGGGAAGCAGAACGACAGGTTGTAGAGCGTCTTTCCGCCCGCGAGCCTAGTGTATCCGAACCTGTCCTCGCGCTTAGGCACGGACGTCGTGACCTTCACCGTGACGTCGATGGACTGCCCCGGCGCCAGCCTGCTGTCTCCGAGGTCGACGAACAGGTCGCTCGGATCCTTTCCCGGCTTATAGGACAAAGCCTTCCCGCCCGCAGAAATACCGCGGATGCTGGTCTTCGCGTTCTTCTTCACGTCGAACTTGTAATATTTCCGGTCGTATTTCAGGTAGCCGTACGCGGTGTTGACGATGCAGAGCCTGGAAACCTCGCCGTCTGTGTTGTTGACGACGTGCATGGTCACGGATTCCGTGAGCTGATGTTTCTTCGTGTTCAGCGAGGCGTCGATCGTGTAGTGGTCGGCCTTGATCAGCGGGTCGGTGCTCGCGATTGTTGAAGCCGAGTCCGTCGCGGTACGTTCAGACGTTGACGCTGCCGTGCCGCCTTCAGATATTGAAGCTGCGGCCGCCATTGTTGTTTAGAACTGCCGGCCGTGTCCGCAAAGGCGGAAGCCGGAAACAGCAGCAGGCCGGCGGCGAGTGCGGTGGCCAGCAGGACGGAGATCGCCCTGCTGGTTGATTTTGTCCGGAACCTCCCCGCAGACTTCTGGTCATTCCCTGTAAATTTCATATCCCCTCTGATTTTCAAAAAACTTTTCATAATACTCCTTTGCGTCAAAGTTCGGCGGCTGCCGCGATGATATCTATTGTGATATTTCAATGATGCTATTGATAGGATATTTCTGCACACTCATTATATTTCAATGTTCCTGGGAGATGGCGGTTCTGAATTGAAAATAAGAATTGTTAAGGTTATGTTAAAAAAGTATCGCATTGGCCTATGCGCATGCTATAATGAAGCACGGAACCTGACTGTAAAGCGGCAAATTCTGAGCGGGAAGGGATACAACACTGGGTGCATATGGACGGAAGCGGATCATTCGAAACGGAGAATTTCGGAGTCGGATTCGAACGGCACGCAGCACCTGAAAATGATGAGAATCTGCTCTCACTGCCGCTCCTGCAGGATTTTCTGCAGGGTCAGCAGTGGGAGTTTTTGTTTGATATTCCGAAATGCGCCGAAATGCGTCGAAACGCGAAAACGCGGAACGAAAACGCAAGGATGCAGGGAATCGCTTCGGAAGATGGGGCCGCGCGGATTCAAGCGCAGAAAGGCAGGGTAACAATGGAAGACAGCAAGAGACTGGGCATCGTCGGAGTCGTCGTTTCGGATCTGGCTTTTGCCGAACAGGTCAACGACGTGATTCACGAGCACAGCGGCATCGTCGTCGCGAGAATGGGCATCCCGTATAAGGACAGGAACGTCTCGGTGATCTCCCTCCTGGTCGACGGTGAGCAGGACGAGATCAATGCGCTGACGGGCGAACTCGGAAAGATCAAGGATGTCAGTGCCAAGGCGATGCTGAATAAGATCAAATAAGGAAAGTGTGGCGTGCGGGTGCTTTTTTGCCGCGAAGGAGCGGGAAGGGGCGTCCGCAGCTGACGAATACGGCGGAAAACGGAGGAGGAGAAGAATATGTTGAAAATCGCGGTGTATGGAAAGGGCGGAATCGGAAAGTCGACGATGACGAGCAACCTGTCGGCGGCTTTTTCCGTGCTTGGGAAGCGGGTGATCCAGATCGGCTGCGATCCTAAGGCGGATTCCACGATCGATCTGCTGGGCGGGGAGCCGCTCGAGCCGGTCATGAATTTCATGCGCGCCTACGATCAGGACCCTTCTCTGGACCAGATCATGAAGATCGGCTTCGGCGGGGTGCGCTGCCTGGAGACGGGCGGTCCGACGCCGGGGCTCGGCTGCGCGGGGCGCGGGATCGTTTCGACGTTCAAGCTGCTGGAGGACCTGGAGCTGTTCGAGCGCGAGAAGCCAGACATCGTCATGTTCGACGTGCTCGGCGACGTGGTCTGCGGCGGGTTCGCGGCACCGATCCGCGAGGGCTATGCGGACGAGATCCTGATCGTGACGTCGGGGGAGAAGATGGCGCTCTACGCGGCCAACAACATCAACCAGGCGGTCAAGAACTTTGAGGACAGAAGCTACGCGAAGGTCCGCGGCATCATCATGAACCGCAGGAACGTGCCGGATGAAGAAGAGAAGGTCAGGAAGTTCGCCGATGAGAACGGCCTTCCGATCGTCGCCGACATCCCGCGGAGCGATGAGATCAACACGTTCGAGGAAGATGGCAAGACCGTGATCGAGGGCGATCCGACGCTTCCGATTTCCGAGAAGTTCCTGGACTTAGCCAGGCTGCTGCTCGCCGATGAGAAGACAAAATCCGATGAACAAGAGGGAGGACTGTTTTAGATGATCAATCTTCAGGAAAATACCGGGGCCTGCCTCGGCTGCGGCGCGAATGCCGGGGCTGCGGAGCAGAAGCCCTTCTCGATCACGGCGGCGGAGCTCGCCGCGCGCGGAAAGGACGACGTCCCGGACGCGTTCATTCCGAACTGCCACCTGATCTACAGCAGCCCGGAGACCCTGGCGTACAACTCGCCGGGCGCGATCGGGTTCGGCACCAAGCGCGCCGGCCTCGTGATCCCGGAATCCGTCATGCTGCTCGTCTCGCCGTCCTGCTGCGGCAGGAACTCCACGATCCTGAGCCAGACGGAGGGCTACGCGGAGAGGATGTTCTACCTCCTCCAGAACGAGACCGACCTGGTCACTGGAAGACACCTGGACAAGATCCCGGAAGCGATCCGGGAGATCCTGGACGTCTGCGATCCTAAGCGAAAGGTCGTACTGATCTGCATCACCTGCACGGACGCGCTGCTGGGCACCGACCTCGAGCGGATCTGCCGGAAGGCGCAGGAGGAGACCGGCGTGACCGTCGTGCCGAGCTACATGTACGCGCTCGAGCGCGAGGGGACCAAGCCTCCGATGGTGGCGATCCGCCAGACGATCTACTCCCTGCTGGAGCGCAGAAAAGTCCAGCCGGACATGGTCAACCTGCTCGGATTCTTCTCGCCGATCGACGCGGATTCCGAACTGTTCCCGCTGCTCCGCAATGCTGGAATCAGGACGATCAACCAGGTCAGCGAGATGCAGACACTGGAAGAATATGGAAAGATGGGCGCGGCCAACTTCAACCTCGTGCTCGATCCGCTGTCCAGGTACGCGGCGGAGGACCTGCGTGAGCGGCTGAACATGCCGTACGTGGAGCTCGCCCGCCTGTACGACCCGGACCGGATTCACCACCAGTACCAGCTGTTCGGCGCGGCGCTCGGCATCGACATGGACGACAGCGAGTGGTATGCGAAGGCGGCGGAGAGACGGGACGCGTTTGCGGCCAAGTACAGGGGGAAGCGGTTCGCCGTCGGCGAGATGGGGAACGCGAACCCGTTCGAGCTGGCAGGCACGCTGGCCCGCATGGGCATGGAGGTGCCGATGGTCGTCTCCAACCTGACCGAGGCGGACTTCCCATACGTCCGAAACCTCGCGGAGGTCTCCCCGGACACCAGGATCTACACCGGAATCTCGCCGAGCATGGTCCACTTCCAGCCGCCGGAAAATATCGACGCGGCGATCGGAAAGGATGCGGCGGCGTACTGTCCTGAGGCGGCCGGCGTCGAGTGGAACGGTGAGAAGCAGCCGTACGGCCACAAGGGCGTGATCGACCTGCTGGACGCGCTGGACGAGGCGCTGACCAGGGGAGGCAGCGCGCCGGCGGAGAGAAACGAGAAGACGTTCTACGGGGAGACGCTTAGGGGCGGGAAAGCCGACCAGAGGAATCCGGGCGGACATGGAAACCGTTCCGAAACAGAAGGACAGGCATAGAAAGGAGAACGGGAATGAAAGGACTATTTCGCTATTTATCGCCGTTTTCGCCGGACCAGTCCGGTGCGGTCTCTGTGCTGTTCGAGCTCGGCGGCATCATCGTCATCCTGGACGCGGGCGGCTGCACGGGAAACATCTGCGGGTTCGACGAGCCGCGCTGGTTCTCTAAGAAGAGCGCGGTCTACTCCGCAGGTCTCCGCGACATCGACGCGATCCTGGGCCGTGACGACAAGCTGCTCGAGAAGCTGAAGGACGCCGCGGACACCGTGGACGCTGACTTCATCGCGCTGGTCGGAACACCGGTGCCGTCCGTCATCGCGACGGACTACGACGCGGTCTGCCGCCTCGCGGAGAAGAACTACGGCATCCCGGCGATGTACATCGACACGACGGGGATGGAGGACTACGACAAAGGCCAGAAGCTCGCCTACGAACAGGTCCTGCGCCTGCTGAAACGCTGCAGGGATGACAAAAAGAACGGGAAGGACACGCCGGCATCAAGACTTGCTGAGAAGCTGGAGGGCCGCTCCGCGGAGTTCGGTAATCCGGATGATAAGGTCATCGGGATCTGGGGCGCGACGCCGCTGGACCTGCCGGCAGCAGACAGCGCCCGGGCGCTGCGGGAGCGCGCGGAGGCGCGGCATCCCGGCTGCAGGGCGGTGACCTACGGTATGGACTCTGGTCTGGCAGGTCTGTACTTTGCCGCAAAGGCGGAGCGCAACGTCGCCTGCTCCTGGTCCGGGCTGGAACCGGCCAGGGCGCTGCAGAAGATGCGCGCGCCGCTTGAGATCAGCTTCTTCCTGGATGGTCCTGAAGAGGGCGGCGCGGAGAGCGCGGCCGGAACCAAGGTCCTGATCGTGCACCAGCAGGTCATGGCGTGCAGCATCCGCGAATGGATGAGGGAGCGCTGGGACGGACTCACCGTCGACTGCGCTTCGTTCTTCCGGACGGACGCGGCGCTTGCGGAGCCGGGCGACCGGAAGATGGATTCCGAGGCGGACTGGATCCGGCTCGTCAGGGACGGCGGCTACGACGTCATCGTCGGCGACCCGATATTCCGCAGGGCGATTGGTTTCTGGGACGGAGACTTTGTCGCTGCACCGCAGTACGCGGTATCGGGCGGGATGTACGCGCCGGACACCGACGAGGAGTACTGGTCGCGCCTGAAGAGGGAGCTGACCGCGGCGATCGAAGGATAAAGGGATGATCGAAGATCAATCAAAGCATCAACAGGTAATCGAAGGAGGAACGCGCATGTGGGAGCAGGCGAAAGACAACAGACAGAGGCGCTGCGTCCTGGTCTACGGGATCGTGCAGGGCGTGGGGTTTCGGCCTTTTGTGGACCGGATCGCAGACCGCGCAGGGGTCGCGGGTGACGTCTGCAACAAGGGGTCGTTCGTCGAGATTCACATCGAGGGCAGGGACAATGAGCTGGACGAGTTCATCCGCCTGCTCCGCGAGGAGGCTCCGGACCGTTCGCAGATCCTGAAGATCACCCAAAAATCCGAACCCTGCACGGGCGCGGAGGAGTTCCGGATTCTTCCGAGCCAGAAGGTCGAGGGGAACGTGTTCGTGTCCCCGGACATCGCGATCTGCGACAGCTGCAGGCGCGAGATGTACGACCCGAACGACCGGCGTTACCTGCACCCATTCATCAACTGCACGGCGTGCGGGCCGCGGCTCACGATCTTAGACTCGATGCCGTACGACCGCGTCCGGACGAGCATGGGCGAGTTTCCAATGTGTGACGACTGCAGCGCGGAGTACACGAGCCCGGAGACGCGCCGCTACCACGCCCAGCCGGTCTGCTGCAACGACTGCGGGCCGAGGCTCTACCTGTTGAAGTCTTTAGATTCGGACGGAAATCCGGTCTACGGATCGGCGCAGGAGCTCGAGGGGCGCCCTAAGCGCGAGACGGACCGCGAGGCGATGCTGTACGCGAGGGCCGTCGTCCGAAACGGCGGGATCCTCGCGATCAAGGGCATCGGCGGCTTCCACCTCTGCTGCGACGCCAGGAACGAGGACGCGGTCCGGAGACTGCGCGAGCTGAAGCAGCGGCCGTTCAAGCCGTTCGCCCTGATGATGCGGGACATGGATACGGTCGAGCGCGAGTGCGAGCTTCTGCCCGGCCAGAGGAAGATGATGGAAGGTCCACAGAAGCCGATCCTCCTCCTGCGCAGACGGACAAAATTAGATGGAGCAATGGTCACGCCGCTCGCCGCGCCGGACAACCCGTACATCGGCGTCATGCTGCCGTACGCGCCGGTTCAGCTCCTGCTGTTCGACGATCCGGAGGACCCGATTCAGGAAATGACGGACTGCCTGGTCATGACTAGCGCGAATCCCAAGGGCGCGCCGATCTGCCGCACGGACGAGGATATCTTAGGCTCCGTCGGCAAGTGGTGCGACGCGGTCCTCTCGAACAACCGAAAGATCCGGACCAGGGCGGACGACAGCGTCATGAACTGGGATAACGGCAGGCCGGCGATGATCCGAAGGTCCAGGGGATTCGCCCCGCTCCCGCTGATGCTGGACGGAGAAGCTTCCGAAGGCGCCGAAAAAGACGCCGGAAATTCACCGGCAGAAAGCGCATCGCCGCACCAGGTGCTCGGCATCGGCGGCGAGCTGAAGAACACGTTCTGCCTCGCGAAGGAGAACCTGTTCTACCCTTCCGCCTACATCGGCGACCTGACCGACATCCGAACGGTCGGCGCGCTGACGGAGACGGAGGAGCGGATGGAGCGTCTGCTGCAGATCCGGCCGGATCTGATCGTCTGCGACCTTCACCCCAAGTACCGTTCGTCGATGACGGCGGACGAGCTCGCGGAAAAGAGAAACATTCCAGTCGTCCGGATCCAGCACCACTACGCGCACGTCCTGTCGTGCATGGCGGAGAACCAGCAGGACGGGCCGGTGATCGGCGTCTCGCTGGACGGAACAGGCTACGGGACCGATCACAGCGTCTGGGGCGGCGAGTTCCTGCTCGCGGACGCGGAGGGCTACTCGAGGCTCGGAAGCCTGGGCAGGTTCAGCCAGGCGGGCGGGGATCTCGCGAGCCGTCAGGGATGGCGGATCGCGGCGGCGCTGCTCCTGCAGGCGGACTCAGAAAGGGCGATGCAGCTGTCGCTTGACCTCGGGCTCAGGAGCCGGGCGGAGCTCTCGATCCTGCACCAGATGATCGGCAAGGGGATCAACACGGTCCCGTCGACCAGCATGGGCCGCCTGTTCGACGCGGCCAGCGCGGTGCTCGGGTTCCGTACGGAATCGACCTGCGAGGGTGAGGCGTCCATGGTGCTGCAATTCGCGGCGGAAAAGTTTTTGCGCGAACACGTCGCGCCGGGCGGAGGATCTGGTGAGTCGGCGGAAACGACAAAGTCCGCACCTGCCGCAGGGAACGCCGGGGCTGATGCCCTGGAAGAGAACCGAATCTTGGAAAAGATCCTCGATTGGAAGCCGGAGCTCGTCTTCACAGAATCGCAGGACGAGCCGATCGGCGGCGAACGCGTCCCTGACGCCAGCGCCAAAGACAACGGCCTAGACACGAACGCCGGCGGCGCCGATCCTGCAGCTCATGCCGATCATTCAGGCAGCGCTGAGCGCGCGGACGGCGCGGGCGCATCCGGACACGGGATGTTCCGGATCCCGGCCGAGCGGCTGATCCTGGAGCTCGCCGAGAGGCGGCTCGCTGGGGAGGACCCGGAGCGGCTCGCGATGGGCTTCCATCAGTGCGTCGCGGACCTGATCCTCGAGGGCTGCCGGGAGTGCCGCAGTGAGAGCGGCGTCGAGACCGTCTGTCTGACCGGGGGCGTCATGCAGAATCTGCTCCTGTCCCGCCTGACGCGGGAGAGGCTGACGGAGGACCGCTTCCGGGTGCTCACGCACAGCATGATCCCGGCGAACGACGGCGGAATCGGGCTCGGCCAGGCGCTGTACGGCATGCACCTGCTGAAGCACGCGGCCGAGTGATCTTGAAAACCGCTCGGATTGATTCGGGACGGAAAGTAAGCGGCCGCGGGATACGGACAATGGAAAAGAATACAGAAACCAGCAATAACGTTTGGTTATGCTGAACATAAAATTTTGTCATAGAACAAGACATCAATAACAAGAAGAATAGAGCAATCAGATAGAATCGAAAATGGAAGTGAAAACGACGAACCGGGCTGCGGGGGGCTGATACTCCGCGGATCCGGGGACTCGTGGAAGGAGTAGGAAAATGTGTGTAGGACTGCCAGCTAAGGTAACGGCATTGAAGGACGGAATGGCTGTCGTGGATGCGACGGGGGCGAAGCGTACGGTTACGGCGGAGCTGCTCGACGACCTGCAGCCGGGAGATTACGTTATGATTCACGCCGGCGCGGCGATCGCGAAGATCACCGGGGGCGACGAGGAGGAAGCGGACGAGATCATGGAGGCGCTGAAGTAATGAAAGCAGCAGAACAGGCCGCGGCGATCCTCCGCGGCTACAACGGAAGAAAAATACGCATCATGGAGGTCTGCGGGACCCACACGCACGAGATCTTCAAGCAGGGGATCCGCAAGATGCTTCCGGAGAACATTCAGGTGATCTCGGGGCCGGGATGTCCGGTCTGCGTGACGCCGATCGACTACATCGACGAGGCCGTGTACCTCGCGCTCGAGAAGGGCTGCACGATCACGACGTTCGGCGACCTGATCCGTGTCCCGGGCTCGGAGAAGAGCCTGGCGGCGGCGCGTGCAGAGGGTGCCGCGGTCAAGCCGGTCTACTCGCCGCTCGACGCGCTCGAGTACGCGAAGGACCACCCGGAGGAGCAGGTTGTGTTCCTGTCCGTGGGTTTTGAGACGACGACGCCTCCGAGCCTGATGGCGGTCCGTCAGGCAAAGGCGGAAGGGGTCATGAACTTCTCTATTTTGACGGCTAACAAGACGATGGACAACGCTTACCTGGCGCTGAAGGATTCCGCGGACGCGTTCCTCTACCCGGGCCACGTCAGCACGATCTCGGGAACTAAAATCTACCATGATCTGATGGATCAGGGCATCTCCGGCGTCGTGACGGGATTCACGGGACCGGAGCTCCTGACGGCGCTCGCCGTCTGCGTGAAGAAGGTCCAGGAGGGCAGGCCGTTCTTCATGAACTGCTACCCAAGGGTCGTGACGGACGAGGGAAGCCCTGCGGCGAGGAAGCTCGCGGCGGAGATGACGGACCTGATCGACTCCGAATGGAGGGGCATCGGCGTCATCCCGAAGTCCGGGCTCAGGCTCAAGCCGGAGTGTGCGGACTGGGACGCGCGCGTGAAATACGACGTCCCGAAGATGGAGGGACGGGCGAACCCGGCATGTCGGTGCGGATCCGTGCTGAAGGGCGACATTCTGCCTACGGAGTGCAAAGTGTTCGGAAACGGCTGCACGCCGGAGCATCCGATCGGGGCCTGCATGGTGTCCGGCGAGGGCGCGTGCGCCGCGTTCTATAAGTACGGGAGAGATTTCTAGGGAGAGACGAGAAATGGAAAAGACAGTAACTCTGGCCCAGGGAGCCGGCGGAAAGCAGACCTCTGAGCTGATCGAAAGTATTTTTGCGAAGTATTTCAAGAATCCGTACCTGACGGCGGACGACGCGGCGGTGCTGCCGGCGCCTAAGGGCAGGATCGCGATGACGACGGACGGCTTCATCGTGTCGCCGTCGGAATTCCCGGGCGGAAACATCGGAAAGCTGTCCATCTGCGGAACGGTGAACGACCTGTCGTGCATGGGCGCTAAGCCGCTGTACCTGACCTGCTCGTTCATCCTCGAGGAGGGATTTCCGCTCGAGAAGGTGGACCAGGCCGCAGCCGCGATGGCGAAGACCGCGGAAGAGGCTGGCGTGCACATCGTCGCGGGCGACACCAAGGTCGCGGGCAAAGGCCAGGTGGACGGCATGTTCATCACGACGACGGGCGTCGGCGAGATCGTCGAGGGCGTCGAGACGGGCGGATCCCTGGCGCGTCCTGGCGATGCGGTCATCGTGACCGGCGACGTCGGGCGCCACGGCTGCGCGATCCTGCTGTCGCGAAACGAGTTCCAGATCGACGCGGACGTCACGAGCGACTGCGCGCCGCTCTGGGGCACGGTTGAAGCCGTCCTGAACACGGTGAAGGAGAAGACCGGAGGCTATAAGGACCTGCACGTCGTGCGCGACGCGACCAGGGGCGGCGTCGGAACCGTTCTGTACGAGATTGCGGGCCAGAGCGAGGTCGGCATCCACCTGGATCAGGACAGCATCCCGGTCGATCCGGCGGTCGCGGGCGTCTGCGGCATGCTTGGCCTGGAGCCGCTGTACCTGGCCAACGAGGGCCGTCTCGTGATCTTCACGCCTAAGGAAAACGCGGACGCGGTCCTGGAGGCGCTGCACCAGCTGCCGTACTCCGGAAACGCCGCGGTCATCGGCGAGGTCACGGCGGAGAACGCGGGCAAGGTCGTCATGCACACGGCGATCGGCGGCGAGACGCTCCTGCCTCAGCCGGGCGGCGAGCTGCTCCCGAGGATCTGCTAGTTCGGACAAAATTCACCCGTCCAGGCAGTTAAACGTACAACGTATAAACGGATAGATCAAGTATTGGAGTAATTATATGTACAAGTTGGCATTTTACGGAAAAGGCGGCATCGGAAAGTCGACGACGGTTTCCAACATCGCCGCCGCACTGGCACAGAAGGGCATGAAGGTCCTGCAGATCGGCTGCGACCCTAAGGCGGACTCCACCATGCTCCTCCTGCACGGAGAAGAGAAGAGGCCGGTCATCGACCTCCTCCGCGAGAAGAAGGAACAGACGACCCTAGAGGAGATGATCACAGAGGGCTACGCGGGCGTGCTCTGCGTTGAGGCGGGCGGCCCTAAGCCGGGGCTCGGGTGCGCGGGACGCGGCATCATCGCGGCGATGGAGTACCTGCACCGGAAGAAGGCGATCGAGACCTATCAGCCGGACGTCATCCTGTTCGACGTTCTGGGCGACGTCGTCTGCGGAGGCTTTTCCATGCCGATCCGCGAGGGCTACGCCGACCAGGTCTTCATCCTGACCTCGGGTGAGGCGATGTCGATCCACGCGGCCAAGAATATTGCACTCGCCGTCGACACGTTCCAGGAGAGGGGCTACGCGACGCTCGGAGGCGTGATCGTGAACAAGCGCAACGTGCGCCATGAAGAGGAAAATATTGCCCAGCTCTGCGAGGACATCCAGTCGGAGGTCGTCGGGACGCTGGAGCGTTCGGAGCTCGTCCAGGACGCTGACGAGATGAAGAAGACCGTCATCGAGGCCTTCCCGGACAGCCCGGAGGCGCAGGGTTACCGCGACCTGGCGGACGCCGTCCTGAAGGCAGCCGACAAGCAGAATGCACTGCGGGAGAAATAACCATGCTGAAGAATCTGCACGAACAAGTGAATAACGGGCGGAATACGGGCGGGGACGCCTGGCGGAACCCGTCCAACAAGGTCATGCGCGGCCTCCCGGAGTCCTACCGCATGGAGGGCAGCGGCGAGCAGCTCTTCACGCCGGAAAACGTGAGGATTGCCGAGCGCTACGCAGAGAGGTGGCGGGATTCCGACGCCGGGCGCGCTTGGGCAAAGAAGAACGCCGAGTTCCCGGAGTGGCAGAGGCGCCGCGATCCCGAGCATGCCCCGCAGAACAGCGACGGCAGAAACGGCAGCGGCAGCGACAGCAGAAATGCCAGCAGTGATGGAAATCATACAGATCTCTACGACTTTGCCGAGCGCCGCATCGCCGACATGGACCCGGATAACCTGTTCCCTGTCGGAATCGAGTACACGCCTCCGGCGAGGGGCACCTGGACGATCGCGCACACGCCGATGCTGGTCCCGGGCCTGCACGAGATCTACGTCTGTCCGGACGGCTGCCTGCGCGGTGTCGTGATGTCCGCGGAGGAGTTTCGCGGCCTGGATCGCTTCCACGTCATCGAGTTCCGCGAGCCTGATCTGTACAACGGGACACTCGAGACCAAGATCATCGACGGCGCAACCAGGGTGATTCAGCAGATCCGGGAGGAGAAGGGCCAATACCCGGAGGCCGTCATGGTCACGACGAGCTGCATACACGACCTGATGGGCCTCGACCGCGACATGGTCTACCGCGAGATTCAGGACCGCTTCCCTACGGTCGACATCGTCCAGGGATGGATGAACTGCACGATGCGCATGTCGTACCTGCATTACGAGCAGGTGCAGTGGCGCCAGAACTACGCGGCGCTCCACCCGCGAGAAAAAGATCCCAAGTCCGTCAACATCATCGGCGCGAGCTTTGTGCTCGACCGCGAGTCGGAACTCGTTCGGATGCTGGAGGACGGGGGCTTCACGGTCCGCGACCTGCCGCTCTGCAGGACGTACGAGGAGTTCCAGGAGATGGCGTCCAGCTCGCTGAACATCTGGAACTGGGTCATGGGCATGGAATCCTGCCGCGACATGGAGGAGAGGCTGAATATCCCGCAGCTCCACATGCCGTACCCGTGGACGTACGCCGAGATCCGCCGCCAGCTGACCGAGCTGCACGACGTGACCGGGGCGCCGCTTCCGGACTTCGACGCCCTGGAGCAGCGTGCGGAGGAGAGCCTCGCCGAGGCGCATAAAATCATCGGTGACACGGAGATCCGCCTGGACGGCGTCTCCGCGATGCTGCCGTTCCAGCTGGCCGAGCTGCTGCTGGACCACGGCTTCAACGTCACCGAGGTCTACGCCGACGCGGTCATGGCCGAGGACAAGGACGCCTTCCGCAGGCTGGCAGAAAATCACCCGGACCTCAAAGTCAGCGCGATGATCAATTTCCGCCTGCGCATGAGGCCGCGTGACGCCGCCGAGGCAGTTCCGGCAGATGCGGACGGCTGTCAGCTCCTCGCGATCGGGCAGCGAACCGCTTATTTTACGGACACGCCGAACTTTGTCGACATGATCCAGAACAACGGATGGTACGGATACACCGGAATCTGCCGCCTGGCGGACGCGATGACGGACGCGTTCCTTAACCCGAAGGACGGCGCGGCGATGATCCAGATCAAGGCGAGGGGGTGCAACGAATGACCAGGGAGACCATGAAGATGATGGGACAAAATAAATCGGGGCAGGAGAACATCCAAACCTTCGAAACGCCTGATGCGCGCGACTACCGGGTGCACACGGTGAACTACGCGGCCGACGTCTCCGGCGTCTGCTCGGCGCTGTACGAACTCGGCGGGCTGATCGTCATGCACGATGCCTCCGGGTGCAATTCGACTTTTGCCACACACGACGAGCCGCGCTGGTACGACATTGACAGCATGATCTACATCTCTGGACTCACGGAGTACGACGCGGTCCTGGGCGGCGATGATAAATACATCGACGACGTCATCGAGATCGCGGAGGAGCGGAATCCGAAGTTCATCTGCGTGTTCGGCTCGCCGGTCGCGCTGATCATGGGCACGGACTTCCGCGGCATCGCGCACATCATCGAGCGCCGCACCGGGATTCCGACGTTCTGGTTCCACACGAGCGGCATGTACACCTACCTCGAGGGCGAGCGCCAGGCGTTCCGGCAGATCGCGGATGCCTTCTGCACACAGGAGGCGGCGGATCTGTACGCCGGTGCAGAACAGACTCCGGTTCCTAGCGGCGAGCAGAAGTCCCGCCTGAAGATCAATATCCTCGGCGTGACGCCGCTCGACTTCTCGGTGGTCGACAACGACCTCGCCCTGCGCGATTTTGCGGACCGCCACGGCATGGAGCTCGTCTCCTTCTGGGCGATGGGCGACAGCCTTGAACGCCTCTCGGCAGCCGGCGCCGCCGACGTCAACCTGGTCGTCAGCTCGACCGGCCTCGACGCCGCCGAGCTGTTATATGAACGTTTCGGCCAGCCTTACGTCGTCGGCCTTCCGATGAGCGGCGGCGCGGACTCCGCGCTTTCCGAGCTCCTGCGCCTTGCCGCCTCCGACGGCCAAAATCACGTCCTCTGGGAAAACGACGCCGCCCGCGCGGACCTCACGCGCGCCGAAAGCCCGGATGACGAGCAGGTCACAGAAGCGGAACAGCGCGCCGCCTCTGACGATGACAGCGTCGTGATCCTCGGCGAGGCCGTCCAGGCCGCCTCTATCAGGTGGGTCCTGGAGCACGAGGGCAGGTTCGCGCCGGACGAAGTCCACGTGATCTGCCCCCTGGAGGACAGCTTCGGGCTGCTGCGGCCGACCGACCTGATGAGCGACGACGAGCCGATCGTCACGCGGGTCGCGAATGCCACCCGCTGGTTTATCGCCGATCCGGTCTGGGGCAACGTCCTGCACAAGGATTCCCGCGCGTCCTTCATCTCCCTGCCGAGCGAGGCCTGCTCCGGCCGCATCTTCCGCGCCGAGATTCCGGTCTTCGCGTCGCCGGAGTGGGGGAAGGAGCTGCTGGAGAAGTTCGATGCGGACGAGAAATTTCAGGAGCTGTAGGGAAACAGGCTTGCATGCGGGATTAGAGTAATTGGTTATTAATTGAAGTAAGAAAACAGGGAACTGCTGTACATGGGGAACTCTCAGGTACGGCAGTTTTTTTATGTTGGCGGAAAAATTCATTACTGCATACGTAATAACAAAGGGAGCCGTTTTTGTTATACACAGTAAGATAGTGTTTTTACAGCATTGATATTAGCTATAGCATAGATCGATTTGACTGCTGTATGGTCAAACTGAAATTGAGATAAGGCGTCAGATTTAGAAAAAATTAAGGAAAAATAATATATAGAGTTTTTCTATATATAAATCGTGTCGTGCATGAATATGCAATTAAGTTGATGATAATATATTAAATAACTAAATTCATGCATAATTAAGCACACGAAGTCTGTGCACGCGATTGCGAACATATATAATTATAATAATTAAACTATAATATATAGATAAACGTAATTTTTAACGTGCAAACATGAATGATACGATATTTGTAGCAAAGTTATTGACTTGTGACTAAACTAAGGAGGATTTATGATCAATAATAAGTCAACAGTCAGAAGGAAGTCGTTGATTGTGCTTCTGATCTTCGCAGTGATGCTGACGTTCAGTGTGCCGATGTCCGTGTTTGCGGAACCTGCTGCGGAGAATGGAGAAGTCTACTTTATTCAGCTTGACGATTCACAGGGGGCGGGGCCGGCAACGAGGGTTTTCACCATTTACGGAGATAACCTTACTGCCGACAACGTAGAAGTGAAAGCAGAAGATACTGAGACAAGTACGGTGGTATCGGGAATATCCGTGAAGAGCGAAGGAAGCGGCGGTAAAATAACAGCTTCTGTAACGTTTCCAGCTCAGACAACGGATGTGACTTATCAGATATCCGCGAGGAGCACTGGACAGAGCGATTATATCGAGTGTGGTGAAACAGTAACGATTGCAGGTGATCCAAGCGCAGCGGGCGGACAGAAGGGTGTCATTGAATCAGTGAATGCAAGTCCGGCGCAGATCTCCGCAGCGGGAGGCACGGTGCAGCTGAGTCTTACCGGTACGGATCTGGACAATGCTGAGCTTCAGATCAGCAGCAGTTCGTATTACGAAGGTTTGGAGGAGTCGGCCGACGCTGTGCAGCAGCTTCAGGGGTTAACAATTGCCAAGGATGGTGCGGACGTAACGATTCCAGAGAATAAGCAATCGAATGTTATTGAGCATAAATTCACTGTTTCTGTAAAGGGTAAGGAACAGGATGCTAAGACAGTTACTGTCAAGCAGGCGGCTGCAAGTTCTAAGTTTTCGAGCTCTGAATTGGCAGTCAAAAATGCGGTGATCAGCGGTGCAGATGGGGAAATGGACACCGTCGCCGTTACGTTTGAGAATGCACTGCCGAAACAGGCTGCCGACTTTGTAAAGCATATTTACATTGCCAATGGAGCTGCTGGCGATCAGGATGTTTATCGTCTGACAGACAGTGACTCTTACGAAATCCAGGAGAACACAGTGATCCTGCATCTGTCAAAATCCTACGATCAGGCGGGAGAGACAACGAAAATTTATTTCGAGGAGGGCGCATTTTCCGAGAATAATAAGGTAAATCGTGCATTCAGCTGGTTCCTGACCAGTGGAGCAGAGGTTTCCTCTATTCAATTCGATCAGGATACATTAGATTACAAGGGCGGTCAGGTTACTGCCAGACTGAAGGGCAGCAATTTAGATAAAGCAGAGAGCATTAATTAAAGGAAAGGTTTTTGTCGGCGAAGAGACGACAGCATCAGAAGATATCACGGTCACCGTTGACAGGACTGGTTCTGAGCCGGTTTTATCTTTCAGCGTTCCGGCGAATGATTCAGACGCAACGCAGAGTTATACGCTGAATGTTTCTGTTGACGGGACACCTGTATATGCCAATCGTGCTGTTGTTTCCGTACTTCCAAAGGGAACCGCAGAAGGAACACAGACTCTGGGAGATGTCACGATCTCCGGAAGCAACAATGAGACCGATCCGTTGAAGGATAAGGTGAACAAGGTGTTCACAAAGACCATTACAGGAATAGACACGAGTGTAAAAGTAACACTGACACTCAAGGGAACCGGCCTTGACTCATCAAAGACAACCGTACGTGCCTTTGACGAGAACGACGTCCTCTGGCGTGTAAACCACGAGGCGCAGTGTGAAGGAACAATTCGTTTCCACTCGATTATCGGCGAGCATCAGAACGGTGTAGTAGGGGACGGAACAGTACAGACGATCGAATTGCTTCCGCCGAGCAAGCTTGGAACCAATCACACCTATCGCTTTGAAATTGCGCTTGATGGTGTACACTTCCAGGAAATTCCTGATATTAAGCTGATTGTTAACAATAAAGGAATTGTTGAAGAAGATGGATTTACACCTTCCGATAAGGCGGTGTTCAGCAATTCGATTTTTACCGTCAAGTATCAGGATGAAAACGGCAGCGAGATTGCGAAAGAAGACAGCTACGCTGGATACGGCGTGTCCGAACTTTGCAACTATCCAGTACAGGCAAAGGATATCAGCGGCTACACAAAAGTGAGCGGACCGACTGATAAATTCCTGAGCACGAAGTTCGTCAAAGATATCAAGGTTGGTAAGGATGGAACCAGATCGCTGGTTTACAAGTATAAGAAGGATGCGGCAGCTGATCCTGAAAATCCATCGCCAACGGTTGACCCGACAAATCCGTCGACAGTTATTGAAGTAACACCTATTAATCCATCGGCAGAACCGGACCCATCGAAACCGTCGGATTATAAGGGGATCACCATCAAGCAGGCTGTTCTGAAAACAACGGAACTGGTATATTCAGGAAAATCCGTCTCAGATTCCGTCATCGTGCTGGATCAGGACAACAATGTTGTAGATCAAGAAGCTTATGAAATTACAGGCGTTTCTTCAAAGGTCGGAACGCACATGCTTTCCATTAAGAGTAAAAATGGAGCTGAGGGACAGGTTACTCTGGTTTATACAATCCTTCCTGCAAAGGTTGCAGGGCTGAAGGTTAAGCCAGGAAAGAAGCGGGTAAAAGTTACCTGGAATAAACATGCGGAGCAGACAAGCGGATTCCAGATTCAGTACAGCACCCGTAAAAATATGAAAAACGCTAAAGTGAAAACCATAAAGAATTCTGCGGCGGTACAGCAGACACTGAAGAAACTGGTTTCAAAGAAAACTTATTATTTCAGAATTCGGGCGTTCAAGCGTACGAATCACGGAAAGAATGTTAAAGCTGTCTATTACTCCGACTGGTCATCAGTGAAGAGGGCTGTCGTAAGATAGTCTGTTGTTGCAATGAAAATGGGCCGCATTTTGGCGGTCACGGAGAATGATTTATGAGAGCGATATTTAAAAGTAAGTGGACGGTCGTCGTTGTTGTGGTTATCGCTGCACTGTGCATCGCAGCAGCGGGTGTTTTCCTGTTCCCTTCCGAGGCGATAAGGAAGATGCAGGTCAAGAAAGTCGTCCGGGTTTCGCCGGCTGCGTCATCGGTGACTTATGCGAAGGGCAAGTCGGTCAAGTTCAAGGCGGCGTGCCAGCCGTCCTCGGCAAAGGCGAAGTACAAAAAACTGACGTATAAGAGCAGCAACTCTAAGGTTATCTCCGTCACCAAATCCGGATCTGCCAAGGCCAAGAAGAACGGAACCGCGGTTGTAACGGCTAAGAATACCTATTCCGGACGGTAAAATGGAATGTCCGTGTGTATTCTTCGAAGACTGAGATGACGATGATCACTTCATCCACTCTGTATAACATCACGATGTCAGACCTGACGGTGAGCAGCGGATTGCGCGGAGAACTGGCCTCGGTCGTCAAGGCATGCGGAACCGAGCAGGTGTTCAACAACCAGTCTTATGTCGTGCGGGTCGGAACTGATACGTATAAGCTGACATATGCGAACGGAAGTATTACCAATACCAGGAATGGAGTCGCAATCGGACCGTCTGATCTGAAGTCCATCAAACTGGATAAGGACCGTATTCAGTTTGGAAATACGAAAAATTTCCGGGTTGTCCTTGCCATGATTGCGGATAACGCGACCGAATACAAGAGCAAGAAATCGTCGTATGTACACGTCAAGTTCAACGGAAGCCAGATCAATCTGGACAAGATCACCTTCAACCGCGGCCACGTGCAGTTTAAGACGGCCGGAACCAACTATGACGCGGTATTCGGACAGACTGCAGCCGGAAACACGAAGCTGACGGTGAACTACGTCTCCGGAAAGGCGCAGAAATTCTCCGCGACCGCTTTCGGAAAAGCTCTGGTGAAGTGCGGAATGTTCGCAGAAAGTAAATAACGGTCTCATGAACAGAAGCAGCATGAACAGCAGTGATAAGAGAACGATATTCAGGAGAGCAGCCATTATTTTCTGGCTGCTTCTCTTCCTTTTTTTGTCTGCAGCGGCAAGCTATGCCGGAACGATCAATTCCGCGGAAAAGAAACTGGTCAGGCAGGCGGAAGGGACGTTTACGTATAACGGGACGATTTATTTTGCGTACGGAAAGTCCGTGGATAAACTTGAGGCCTACCTTGCACAGGACCATTTAAACCTGCCGGCTCCGCTGATCCGGAAGGCGCACCGGTACATGAAGGACCCGACTTACATCAAGATGGCCGCCGCCTCGGGATACCTGTATCCGGTGGGCACGCACGGGCACGTCTTCCCGGAATTTAAGAAGGACAGGCGTTTTCAGGATGAACAGGAATTTGAGCAGTCTTCGCTGTACAGCAATCACAGGAAGGAGATCGTACAGGCGCTGATGGAGATTTCCGCGCAGTCGATGAAACAGCAGATTGTCCTGCAGAGTTTTTCGCTGCCGTCCGGGAAATCTGCGCTTCAGGCGCGTCATAAGGCGGCGGTGACGGAATACCAGACCCTTTCTATGGTCAAATTGTGCCTTACCATCGTAGAATGCCTGATTTTGGCGGTGCTTCTGCTGCTGATCGGGATTCTCTGGCGCGGCAGGTCTGACGGCAGAAAGAAAATGCTCCGGACGATTTCTGTGGTCCTGACGATCGGGATCGGCATTAATCTTTGCCTTGCCGGGGTGTACTTTGTCCACAGATCGACGCTGGGATCGTATAAGTTTTTGAAAAAGACGGTGGAAAAGAGCACGCTGACGGCGGATATGCGGAACGTGATGAAATCGGACATGGATAAGATCCTGATCCGCGAGGGATTTTCCGACCAGAAGGCGTCATCGTTCGTATACGATCAGGTTTTTGACAATGAATTTCAGTACGTGTTCGTGCAGAAACTGAAGGGGCAGGAGGTTCACGTGACATCCAGCGGGATCAACGAGGATGCCTTCCTGACGCTGAAACCGAAGGGCGTGAATAAGAAGATCGCGGTCCTGGAAACGGAGTATAACCTGCGGAGGGCATACCGTCACGCGATTAATCTGCAGCCTGCCGGATTCATCCATTCCCTGTGGGCCAATGTCCAGCATCGGATGGGAAGCGTGATGACATTCGGCATGCTGATGCTTCTGTTCAGCATCCTCGCGGAGCTGCGGATTACGGACGGGTATCGGTCGTTTGTCCGTAAACTGGCCTGGATGTTCGGCATCGCGGGCGCGCTGACTGTCGGGCTGTTCTTTCTTCTGCGGATCGGTGACCATGCGCTTGTTTCCGTGTGCGAGGTGCTGATGATGGGGAATTATCCCCAGCTGTTCTTCCGCGGGGTCCGTCATGCACTGGCCGCAGAGACCGCGGTCTGGTAGGGAGCGGCTCTTGCGCTGGCAGGCTTCTGCATCCGAAAGGGAAGAGCCCCGGCCCAGAAGGGTTAGAATCGCACCTGCACTGAGTGGATGTTACGATTGCATGATAGATATAAAGTTCTGGAGGGCGACGGCGCACGACGGCTTGTGATCAGGTCCCTGTCAAGTAGACACGGGAAAAGTGTAACGGTTTTTTTAGAT
>CAIFEY010000007.1 GCA_903789635.1 uncultured Eubacteriaceae bacterium
AAAAACCTACATTTTCATTTTGCAATTTTATGGAAAAAGGGCTTGCAAAAAACATACTAATGTCCTTCTGAGGGTATTTCGATAGATTAAACCTATGTGTACTGCATACCGGGACCCGCCGTCGTTAATCATTTCGTCGCGGCGCGGGGGGGGGCGGCGGGTAAGAGTTACGAAATGTCCTATCTGCCGTCGTATCACTGCGCTGCCGCCGCCCGTTCACTGAAACGGAAAAGAAAGGCCGCGAAAAAATGAACGAGCATGTTTTCACAGTCACTATTGTGCTTGACTTGCGTCCGATTTGCGTCCGATTTATACCTGATTTGCACCAATACAGTCGCAAAGTAGCTTGGATTTTTCACGATTTAGTTAGGAAATTATTTATCTATTTATCGTATATTCTTGTCTAAATTTATAAAAATCATTTTCCCGCAATTTTCTCTTGTTTATCCTCATCGTACTTCTCAGAATCCAGATAATACCATCCGTAAGCATCACAAGCCAGCCAGTCTGCGCCATGTGCCCGCGTCAGATCTACGACACTCGGAGGAGGTCAACGGCAGCTGCAAGCAGAAGGCGATCTGTCGATTAACCATGAAAAGTTCCGCTCATACTCGAGTGCTAACCATCCGTTCACCCTTGGCTGCGGCGGCACGATTTCGATTCATTCTGTCCAAGCCTGGTCGAGGCCGCATCCGGAACGCGATCTGATTACGTATACGGAACTCCTCCTGAGGTCATCTTGCCCGATCAGTTTTCGGCCTTAAGATTTATGTATTATTGTAAACTCTATCATGGTAGAATGATCAGGCAGATCGATACTCTTTCGAACTGCAAGAAAGATATCCGAGTCAACAGCGGTATATTTTTCAGACAATATCAGCAGGAAAACGGCATGGATTTCCGATGAAATTCGGATAGATGTCCGTTCATTTTCTGCTCGGATATCCCGACGTCTTTCACGCGAATTCTCTCCCTGCCGCACTCCGATCACGAGGGCAGGGGTGCTCCGATCCGAGCAGGGAAATCTTCACCTGGAGAATTCGCAGCGATGCAAGACTGGCAGAATCCGGAACCGATTTTACATCGATTTCCTACTATATCCTTCTATAGCTGAAGTGATCGAAAGCACATTCGAAGACGCCAAAAATCTCTGCCCGTCCTTTTCCACGGGTGGATGTGGATGGGCAGGGCGCATCCGATTCGCCAAAAAGTTTTTCGTGCTGGTTATCCGCAGGAACTGTTCGCGCTCGAAACCAGGCAGGGCAGGACAAAAATCTGTTCACAGACGGTCTATCGGCAATAGGCGATGGGCTTGTCAAATCTGAGACAATGTAGTATCATAAATAACTGTGAACGCAATTAAACGATTCGCGTATTGTAAATATACGATGTTATTGCAATGTCAAACCTTTCACGATCACATCCTCACACCATTATTCGGAAAATACGATATTCTGGAAATCTTTCGTAATCAAGCATCGTCAATTGGCGATATACGAATTCCCGGTCTGAACGGGATCCGAATCGGATTACTCGAAGGCAGTCAAAGGCAGTCGAAGGCAATCAAAAGTGACTGAAGCTGATCGACTGCAGATAGAGTACAGACCGAGCGGTGAAATGAAATTTGCGATCGGACAGGAATCAATCAAGAAGGAGAACAAACAACGATGAGAATCCGCAAGCATTACGAATCCGATCCTGACCTCGAGGGAGTCGATCTGGAACTGATCGCGACCGTTTCCGACGCACTCGCGCACCCGGTCCGCCTCCTCTTATTCCGGTACATCATGCGCCAGAACCGCCAGCTGAAAAACGTCTGCACCAAGGACCTGACCGGCGCGTTCGATTACGCCCAGGCGACGATCTCGCAGCACATGAAGCGCCTCGTGAAGTCCGGCCTGGTCGAGGTGAAGCGCGTCGACCGCTTCAATTACTACTTCGCCAACATGGGCGTTTTAATGCGCTACCTGGATGCATCTAAAAAGTTCTCCGTCGTGAAATAGGAGGGCTGAATTCCTCTCGTACTACCGTTAATCTCACTGATTTTTCTATTTTATGTAAATCATAATCCTACGCCGCGGCATGACTCTCGGACGTATTCGGACGGACGGGAAGAGACTGATCCGGAGTGGATTCGAGACGAGACGGGAAACGCAGCCAGGAACGGCAGGAAACAGCAAGTGGCAGCTGCAGAACGCAGCGGCAGAGAATCGGTGGAAACATCGATCGGAATTATTGGTGAAAACGAAACAGGCACCGCCCAAATCAGAAGCTGGATTCAGGTTCCGGAAGCCACGGGCAGTGCCTGTTTTCGCTGCGCATCTCCGCGCATTCCTGCAGAAAATCACGAGATTGTATTACGATCGATACCAGCATAATAAGGTAATTTATTTCACTTTTATTTCTCACGTAAAGCTAAATTTAACACTCAATATAATCACAGATTATTTGTAAATTTATTTTCCAACACTGACTCATCGGTGCCGAAAAGGCCAGGAAAAGACGACCGGAAAGAGCGGCCTGAAATGCAGCCGGGCGGCTGGCGGCGAACGCGGACGCGGGATGCCGTGAATTTCGGACAGTTCCCGCGCGCCGGGGCGGCCGGAAAACTCGGGGTCGCGGGCAAGCTGCCGGGATATCTGCGGCAAAACCCGGCAAGCCAGCGGCGGATTCCCGGCTTGTTTCTGTTTGTCTTTGTTTGTTTCCGGTTTATTTACGAGAAATCATTTTGTTATATGAATTATCGCTTTAATCTGTCTCCTGTGATCTTTTGCTGCGGTACAGAGTGGTATAGAATAGAGAAAGGGCGCCGCGGCAGTCTGCGAATCATCCGCTTAACTATACTCGAGGGTACGGGGACGCCGGGACGCGGCGCGCAGGCACACTAGCAGGCATACTAAGGGAATTAACCGAATCACTGGATTACTGGAATTTAGAATCCGGAATAGATATCGCGGGCGGCAGCATGGCCCGGGAGAGGAGAATAGATATGGCAGAGAAGCTTACGGCGGTTTACGCCGGCACGGCAGTGGATACGGAGATGGGCGTGGTTTGCCTGAAAGAGCGCGGAATCCCGGCAAAGGCCTATCCGGTCAGCACGGACCCGGTCGCGCAGACGGTTTTTCAGAACTCGTCGCAGGAACAGAAGGACGAGAAGATGAAAGGCCTCCTGAGGCAGGCAGCAGACGAGGGGTGTGAGAGGTACTTCGTGTACTGCAATTCTTTGTCCGGATCCATCGACTTCAGCGCAATTGGGGAGGAGCTCGGGATCTCCATCGTGACGCCTCTTCAGGTCTACAAGCAGCTCGCGGGCAATTACCACAAGCTCGGAATCATCTGCGCGAACGCAAACGGCATCATCGGGGTCGAGCGGACGATGCTCGCGGCCAACCCGGACCTGGACATCCTCTCCGCCGGCATGCTGTCCGTCGTCGTGGAAATTGAGAAGAATACGCCGCCTGACGAGCTCGTGGCCAAGCATCACCTGGGCGAGCTTGCCGCCTGGTTCAAGTCCAACGGCTGCGAGGCGCTCGTGCTCGGCTGCACACACTTCCCATACTTCAAGGATGCGCTCGCGAAGGTGACCGATCTCCCGCTGATCGATCCGGCACTTCACACAACCCCGGAATCACAAGCATTATATGCAGCGAAAATGAAAACGGCACAGCCCGGAAATCCTGGAAGCACTACGACTTCTACCAGATTCCACGGCTGTGCCTGTTTTATTTCGTTTTATATTCTTCGTATAACCAGTACGGGCGTTGCCCTTGCACACGTCGGCGGGATTCCGCCCTATTGTTCTTCGTCGTTCACCATGATCAGGGTGAAGTAGCCGGTCTTGTCCGGAGCGTCGGCCGCGTGGGCGTAGCAGGCCTCCGTCGGCAGGCCGCAGTCGACGACGACCGCCGCGTGTTCCAGCAGCCCCGTCTCCTCCAGCTGGCGCTTCCACTGGTCGGAATTCCTGCTCGGCTTCATCATGACCTTTGTCCCCGGAAAACGGAGCGCGGTCTCGACGTCGTCGTACTGCTCCGGGATGACCATCAGTGGGGAATTCGGCTGGGTCAGCATCCGGTTCGACACCGCGGCCGCGGCGGAAAAGCTGTTCACGCCCGGGATCGTCACGACCGTAAAGCCGGCCTCCTGCACGACCCCGCGCACGTAACCGAACGTGCTGTACAGGCTGACGTCGCCGATCGCGAGCATCGCGGTGGTCTTGCCCCGGCGGAGCGTCTCCACGATCTTCTCGGCGCTCTCGCGGTGCTCACGCGCACGGACCTCGGGATCCTTGGTCATCGAGAAGTCGAGATAGAGGATCTCCTTGCCCGTGATGTCGGCCGCCTGCGCGGCGATATCCTTAGCCATCGTATTCTTCTTCATCGTCCGCGGGACGGCCAGGACGTCGGCCGCCTCCACGCATTTCACGGCGTTCAGGGTCATGAGGCCCGGATCTCCCGGCCCCGTGCTGACGCCGTAGAATACCGGTTTCTCATTCTGCGCTGCTGGACGCTGATTTTCCATAGTTTTTCCTCCAGGATGTATTTAATATTATATGATCAAAACAATAATAAAGTGAAATAATACGACAGCAATACAATAATACGTCAATGCGTCGCTCATAATCACCCTCTGCAAATAAATTTCGTAATTGTCGCAGCTTCTCGACGCCAACTCCTCCCGCGCTCGGCTGAGGCGGACGAACAGCCCGGCTGGACAACTTCCCGGCTGGACAACTTGGCGGCCGGGCGAAATTACCGGCTTCAATGCCGCCGCTCGATGTCTGCCCGACTGCGCCGGGCGGCACCGGTTGATTCCGCGCGTTCTGAGCGGGGCACGGCGGCCGCGTTTTCCAGCTGCCGGCCTATTTATGATACGGCTCGTGGCGGATGATCTTGAAGCTCCGGTAGATCTGCTCGAGCAGGATCACGCGCATCATCTGGTGCGGGAAGGTCATGTCGGAGAACGAGAGCTTGAAGTCCGCACGCTGGCTGACAGCAGGGGAGAGCCCCAGGCTGCCGCCGATGATGAAGACGAGGTCACTTTTGCCCTCGAGGCTCCAATCCTCGATGTGCTCCGCGAGCTTCTCGGAGGTGAGCTTCTTTCCCTTGATTTCCAGCGTAACGACCCAGTCGGACGGGCGGATGTGGGAGAGGATCTCTTCGCCCTCCTTCACCTTGACCGATAGTTCGTCGGCCGGGGACGGATTCGCCGCAAGGCGGGACTCCTTCAGCTCCGTGATTTCCAGGCTGCAGTAGCCGCCGAGGCGCTTGGAATACTCCTTGATCGCGTCCTTCCAGTAGGATTCCTTCAGTTTTCCGATGCAGATGACCGTGATATTCATATATGATGTGCTCTTTCCTTGATTTACGAATTCCCATCAGGGGCATATTCTGCAGCCCCGTGTTTCTTTTGTCTGAAAAGAAAGCAGAGTGCGATACGGACCCACGCGCCGCGGCTAGACGGATATGATCGGGGTCGGCTCGCTGCGCTTGGCGACGGAGAGGTTCAGGTCCTTGCCGACGTAGTAGTCGTCCTCGAACAGGATGTTTCGGACGGTCAGATAGGCCTGCTCCGGCGTGTTGTTCTGGTGGCTAAGGTGCGCGAGGACGATCTTAGGCATGTCGTCGCCCCTGTGTGCCTCCAGGTAGCGGCAGACGGTGTTTCCGGCCGTCTCGTTGGATAAATGACCGTGGTCGCCTAAGATTCGCTGCTTGAGCGGGTACGGGTACGGGCCGACACGCAGGATGTTCACCTCGTGGTTCGACTCCAGGACGACCGAATCCGACGTCTCGAGCTGATGGAACATGTCTTCCGTCACTATTCCGGTGTCGGTCATGATAGTCAGCTTCTTCTTGCCGCACTGAAACGAGTAGGCGACCGGGTCCGCCGCGTCGTGGGAAATCGGGAACGCCTGCACCTCGATCTCGCCGACCATGAAGTGCTCATTCCGGTCAATCGCGGTCGAACGCTCCTCCGGCAGCTTGTCGATGACGCTGTTCAGCGTGCCCGCGGTCGAATAAATTTCCGCGTTGGACGCTTTTCTGCCCAGCATGCGGATGCTCTTGACGTGATCGGTGTGCTCGTGCGTCAGCAGGATGCCGTCGACGTCCGTCGGCTCCATGCCGCATTCCTTCAGCCCCGACAAAATATGCTTCCCCGCAATCCCGACATCGACCAGGATCGATGTGCTGTCCGAACGCACCAGATAACAGTTTCCCGAGCTCCCGCTCGCAAAGGAACAAAACTCAAGTCCCATAACTTACCCCTCTCCATGCGAAAAAAATCGCCGTAATATAACGTTCAGATTATACCACATTTTCCGCCCGCGAACCCGTCCGCATTCACGCCGATTTCCGAAATCCCTGTGCGCCACGCCGCAAGATACGGTATAATAAGGGTTAACTGCCTTTTCCAGGGACAAAATCCGAGCCTGACCAGGCGAGCACCCTGACTGCCGCCCACCCGGCCCGCCGCAGCCCACTGCGCCGCCTTTAGATCCAGACGCGCCGATTCCAAGCGGCGCAGTAAGCTGCGGTGCCGGACAAGCGCGGCCGCCGCAGACGGCGACACCCATCAGACTGCAAAACCCCGCAGACCAGCCGCGGCCGCCGCGCCCTGCAGCTCCCGCACACCTTGGAAACGGCAAAACCAACGATATCACAACAGGAGGCCAGCAATCATGACCATTTTAAGAATGTATACAGACGGAGCATGTTCCGGAAACCAGAACGCGTCGAACTACGGCGGATGGGGAAGCATCCTGGAATTCGGCGAGCATCAGAAGGAACTGCACGGGGGAGAGAAAGACACGACGAACAACCGCATGGAGCTTACCGCGGTCATCGAGGCATTCCGCGCCCTGAAGAGGCCTGGACTGTCCGTCGAGGTATTCTCCGACAGCTCCTACGTCATGAACTGCTTCCGAAACGGCTGGTATAAGAACTGGGAGAAGAACGGCTGGAAGACCTCGCAGAAGAAGGACGTGGAGAACCAGGAGCTCTGGAAGGAGCTGCTTTCCCTGGTCCGCCAGCACGACGTGAAGTTTTTCCGCGTGAAGGGGCACGTGAACATCGACTCGCCCGCAATCAATAAGGACAAGCTGTATCAGAAGTTCATCAGCTGGAACGGCAGCAGCTTCAGCATGGAAGACTTCGAATACGTGACCAGGATGAACAACCGCGCCGACGAACTCGCCAACATGGGCACAGACGAGGCGAAGCTGCGCGGTTAGCACCATTAATTCCTGAAGTTCAGTCTCGCACCCGTGCTTTTCAGGCCGGAAATCCGCCGGCCTTTCTATTTTTCATTTTCTTTCATTTCCTCAGACTTTCTCAGACTTCCTCGGATTTCCTCAGACTTTCGCGGATTTCCGGCGAATTTCCCACCCCGGCTTCTTTTCAAGAGCGGAGAAAAGTGGTATAGTTGCAACTATGTGTGTGAGGTGAATACAGTATTATATAAACATCATGATACGCGTATCACGGGCCGCACACCGAACAATATCCCGGACTCTTACAATGAAAAGAAAAAGAGGTGTTTTTTCTTGAAAAAAGGATATGTCTACATTGCCATTACCACGATTCTGTTCAGTCTGATGGAGATCGCACTGAAGGGCTTAGGAGGCGCGTTCAACCCGGTCCAGCTGACGTTCACGCGATTCCTGATCGGAGGCGCCGTCCTCCTGCCGCTCGCGCTGCACCACCTGAATAAGAACCATCTCAAGATCACGAAGGGCGACATGGCCCAGTTCGCCATGCTCGGTCTGATCGGCATCACGATCTCGATGACGCTGTATCAGCTGTCCGTCGTGTATACACAGGCCTCGGTCGTCGCCGTCCTGTTCTCCAGCAACCCGATCTTCGTCATGGTCTTCGCATTCCTGCTGCTGGGCGAGCCGATCTACCGCAGAAACATCGTCGCCCTGGCGCTCGACCTGGTCGGAATTCTGTTCGTCATCAATATCGTTCATATGAAGCTGAGCCTTGCGGGCATCATCTTTGTCCTGCTCGCGACGATCACGTTCGCGCTGTACGGCGTAGGCGGAAAGAAGCCGACCGTCAAGTTCGGCGGCACGGTCAACACGTGCATGTCGTTCCTGCTCGGCGGCCTGGAGATGGTTCTCCTGTCGCTTCTGACCTACATCCCGGCGGTTGCCCACATGTTCAGCAGCCTCGGACTCACGATGTTCAGCCGCATCCCGCTGTTTCAGGGCTACACCCTGCAGAACCTGCCGACATTCCTGTTCGTATGCATCGGCGTCACCGGAATCGGCTACGTCTGCTACTTCCTGGCGATGGAGAGTGTCTCGGTGAATACAGTTTCCCTGGTGTTCTTCTTCAAGCCGGTCCTGGCGCCGATCCTGGCGTTCGTGATCCTGCGTGATCCTATGCCTGCGACAAAGATCATCGGCATCTGCTTCATCCTCGCCGGTTCGCTGACCAACATCCTGCCGCCGCTGCTGGCCGGAAGGAAATCCGCGGACAGCCTGGACCGCGAGGCCGTCGGCACGGAACACGCGCTGACCGAAGCCGAGGAAAAGGCACGCCGCGAGAAGCAGCGTCTGAAGGAAAAACACGGGCACCCGAAGCGCGCTAAGTCCTCATAACAGACAATTCCATACGCAAAGCTCATTGGATTTCGGGAGCTGCACTAAAAGGAGTGCAGCTCCAACTAAATCCTGTTTTCGCTTTGCGCGGAATTGTATCTGTTACTGCGGAGCCGCTTGCTTCGGACACCCGTGTTTTGCGTTATTGGCATTAATGGTTGGCGGGGGCTGTGATTGGTCACGGCGGTGAAGGATGGCGGGCGGCGAGTTCACTATCGTTCCGCGGCCTTTTCGCACAGTGTTCACAAAATCTCCAGCGGAAATTGTCACTCTCTTTTACAGTTCTGGTATACTAAACACATATACGAAAAAAATCGGCTGATCGTAACTGTCCGCTCGAAAAATACCGCAGGCAGAAAGCCGCGATAAACCGATTTCAACGCATTGACAACCGAAAACATGACACAAATTGGAATATATGGCCGCGGACAGGGGAATTCCCGCCGCGCCGGATTGGAGAATACTGACGATGAGACTTCTTCTCGCAGAGGACGAACGTTCACTTTCTAAGGCACTGGTGACACTGCTCGAGCATGATAAATACGAGGTACAGCCCGCGTATGACGGCGAGGAGGCGCTGGAATCCCTGCGCTCCGGAAATTTTGACGCCGCCGTGCTCGACATCATGATGCCGAAGATGGACGGACTGACCGTGCTGAAAGAGATCCGAAAGGATGGGAACCCGATCCCGATCCTGCTGCTGACCGCCAAGGGCGAGGTCGAGGACCGCGTTATCGGACTGGACAGCGGGGCCAACGACTACCTGCCTAAGCCGTTCAACTTCAAGGAGCTGACAGCCAGGATCCGCGCGATGACCCGAACTCCAGGCCGCGGAAAACAGCCGCCTGGAGTTCGGGGACGTCACGCTGGACCGCACGTCGTTCGAGCTCAGCACGCCGACCGGCTCCATGTGCCTCGCTAACAAGGAGTTCCTGCTCATGGAATTCCTGATGACGAACCCGGGACACCCGATCACTTCCGAGCGCCTGCTCGAGAAGGTCTGGGGACCGGACGGCGAGGCGGACACCAGCGTCGTCTGGGTCTACATTTCCTATTTGCGCCGAAAACTGCAGGCCCTTGACGCCGGAATTGAGATTCAGGCCGTCGAAAACGAGGGATACCTGCTCAAGAAAGGAGAATAACCATGCTCCGCCGCCTCCGCTTACGATTTATCGCAATATCCCTGCTCTCCATGATTCTCGTGCTCTTCACGATCATCAGCGCGGCGAACTACGTCAACTACCGCAACGTGGCCAATCAGGCCGACGGCATCCTGACCATGATTGCGGACAACGACGGCCAGTTCCCGAATATGACCCCGAAGCAGGACCAGACCGACGGTGTGACCCAGGAAACGAAGTTCGAATCCCGCTACTTCTCCGTCGTTCTGACCAAGAGCGGAAGCACCTACTCCGTCGACACGAGCCGCATCGCTGCCGTAGACAAAAAAACAGCCGTCAAGTACGCGAAAAAGGTCCTGGCGAGCAAGGAAACGAAGGGCTTCCTTCAGAATTACCGCTTCCTCACGGAGAAGCAGAGCAACGGGCAGACCGCGGTCTACTTCCTCGACTGCGGGCGCTCCCTGGAAAACTACCACTCGTTCTTCAAGGACAGCTTCCTCGTCTCCCTCTCCGGAGTCGCGGTCGTGTTCGCACTGATCGTCTTCCTCTCCAAGATGGCCATGATCCCGGCCATCGAGAGCTATAAGCGGCAGCATCAGTTCATCACAGACGCCGGCCACGAGATCAAGACCCCGCTAACCGTCATCGACGCGGATATCACCGTCATCGAAATGGAGAACGGGGAGAGTGAGTGGTGCGACGACATCCGGAAGCAGGTCCGCCGCCTGACCGACCTGACGAACCGGCTGATCCAGCTTTCCAAGCTGGAAGAGGGCTCCTCCGACACCAAGCAGCACTGGACAGAGATGAACCTCTCGGAGAAGGTGCAGGACACGGCGCAGTCCTTCCAGAGCCGGGCAAAGGTCGACGGCAAGACGTTCACGCTGGACATCCAGCCGAACATCCTCTATACCGGCGACGAGACCATCCTGGAGGAGATGACTTCCATTCTGCTGGACAATGCACTAAAATATTCACCGGAGGGCGGAAGCATCTCGCTGAGCCTGAAGAAGGAGAGACGGGACGTCCAGCTGGTCGTGGAAAACACCACGGACACGGTGAACACCAAGAACTCGGAGCACCTGTTCGACCGCTTCTACCGGGACGATTCCTCGCACAACTCCGAGACGGGAGGCTACGGAATCGGCCTCTCCATCGCGAAGGCCGCCGCCGAGATCCACCACGGGAAGATTTCCTCATCGAGCAGAGACGGTCACTCGCTGACGATGACCGTCACATTGAAATAGTTTATCATCCGCGCGGCCGGAGGCTTCTGCTTTCGGCCGCCGCAGATCCATACGCAGAGATACAACTGAAGACACGAGGATGCAGTAATCATCAGCAGCCAGCATCTTCAATCTGCATCTTCGGCAGTCATCTGCCGCAGTCATCATGACAGACAGGGAGGAAACACACCATGACATTAGGCAAAGAAAAAATCCATTTTCTGAATACACCGACACCTCTGGAGAGGATGGGCCGGGTCTCCGAAGACCTCGGCATCGAGTTCTGGATGAAGAGGGACGACCTGACTAACCTAGGAACCGGCGGAAACAAGCTGAGAAAGCTGGAGTACTTCCTGAAGGACGCGCTGGACCAGGGCTCGACCATGCTCCTGACCGTCGGCGGCGCACAGACGAACCACGGACGCCTGACCGCCGCTGTCGCCGCAAAATACGGCCTGAAATCGGCCATCGTGTCGGTCGACGAGTATCCGGGCGAGCTCTCCGCAAACCTCCTCTTGGACGGCATTATGGACTGCCACGTCTACCTGGTTCACCAGAAGGACGGCGAGGACGAGGATGAGCTCCTGCAGAAGGCCGTCGCAGACGTCACCAGGGAGTGGGAGGACAAAGGCGAGAAGGTCTACTACATACCAATGGGCGGCTCGAACGAACTCGGTGCACTCGGCTACTATGACTGCGCGGTCGAGCTCGACCAGCAGGTGAAGGAACTCGGCCTGAAGAACCCGCACGTCGTCGTCACGGCAGGAAGCCTCGGAACCTTTGCCGGACTTGCCGCGGCGATCGCAAACGAGCACCTCTCCCTCAAGCTCTCCGGAATCTCCGTCCTGCCGTTCAGCGGCGCTGACAGCGAAGAAAAGCGCAGAAACGGTCAGGGGGAGGCAAAGGCGTATTACGGCCGCCTGAAGGCCGCCTACGGCCTCACAGAGGACATCCCTGCGGAGGACTTCGACCTGATCACAGAATACGACGGCGGCGCGTACAACAACCCGCTGAAGAGCGTCCGCGACTCGATGTACTACCTCGCACGGAAAGAGGGCATCATCACCGACCCATGCTACACCGGAAAGACTTTCAACGGCATCGTCCACATGGCGAAGAAGGGCGCATTTACGGATGAGACGGTCATCATGATCCACACCGGCGGAATCCCGGGCATCTACACCCGCCACCACCGCGTCGAAATGGAGAAAGAGCTGATCGACCACATCCATATTTTGAACAAATAGCTAAGACACTAATACAATTAGAAACAGCAAACGTGCGGTGAGAATGAAGGCATTTTCACCGCACGTTTCCATAGTTCTTCTATCGCAGTATGAACTTGAACAGTTCATCGTAATCACGAGGATCCCTTGTTCATGCTTATTCTATTTGATTTTCACTCGTTTGGCCGCAGACCATTCTCCATAGTATTTGACCTTGCTCACTTTCTTATACGCACGGACTTTGACATAATAGTATTTTCTGGACTTCAGCTTTGTAATCGTCTTGGATGTGGTCCTGCTGCCAGTGTACTTCCAAGTCGCAGACCCTTTCTGCCGATAACCGACCTGATAGTAAACACCGCCGGACACTTTCTTCCACTTCACCGTCATATACCGCCTGCCAACCTTAGGAGTCAACATGGACACTTTTTCCGGATTGATCTCGGATGTCTTCGCAACACCTTCACTATTCACCGTTCCTGCGTATTGATATAGATTTTCAGCCTTCAGATTTAAATACAGAGCAGGGCGGACACATCCCCTGTCATCGTCGACGTAAGAACCGTCGCCGCCAAAACTGCCATCATAGGCGACTACGCCGCAATAATATGACAAATGGCCTGGCGAACGAAGATTCCACGATTCGGCGTCGCCCTCAACATACATGCTCTCGCTTTTACTTGCCGTGTAGGCGGTATCTGCTGCTTCTCTTGTTTTACTTGCTCCGCAGCCCATATATTCTCCGTCACCGGAGTAGTCTTTGTTGTCTTCAAATCCATAGTCTGGATTTGTCACTTCTTCATAGGACAGCAAGAATACCTTATCCGTGGTATCTTCCCCTCCTGGCGTCCCATATACAGGATTGTCCGTATTTGCTATTGTTTTGTCTGCAATTGCATTTCGCTCTTGGGGAGTAAACGCCTTATTCATAAAGTTTCCATCAGAAGTTCCGTTCAGCCAGCTTCGTACTGTACAGTCTTTCCATGTTATATCCGTTTCTATCTCGTTATAGCGAATACCGCCGTCTATGTTTTTATCTGACAGCAGTAATGCTTCGTCCCCATTTACGTTAAGCACGCGCCATTTTATCGGCTCTGTCTTAAAGCCGCCTTTGCCATCAGAACTCTGTTTATACCTGCCAAAGTACACGCAGTCCCATGTAGTCACTCCGTTTTCCCTTACCGGATTATTCAGCTTGATTGTCTCAGCGCTTGCTTCCTGAGTTCCAAGCCCCGGCACAAAGGACAGCATGGTCAGCATCAGTGCCACAGACATGATCACCGTCAGCGTGCTCTTGATCAATGCATTTCCCTTCTCTCTCATCATTTTCACGCTCCTCCCTGCTGGCTGCAGAATGATTCTATTTGATTTTCACTCGTTTGCTCGCAGACCATGCCCCGTAGTGTTTGACCTTACCCACGGTCTTATACTCACGGACTTTGACATAATAGTATTTCCTGGACTTCAGCTTTTTAATCGTCTTGGATGTGGTCTTACTGGTAGTGTACTTCCAGGTCTTGGATCCTTTCTGGCGATAGCCGACCTGATAGAAGACACCGCTGGTCCCCATCTTCCACTTCACCGTCACATACTGCCTGCCAACCTTCGGAGTCAGCAAGGATACTTTAGACAGACCTTCTGCAGCCTTCTTAACATAACCCCAGTGCATGGTAACCGTTCCATCGGAATGAAGTGTCTTTTCATACTGATCCGCCGCTACCGGGCTGCCTTCAAAAATGAATGTTTCAAACTTCTCAGCTGAAAATGTATAGCCTGCCTGAGGCTTCAGGGTAATATAGAACTCATAGGAATGGCCGGATTCCGGAAGATCCTTGCTTTCAGCGTGGATTTCTTTTCCGCTTGCCGTATCCTTCCAATACTGATCAATGATCTGAACCTGTTCCTGCAGAATGCCTTCCCGGTCGAACATAGTTGTAAAGGGGATACCATAAATCGGCGAAAGATCCGTCCAAACGTTGCCGATGTCCATGTAGTCGATCACATTCATTTCACCGGTCTGTACCTGGTCACTCCTTCCTTGCGCATAGGCGCTGCTTGTAAAAGCAGTGGTAAAAAGAGTAATCATAAGCAGACTGAAAAGGATTGCTATACATTTCCTCAGGATTCTGCATCCCGAACATTCAATATAATCTTTCATTTCGCGTTCCTCCTTTTGAATCATATTTTTCTTTATACGTTAAGAAAGCTCGATCTCTTTTTAGTTTACCAACATTCTCTTTTTTGTGACGATTATTCCCGCTTTGTCACTGTCCAATTCGGAAAATTTTAATTGTCGTTCTATTCTTACGTTGCTATACTTGAATTGCAAATATCAATGGCTTTAAACGACGTATCTAATCTAATACGATCATTTTTCAGAGAGGTTCTTATGAAATACTATGAACAGCTGGCACTCTATATGGATCAGTTGAACTGCACAGCCAAACAGCTTTGTGACATGACCGGTCTCTCTCCGGCTACAATGAGCCGGTACAGATCCGGTGAACGTGTACCCGAGATAAACTCTGCGGCTTTTAACGATATTTGTGCGTCCATTTCAACGATGGCATTAGAAAAGGGCATTTCCGTCGGCGATGACAAAGCAGTCCATAACGCTTTTAATGCCTGTACTGATGTGGACAAAATCGACAAAGAGCAGCTGCGGAAAAGTTTCAATCATCTTCTTGAAGTCTTGGATATCAATATCAACAAACTCTGCAAGGAGATCAATTACGACACTTCCACTGTATTCAGAATTCGAAACGGCTCGAGAAACCCTTCTGATCCCTCAAACTTTGCTGCAGCTGTATGCAATTACATCACGCTGGAGATGGATGATCCCCAAACGATCCAGCGTCTGTCCGATCTTCTTTCCTGTTCGGTTGAAAGGCTTTCCGATAACACGGTCAGGTTTGCACTCTTGAAGGACTGGCTAACCCAAAACCACGACGATGAAGAGAGTGAGATCAGTTCGTTCCTGGATAAGCTGGATAAATTTGATCTCAACGACTACATCAGAACGATCCATTTCGATGAGATAAAGGTACCTCCAACGATACCTTTTCACCGAACTGGTTCCAAAAGCTACTTTGGATTAAAGCAGATGATGGACAGCGAGCTGGACTTCCTAAAGGCATCCGTACATTCACGCTCAAAGGAACCGGTTACTATGTACAGCGACATGCCCATGGGAGAAATGAGCAAGGATCCGGATTTCCCGAAAAAATGGATGTTTGGGACAGCAATGATTCTCAAGAAAGGTCTTCACATCAATCATATCCACAATCTGGACCGTTCCGTTGAGGATATGATGCTGGGACTTGAGAGCTGGATCCCGATGTATATGACTGGTCAGATCTCGCCATTTTATTTAAAGGACTCGACAAACAGCGTTTTCCTCCACCTCCTTAAAGTATCCGGCAGCGCTGCTCTCACTGGAGAAGCCATTCGTGGGCATCATGCAGAAGGCCGTTACTATTTGACCAGAAATAAAGAGGAACTGTCCTACTATAAAACAAGGGCCGCTAATCTGCTGTCGCGGGCTCTGCCGCTGATGGAAATTTACCGTGAAGAAGATGCGGATTTGTTTTTAAACTTTTTAAGGTCTGATGCGGGACAGCCGGGCAAAAGACGAAGCATCCTTTCTGCTCCGCCGCTTTATACCATACAGCCGGAATACCTGAAGAAAATGCTGGAACGCCGCAGTCTTTCTCTTTCCCAACAGGAAAGAATCCTGCAGCACGCAGCTTCAGAGCATGCGCGAATCGAGACCATTCTTTCACAATCTAATTCGGCTCAGAGCATATCTGATAACGATAAACCTTCGGCCGATGAAACTCTAGTCCTCGATGAAATTTCTGTGCTGACGAAAGAAGATTTCGTTTCATCACCCCCTCGTTTTCCTCTGACGTCCGGTTTTATCGACGAAGAAATCGTGTACACTTACGAGGAATATCTTGCTCACCTTGAACAGACAAGGGCGTATGCTGAAACGCATCCGGCATATCAGGTCATGGAAATAAACGCCAAGGGGTTCTATAACCTTCAAATTGCAATCCATGAGGGGAAGTGGGCAATGGTGTCGAAAAGCAATACGCCTGCTATCCACTTTGTCATCCGTCACCCAAAGCTCCGGGATGCTATCGAAAAATACATACCGCCATTGATTGATTAATAGAGAAAACCTCCTTTTTCTCCATGAGTCCGCGCAGACAGCGCCGCCCGTCTTCACTTTCAGCCGTGGAATTTTTAGCCGGTCTTCACATTACGTTGTGCGAAATTCCGGATTCCCGGCGCACTTCTAGCTGTACAAGAAAATACACGGAAGGCATCAGTCCTTGAATTTCAGGCGTTTCGGCTTTGTCTGCGAAGCATCGGCCGCGGAAATGTAAAAAAATTTTTACAACACGGCCGATCTTCACACAATCTCTCCCGAACTACACAGACTCTTCACGGGCATCTTTACGAGGACTTGACGTTCATCCTGTATGATAGAAATATCTTCAGAGGATGTAGTTCTGAAGAGGGAAAAGGAGGTTATGAAACCCAATGAATATGAAAAATAATGACAGCACGATGGCCGCGGCCGTCAGCGATACAGCAAGATTTTACGGAAAGTACTACGGAACACTGAAGGAGACGGAGAACTGGCTCGTTCAGATGATCAATGAGCACACGCACGAGACGCAGTCGGCGGACGACATGCAGCAGATTCAGTACTGCACGAGCCGCATCAAGTCCGCAGGCAGCATGGTCACCAAGCTCCAGAAGAAGGGATTCCGCCCGACGCCGGAGAACGGCCTGTCGGAGATCCACGACGCTATCGGCGTCCGCATCGTCTGCCCGTTCAACGACGACATCTACGCCGCCGCAAGCTGGCTTGAGAGCATCCCTGGCATCGAGACAGTCGAGATCAAGGATTACGTCAAGCACCCGAAGGAGAGCGGCTACCGCAGCTACCACATGATCCTCTTCATCCCGAAGAGAAGCGAAGGTCAGGTCTGCGCCGGAAGGTACGAGGGCAGGGAAGGCGTGTTCGCCGAGATCCAGATCCGCACGATTGCGATGGATTTTTGGGCATGCCTGGACCACCAGCTCAACTACAAGAAGACCGTCGGCGGACAGGACATCCTCCGCACGGAGCTCAAGAGCTGCGCCAACGAGATCGCATCCGTCGACCTTTCCATGCAGACACTCCGCGACCTGATCCAGGACAGCGGCGCGATGACCGCATAGGTCAATCATCAGCGCACCCTGCTTCCTCGCATTCCGC
Organism: uncultured Eubacteriaceae bacterium; assembly: GCA_903789635.1. Lineage (GTDB taxonomy): Bacteria > Bacillota > Clostridia > Peptostreptococcales > Anaerovoracaceae > Aminicella. The sequence continues at coordinate 17,448 of CAIFEY010000007.1, forward strand.
AGTGCCGACAAAATCAGGCATGACCGGCGCACGAGACGCCTCTGCCGACAAGTTATAAAAGCATAAAACAGCGGGGAACCGCTCCGCGACCATATAAACACAACAAAAAACGCACCGGCAAACGGTACGCCCAAATCTCTGACATTCATTCAGGACAGGGCAGTATCAGCCTGTGCGCTTTTTATATATTACTCTCTAAATAATATTAGATCATTGCCTTATTCATAGGTTCTGCCGACTAAATTCGGCCGCGCCTTACTTCTTCTTCAGCTCCTCCTGGAACTGCTTGATGATGTTTCTTTCCGCACGTGAAATCGTCATCTGAGAAACGCCCAGAGTCTTCGCAATCGAAGACTGCGAGCGGTTGAAAATAAAGCGCTCACGGAATATGTAACGATTCTGTTCGCTGAGCCGGTTCAGCACAGTATCGATGATGTCGGACATCTCGACACGGTCGAATCCCTTCTCGTCGAACCCGGTGTACTTCTCCAGAAAGGCGCTCTCTCCGTCCTCCCCGGCGTCCTCGAACGTCTTATCCAGGGAATAGGTTCCGTACGCCCGCGAGCCTTCCATCGATTCGATGATCTGCTCCTCCGGGTATCCGATGTAATCCGCAATTTCCTTGATCGTCGGCTGCTTGTGGTTCTCGCTGTAGAGCTCCTCCTTGGCTTTCTGAACCTTGGAGGCGATTTCCTTCAGACGGCGCGGAACCTTGAGGCTCCACTGCTTGTCGCGGAAATACTTCTTGATCTCTCCCAGGATCGTCGGGGTCGCAAACGAGCTGAACTCGAAGCCCCTGGCCGGATCGAAGCGCTCGACGGCCTGCACCAGCGCCAGCGCACCTACCTGATACAGATCGTCGTAATCGACGCCCTTATTCAGGTATTTGCGGATGAGTATGTCGACCATATAAAGATGACTCTCTACCAATTCATTCCGTTTTTCAATTGTCGGGTTTTCTTTATACTTGACAAACTCTTGCAGATCGGACATATTACACTCTTTTCGTCATTGTAATTCGCTTTCTGCCATCCTCATCTCTGTCGAACGTCACTTCATTCATTAGTGATTCGATGACAAAAACACCCAAATCGCCTTCCTGCGGGCACTTGCGGCATGGAGGATTCAGCTTCTCCAGCGAATGTGCGCTGCAGTCATCTTTGACGATGATATCTATTTTACCTTTTTCTACGTTGCAGTCAACTTCATATTGATCGGAAAATCCACTGAAGCCATGACAGGAGACGTTCTTACAAGCTTCGCAAACGGCGGTCCTGATATCTTCTGCGGCATCCAGGTCAAATCCGGCTGTGGTAGCGACCGACGTGATTGCCAGCCGAACCATCGTCAGATATTCTGGTTTTCCCGGAATAATAAATCTAAGATGATCCATTGATTTACCCCTCATACTTTCCATTCGTTCTTTGCGGCCGATCCGCATGATTGTATATACCCACTTTTTTTCAAATACAATCTGAAACATAAGAAGGGGACTGCCTCTGCTGTTTTCCCCGGCATGACGCCGCGGCGGCGCACAAAGCGCCATCACGGCAGTCCCTCCTTCATACATTTACCGAATGTGTGTGAGAAGCTACAGTTTCATCGTTTCCTGCTTATCTGCTTCTGCGGCATCCTCCGCCTTCTCCAGGTCGTTCTCGCCGATCACCTTGGCCATCGCGACGATCTTGCTGTCGTCGTCGACCTTCATGATCTTCACTCCCTGTGTCGCGCGGCTCAGGATGCTGACATCGGTCGCCTTGATCCGGATCACGACGCCCTCGGAGTTGATCAGCATGACCTCATCCTCGTCGTCCACGCAGATCGCGCCGATCAGGCAGCCGGTCTTATCAAAGCGGCTCTTATCGTACGTCAGCATGCCCTTTCCGCCTCTCGTCTGGCGCTTGTAGTCGCTGACGGAGGTTCTCTTTCCGTAGCCGTTTTCTGTAACGACCAGGAGCTTCTTTCCGCGGCCGACCAGATCCATGGAGACGACCTCATCGTCGCCCTCCAGGTTGATTCCGCGTACGCCTCTCGCATTTCTGCCCATCGGGCGTACTTCGTCCTCGCTGAAGCGGATGGATTTACCTTCCCTTGTTACCAGTATAACATCATTATTTCCAGAAGAAACCTTAATGTCGATCAGCTGGTCGCCATCTTTCAGGCTGATAGCAATGATGCCATTCTGACGGTGCGTGTCGAACAGGTTCAGCGCCGTCTTCTTGATCACGCCGTGCTTGGTCACCGCGATCAGGTAGCGGTCCTCCGCCTCAAAGTCCTTAACCGGAATCACCGCCGTGATACGCTCACGCTGCATCAGGTTCAGGAAGTTGATCGCCGGGGTTCCTCTGGCCGTTCTGGAGGCTTCCGGAACCTGGTATGCCTTCATCTTGTACACCTTTCCGGTGTTGGTGAAGAACATCAGCCAGTCGTGCGTAGACGTCATGATCAGGTCTTTGACAAAGTCATTCTTTCTCGTCGTAAGGCCCGTGACGCCCTTGCCGCCGCGCTTCTGCGGCTTGTAGGTATCTGCGGAAACACGCTTGATGTATCCCAGGTGGGTGAGGGTGACCGCGACGGTCTCGTCCTCGATCAGGTCCTCGTCGTCGATGTCGTCTACGTCGCGCTCGATTCTCGTGCGGCGCTCGTCACCGTATTTCTCCTTGATTTCCAGGAGCTCATCCTTGATGACGCCCATCAGCTTGGTGTCGTCGGCGAGCAGGGAGTTGTAGTACGCAATCCTCTCCTGCAGTTCCTGATATTCCTTCTCGATCTTCTCGCGCTCGAGTCCCTGCAGACGTGCGAGACGCATGTCCAGAATTGCCTGAGCCTGGATGTCGTCGAGTCCGAAGCGCTCCATCAGACGCTCTTTAGCGTCGTTGTACGCACTTCTGATGATGCGGATGATCTCGTCGATGTTGTCGATCGCGATGCGCAGTCCTTCCAGGATATGCGCCCTTGCCTCGGCCTTCTTCAGGTCGAAGATGGTTCTCCTGGTGACGACTTCCTTCTGGAACTTCAGATACTCGTGCAGGATCTCCCTGAGGTTCAGGAGCTTAGGCTCTCCGTCGACCAGAGCGATCATGATGGCGCTGAAGTTCTGCTGCAGAGCCGTGTGCTTGTACAGCTTATTCAGCGTGATCTGCGGGTTAGCGTCCCTCTTCAGCTCGATGACGATGCGCATTCCCTCGCGGTTCGACTCGTCTCTGATCTCGGAGATTCCGTCGATGCTCTTATCCTTGACGAGCTCTGCGATCCTCTCGATCAGGCGCGCCTTGTTGACCATGTACGGGATTTCCGTGACGACGATCTGGGAGCGGCCTCTGCTCGTCTCCTGGATCTCGCAGCACGCGCGGACCTTGATCTTTCCCTGTCCCGTGCGGTATGCCTCGCGGATTCCGGCCTTGCCCAGGATTCTGGCTCCGGTAGGGAAGTCCGGTCCCTTGATGATCGGGATCAGATCGTCGACCGATGCGTCCGGGTTGTCGATCAGATGGACGGTCGCGTCGATCGTGTCGCTCAGGTTGTGCGGCGGGATGTTGGTCGCCATACCTACGGCAATACCGTTGGATCCATTGACCAGGAGGTTCGGATAACGCGCCGGCAGTACGACCGGCTCCTTCTCCTCGCCGTCGAAGTTTGGTATGAAGTCGACGGTGTCTTTGTCGATATCACGCAGCATCTGCAGGGAGAAATGGCTCATTCTCGCCTCTGTGTAACGCTGCGCGGCCGCGCTGTCCCCGTCGATGGATCCGAAGTTTCCGTGGCCGTCGACCAGCGGATAGCGCATGGAGAAATCCTGCGCCATACGGACCATCGCATCGTAAATGGAAGAATCGCCGTGCGGGTGATATTTACCCATGACCTCTCCGACAATTCTTGCTGACTTCTTATATGGTTTATCCGGCGTGACACCCAGCTGAGACATTCCGTACAGGATTCTTCTGTGTACCGGCTTCATTCCGTCGCGTACATCAGGAAGCGCACGTCCTACGATTACGCTCATCGCGTAGTCGATGTAGGAGTTTTTCATCTCGTCGTGGATCTCATGCCTGATCAGTTTGCTGTCTTCTAAATTTTCCACCTGTTGCTACTCCTTCTGCATTTTTATACGTCCAACGTCGCGTTCTTCGCGTACTGACGGATAAACTCACGGCGCGGCGGTACCTTGTCGCCCATCAGCGTGGTGAAGATCTCGTCCGCGGCGGTCGCGTCCTCTACAGTAATCTGAACGAGCGTACGATGATTGTAGTCCATGGTCGTCTCCCAGAGCTGGTTGAAGTCCATCTCTCCCAGTCCCTTGTATCTCTGGATATCCACCTTTCCAGGCTTGCCTTCCAGGGAGGCGAGGAGCTCGTTCTGCTCCTTGTCAGAATACGTGTAGTAGGTATCCTTGCCCTTCTGAACGCGGAACAGAGGTGGCTGAGCCGCGTAGACGTATCCCTGCTCCAGAAGCGGCGTCATATAGCGGAAGAAGAATGTCAGCAGCAGTGTGCGGATATGCGCACCGTCGACATCGGCATCCGTCATGATGATGATCTTATGGTATCTCAGCTTGGTGATGTCGAACTCCGTGCCGATTCCGCATCCGAATGCGGTGATCATGTTCTTGATCTCGTCGGAGTTCAGCATGCGGTCCTGACGCGCCTTCTCGACGTTCAGAATCTTACCTCTCAGCGGAAGGACGGCCTGACGCTTTCTGTCGCGTCCCTGCTTGGCGCTGCCGCCCGCGGAATCTCCCTCGACCAGGAAGATCTCGGACAGGGCAGGGTCCTTCTCGGAGCAGTCCGCCAGCTTGCCCGGGAGAGAAAGGGTATCCAGTACACTCTTTCTTCTGGTCAGCTCTCTCGCTTTGCGCGCCGCGGCTCTCGCACGGGATGCACGCAGGCACTTGTCTAAGATCTTGCGCGCCTGCTGCGGGTTCTCATCAAGGAAGGCAGACAGATTCGCGCTGGTCGTCGTGTCGACAAAGCCTCGGATTTCACTGTTGCCCAGTTTGGTCTTTGTCTGACCCTCGAACTGCGGCTCTTCCAGCTTGACGGACACGATCGCCGTGATGCCCTCACGGACGTCCTCACCGGACAGGGACTCGTTGTCCTTGATGAATTTATTCTTCCTGGCGTAGTCGTTGAAGACCCTCGTCAGCGCAGACTTAAATCCGGCGATATGGCTTCCGCCCTCCGTCGTATTGATGTTATTCGCGTAGGAGAAGATGGTTTCCGTGTAGCGGTCCGTATACTGCATCGCTACCTCGACCTCGTGTCCGTCCTCGCGGTTTTCAAAATAGATGATATCCTCATGAACGGCGTCCTTGTTTTTATTCAGGAATTTTACGAACTCCCGGAGTCCGCCTTCATAATGATAGACCTGCTTCTTCTCTTTTCCCGGACGCTTGTCCTCGAGAGTGATGCGGATTCCCTTGGTCAGGAACGCGGTCTCCCTCAGGTGGTGCTCCAGAGTCTCGAAGTCGTACTCGGTCGTGTCAAAGATCTCCGGGTCAGGCCAGAATTCCGTCCTTGATCCCGTATGCTCGCTCGTTCCGATGACTTCCAGCTTCTCCACGGTCTTGCCTCTGCTGAATGCGATGCGGTAGAGTTTTCCGTTTCTCTCAACCTCTACGACCATCTTGGTGGACAGCGCGTTTACAACCGACGCGCCGACGCCGTGCAGACCTCCGGACACCTTATATCCTCCGCCGCCGAACTTGCCTCCGGCATGCAGAACGGTATGAATGACCTCAACCGCAGGAATATGCAGCTTAGGATGCTCGTCAACCGGCATTCCTCGTCCGTCATCTTCTACCATAATGGAATTGTCCGGACGGATTGTTACTTCAATGTTCTTGCAGAAACCCGCCAGCGCCTCATCGATCGAGTTGTCGACAATCTCGTAGACAAGATGGTGGAGTCCTCTGGCACTGGTCGAACCAATGTACATTCCAGGACGCTTACGAACGGCTTCCAACCCCTCCAGCACTTGAATCTGCGACGCGTCATACTGCTTAGCAGCCGCCGCTTCTTCTTTATTGGTCATACTATTAACACCTCTATATATCAAAAATAAAAAACGATCTGCGGAGTAATATCCGCAGATCTATATTATACAATAAAACGGCCCATTTTACAACCTTAGGCGGGCGTTGGAGCATTTAATATCTTTCAACGTCTTTTTATTCGTTACAACTCAATTTTACGCCTTCTGAAGTCATGTTTTATACGATATTTATGTATCCCTGATTATACCGAATCGACCCTGCCGCCGTGAACGGTAAAAACGGTCGGGTTTCCGTAGGCCTGAATCAGGTCGTCGTCGGCCTCGGTCATCGTGATGAAAATCTGATTTTCCTCGAGGGAATCGATCAGAAATGCCCTTCTGCTCTGGTCCAGCTCGCTCATGACGTCGTCAAGGAGCAGGATCGCACTCTCTCCGGTCTCCTGCTTGATGAAGTCGAGCTCCGCGAGCTTAAGGGACAGGGCGCAGGTTCGCTGCTGGCCCTGCGAGCCGTATTTCCTGGCGTTGATGCCGTTCACCAGGAAGCGAAGGTCGTCCTTATGCGGACCCTTGGTGGTCGTCCGCATCTTCCGGTCGGTTTCCAGCGAGTGCTGAAGTGCACTGCGCAGGCTCTCCTTTTGCCGCACGACATCCTCCTCGTAGGGGACGTTCGCCTCGTACTCGATCTTAAGCTCCTCCTGGCCGTTCGTGATGCTGCCGTGGATCTTCCCGCTGAAGATGCTGAGCTGGTCGATGAATTCCTTCCGCATGCGCATGAGCTCCGCGCCGTACTGCACGAGCTGCTCGTCCCACAGGGAAAGCATGGCGGGGGAGAACGAATCGCCCTTCAGGCAGCTGTTGCGCTGCTGCAGGACTTTCTTGTAGCGGCCAAGGCTCAGGTAGTAGGCGGGCTTGATCTGCGCGAGCTCCTTATCCAGGAAGCGGCGGCGCTTCTCCGGCTCGTCCTTGACGATGCGCAGGTCCTCCGGGGTGAAGGCGACGATGAAGACGTTGTTCAGGAGCTCCGAGGTCTTGTGAAGCTGCTTGCCGTCTTTCTTGATCGATTTCCTGGATTTCCGGTTGATGCAGATGTCGACGCGCGTGTCCATGTAGGACTTCACGACCTCGGCGTGCACCAGCGCCTCGTTCTCTCCGAACCGAATCATCTCGCTGTCCCTGCCGGCGCGGAACGAACGCCCCATGGAGATCAGGCAGACGGCCTCGATCAGGTTCGTCTTTCCCTGCGCGTTGCGGCCGGTGATCAGGTTGATCCTCGGGTCGAAGTTGATGTTCAGGCTCTCGTAATTCCGAAAATTTTTCAGTTCCAGATTCTTTACATACATAATGGATTACAGAATCCCTTCTTGCTGCCTAGAGGCGGACCGGCAGGACGAGGTATTCGTAGGCGTTTCCCTGGAGCGGCGTGACGATGCACGGGTCCGTGCTGGACTTGAAACGCATCAGGATCTCCTCGTCGCTGATCACCTTCAGCATGTCGAGCAGGTACTGCGCGTTGAATCCGATACGCAGGTCGTCTCCGCTCTTATTAATGACGAGCTGCTCATTCAGGTTTCCTTCGTCCGCTCGCGCAGCAATCTCCATGATCTGGTCCCGGATGTCGATGTGAATCAGATTGTTTTTGTCATCGCGTGCCAGGAGGGAAGCGCGCTCGATGCTCTGGATCAGTGCACTTCTGTTCAGCGTGACCTCGATCGTGCTGTTCGTCGGCATGATTGAACGGTATGGGACGAACTCGCCGTTCAGCAGCTTCAGCTCTACCAGGAGGTCAGGGAAGCGGAAGATCGCCTTTCTGCTCTCGAGGTCGATGTTGAGCATGGTGTCTTCCTTGATATCCTTAACATCTGCAATAATTTTTGCGAGCTCATTCAGCAGCCTTGCGGAGATGACGATGGAATACTCGTTGATCTCCGGGACGTTCTGGTTCGCGATCGCCATGCGGTAGCCGTCCAGAGCCGCGAGGTGCATCTCCTGGTCCTGAATCTCGATCAGAATGCCCGTGATGATTCCCCTGGAGTCGTCGGTGCTTGCGGCAAAGGATGTCTGTTCAATCATACGCTTAAACAGAAGTGCCGGGATCTGCACGTGCTGTGCGTCCGGGCTTGCCTCCTCAAAGCGCGGGAAGTCACCCGGATCTTCGCACACGATGTTGAATTCCGAGTTGACACTCTTGATCACAGCCCTCTGCTTGTTCTCACTCGTGATGGTGATCTGAGACTCCGGAACACTCCTGACGATGCTGATGAACAGCTTGGCTGGGAGCACGATGGTGCCAGGTTCACTGACTTCTGCTTCTATCGTATGCTGAATGGAAATGTCTGCGTCTGAAGAGGCGAGAAGGATCCTTCCATTCTCTTCTGCTTCGATCAGAATTCCCTTCATTGCAGGAATCGTAGAGCGAGAGGAAACCGCCTTAGAGACGATGTTCAAAGCACTCATTAAATCCTGTCTTAAACAGCTGATTTTCATATGTTGAAACCTCCTGTGAAACCCATTTGTTTTTTCATTTTAGGTAGTAGTTGTAGTAGGGGGTGCGGATTGTGTGGATAACCTCGGAACACCTTAGAATCCAGTCAAAAAGACGCGCACAGCCCATGATGATATTTTTGTGCAGAAAGCGAGGGTTATCCTCACTCCTGGATTTGCGACTTTAATTTTTCGATCGTCGTTTTGATGGAATCGTCGTCCCGGATGTCCTGGTGAATCTTCTCGCAGGCATGCATGACAGTAGAATAATGTCGGTTTCCGAAAAGGTTTCCTATCTTATTAAATGAGTAGTCGGTCATATCCCGGCAGAGGTACATCGCGACCTGGCGAGGGAACGCGACGGCCTTGGCTCTCGTGCTGGATTCAAGGTCGGACGGCTCCACGTGGAAGTACCGGCTGACGATCGTCTTGATCTTCTCCGGCGTGACGCTGTTGCTGCCGTTCTGGATGACGTCCTTCAGGATTCGCTTGGCGAAGGTCAGGTCGATCTTCTCGTGCGTGATCAGGGAGAAGCTGACGATGCGGTTCAGCGCGCCCTCGAGCTCTCTGATGTTGTCGGTGATCTTCTCGGCGATCAGGCAGATGACGTCGTAGATATCGTCCGTGACCTCGAGATTCTGGTTCTCCGCCTTCTTCATCAGGATCGCGACGCGCGTCTCGTAGTCCGCAGGGGACAGGCTCGCGATGATGTTCCAGGAGAAACGGGAGGTCAGGCGCTCGTCCAGGCGGGTCAGCTCGTTCGGCGGTCTGTCGCTCGAGATGACGATCTGCTTCTGGTCCTCGATCAGGGTGTTGAACGTGTAGAAGAACTCCTCCTGCGTCGTCTCTTTCCCTTCCAGGAACTGAATATCGTCGATCAGCAGGACGTCGATGTGACGGTACTTATTCTTGAATTCCCTGGTCCGGTTCTCTCCGATGGCCTTGATCAGCTCGTTCGTGAACATCTCCGTGGAGACGTAGAGCACGTTCAGCTCCGGGCTGTTTTCCAGCAGGTAGATGCCGATCGCGTGCATCAGGTGCGTCTTTCCTAAGCCGGATCCTCCGTAGATAAACAGCGGGTTGTAGGCCTTGGAAGGCTCCTCCGCGACGGCCAGACACGCGGCATGCGCGTACTTGTTGCAGGCGCCGACGACGAAGTTGTCGAACGTGTACCTCGGATTGAAAATTCGCTGCTGCGTGAAGCCCGGCGGGACCGGGTTGACGAGTCTGGTCTGGCGCTGCTCCTCCTCGATATTCTCGTAATCAGAGGCCTTCTTGATCACGATCCGGTAAGGCTGGTCCATGACCTTCTGAAACGATTCTTCCAGCAGAGGCTTATACCTGTTGTTCAGGATATTCACGTAAAAATCTCCGTCAGACTCCAGGTACGCGATGTGCGTGTGCTGGTCCAGTCTGCGGATGTGCGTCGGCAGGAACCACGTCTTGTAGCTCGCTGCGGTAGTATTCTCTTTTATGATGGCGAGAACTTTCTGCCAGATTTCTTTATTATCCATTTCAAACCTCTCTTGTGAAATCACTACCATTCTAAAGTATAGAGGGGCTTGCTTCAAGCGTTATCAAAAAGTTTTCCACAGTTTAGGAAGACAGATTTTTGCGGGGTTCACGTAACAAAAAGTTTTATCAACAGAATGTGGACAAAACTATGCATAAGTTGCTCATATTTTATCCGCAACTACATATAGGGCAAAAATCAATGCTCAGGTGGGCAGAGATTTTTGCCGGAAATGGAAATCGGGGCCCAAAATGACAGGGGCCGGACGGAAATCCGGATGGAATGGCGACGGAAAATCGATGAAAATCTGAGTAAATTGCAAGGTTCTGTTTGACACACATTGTCTTAGAAAGTATAATATAAAAACGCGTGCATACATTGCAATTTAGATTATGCGCTGGATTACATTTAGGAGGTATAATTATGAAACAGACTTATCAGCCTAAGAAGAGGCAGAGAATGAAGGAGCACGGATTCCGCAAGAGAATGGCTACCAAGAACGGCAGAAACGTTCTGAAGCGCAGAAGAGCTAAGGGCAGAAAGAGCCTGTCCGCATAGTAATGCGAAAGAAAAATGTGCTTCGCAATCAAAGAGATTTTGATTCTGTTTATCGGAAGGGTAAATCGGTTCCATCACGGCATATCGTCGTTCTGTACCGGAAGAATCGCCTGCCGTATAACAGAATCGCTTTTTTAGCAAGCAAAAAAGTCGGAAACAGCGTTCAGAGGAACCGGGCACGCAGATTGATGCGGGAAGCATATCGCCTTTCCGGAATGGAGATTCCGAAGAGCTACGATGTGATCTTCGTCGCCCGCCAGTCGATCGTTGAAGCCGACTGTAAGGCAGTGCGGGCATCGCTGATATCCGCGCTTAGAAGAACCGGGGTAATGAATCATGATGAACAGCATCAAACGCGCGGCCGCCGTAACAGGGAAGGCCGCAGCTAAAGTATTGATTCTGATGGTTAGATTTTATCAACTCTGCATTTCGCCGTTTTTTCCGCCGTCATGCAGATACATCCCGACCTGCTCTACGTATTTTATACAGGCAGTCGAGAAATATGGCCCTATAAAAGGAAGCTATCTTGGAATCCGCAGGTTTCTGAGGTGTCATCCGGGCCATCCCGGTGGATTTGACCCTGTTCCATAGGGTGGAGGAAGTTAATCAATGAATTTTTTTGGATTGTTTGCCACTCCTCTCGGTTGGATTCTTACGGCCTTATATGGCGTGATTCAGAATTACGGCATCACACTGGTGGTCCTCACCGTGCTCGTAAAACTTTGTCTGTATCCGGCATATAAAAAGCAGATTATGTCTACCGCTGGTATGGCGGATCTGCAGCCGAAAATGAAAGATATCCAGAATCGTTATGCCGGAGACACGGTGAAAATGAACGAGGAGATGTCCAAGCTCTATAAAGAGGAAGGTGCCAGCCCGATGGCAGGCTGCCTCCCGATGGCCGTTCAGATGGTCATCATCATGGGCTTGTTTACACTCCTGCGTCTTCCGATGAACTACATGAAGAGCGAGCAGATGTATTTCGCAATTCATGAGAGGTTCCTCTGGATCAATGACTTATCGCAGCCGGATCCGTGGATCCTCCCGATTCTCTCGGGAATTGCAACGTTCGTCGCATTCTATATGTCTCAGGAAAACGGAGGTATTCCGGGACAGCAGCAGAATGGAGCCATGATGATTGTCATGAAGTACGGATTCCCGATCATGATCGTATGGCTCGCGAAGACGTATGCAGCCGGATTGGCGACATATTGGTTTATTAGTCAGTTCATACAGATTTTCTATAATATCCGCTTTACTCAGCTCAGAAAGAAGATGAAGCGTGAGAAGATGGAGGCAAAGCTGAAAAAGCATCTCGATCGAAAACCTGTGCGGGCTGGTGAAGGAGTAAGAAGATAATGGACGTAACTGAAAAATGGGGAGACGACGTTGATTCAGCCGTCGCTCTTGCCCTCGCTGATCTGAAATGTACAATCGATCAGGTCGACGTAGAGGTCCTCGAACAGCCTTCCAGAGGATTCTTCGGTCTCGGTTCCCGTCTTGCTCTGGTCAGAGTGACCAGGAAGAAAGAAGAAAAGCCGGAAGCGGCAGCTAAGCCGCAGAAGGAGTCTTCTGCATCTTCCGAAGCTCCTGTAAAGACTGCGGAGCAGAAGCCTGTACAGCAGGCTGAGCCGCAGGCACAGAAGCAGCCGGAAGAGAAGGCCGCAAAGCCGGAACCGGAAACCGAATCTCGTCCGGAAAAGAAGAAGGCGCACGCGAAAGAGCACCGCGGCGATCACAGAACGCAGCCAGCGGAAAGACGGCAGGACGCACACCGCAGAAGGCCGTCTGCTCCGGCAAAGGATGAACTTCCTGAGCTGGATCTCCAGGATGATGTTCAGGATCTTCCGGTCGTGGATACGCACCCGGCACTTGATTTTCTGAAGGATGTCACCGATAAGATGGGACTCGACCTGAAGATGACCGCAAGAGCCGACGACACGCATGTCCACATCGATATCGCCGGGGACGATTCCCGGACGATTATCGGAAAGCGCGGCCAGACGCTGGATGCCATCCAGTATCTGACGAGCCTCGTCGTGAATAAGGAGCATAAGGATTACGTGAAGGTCGTCATCGACGCCGAGCACTACCGTTCCAGACGTGAGAAGACGCTGGAGCAGCTCGCAGAGCGTCTGGCGAGAAAGGTCGTTCACACCGGCAGAAGCATTCGCTTGGAGCCGATGAATCCTTACGAGCGCAAGGTCATTCACGCGACCCTGCAGCACGATCCTAAGGTCACGACCAGAAGTGAAGGACAGGATCCGTTCCGAAGAGTGATTATCGAATTAAAATAACGTCGTGAATTACAAGGACTGCTGCGATGCAGTCCTTTTTTATGCTATGATCTAGTGGTATATATAGAGACAAAATATGAATGGAAAGGAAGGAAACGGTAATGATGTATGACACGATTGCTGCAATATCTACTCCGCCGGGAGAAGGCGGCATCGGAATAATCCGAATCAGCGGAGAGGAGTCCCTTTCTATTCTGAAACAGATCTTCCGCACGCCGTCCGGAAGCTTCAACATGAAGGACCACCTGCTGGTCTACGGCCACATCGTGGATCCAGAAAGCGAGCAGGTCCTGGACGAGGTGCTGAGCGTATATATGAAGGCACCGAGGACTTACACCGCCGAGGATGTCGTCGAAATCGACTGCCACGGGGGTATCGTCCCGCTTAGAAAGATCCTGCAGCTGGTTTACCGCTGCGGCGCGCGCCCTGCACAGCCGGGCGAGTTCACGGAGCGTGCCTTCCTGAACGGACGGCTTGACCTCTCGCAGGCGGAGGCCGTCATGGACATGATCTCCGCGCGCGCGGACAAAACCTACGATTCCGCCGTCGGTCAGCTCGCCGGAACCCTGTCCGACCGGATCAGGGAGATCCGTTCGATGCTGATGGACATCCGTGTCCAGGTGACGGTGAATATCGAATACCCGGACGAGGATATCGAGGTTATGACGTACGAGAAGATGCGCGAGGACCTGAAGCCGGTAACGGCCAAAATTTCCGCTCTTTTGAAGACCGCGGAGACGGGCAGAATCCTGAGCAGCGGCCTTAAGATCGCGATCGTCGGCAAGCCGAACGTCGGTAAATCCTCGCTGATGAATCAGATGCTCCGTGAATCGCGTGCGATCGTCACCGACATTCCGGGGACGACGAGGGACACGATCAAGGAAGACATGCGCCTGCGCGGCATCCCGATCAGCCTGATCGACACTGCAGGAATCCGAGAGACGGAGGATCAGATCGAGGCGATCGGAATCGAGAAGTCCAGGGATTCCTGGTCTTCCGCGGACATGGTCCTGCTCGTCCTGGACGCGGGAACGCCGCTGTCCGACGAGGACGTCGAAATCCTGAAGCACGCGGATGCCGCCAAGACCATCGTGATCATCAACAAGATGGATCTTCCGGAATCGCTGGAGCGCAGCAGGGTGGAGGAGCTTCTCTCTGGCGCACAGATCATCACCGCGTCGATGAAGCAGGGCGAGGGGCTGGATGCGATCGAGGATGCGATCGAGCGCCGCGTCTACCGCGGGGAGGTCACGGCCGACCAGCAGGTCATCGTGACGAACGCCCGCCACAAGCAGCTGCTGGAGGAGGCGTACACGCATCTTAAGGACGCGGACCATTTAGCTGAGATCAGAGAACCGCTCGAGATCATCGATCTGGATCTCGAGGAAGCATATGAAAACCTGGGAGAGATCATCGGCGATGCGGTCGGTGACGACGTCATCACGGAGGTGTTTTCCAGGTTCTGCCTCGGAAAGTAAGGAAATATGGGCGGCGCGGCGTTTTTTCGCGCGCCGCCTGGGTTACAGGCAGGAAAGGGTTGTAAGGGGTATGGATACATATTTAATGGGTGAATACGAGGTTATCGTCATCGGAGCGGGCCACGCGGGGTGCGAGGCCGCCCTTGCATCAGCCAGGATGGGCCACAGGACGTTGATTTTGTCGATGAACCTGGAGGCGGTCGCGATGATGCCGTGCAATCCGTCAATCGGTGGGACGGGCAAAGGCCACCTGGTCAGGGAAATCGACGCGCTCGGCGGCGAGATGGGGGTCAATATCGACAAGACCTGCATGCAGAGCCGCATGCTGAACACGTCCAAGGGACCAGCCGTGCATTCGCTGCGCGCACAGGCGGACAAGCATCTCTATCATATGGAGATGAAGAAGACGATCGAGGAGCAGGAAAACCTCGACATGAAGCAGATGGAGGCGGTCGACATCGACGTTCAGGACGGAAAGGTCTGCGGCGTGATCACGAGGACGAATGCGTATTATCGCTGCAAAGCCGTCGTCATCGCGACCGGAACCTTCCTGAAGGGCAGGATCTTCATCGGATCCAGCAATTTCCCGAGTGGACCGAACGGACTCGCGCCGTCTTCGGACCTGTCGGACAACCTGAAGCGCCTCGGCCTCAATCTGCGCCGGTTTAAGACGGGAACGCCTGCCCGCGCACTTTCTGATACCTTCCATTATGATAAGATGCTGAGGCAGGACGGCGACGAGAGGATCGTCCCGTTCTCCTTCATGAACGACTCGCTTGACGTGGATCAGGTCCCGTGCTGGCTGACGTATACGAATGAACGCACGCACGAGATCATCCGAGAGAACTTCGGCAGGTCGGCGCTGTTCGGCGGGGAGATCGAGGGCGTTGGCCCGAGGTACTGTCCTTCGATCGAGGACAAAATTAACCGTTTCCCAGAGAGAAAGCGGCACCAGCTGTTCGTCGAGCCGGAGGGGAGGCTGACCAACGAGATGTATATCCAGGGAATGTCGACGAGTCTTCCGGAGGATGTGCAGGAACAGTTCTACCACACGATCGAGGGTCTCGAGGACATCGCGATCACGAGGCCGGCTTACGCGATCGAGTATGACTGCATCAATCCGCTCGAGCTGAAACAGGACCTCGAGTATAGGGACATTCACGGGATGTTTTGTGCGGGGCAGTTCAACGGAAGCTCCGGGTACGAAGAGGCGGCGGCGCAGGGTCTGATGGCCGGAATCAACGCCGCGCTGGAAGTTTCTGGAAAAGATCCGTTCATCCTCGACAGAAGCGAGGCTTATATTGGCGTTCTCGTGGACGATCTCGTGACCAAAGGTACTAATGAACCTTACAGAATTATGACCAGCAGAGCGGAATATAGACTGGTTCTGAGGCAAGACAACGCTGACGAGCGTTTGACGGAGAAGGGATACCGCATCGGACTGGTCACCGAGGAGCGATATCAGAAGTTCCTCGCGTCCAGGGAGATGGCGAGAGCGGAGATGAAGAGGCTGAAGGAGACGACGGTCGGACCGCAGGATGCCGACGAGTTCCTGGTCAAAATCGGAAGTTCCCCATTAAACAACCGTGTTAGTTTGTTTGATCTGCTGAAGAGGCCGGAGGTTCATTATAATGATCTCGCCGAGATCGACCCAGGCCGTCCGGAGCTGACGCAGCACGTGATCGACGTCATCGAAGTGAATATAAAATATGAAGGATATATCCGGATGCAGGAGCGCAAGATCCAGAAGTTCAAGAAGCTGGAGAGCAAGAAGCTCCCGGCCGACCTGGACTACGAGGAGATCGACAACCTGAGGATCGAGGCGAGGCAGAAGCTGAATCAGCTGCATCCGACGTCGGTGGGGCAGGCGTCCCGCATTTCCGGTGTGTCACCGGCGGACATCAATGTGCTGCTGATTTATCTGGAGAAGAGAAGGAGAGTAAGAGGATGATGGAATTGAAGGAGATTAAGGATTTACTGGCGGAGATGTTTCAGGAGGCCGGACAGGAACTGAGCAGCGACGCGGCGGAGAAGCTCGCCGTCTACATGCAGGGTATCCTGGAATACAACGAGCACGTAAACCTGACCTCGATCACCGAGCCGCGCGAGTTCATCACCAAGCACTACCTCGACTCGGCCTCTATCTGCGCTCTTCCTGAGTTCCAGGAGGCCAGGACCGTAATCGACGTCGGCACCGGCGGGGGATTCCCGGGAGTGCCGCTCGCGGTTCTCTGCCCGGACAAGCAGTTCACTGTGGAGGATTCCCTGCAGAAGAGGATCCGCGTGATCCAGGACCTGCTGGAGCGCGCCGGGATCACGAACGTCGAGGCTGTCCATGCCAGGGCGGAGGACCTCGGTCAGAATCCGGACCATCGGGCAGCGTATGATCTCTGCGTATCCAGAGCAGTCTCCAGAATGTCCGTGCTTGCGGAGTACTGCCTGCCGTTCGTCCGTGAAGGAGGATGGTTCATCTCGTACAAGGGATCGGACCTCGAGAAGGAACTCGACGAGGGGCGCAAGGCCGTACAGGTCCTCGGCGGAGAAATCGACCGCGTGCAGCCTGCGGGAATCGAGGGAATGCACCATCAGTTCGTCGTAATCAGGAAAGTGAAACGCACCCCGAACAAGTACCCAAGAAAGGCTGGAACCCCTGGAAAAACGCCGATTCGCTAATCTGTTTCACGTGAAACAATTATGGTATATCGGAAAAGAACTGGCATTCGATTCATGAATCATATATAATGATAGGTGACTAAAAACAACGATGTCAGGAGGCATTAAATTGGGTAAAGCGATAGCAATTTTCAACCAGAAGGGCGGAGTCGGAAAGACGACGACCAACATCAATCTCGGCGCCAGTCTGGCTCAGTTTGGCAAGAAAGTGCTCATGCTGGATATCGATCCGCAGGGAAATACGACCAGCGGCGTAGGCGTATCGAAGAAGGATCTTACGGACACGGTCTATGATTTGCTGATCGATAAGGACTACGATCCGCACCGGGCGATTCTTCATACCGGTGTGAACGGCCTGGATCTGATTCCGGCCAATGTCGACCTCGCAGGTGCGGAGGTCGAACTCGTCGCGATGGATGGAAGAGAGAAGAGGCTCCGCGATGCGATCGGAAAGATCAGCGCGGAATACGACTACATCTTCATCGACTGCCCGCCGTCGCTCGGCCTGCTGACGATCAATTCCCTGAGTGCTGTACAGAGTGTGCTCATTCCGATTCAGTGCGAATTCTATGCACTGGAGGGAGTCAGCCAGCTGGTCAGCACGATTGAACTGGTTAAGAACAACCTGAACCCGTCCCTGGAGATCGAGGGCGTCGTCCTGAGCATGTTCGACGGAAGGACGAATCTTTCCATCCAGGTCGTGCAGGAAGTAAAGAAATATTTCGGGTCAAAAGTATATTCGACCGTTATCCCGCGTAACATCAGGCTTGCGGAAGCACCTGGCTTCGGCATGGCAATCACCGAATACGATCCTAAGTCTAAGGGTGCGATTGCATACAGAGAGTTTGCGGAAGAATTTCTTGAACGGGAGGGTAAGTAATGGCCTCTAAACCAAAAAATAGAGGGCTCGGAAGAGGACTCGGTGCGCTGTTCGCTGAGCAGGCATCGATCGTCAATGAAACCGAACAGACCGTGGAAGACCTGAATAACAGTAAGAATACACATTCGGAAAATTCGGTTGTCTACATTGATATCGGTAACATCAAGCCGAATCAGAACCAGCCGAGAAAGTACTTCCACGAAGATAAAATTGAAGAGCTGGCACAGTCCATCCTGGAGCACGGCATCATCCAGCCGCTGGTCGTCCGTCCTTCCGAGAACGATACCTATGAGATCGTCGCGGGAGAGCGCAGATGGAGAGCGGCGAGGAGGGCAGGCCTGCAGCAGGTCCCGTGTCTGATCAGGGAGTTCACCGACGAGGAGAACATGCTGGTCGCGATCATCGAGAACCTGCAGCGTGAAGACCTGAATCCGATCGAGAAGGCCCACGGCCTTCAGCAGATGATGGAGACCTACGGCATGACCCAGGAAGAGGTGTCCAGGAGCATCAGCAAGAGCAGGCCGTATATCAGCAATGCTCTTAGGCTTCTGAAGCTGCCGGAAGAGATCCAGGAACTCCTGGCATCCGGCAAGATCACCATGGGCCACGCGAGGGCGCTCATCAACATCAAGAGCCGCTCCCTGCAGATGGAACTCTGCCGCCGAATTCTGGACGAGGGTCTTTCTGTGCGCGATATTGAGAAGCTGGCAGCAAAGAAAAACAAGAAGAAGGATCCTAAGAAGCACGTGAAGAACGCCGATACCCTGGCGATGGAGGACCGGCTGAAGAGTCAGTTCGGGACCAAGGTTTCCATCGATCAGAGAGGTAAAAAGGGCGTTATCAAACTGGAGTATTACAGCAGCGACGAACTTAACCGACTGCTGGACATGCTGCTGTCAGAGCGATAGAGAGATTGTTTCATGTGAAACATCGAAAGTATGCCCCATAAATCCGGGGCATTTGTCATATACTGGAACAGCTATTTAGAGGCGATAAGATGGCAGAATTGAACTATAAAGAAATACTGACCGAGAAGGTTCCGCTGCCGATGTGCATCGTGAACGAGAACGGTAAGGTCATAGACTCCAACGCCTACATGGACGAGGTCTTCGTCTACGATGAGATCAAGGACTACGACTTCTTCGCCCTGACGGGCATCAAGGTCGAGGAGCTGGAGGCGTCCGCGGAGAGCAGAGTCTTTAAGACGATCGAGAGAAATAATAAGATCTTTCGCCTGGTGACCAGTAAGGCGGACGCGTCGTCGGAGGATGACGGAGAAGAGGAGACCAGCGAAAGCGGCAGTGACAGTGAAAGTGCGGGCGGCGAGAACCGTCAGAGCGTAATTGTCGTCTTCTTCAATGACATCACCGCGTACGAGCAGCTGCGTGAGAAATACATGAACGAGAGGCTCTGCGTCGCCAGAGTCAACATCGACAACTACGATGAGATGAGGGCGAATACCTCTCCGGACATGCGGATGACGATCTCCTCCGAGGCGGACAAGATCATCCGCAAATGGGCCGGAAAGATCGAGGGCTCCATCGTCAACATGAGCCGGAGCGAGTATATCATCTACTTCGAGTATCAGCAGGTTGACGAGATGGTCAGGAACAAGTTCTCGGTGCTGGATGAGGTCCGGAACATCGAGACGCAGGCAGACTTTCCGATGAGCCTGAGCATCGGCGTCGGCATCGGCGGTGAGAGCATCACCGACACGAGGGAGTACGCGGACGGTGCGCTCGACCTTGCACTCGGCAGGGGCGGCGACCAGGCGGTCGTACGCCGCGTCAACAAGATCGAGTACTACGGCGGAAAGCTGCAGACGGTAGAAAAAGGAAATAAAGGAAAGTCCAGGGTCGTTGCGCACGCGCTGAGCCGGTTGATCGACCAGGCGGACCGCGTCATGATCATGGGCCACCGCAATCCGGACATGGATGCGTTCGGTTCGGCCCTCGGCATGTTCCGCGTCTGCATGATGAACGGAAAAAACTCTTCTATTGTAATAGACGAGGTGAACGATTCCCTGCAGACGATCTACAAGCAGGCAAAGGAAAAGGGGACCTACACGTTCCTGACGCACGACCGCGCGAAGGAGCTGATCGACGAGAATACGCTGCTGATCATCCTCGATACGCACCGCCCGAGCTTTGTGGAATGCAGGGATCTCCTGGACTGCACGGACAGGATCGTGGTCATTGACCACCACAGGAGGGCCGTCGACGCGATCGCCAACCCGGTGCTGTCGTACATCGAGTCTTACGCTTCCTCGACCGCGGAGCTCATCACCGAGATCCTGGAATACACGGGGAACAAGCGTGACCTCGACAAGCTCGAGGCGGAGGCGCTGCTCGCGGGAATGACCGTCGACACCAACCGATTCGCGGTCAAGACCGGCGTGCGCACATTCGAGGCCGCCGCGTGGCTCAGGAGGGCCGGCGCGGACACGACGGAGGTCAAGAGACTGTTCCAGTCCGACCTGGACGACTTCAAGACGAGGTCAAGGGGACTGTCCTCCGCACACATCGGTGAGGACGGCATCGCGACGTCGATTTGTCCGGGCTATAATCAGGAAGCACAGATTATCAATTCACAGGTTGCCGACGAACTCCTGAATGTCAGGGGTGTGAAGGCGAGCTTTGTGGCCGGCAGAGATGAGACCGGCCAGACCGTGGTCAGCGCGAGGTCGCTGGGCGACATCAATGTACAGCTGATCATGGAGAAACTGGGCGGCGGCGGCCATTTAACGACCGCGGGCGCGCAGGTAGAGATGAGTCCGGAGGAGGTTTTGACGATGGTCAGAAACATCCTGGACGGAGACAACAACAACGAAGAGAAGGGCAGGTAACAATATGCAGGTTATTTTAAAGAAAGACGTAAAGGGTTCCGGAAAAGCAGGCGATGTCGTAAAGGTAAGCGACGGCTATGCGCGCAACATGCTGATTCCTAAGGGCCTGGCTGTAGAGGCGACAAAGGCAAACATGCGCAGCATGGAGAAGGTCAAGGCACAGCAGGCTGAGGAAGAGGCCGCTAAGCGTGCAGAAGCACAGCAGCAGGCAGACATCCTGAAGGACAAGTCCGTCGAGATCAAGACTAAGTCTGGAGAGGGCGGAAGACTGTTCGGCTCCATCACGTCCAAGGATATCGCCGAGGCACTGAAGAGCCAGCTCGGAATCGATGTGGACAAGAAGAAGATCCAGCTCGACAGCCCGATCAAGAGCATGGGTACCTTCCACGTAACCGTCAAGCTCTACTACGAGATTCACGCTGAGTTGACCGTCAACATCGTGGAGGCTTAATTGAGCGATATTAATGGTAAGATTCCTCCACACAACGAGGACGCAGAACGTTCCGTGCTCGGTGCCGGGCTGCTGAGCAGGGATGCGATGGCAGATACGCTGGAGCTGATCAATGAGGACGACTTCTACAACAAGGCGAACGCGGCAATCTTTCAGGTCCTGAAGGACATGTACGTCACCGGGAAGCCGATCGACATTGTCACGGTCTGCGATGAACTGAAAAGAAAAAACGAACTGGATGCCGTCGGAGGAAGAAGCTATATCGCCGAACTCTCCAGCGGCGTTCCGTCTACAAGCAACGCATCCGAATACGCGAAGATCGTCGCGGAGAAATCGTCGATGCGTGCGCTGATTAAGAGCTCCGAGGAAATCCGGGAGAAGTGCTTCGAGAGTAAGGAGGATACGGAAGACATCCTCGACTTCGCCGAGAAGAGCATCTTCTCGATCGCGCAGGACCGTCAGCGGACCGACTATTCGCCGCTGAGCCAGGTTTTGATCCGGAACATCGATCAGATCAACGAGGCTGTCCGCAACCAGGGACAGGTCGTCGGACTGACGACAGGATTCCAGCAGCTGGACTCCATCACCGCTGGACTGCATAAGTCCGACCTGGTCATCGTAGCTGCAAGACCGGCGATGGGAAAGACCGCGTTCGCGCTGAACATCGCGCAAAACGCCGCCGTCCGTGCGGATGCGAAGGTCATGATCTTCAGCCTGGAGATGTCGAAGGAGCAGCTGGGTCAGCGACTCCTCGCGATGGAAGCACGCGTCGACATGGAGAACATCAAGAAGGGAAACCTGAACCGCGAGGACTGGGACCGCATCCTGCAGGCCGCGGACGTCCTGGCCGGCGCGGAGATCTACATCGACGACAATCCGGATGTCGGCGTATTCGAGATCAAGAACAAGTGCCGCCGCATGAAGGCGGAGAAGGGGCTGGACCTGGTCGTAATCGACTACCTCCAGCTGATGCACGGCGAGGGCCGTAACAACGACAACCGCCAGCAGGAGATCAGTACGCTGACCAGATACCTGAAACTGCTTGCCAGAGAGATGGACTGTCCGGTTATCGTGTTATCCCAGCTGTCTCGAGCAGCAGAACAGAGAACCGATCACCGTCCGATTTTGTCCGACTTAAGAGAGTCCGGATCTATCGAGCAGGATGCGGATATCGTCATGTTCCTGTACCGAGATGACTATTATAATGAAGATTCTGATAAACCGGGCGTCTGCGAAGTCAACCTGGCCAAGCATCGAAGCGGACCGACCGGAACGATCGACCTGACCTGGGTTGCGCGGTATACTAAGTTTGCGGACAAGGCATAGCGGATTTGTATGGGAGAATATGCTGAAATCACAAAATCAACATATACTCTGCAACAATAGGGATGTAACATAGGATAAAATAGTTTAGATAACCCTAAGGAAGCGGAGATGAATTTTTACAGACAGAAAATTAGTGATTTCTTCCTGCGCGACACGGAGATCGAGAACATCTTCATCAACGAGTATCTTCCGGCTGCCCCCGGGGACTACGTGAAGGTGTTCATCTACGGCTGCATGTACGCGCAGTACGGGATGGAAATCAGCGAGCATATGATTGCGGAGCAGCTCGGACTCAGCGAGAAGCTGGTAGCCCAGGCGTGGAGCTACTGGGAGGATCTGGGGCTGATCCGGAAAACCTTTGTCAACGGCAACAAGGATGTGAACCTGTGCATCGAATTTGTCAACCTGAAGGATGAGATGTATGGGAAGGGCATGGCGGAGGACGAGTCCGCGGCCGCGGAGAGCGGAGTGGTGAACGTCCTCGACAACGACTCCCTGCAGCGCGTGTTCTCTCAGATCGAGAGTGAGTTCGGCAGGAGCCTGAGTTCTACGGAAGTGAAAACGATCCTGGAATGGATCACCGAGGACAAGATCACACCTGAGGTCGTCATCTTCTGCGTGCAGTACTGCCTGCAGAAGAACAAGACCGGCCTGAAGTACATCTCTGCGGTCGTTCACGGCTGGGCCTCAAGGGATCTCAACACGGTGGACGCGGTCAAAGAATACCTGCAGGAAGTCGATCAGCGGTTCTACCAGTACCGCCGGATACTGCAGGCGCTCGGATTCACGAGGAACGCGACCGAGGCAGAGAAGCACATGATGGACAGCTGGTTCGACGACATGGGCTACAACATCGACCGAATACTGGAGGCATGCGGCAGAACGGCCGGAATCTCCAACCCGAACTTCAATTACGTCGACAAGGTATTGAAGAACTGGAAGACGGAGGCCGAGAAACAGAAGCGGGATGTCAACAGCAAGAAGCCGGTCACGCAGGCCGTGCTGAACCAGTATTACGCATACCTGAGGCGCACGGCGGAAGAAGACGCCGAGAAACGTCTCCAGGAGATCTACACCAAGATTCCGCGCATTAAAGAAATCGATGAAGAGATGCGCCAGCTGAGCTCGGACCTGACCAAGGCGATGCTGCAGGGTCGGGACGGTGCCGAAGCCGGAAAACGGGCACAGATGGATCGATTGGCGGAGGAGCGCGCTGTCCTGCTCACGGATCAGAATTACGACATGGATTATACCGACATTCATCACCGCTGTGAGAAATGCGGTGATACCGGTATTACCGATCTGGGCGAGCAGTGCACCTGCGTAGAAGAGCGGATGAAGGAAGCCGAAGTCTGGCAGCATCAGTTAGGATAAGCCATGAGTGCAAACAAAAGCAGAAAGAAGAAGAAAAAAACCAGGATCAACCGGTCGAGAATGACCATGACGGTTATTCTCGCCCTTCTGCTCTGCGCGAGCGGAACGTCCATCCACACGGTGCTCAAGCTGCAGCACGAGCAGACTCAGCTGAAGTCGCAGTACACCAAGCTGAAGACGCAGAGAAGTGAGCTGCAGGAAGAGCTGAAGAGCGTCAACACCGACAGTTATATTCAGCAGCAGGCCCGCACCCAGCTTCATATGATCAAGCCGGGCGAGGTCGTCTACGTGCTGAAGGACGATTCTTCTTCAAGTTCCAATTCCTCTAATGGAAGCAATTAAAGCCTCATAGCCGATGTGAGCAGGCGAGTCCGTGCGCCTGGTGAGTTTTTTTCACCCTGCGGCGGTCTGCCATTTTAGAGTGCAAAAAATAAAAAATCAGGATAAAGACAGATATGCACCACGCGGGCGCTTGATCTGCGGGTGCATTTATTATATAGTAATAGGTCGTTGACAAAATATGACAGCAGCACATGATGTAAATAATGATACAGTATTATTTAGTCATAGCGGCTGATGATTAGCTGACGATTGATAAATAATAGGAAAGAGATATTCAGGCGAATGAAGATCGAAGAAGTACTCATCGTCGAGGGACGCGACGACACGGCGGCGATTCGCCGTGCGGTAGACGCGGAGACCATCGAGACGCATGGGTTTGGAATGAGTGACGAGATGTGGCGCAGGATTGAGGCGGCACACGAGAAGAAGGGCATCATCGTCTTCACCGATCCGGATTCCGCAGGGGAGCGGATCAGGAGGAAGGTAACCGAACGGTTCCCGGATGCCAAGCAGGCTTTTCTGCCGCGCGCACAGGCCATGAAGAAGGACAACATCGGTGTAGAGAACGCCAGGCCGGAGGCGATCCGCGAGGCGCTCTCCAAGGCACACTGCACCGTAGGCGCGGAAGACAAAGAGGAAACTGCGCTGTATACATGGGAGGATATGACCGAGAACGGCCTCTGCGGAGGCGCAGGAAGCAGGGACAGACGTCAGGCTTTGGGGGATATCCTGGGCATCGGGTACGGAAACGCCCGCGCGACGCTGAGCAAGCTGAACGGATTTCATATCGACAGAGAGGAGTTTTATGGAGCTTTACAATCCATTGACGATCAAACTGCTGAAGAATAAGTACGGATTTCAATTCGCCAAGAGCTTTGGGCAGAATTTCCTTACCGATCCGGAGGTCATAGACGGCATCGCAGGCGGGGCCGGACTTGGCCCGGACGACTTTGTCCTGGAAATCGGACCGGGAATCGGCGTACTGACGGCGGAAATCTGCCGCCGCGCCGGAAAGGCAGCGTCCATCGAGATCGACCCGCACATGGTCACGGTCCTGCACGACACGCTCGCCGAGTTCGACAACGTCCACGTCATCGAGCAGGACGTGCTGAAAACCGACCTGAAGCAGATCATCGAGGATGAGAAGGGAAGCTGCAGCCACGTCAAGGTCCTGGGCAACCTGCCGTATTACATCACCACGCCGATTATCATGAAGCTCCTGACCGAGCACGTCCCGGCGGAATGCATCGTCATCATGATGCAGAAGGAGGTCGCGGAGAGAATCTGTGCGGAACCGGGAAGCCGGACGTACGGCGCACTTTCCGTGACGGTTCAGTACTACTGCGAGGTCTCCATGGTCATGGAGGTGCCGCGCGAGTCGTTCATGCCGATGCCTATGGTGGACTCCGCCGTGCTGAGGCTCGACGTCCGCAGCAAGCCGGCCGTGGAGGTGAAGGATGAGGCCATGTTCTTCCGCTGCGTCAAAGCCGGATTCAGCCAGAGACGAAAGACCCTGCTGAATTCCCTGATGACGATGGGAGAGAGCAAGGAACGCGTCAAGGCCGCCCTGGAGGAGGCCGGAATCGACCCGAAGAGAAGGGCGGAGACACTCAGCCTGGAGGAATTCGGGCGTCTGTCCGACGTATTCGTGAAATAAGAGAGGGAAAACAGGAGAGGAACCAGAACTTGTTTCTGGCGAAAGTAGTGGAGTGAAGTCCAATGAGTAAACTGAAGCAATTCTATAATAATCCGAAAGTCCGAAATCCCTTCGTCTGGGATCTGATGCTCGCGTTCATTTTCAACCTGATTATCGAGACGCTGGCGAGACAGTCGATGCCGGGATACGGCGGAATCTATTTCATGGTGACCAGGCCGCTGGCGTTCTTCGACAACGTGCTGATCATCTACGCGACGCTGGTCATCTCGGCGCTGTTCCGGAGGAGCACGTTCGTGCTGACCCTGATTTCATCCTTCTGGATGATCCTGGGCGTGACGAACGGCATCATCCTGTCGCAGCGCATGACCCCGTTCACCGTGAAGGACTTGAGTTCCATGGCGGACGGAGCGACGATTCTGACCAATTACTTTTCCAAGATTCAGCTTCTGCTGATGTTTGGATCGATCACGATACTGGTGCTCGTCTTTGTGCTGCTGTTCTTGAAGGGACCTAAGCGCAAGGGGAACATCCACTTCAAGAAGTCGCTGATCGCGGTGGTGCTGATCATTCTGTCGGCATTCGGTGCGACGGCGGGACTGATTAAGACCGGAACACTGGCGACATTCTTCGGAAATCTGGCGTACGCATACCAGGATTACGGTGTGCCGTACTGCTTTATCAATACCTGGATGAATACCGGAATCCACCGACCGTCCAACTACAGTAAGACGAACGTGGAGAAGATCCTGCCGAGCAGCGATATGAACAAGAACGGAACCGTAAAGCGCGAGAAGGACAATTCCGCGAACACGGAGAACAAGCCGAACATCCTGTTCCTGCAGCTGGAGTCGTTCGTCGATCCGACGCTGTTCAAAAATGTAAAATTCTCCCAGGACCCAATTCCGTATTACCGCAGCCTGATGAAGAACTATTCTTCTGGAAACCTGATCGTTCCGGCGTGCGGAGCAGGTACGGCGAACACGGAGTTCGAGGTCATGACCGGTCTGAGCGTCAAGCTCTTCGGACCTGGTGAGTACCCGTTCAAGTCCGTCCTGAAGGACGAGACGGCGGAGAGTATCGCCTGGGATCTGCGTGACATCGGATATTCCTCCCATGCCATCCACGACCACAGAGCGATGTTCTACAATAGAAATACCGTATTCAACAACATCGGCTACAACACCTTCACGTCGGTCGAGTACATGCCGAATGTCGAGAAGACGCCTAAGGGCTGGGAGAAGGATAAGATCCTGACTTCTCAGATCATGGAAGCGCTGGATTCGACCAAGAACAGGGACTACGTCTACACGATCTCTGTCCAGGGACATGGTAAGTACCCGTCAGATCCGGTGCTGACCAACCCTAAGATCAAGGTCACCAAGGCGCCGAACGAGGAGACAAAGAATAAGTACGAGTACTACGTCAACCAGGTCTACGAGATGGATCAGTTCGTCAAGAACCTGACGGCGACGCTCTCCAAGTTCAAGGAGCCGACCGTTCTGGTCATGTACGGTGACCATATTCCGGCGCTGGATGTAACTTCGGACAATTATGCTCTGCCGAGCCTCTATGAGACGCAGTATGTCGTCTGGAGCAACTTCAAGATGAAGAAAGAGGATAAGACCCTTCACGCGTACCAGCTTGCGGCGGACGTCCTGGGACGCCTCGGCATCCATAACGGAACGACGATCATGTACCACCAGCAGACTAACCACAACAGCAAGAACTACCTGAAGAACCTGAAGATGCTCGGTTACGACATGCTCTACGGTCACCGCTACATCTACGGCGGAACCAACCCGTACCCGAAGAGCGGCATGAAGATGGGCGTCAAGACGATCAAGGTCAAGAAGGTCGTCGAGGTCGCGGGCAAGTACTACATCCGCGGCGAGAACTTCACCGAGCAGAGTAAGATCACACTGCACGGAAAGACGCTGAGCACCAAGTATCTGACGCCTCAGCTGCTCGTATTGAAGACCAAGGTCGACCCGAGCGAGGCGAAGAACATGAAGGTCAGCCAGGTAGACAAGTCAGACAACACGATCATCAGTACGACGGAGTAGGAGCGAGCGAATGGGGAAAATCATAAAGAAAATCATCAGGTTGATTTTCCTGCTCGTATTGCTCGCCGTGCTCGTGATCGCGGGACTGAACGTCTATGTCTGCGCCAAAGAATACGGCCGCAGGACGGTGACTGTGACGGAAAACGATCAGACGCTTACTGCCGCACAGAAGCGGAGCTTCAAACAGCTGAACCCGCAGTGCATCATCGTCCTGGGCGCCGGCATCAAGACCGCGGACGAACCCTCCGACATGCTGAAGGACCGCCTGGACACCGCCATCATGCTGTATAAGGCGGGGGTCGCGAAGAAGATCCTCCTGACCGGCGACAACGGCACGGTTCAGCACAACGAGATCCACGTGATGCTGCTGTACATGAGGCGCGCGGGAATCCCGGACGAGGTCCTGTTCTGCGACCACGCCGGCTTCTCCACCTACGACTCCATGTACCGCGCGCAGTCGATCTTCTGCGTGAAGCGGGCGGTCGTCGTGACGCAGTCGTACCACTTGTACCGCGCGCTGTATATCGCGGAGGGGCTCGGGATCGACGTGCAGGGCGCGGCCTCCGACCAGTGCTCCTATACCGGATGGTTTTACCGCGACGCCCGTGAGGTCGTTGCAAGGATCAAGGACATCGGAAAGGTCGCCGTGCGCGCAAAACCGCTGCTCGGCGGAAGCAAGATTCCGATCACCGGAAGCGGCGTGAGCAGCCACGGGGAGTAGTCCGGCGGCTTTGACTGCCTGTCATTCCGTCAGGCTCGGCACGCTGTCGATCCGTCTACGGCGTTCCGATGACTTGATGGCTGCAGGGCAGTGAAAACAACAGAATCATGAAGACAACAGAAAACCCAGCAGTCCGGCGTTCGTACGCGGTGACTGCTGGGTTATTTGGATTTTGATTTTGTCGTGGCACCCGGCCCTGCGAGAATGACAGAATCCGAATGCGTTCGTCATTTCGCACGGATCGGGAGCAGACTGCCAGTTCGGCTGTCGATCCGGTCGGCAGGGAATGGCCTGTCTTACTGCTCGGCAGAAGTGTCGGAAGATTCCGGCGCGTCCTCCAGAACGTCGTGATTGGAAAGTGCCTGGCGGATCGTGCTCTCCACGGCCTCGCCGGCCTCATGCTGACCGTGGCGGTCAAGCCCGGCGGTCTCGACGTACGGGTGGATGTGGACGCTGATCTCCGCAGGATGGAATTTTCCCTCCTCTTCGAAGACGTGGTAGCTGCCGTCGATGGTGATCGGGACGATCGGCGCCTTGGCCTTGTAGGCCATCTTGAAGCTGCCGCCCTTGAAGTGGCGCATGCGTGCTTCGCGGCTCCTGGTGCCCTCCGGGAAGATGGCGAGGTTGTAGCCGTCCTTGATCCGGTCCGAGCCCTCCTTAAGGCTCTGCATGGCCTCGCGCGCGTCGCCTCTCTTCAGGAAGATGCCGCCGATATTGCGGATCCAGCGGCCCAGCATCGGGATCTTCTCCAGGGAGTCTTTGGCGACAAAGCCCACCTGGCGCTCATTCAGCGCGACCAGGATGGCGATGATGTCGGCGTAGCCCTGATGGTTGGAGATCACGAGGAAACCATCCTGCTCCGGCAGGTTCTCGCGTCCCTCGACGTTGATCGTGAGCTTCAGGCGCCGGCAGACGTCCGTCGCCCAGTCGTAGGCGGCGTGCCCCGTGACCTGGCGGTCCTTCACCGGATCCCCGGAATTTCTTGCGGCGTTGATATCGTTTTCATAATGATTAAACACCCTCAGGGAGTTGGCGACTCTGAGGAGTGTCGGAAGACTTCGTAATATGCCCATATGTTCTCCTAATAAACAGCAGGGACGGGATCCGGATACGGCCCGCCCTGCGCAGTGTTTCAACTATATCCAGTTATCAGTATAATTAGTATCCCGTTCAGAATCAAGAATCCGGGGAAGGAAAGGGGACCGCAGGATCAAGATGTTTCACACAAGCCTCCCTGCAGAGTCAGGGGATATATGTTATCATGGGGAAAGGCGGCCTTAAACCTGAGAAAGCGCCGCAAATCTACAGAATACAGGAGGATGTGAGAGGGCAGGAGGAGCCCTCGCTCGTTATGACTAATTATAATCTCAACCGACAGAAAGAAACGATTCACTACAGGGGCAGAATCATCGGCGGCATCTGCTGCATCGCACTGTTCTGCATCATCGCATGGCTGGTCGAGAGCGGGTATACCAAGGGAATCGACCACGCGGTCCAGTACTTCGCGTACGGCACCAGAAACGGCGTCACAGACCATCTAATGGTCCCGATCACATATATGGCCTCGCGATACTTTATCATCGCTGTGATTGCGATTTTGCTGGTTCTGCCGGCCACGAGGACGTCGTTCGGCGTCCCGCTCACCATATCGTCGGCACTGGCGATGATTCCGTATAAGATCCTGAAGAACACGTTCGCAAGGCCGCGGCCGAACCCGTCGATGTGGCTCGTCCAGGAGCACGGCTTCAGCTTCCCGAGCGGTCATTCCATGAACGGCCTGATCTTCTACGCGATGGCGATCTTCCTGATCCGCAGAAGCGACCTGAGCCCGTACACCAAGAACGTTCTGACCGCCGTCTTCGCGCTTCTGATCCCGCTGATCGGCTGGACCAGGCTCTTCTGCGGCGTTCACTACGTCAGCGATGTGTTCGGCGGCTGGAGTGCCGGTCTCGCGTGGGTGCTGCTGGTGTCCTGCGTGTTCGATCGTTGGGGACAAAGGCAAATTGTTAAAGAAAAAATTTAAATTTCTGACAAAAAAGTGTGTAAAACTGATGGATTACGGTATAATCATAATAACAACAACTTTTCCGGAGCTTCCGGAGGGGCTGCTAATGAAATGAACTTTTTAATAAGGAGGAAATTATGATTTACGTATGTGAAGCATGTGGATATGAGTATGACCCAGCAGTAGGTGATCCGGATAACGGAATCGCTCCGGGAACTAAGTTTGAGGATCTTCCGGATGATTGGACCTGCCCGGTTTGCGGAGTAGAGAAGGATCAGTTCTCCCCTAAGGAGTAGTCATTGGAACAGTCATTCCCATGCAGGCCGCCCGCGGAAGCTTGGATTACGGCCGAATAAATGAATAGACGAATAAGAAAACTGCCCAGGGCCTTGCGGCCTCGGGCAGTCTTTTTATGGTTTCAAGAAGGTTTACTTCTATTGGTTTTCGAGTGGTTCTCGAGTGGTTCTCGAGATTGCGCATCCGGGATCAGTTGCATGATCCTGAACGCGTGATTAGTCCTCGCTGTTCAGCAGGTCGATGTCGAGCGGGTAACGGCCGAAGATGCGGGCTGCGTCCATCAGGGCAGTCATGTTCTCGGTCGGTGTTCCTGTCGGCATCTGGCAGCCGGAAGTCAGCGTGAATCCGCATGGGGAATCCCACGCGTCACGGATGCAGGCCTTAGCGGAACGCAGGACATCCTGCGGTGTGCCGTAGCGCATGACGTCGACCGGCGGGACATTGCCCATGATCGTCATCTTGTCGCCCAAGACTTCCTTTGCCTCGAGAAGGCTCTCGCAGTTATCCAGGGAGAATCCGCTGATTCCGGTGTCACGCAGGTCTTCCCAGATCTTGCGGCTCGTGCCGCAGATGTGCAGACCGCAGCCTGCGCCCTGGCTCTTGATGAAGTCTACGTTCTTCTGCAGGTACGGCAGCGAGAACTCCTTATACTGCTTCTCGTTGATCAGGGAAGTGGAGCTGACCGGATCGCAGAAGCCGATGCCGATCTCCATGTCGATCAGGCGCTGGATGTAGCGGTTGTTGTTCTCTACGATGACATCCATTAGCTGGTGGATCTTCTCCGGGGCCTTGATCATGCCGATCATGAGCTTTTCTGTTCCCATGACCATTGCGGCGATCGTGAACGGTCCGGTGACGCTGGCGCTGATCGGAACGGTCTTGCCGAGCTTCTCCTTGACCATGGCGAGTCCCTTCAGGATGATCGGCAGACGGCCGTCCTTGTCGACATCGACGAGCTTGGCGCTGTCGATTTCCTTGAGGCTCTTGATTGCCGGAGTCTTCAGCTGGGAGATGTTGTCATCGAAGTAAGCGATCTCCGATCCCATCGCCTCCGCCATTCCGCGCAGGGTGGTGGAGAGGCCGGCTCCGTCGGAGTGGAAGTTCTCCTGGAGATAGACCTCCAGGTCGCACATCATCTCAGAGGAGTGGTAGTACTCGGCGATCGACATGCCCATCAGAGGTGCCATCGTCTCTCCCGTGTCCAGGCTGGCAGGGATGCGGTCTACGTCCTTTCCCTGTGCATACAGCGTCGTTCTCTCGATTGCCGTCAGTTCGTCCTTAGGAACCTCGAGTCCGTGAAGATATTTTTCGATCATGTTTTCCTCCTTAGTTTGCACCCATCATTTCCTTGATCTTCAGTACAGCGGCATGTGCGTTCGGTGTGTACGCGTCTGCGCCGATGAGATCTGCGAATTTCTGGGAGATCGGGCCGCCGCCGATCATGACCTTATACTTGTCACGGATTCCGCGGTCCTTCAGCTTGTTCACGACAGTGCGCATGCCTTCCATCGTGGTCGTCATCAGAGTGGACATGCAGATCAGGTCACAGTTGTTCTCCTCTGCTGTCTCGATGAAGCTGTCCAGCGGAACGTCCTTGCCGAGGTCGTAGACCTTGAATCCTGCAGCTTCGCACATGATCTTAACCAGGTTCTTGCCGATGTCGTGGGTGTCTCCCTCGACAACTCCGATAACAAGGCTGACCGGTGTCTCAGACGACTCCTGCTTGATATGCGGCTTCAGGATGTCGATTCCTGCATTCATCGCGAAGGAAGCGGTCATAACTTCCGGCAGGAAGTATTCTTCGGTTTCGAACAGTTCGCTGACACGGTTCATTCCGTCGATCAGTCCCATCTGAATTGTCTCAGACGGATCGATGCCGGCTTCCAGTGTCTGTTCGCAGAGATCTTCTACTGCTTCGTCATCCATATCGACGACGTTATCGCTGATTTCTTTGAAAAGTTGTTCTTCGTCCATAATGCTCACACTCCTAAGTCTACGTTTGGGACAAAATTTATTTCCGGTAAAATACCAGGAAAGCGGAAACAGCCTGTGTAATCATGCTGTCTCCGCTGTTTCTGCAATAGTTGTTATTATAACATATTATGTCGGATTATGCCTCGAAATTGTCAGGATCCTCAGCTCTAAGCTCAGCGTTCTCCTGTCTGATCTTCTTGACTTCCTCAACGTTGTTCTCTGCGCAGTCATACTCCCAGTTCCAAGGATTCTTCTTGGTGAAGCCGTCTGCGAACGGAACGAAGATGGACAGCAGTGCGACGAAGAACAGGATCATGCAGTACCATACGTAAGGTACGATGCTTGTCGGGTTCAGAGCTGCGCTGCCCTTCAGGTAAGCGTTGGACAGAGACAGGCACATCAGGACCTGAGCGCCGTAAGGGAGTACACCCTGCAGGCAGCAGGAGAAGATGTCCAGCAGGGAAGCTGTACGTCTCGGATCGATGTGGTAACGTGTAGCTACCTTCTTTGCCAGAGCTCCTACGACTACGATGGATACAGTGTTGTTCGCTGTAGCGCAGTCGATCAGGGATGTCAGGAGGGAGACGCCGACCTGTGCGGACTTCTTGCCCTTCATGACTTTCTGCAGTTTCTCCAGCAGCCAGTTAATACCGCCGTTATGCATGACAAGCTCTGCCATACCAGCAACGAGCAGGGTCAGGAAGAATACCTCGTTCATGCTCGTGAATCCTGTCCAGACGTTCTGGGCAAAGGTGAAGATGGTCAGCTTTCCATAGCAGATTCCGATGATTCCTGCCAGGAAGATTCCGATGGTCAGTACCAGGAATACGTTCATTCCGATCAGGGCCAGTACGAGGACTGCGATGTACGGCAGAACCTTGATGACCTGGAAGTCCAGGCTCTGCATCGCTACGATGGTGTCCGGACGGCCGAAGATCAGGAGAAGTATTATGGTTATTATTGCGGAAGGGAGGGAAATCAGGAAGTTCATGTGGAACTTATCCTTCATCTCTACGCCCTGTGTACGTGTAGCTGCGATTGTGGTATCGGAAATCATGGACAGGTTGTCTCCGAACATAGCGCCGCCGATGCAGGCACCGATGACCAGAGGAATGCTCAGATGTCCCTTATCTGCAATACCGATAACGATAGGAATGATTGCTCCTACGGTTCCCATGGAAGTACCTGTTGCAGTACTCATGAATGCTGCGATGATGAAGATGCCGGCAGCCAGGAAACGGACCGGAATAAAGGTCAGTCCCATGTTTACTGTAGCATCTCTTCCGC
Organism: uncultured Eubacteriaceae bacterium; assembly: GCA_903789635.1. Lineage (GTDB taxonomy): Bacteria > Bacillota > Clostridia > Peptostreptococcales > Anaerovoracaceae > Aminicella. The sequence goes on from CAIFEY010000007.1 coordinate 51,661, forward strand.
CCATAGCTGCTGCTACGGTGGAGAAAGCTCCGGCGAGGATATAGATGATCAGCATCGTCAGGATGTCTTCCTTGCCGACTCCTCTTGCGAAGATGGAGAAGCGCTCAGCGAGTGTTCCTCTCGTCATCGCGAATGCGACCAGAACTGCGACGAACATGGCGGATACAGATGGGAACTGGTAGAACGCCATTTCTACGCCCTTAGCCTGCAGGTACAGACCTGCGCCGAGGTAGATGATAATGAAAACAATAAAAGGCAGAAGTGCGGCACCGCTGCTTTTTTGCTTTCGGAGATCATGATTGTTGCTCATAAAAAACTCCTTCACTATTAAATTGAAAAATACAAAATAAGATAACAGAATTGGACGTTCCCCACTCGTAATCATTAAGCGTGGGAAACGGCCAAGCTTAGATTATCACGGTTTTCAAGTAAGAATAAATAGAATTTATCAATGGATAATGGAGGAACGCCACATATTCATAATATAATGTATTTGTATTGGTACAATCAAGCAATAATTTGGGAAAACTTTAAAATAGTCAATAAAATAACGATTGCATATTTGTCATAGTCTAATAAAAAAGATGTTATCATAATAAAAAGAAAATAGTGCATTCGTTATTGATATTTTCTATACTTGTATACACGAACAAAAGAATGGGATAGTTTTTATATCATGATTAAAATATGGCTGTGACAAAACATACAGTACCAGCAGGGCAGAATCGTCATTGCTGTCCGCCGGGCCCGCCTTGACGTGCACCGCACTGCTGATTAAAATTAGATAGGCGCGCAGGGCAGCATCCCGTGCGCATGAAACATGAAATATGTGTAATATAATCTATTCTATTATAGTAAGAAACCGATAAGAGAGTAAGAAGAGAAACTGGAGCGTAGCAATGAATAAACCAACACTGCTGATCATGGCCGCCGGAATGGGCAGCCGTTACGGCGGACTGAAACAGATCGATCCGATCACGGAACAGGGCGAGGTCATCATGGACTTCTCCCTCTACGACGCGATGATGGCGGGATTCGAACGTGCCGTCTTCGTGATCAAGAAGGAGAACGAGGAGGCTTTCCGTAAGCTCATCGACGGGCGGATCGATAAATACATGGACGTGGAGATCGTCTACCAGGAGATGGACGACCTGCCGGAGGGATTCTCCGTTCCGGAAGGCCGCGTCAAGCCGTGGGGCACGGGGCACGCGATCCTGGCCGCACGCAGGGTGATCGACGGGCCGTTCGCGGTCATCAACGCGGACGACTACTACGGCCCGACCGCCCTCCATCTGATCTATGACTACCTGGAGCAGGTGAAGGACACGGAGCCGTACCCGTACACGATGGTCGGATTCCAGCTGGAAAAGACGCTGAGCGAGAGCGGGACAGTCGCGCGCGGCATCTGCGAGCTGACGGAAGACAACCTGCTGGAGACCGTCGTCGAGCGGACCAAGGTCATGTCTCGCGGCGAGTTCACCGCCTACACCGAGGACGACGGGAAGACCTGGACCGAGATCCCTGCAGGCAGCACCGTCTCGATGAATTTCTGGGGCTTCACCGGCCGCTTCATGCAGGAGGCGTGGGAGCGCTTCCCGGCTTTCCTGACCAGGATCCTGGCTGAGAATCCGATGAAGGGCGAATATTTTCTTCCTTCCATCGTCGAGGAGCAGATCGAGGAGGGGAAGGCGCAGGTTCACGTGCTGAAGACGCCCGATAAATGGTACGGCGTAACGTATCATGAGGACCACGCGATCGTCTCCGACGCGATCCAGGCGATGAAGGACAGGGGGCTCTATCCGGAGGTCCTGTTCCGCGGGGAGCCGGAGAACGTCGTCTGGAAGGAGCTGCGTCCGAAGGACGAGTAGCGCTGGGCGGATTGGCGATTGGAGGCCGGCGGTGGGCGGCAGAACAGGTTTGATTCTGCGGGCGTGTGGATTTTGTCAAAATAAACCCTTCAGGGGCCAAACCCCGTGAAAATGTTGACGAATTGCTGAAAAACCGCTTGCAAACCGCGCATAACGTGATAAAATAGATCAGTACACGTAAAATCCTTGCACCGTCAGGGAGGCGGTGCCATATAGTCCATAGGGAGGTGAAACTATGACAAATTATGAATTGATGTTCATCCTCGATCCGACTCTGACTGATGACGAGAAGAAGGCTGCAATCGAAAAGGTTCAGGCTACGATCACAGAGTTCGGTGAACTGGGAGAGAGCGATGTCTGGGGACTTCGTAAGCTGGCATACCCGATTCAGAAGAAGAACGAGGGTTACTATGTCGTTACAGAGTTCAAGGCAGATACAGATTTTCCTAAGGAGCTCGACAGAAGAATCAAGATCTCTGACAAGATTATCAGACATATGATCGTAAATAAGGACGCAAGATAGTTCTTAAAGATCAGATGAAGGGGTGCGAACATGAATAGTGTTGTACTTATCGGGAGATTGACCAGGGATCCGCAGGTCCGTTATACGTCCGGAAGTCAAATGGCAGTTGCAAGCTTCACGCTTGCGATTGACCGTCCGGTCAGAAACGGCGGAGAACGTCAGGCGGATTTCCCTAGAATCGTAGTATTTGGAAGACAGGCAGAGACTTGTGAGAAGTATCTGGCTAAGGGCAGACTCGTTGCAGTCAGCGGCCGTATCCAGACCGGAAGCTACCAGAACCAGAAGGGCGACACGGTATACACGACGGATGTCGTTGCCAACCGTGTAGAATTCCTGGAGTGGGGCGACCGTCAGGGAAGCGGCTCAGGCCAGAACTATCACCAGGGCGGAAATGACGGATATTCCGGCGGTTACAACAACAATAACGGCGGATATCAGAATCAGAATAATGGCGGCGGATACCAGAACGGCGGAGGCTACGGCCAGGGAGGACAGGGTTCCTCTTATTCCGCACCGCAGAACCAGCCTCAGAATCAGCCGGCTCATAATGACCAGCCGGATGATATGCCGGATTCCTTTGAAGCGATCGATGAAGACGTTCCATTCTAATGGAAAGGGGATAGAATATCATGGCTATGGATAACAGACGCCGCGGCGGCATGAGAAGAAAGAAAGTATGCCAGTTCTGCGCAGATAAATCAGAAGTTATCGATTACAAGGACGTTGAGAAGCTGAAGAAGTTTGTTACCGAGAGAGGTAAGATTCTTCCGAAGAGAATCACAGGAACTTGTGCTAAGCACCAGAGAGAGCTGACAACGGCTATCAAGAGAGCAAGAATCGTTGCACTCCTGCCGTATGTTGCAGACTAGTTCTGTATCTCGGGTTGATTAGGCAGCTGACAGGGATCTCCTGCAGCTGACGATAAAGATTTGAATTCGACACGCTGGCGACACAGTACTGCTGAGCGCAAGACGTGACAAAATTAACCGTACATGGGAATAGCGAGGCGATTGCCGGCATTACCCAGGTACGGTTTTTTGCTACTGTTTTCGGCCCGGATCGGATCGAGCCGGTTCGGGCCGCCGGCGCTGCCCGGCTGTTCCAGCCGCACTGGCCGGGATGCGGATATGCGGACTGGCGTGCGGGTCCGCGGAATACACCGCCGGCATGAAGAAGAGAGTAAAAGAACGGGGAGCCCCTGCGTACACATGCAGCGGGCTCCCCGTTCGAGTTATATGATGTTCTGACATACGGCGGCAATGCCGTCTGTCTGTGCGGTCTATGCCGTCGTCGCGTCTCCCGTGGCCGAGGACGTCGCCTCTTCCTTCAGGACCTTGATGGTGACGGTGCTTCCGGCCTTGAGTTTGGTTCCGGAAACCTCAGACTGCTCGTAGACCTGTCCGAAGCTCATGCCGCCGAACTTGTCGGCGTTCGCCTTCAGCTCGTCGGAGGTCAATGTCGTGTATTCCGTCTTGACCGTGAATCCGGCGTCTTGGAGTGCCTTGGCCGCAGCCTCCTCGGTCATGCCCTTGACGTTCGGCACTTCCTTCAGCGCGGCCTGGGCCGTGATGGTGACCGTGGTCTTGGCGATGACGCTCTTATCTGCGGCGCTGACGAGCTTGTAAGTTACGGTGTAGTTTCCGTCCTCGGAGAAGACGTAGCTCTTAGCCTCGCTGTAGCTCATCGTCTTGGTGTTTCCGCTCGGATCCTTGATCGTTACCGTGATCGCGGACGTGCGGCTGCTCGAGCCCTGCTTTCCGGTTACGCCGGTTACTGCGTTGCTGCTTCCGGTCTCGACCGTGCGGTCCTTGGCACCGCTGATTACCGGCTTGTCAGCCGACTTGACGGTGAACTTGAACGTCTTGGTCGTGGATCTGCCCCACGGGTCGTTTACGCTGTAGGTTACCTTGTAGGTTCCGGCGTTCTTCGTAGAGAAGGCGGACGTCTTGATCGTCTTATAGCTGGAAGCGCCCGCGGCCTTCATCTTCAGCTTGCTGATCTTCACGTACTTGGTCAGGCTCATGAAGGAGTTCGGGTCCTTGGCGGATACGCCGCTCGTAAGCTTATAGGAGGCGCCCTGCTTGACGGACGCGGACTTCTTCACCGTGATAACCGGCTTAGGCATCAGGTAGCGGAGCGGGTTGCCCTTGGCCGGATCGGTCGGGTCCCATGTCTGCTGCGCGCTTCCCGGGATCTTGATGGCCTTAGGCTTTCCGAGCGGGCCGGCCTTGCTGCTGGAGTAGACCGTGACCTTGGTTCCCGCCGGGCAGGTGTCGTACATCCACTTGGCGTCAGCCGTGGAGACGCGGATGCATCCGTGGGAAGCCTTGGTGCCGAGCTTGTTGAACTCCGCTCTGGCCTGCGCGTTGTGCTTAGGCGCGTAGTACCAGACGCTGTGGATGTAGATTCCGCCGTACAGGTGCGCGGTGTACTGGCCGTAGTCGAAGAACTGTCCGTCCAGGGACATGGTCAGCCAGCGCTTCTTGGATGAGGTGCGCCAGGTGCCGTTGTAGGTTGTCGTCGCCGGGGTGTAGTTGACTCCGGTGGAACACAGCATCGCGCGGATCGGTTTCCACTTTCCGCCGACCTTCTTATAGGCCGTGATCACATTCCGCTTCTGGTTGACCTTCAGCCAGTACGAGTTGCTGGTAGCGGCGTGCGCCGGCTCCAGGTACGCTGCGAACAGCGTGATGATCATGGCCAGGGCCAATACAAGCGTAATCGAACGATTGTAGGTTTTCTTCATAATGATTGCTCCTTGTTCAGGTTCCATTTATCTGCGTTCCCGCAGGAGTGCGGCAAAGGCCAGCGACCTCTTCGCAGCAGCTCCACTGCCGTTTTCCTCACAGTTTAACTGCCGTTTTACTGCAGCTTGACTGCAGGCGGCATCCTGGGCAGGCGAACAGGCCTGCAGACAGGAACGTAAGTTCATTATAGTACCTGAGGGCTTATTTTTCTACTGAAGTTAATTTAAGAAAAAAGGGCTGCCCTGCGGCAGCCCTCACAAACACTGGAATTCCAATGCTTTCAATTACTTTACATAGACCTTCGGCAGTCTCTGCCCGAATGCGCAGACGATCTCGTAGTTGATCGTGCCCGTCGCATCGGCGATGTCGTCCGCCGTGATCGAATTCTTTCCGTCGCTTCCCATGACGATGACCTCGTCGCCGACCTTGACGTCAGGAACGTCCGTGACATCGACCATGAACTGGTCCATGCAGATGTTTCCGGCGATCGGGCAGACGTGTCCGTCGATGATGACTTTGCCGACCGGGGAGTACGGACGCGGATAACCGTCCGCATATCCGATGCCGACCGTCGCGATCTTAGCAGGAGCCTTGGAGATGTACTTTCTGCCGTATCCGACGGAGAAGTCGGCCGGAACGTCCTTCAAGTGGACGATGTTGGCCTTTACGGACATGACCGGCTTGATGTCCAGGTCCTTAGGATCGACGTCGTGGGACGGATACAGGCCGTACAGGATAATGCCGGCTCTGCACTTATCAAAGTATACCTCAGGCATTCTCATGATCGCCGCGCTGTTCGCGAGTGTGCGCTTAGGGATCTTGACGCCTGCCTTGGTGACTTCATCGTAGAAGTGGTTGTAGTGCTCCTCCTGGCCGTGTGCGTAGTCCAGGTCGGCTGCGTCAGCTGTGGAGAAGTGGGAGAGCAGTCCCTTGATCTTGAAGTTGGTCAGTTTCTCGACCTCCTTCAGCTCAGCAGCAGCGCGCTCTGTGTCGTTCCACTGGTAGCCGATGCGGCCCATTCCGGTGTCCAGCGTGATCAGTGCTTCTACGGTCTTGCCCTTTGCCTTTGCCGCAGCATCGAACGCACGCGCGTTTTCCAGCGAGCAGAATACCGGGGTGACGTCGTACTCTACGACTGCGTCCGCATACATGTCCGGGGTGAGTCCGAGGCAGATGATTTCTCCCTCAATTCCGGCGTTGCGCAGGGTTGCTGCCTCCGCCAGGGTCGCGATGGCGAACGTGTCCACGCCGTTGTCCAGCAGGACGTGAGCGGTTTCCACGCTTCCGTGACCGTAAGCGTCAGCCTTGATTACGCCGACCATCTTCGCGTTCGGTCCGATTTTCTTCTGAATGCTCCTGATGTTGTAGTCCAGGTTCGACAGGTTGACTTCTACCCATGCCGGGCGTAAAGCTTCCTTATACATTTTCTGCCTCCTTAAATAATGCCGATATTGATATATTTGCATAAGCGGCCGTCTTGGCAATACTGTAAGTATTCTGACATGCCGTGGTGCAAAGAAGAGCAGCTGCCATCGCGCTGCCGCGTGACGGCACACTGCTCTTTCAGACAAAATTAACTTAGATCAGCGGTTTACGCTGGATGATGTCCTCCCTCGCCGGGCCGTTGGAGACCATGGTGATCGGGAATCCGAGCTGACGCTCAATCTCATTGACGTAATCCTGTGCTTCCTGCGGGAGATCCTCGAACTTGCGGATTCCGGTGATGTCGCACTTCCAGCCAGGCATCTTCTTATAGATCGCCTTGCATCTGGACAGGTCGGTCGTGTTCGGGAAGTCCTGCGTCTCCTTGCCGTCGAGCTCATAGCCGACGCAGATTGGAATCTCGTCCAGGTATCCGAGCGGATCCAGGACGGTCAGAGCGACTTCCGTCGCACCCTGCAGGCTGCAGCCGTAGCGGGATGCCACGCAGTCGTACCAGCCGACTCTTCTCGGGCGTCCGGTTGTGGCGCCGTATTCTCCGCCGTCTCCGCCGCGTCTGCGCAGCTCCTCAGCTTCGTCTCCGTGGAGCTCGGTGACAAAGTCGCCGCCGCCTACAGAAGAAGAATATGCCTTGGTTACGGCGATGATGTCTTTGATCTCGTACGGCGGGACGCCTGCACCTGCAGCCGCGTAGCCGGCGATGGTGTTGGAGGAGGTCGTCATCGGATAGATTCCGTGATCGATGTCCTTCATCGTTCCCAGCTGACCCTCGACCAGGATCGTCGTTCCTTCCTTCAGTGCCTGATGCAGGAACGCGGAGGTGTGTGCCACGTAAGGGCGGATCATCTCTCTGTATTCACAGATTGTCTGATAGATTTCCTCCGGAACCAGCTCCGGCTTATGATAGAGATTCTTAATCAGTGTATTCTTGAGTACGCACACGTTATTGATGCGGTCCTTCAGCATGTCGTCCGGCATGAACAGCTCGTTGATCTGGAAGCCGATCTTGGCATACTTATCGGAGTAGCACGGTGCGATTCCGGACTTGGTGGAGCCGAAAGCCTTGCCTGCAAGACGTTCCTCTTCATATCCGTCCAGAAGAATGTGGTACGGCATAACGACCTGTGCGCGGTCGGAAACCAGAAGATGCGGCTTCGGAACCCCGTGGGAAGTCAGATCGTCGATCTCCTTCATCAGTCTTGGGATGTCCAGAGCGACGCCGTTTCCGAGAACACAGGTTGCGTGATCATAGAAAGCGCCGGATGGAATCATGTGCAGGGAGAACTTACCGTAAGAATTCTTGATGGTATGTCCTGCATTGGCTCCTCCCTGGAAACGAACGACGATGTCGGCGTTCTCCGCCAGCATGTCTGTAATCTTGCCTTTACCTTCGTCTCCCCAGTTTGCGCCTACGATTGCTTTTACCATAGTTAAATTTCCTCCTATCCTACGATTAAACGTTGATTTCAGCCTTGCGTCCGAGTTCGGACTCGTGTGCTGAAAGAATAGGCTTTATGACCCCGTTAAGAAACTCGGTTGTCTGCTCTGGTGCGCGTCCAACATAGTTTTCTGGCTTCAAAACCTTCTGTAAAGCCTCTTTATTAGTATTAAAGAGAGGGTCTGCGGCGATCAGATCGAGCAGATTGTTCGGTTTTCCCTCTTCCTTAACCGTCTTGGAAGCCTGCATGGACAGCTCGCGGATGCGCTCGTGAAGCTCCTGGCGGTCTCCGCCGGCCTTTACGGCATCCATCATGATGTTCTCCGTTGCCATGAACGGGAGCTCTGCCATGAGGTGAGATTCGATGACCTTCGGGTAAACCACGAGACCATCAGAAATGTTGATATATAAGTCAAGGATCGCATTTGTCGCGAGGAATGCCTCGGATACGCTGATTCTCTTATTCGCGGAATCGTCGAGTGTGCGCTCGAACCACTGCGTAGCGGCAGTAATCTGCGGGTTCATCGCGTCGCTCATGACGTAGTTGGCGAGTGATGCCATTCTCTCGGAACGCATCGGGTTGCGCTTGTATGCCATCGCGGAGGATCCGATCTGGTTCTTCTCGAACGGCTCCTCGACCTCCTTCATGTGCTGCAGGAGGCGGATGTCGTTGGAGAATTTATGTGCGGACTGTGCGATTCCGGCGAGGACGTTCAGCACGCGGCTGTCGATCTTACGGGAATACGTCTGTCCGGAAACCGGGTAAACCTCGGAGAATCCCATCTTCTCCGCGATCATCTGATCCAGCTTGCGGCACTTCTCGTGGTCGCCGTTGAACAGCTCCAGGAAGGATGCCTGCGTACCGGTCGTTCCCTTGCAGCCCAGGAGCTTCAGGGAGTCCAGAACGTAGTTCAGGTCCTCTAAGTCGATGACCAGGTCCTGCAGCCAGAGCGTCGCGCGCTTGCCTACCGTCGTCGGCTGAGCCGGCTGATAGTGGGTGAACGCCAGCGTAGGCTGGTCCTTGTATTCGTTGGCAAAGACAGCCAGGCGGTCCATCGCATTCAGCAGCTGGACACGGATCAGCTTCAGCGCTTCTGCCATGATGATCATGTCTGTGTTGTCTCCGACGTAGCAGGATGTCGCACCTAAGTGGATGATCGGCTTGGCGGTCGGGCACTGCTGACCGTATGCGTAAACGTGGGACATGACGTCGTGACGGACTTCCTTCTCCCGCGCCTCGGCAACCTCATAATTGATATCGTCCTTATGTGCCTTCAGCTCATCGATCTGTTCCTGTGTGATATCCAGACCCAGTTCCTTCTCCGATTCTGCGAGCGCGATCCAGAGACGTCTCCATGTCTTAAACTTCATCTCAGGCGAGAAAAGATACTTCATCTCCTTACTCGCATATCTGGTCGATAAAGGGCTGGTGTAGCTGGTTCTATCTGCCATTTCCTATCCTCCATTTCAGGTGCGGCGGCAAAGTGCAACTGTTCAAGGAAGCTGCCGTTATTGTCAACCTCGAACACAGTGAATTATATCATTTGAACGCGCAATCTTCAACACTCACACGAAAAGGGAAAGGAAAAGTTGTGCGATTAAATGGATAATTTGCTCGTATTGGTCCAAATGCCCATTTTCTCCGCGTCCTTGATCAGCTCGTCGCGGAAGTCCGGGTGGGCGATGTTGATCAGCGCCTCGGCACGCTTCCACGTCGACTGGCCCTTCAGCATCGCAGCGCCGTATTCGGTGACGACGTAGTGGACTGCCGCGCGCGGCGTCGTGATGATGGAGCCGAGCGGGAGGGCAGGCTTGATCAGCGATTCCACGCTGCCGTCCTTCTTCTTCCTCGTGGAGTGCAGGCAGATGAAGCTCTTTCCTCCGTTGGAGCCGTATGCGCCCTGGACAAAGTCGAGCTGGCCGCCGGTACCGCTGATGTGCTGGAATCCCGCGGATTCCGCGTTGACCTGGCCGAACAGGTCCAGATCGATCGCGCCGTTGACCGAGATCATCTTATCGATGCTGCTGATCACCTGCACGTTGTTGACGTAGCTGACCGGAGCGGCAAAGCACTTCATATTATTATCCAGGAAGTCGTAGAGCCTCCTGGTGCCTCCTGCGAACGCGTAGACGATCTTTCCCGGGATGGAGGAGTGGCTGCTGGTCAGCTTTCCGGCCTCGTACAGGTCGACGTAGGCGTCGGTGAGCATCTCCGTGTGCGCGCCCAGGTCGGTGCGGTCGGACTCGCAGAGCATCTGCCCGATCATGTTCGGCAGGGCGCCGATGCCAAGCTGCAGCGTGCTTCCGCTCTCGATCAGGTCGACGACCGTCTCGGCGATTTTTCGGTGGTCCTCGTCGGCAGGGCGGGACTTAATCTCCGGGATGTCCGGGTTGTTTCCTTCCACGACCGCGTCGACGTCGCAGAGGTTCAGGTCTGTCTGCATGCCGTGCACGAACGGCAGCTTCTCGTTCGTCTCCACGATAACGGTCTTGGCGCTCTTCAGGTAGCCGCGCACGTCCGTCAGGGCAGGGCCGATGTTGAAATTTCCCCACTTGTCCATCGGTGTCGTCTGGATGATCAGGACGTCCGCCGGGGCCTCCTGCTCCCAGTACTTAGGGCTCTCGCGGAAGAAGATCGGCGTGAACCAGCAGCGCCCGTCCTTGCTGCGCTTCCTGTCCAGGCCGCTGAAGTGGCCGCAGGTGAAGCGGATCTGGTCGTTGCTTTCCGTCTCCAGAGAAACCGCAGGCTCGTGCATCGACAGGGTGTTGACGAGTTCGAGGTGGTCGACCTCGCCGTTCTTCAGGCGCTCCGCGAGTGCCTCATCGACGGCGTGCGGCGCGGTATAGCCGAATCCGTAGCTGATGCGGTCTCCGGACTTGACCAGTGCTGCCGCCTGCTGCGGCGTCATTTTCTTCTCCTGATATTTCGCTTCTAGTTCGGATAATCTGTACATCTCTGAAAACCTCTTTCCATATATATGATAGGTAATTGATTGTTGATTGGTCTTTTTTTTACTATACCGCATAACGGGGGAACTTGTGTGGGCATCATGAAAGACCGATCATGTATACATGATTATTTGTGCGTGCGCATATCCAATGCCGATTTGAATTGTCCGCAGTCATTAAATTTCATGAAATTTAATAGTGGGACAAAATCGGCCCGGGGCAGGGGAATAAACGCCCTGCGGACGGCCGCAATGCCAACGCCGGTCCCGCATGCGAGAACAGGGCTGCAGCTCCGGAAACGTCTCCGCTCCCGGGGCCGCAGCCCTGCAGTCTAAATGAATTTATGTATGGTAATGTTGTAGGTTAAATTGCAAATAGGTTCGATTCGGGATCAGCCGGTATTAACGCATGTTCTTCAGGAATGCGATGTATCCGAGCAGTGCCTCGTAAACGTCGAGCTTGCTGACAACCTCGTTCGGAGCGTGCATGCCCAGAACTGCGACGCCGCTGTCGATGACATCCATGCCGTAGTTGGCCATGATGTAAGCGATCGTGCCGCCGCTTCCCTCGTCAACCTTTCCGAGCTCTGCGGTCTGGAAGTATACGTTGGCGTCGTCGAATACGCGGCGAACCTTGGCGATGTACTCAGCATTGGCATCGTTGGAGCCGGACTTGCCTCTGGCTCCGGTGTACTTGTTCAGTACCAGGCCCTTTCCGAGGTATGCGCAGTTGTTCTTGTCCATGACCTCAGGATAGAGCGGATCGAATCCTGCGCTGACGTCGGAGGACAGCATCGTGGAATTTCTCAGTGTGCGTGCGACTGCCGTCATGTGGTTTACGCCGAGTGCCTCGAGAACTTCACCGACGGTCTCCTCGAAGAAGTGGGACTGCATTCCGGTTGCACCCATGCTGCCGATCTCTTCCTTATCGACGAGCAGGCAGATGCAGGTGCGCTCAACGGACTCCGGCAGCTCGAGCATTGCGCGGTAGGATGGGAATGCGCAGACGCGGTCGTCGTGGCCGTGGCTCAGGATCATGCTGCGGTCGAGTCCCATGTCTCTGGCCTTTCCGGCAGGAACGACCTCGATCTCGGCGGACAGGAAGTCCTCTTCCTCGATTCCGTAAGTCTCCTTCAGGAGCTTCAGGAACATGTCCTTAACGGAAGGCTCGTCGTCTTCCTTCTCACCCTTCAGCGGCTGGCTTCCGACCAGGACGTCCAGCTTCTCGCCCTCGATGACGGTGCTGGCCTTCTTGTCCATCTGCTTGGCAGAAAGGTGGATCAGCAGGTCCATGACAGCGAATACCGGATCGTCGTCCTTCTCGCCGATGTTAATCTGTACGACTGTGCCGTCTTTCTTTGCCACGACACCGTGCAGAGCCAGCGGACGGTTAACCCACTGATACTTCTTGATTCCGCCGTAGTAGTGCGTGTCCAGCAGGCAGAAGCCGCCGTCCTCGTAGACCGGGTTCTGCTTGAGGTCGAGTCTAGGGGAGTCGATGTGTGCCCCCAGGATGTTGGCACCGTTCTCCAGCGGGTCAGTTCCGATCTGGAACATGACCAGGCCTTTGCCCCTGTTGCTGCGGTATACGCGGTCTCCGGCCTTCAGGCTTCCGCCTGCCTTGATGATATCTTCCAGGTTCTTGTATCCGGCCTTCTCGATCTCGGCGATAGCGTAGTCGTTGCACTCACGCTCGGTCTTGCAATTGGTCAGGAATGTCTTGTATTCCTCGTTAAATGCGTAGATCTTCTTCAGATCGTTCTCGTCATATTTATCCCATGCGAATTTACGCTCCATGACTTTACTCCTCCTCATCCGTTTTCTTGTTTTTCTGTTTTCTGGTGATAATAACACAGCATCTGCTGTGTCGGTCGGCGGATGCTGAGTCATTACCATATTTATTTTAATTATATACGATTAACGAAATTTTGATTGATGTTTCCGTGAACGGATTTCGTTTTTCGCGATGTGAGTCTGCTGTTATCAGTTATCAGTTGAAATCAGCGGCCGCAGACAGGTACTCCGCGGCGCGCTGCGATATGCCTTACCGGCACGGGGGTCTTAATTAAGCGACTTTGTCGTTCTTTACCGGCTCTTCGATCTCGTGGTTCTTAACCTTTCTCTCATAGCGGCCGTACATCAGCAGTGCAGCTGCGGAGAAGATCAGAGGTCCAGCCATTGTCCAGATCGTGGTCATGAGGTCTCCCTCGATAGCCGGCTGGATGATCGCGAATACGTTAGCGAAGATCAGTACGGCAGATACCAGGACTGCCCAGAACATCGTTGCTCCGTGGGACTTGAACATAACGAACGGACGGTCCAGACCGCTCAGCTTCTTGAATGCAGGGAATGCTGCAGCAATGAAGATGTACGGGATGGTCATTCCTACGTTAACCATGTCGGTCAGGATGACGAAGAACTTAGCCATCGCGTCGCCTCCGAAGGAGACACCGAAGATCATGACACATACTACGATGCACTGAACCTTCATCGCGTTAACCGGCATTCCGTCGTAGTCTCTTGTGACACCCATCTTACCAGGCCACAGCTTGGCAGGAGTTCCGTCGATGATCTGCTTCAGCGGGGAGTAGCTCAGTGTGAAGAATGCTCCCAGCAGAGACAGCAGCATGATGACTCCGTAGATTCTGGCGAATGTGTGACCCATAGCCGTTGCCGTTGCAGCGGATGCGCCAAAGGTTACACCTACCATTTTACCGAAGTTGCCCATGATGACATAGGAGACGTTTCCGAGATGTACGCCGTTCGTTCCCATAACTTCCTTATAGTCGGTGAAGGAACCTACCAGCAGGATCAGTACGGAGTAACCGATTACTACGACGATCGCTGCGATCATAACTCCCTTAGGGAATGTCTTCTTAGGGTTCTCAGTCTTATCAACGAGTCCGCCGACTGCTTCCAGTCCGCCGTATGCGAACAGTGCGTATACGAGGAAGGACAGGATCATGACTGCGTTTCCAGCGTAAGCCGGGTTCAGGGATGTCGTCAGGGAGCTTACTCCGTGGAACGGCTCCTCGAAGTGGCCGTGGTTCATGATGATCATCAGGAAACCGCCGACCAGGACGATGATGTTGATGACGATTACGGCGATTCCGCCGACGTTCGTAACCTTCTGGATGTTGTTCAGTCCCTTGCTTCCTACCATTGTGATAAAGATCATAAAGATGATTCCGAGGATTCCCAGAAGACGCGGGCCGGACAGCAGGTCCATGCCGAACAGCTTCCATGTTGCGGATGTGTCGGATCCGAACAGTGCGTTGGAAACAGGTACCCAGATGCCGGAGCAGATGTTTACCATCCACAGTACGTAGGATGTGTACCACATGAATGTAGCAACGAATGCGTACTTAGGTCCGACAGATTTCTCCATCCAGGAGTAAATTCCGCCGGTCTCGTTCTTGAATGCAGAACCGTACTCAGCAACCATGAATGCGTATGGTACGAAGAACGTGATGCCGGCCAGGATGAACCAAGGAATTGCGGCATATCCCATCAGATAAAACGAACGCGGGATGTTGTTGAAGCCGTAGACTGATGTGAAGATCATCAGAATCAGGGCTCCAAGTCCCAGTTTCTTTTCTTTGTTTTCCATATAAACCTCTCCTTTTAACCATGCACGGGGGAAAAACGCCCGTACCTATATAATCGATGAACACCGGATTCCCGTTCCGCGCGGTGCTTGGGCCACACGCTCCGACACTCTGCCCTGCGGCGTCAGAACCGAAAACGGTTTTCTATCGAGATTGGCAACTATGTATCAGTTTTCAGTGCAGCAGCCTTCACTATCGTAAAGCTGCCATCACTATCATGAAATTCGACGGGATATTGAGTGGGACTTTTCAGATAGTTTAATCTGAAATAAAAGCCGACAGCGGATTATACATCGCGTGAATTCCTATGCATAACATAGACGGTCATCCGCCGCAATGTTCTCCCGAACGATTTGCCGAAAGTGATTATATCAAAATCTGGATCGATTCAACTATGTTTTTTTCATTTTCCTTACGTAAACGCGTGTATTTTACGTTTTTTGACATTTATTTGTCGTTCAAAACAAATATTATTTGTATTATTATTGATACAATATAACTTTAACGGATTAAAATGTGAAAGCGAGGGGATAAAGTATACAAACAATCCCATGATTCCAGTAGTGCCGGCGATTTTAGACCGAAAAATTTCGAGTCAGCGGAAAGAAAATTTTCGAATTTAGGAGAGAGGATTTCAAGTGACAATACTCGGTGGAGATATAGATGGGAGCAGAATAACTATACAAATCGTATTCATTTACCATATAAGTTTGGTTGGTTATTGTCAATTTATGCCAGAAAATAAAGAAGCACCCGTCGTGAAAAACGGATGCCATTGGAAATTAATTGCTTTACTGAAGTAAATCGCGACTAGAATAAAGTTCAGTGTTATTTGTTCAATTTATCGCTCTATTGTATTATTTGATGCTTCGGACAGCGGGTTTTCATTACATTTCGTCGATGTGATCCGCGGTGAAGATGATGTCGCGGTTGACCGGCGTGTAGAACAGGCGCTTGACCTCCTTATAGTCGTGCACGCCCAGGCCCATGATCCACATCAGCTTGGTGATCGCAGCCTCCAGCGTCATGTCGTACGTCTCGATCAGGTTGAAGTCGTGTTTGACCTTTGCCCCCACCTTATATACGGTCATGTTGGAGCCCTCGTTGACAACCTGCGTGGCCATGACCACGATCTTTCCCTGCTTCTCGATGTATTCGTCCATGATGTCGTAGAAGGCATCCGTCAGTGTAGCCGGGATGCCGCCGACGCCGAAGCTCTCGAGGACGATGCAGTCGTAGTGCTCGAACAGGTACGGCAGGATGTCCGGACTGATGCCCGGGATCAGCTTCAGCAGGAAGATGCTCTCGCCGATCTCGTGATAGAATCGGACCGGCTTGTTCGACAGTTCCTCCGGCATGTAGCGGATGACGCGCTGGTCCTGCACGATTGCCGGGTACGGGAAGTTGATGCTCGTGAATGCGTTGTAGCTCTTGGCGCGCTCCTTCTTGGCCCTCGTGCCGATGATCACCTTGCCGTCAAAGACGATGCACACCCCATGCGAGCGGTAGTCCGCCGCGTAGATGAAGCTGTCCAGTAAATTGGTCTTCGCGTCCGTGATGTCGTTGCTGATCGGCTTCTGCGCGCCCGTAATCACGATCGGTTTCCGGGAATTCTGGATCAGGTAGGACAGCGCCGCGGCCGTGTAGGCCATCGTATCGGTGCCGTGTCCGATCACAAAACCGTCGTAAGCGTCATAATTTTCTTCCACGGTGCTCGCCATGAGCTTCCAGTACTTGGGCGTGACGTCCGTGCTGTCGATCGAGCAGATCTGCTTGCAGTCCACATCGCACACGTCCGCGATCTGCGGTACGTATTCCAGCAGCTCCGCCGCCGTCAGTCCCGGCGTGAGTCCGTACTCCGTCTTCTTGGAAGCGATCGTGCCGCCCGTTCCAATCATCAGAATTCTTTTCATTTCCGTCCCTCTCATTTATGTTTACTCTCCATTAGTACATAATCAGCACCCATCATCATATCATATTTTTCCTTCAGACAAAGCACACGCGGACAAGAAAGTTTCCGTCCTGCTGTGTTTTCTGTGCATCTTCAGCCCTCGCACATAAGTTTCCGCAGCATTCTATAGAGTATGGAAATAAAGACAATCTGAATTTCGGCAAAACAGAGCAGGCTCCGAGCGGCCGTGACTGCCGCTGCCGCTGCATCTGGCGGCGGCGCACGGAGTCAGGTGCGGGCCGCCCGGAGAGCCTGGCCGGGAAATCTAAGTATAGATAAATATTATAGTGAATGCAGAATATATTCCGGCAATTTCGCCGCGAGATTGCTATAATTAAAGACAGTAATAATAGTAGACAAGGTCTATTATGATAGTCAATTAGTAGGTAATCGGCGGGGCAGCCTGCGGCGGCCGGGCGGCGATGTTTTGCGTCAGGAGTTCGGCATGCTTTTTTGTCGGATGTGGAGCGGCATTGCGCAGCAGGTCGGGTGGGCAGACTTGCCGGGTACCTTTTGTCAAAGAATCATTCAAACCAATATTAGGAGGAGCAAATGGATACATATTTCAACCCTGAAGACCTGGAACAGTTCGGCAACCTGGGAGAAGACACCCCGGAGCTTTGGAATAAATTCATGGAGTATTACGGTGCTTCCATGGCGGACGGCGCGCTGACGGCCAAGGAGAAGGCGCTGATCGCTTACGGCGTTGCGCTGGCTCTGCAGTGCCCGTACTGCATCGATTCCTACACGCAGGCCCTGCTCGAGATGGGCGTAAGCAGAGACGCGATCTTCGAGGCGACACACGTCACGGCGGCAATGCGCGCGGGAACAACGATGGCGCACAGCCTGATCATGAAGAACATCGTAAACAAGCTGGAGTTTTAATCCGCAGCGGAGAGGAATTGTGCGGAATACTTTTTGGCGGGGGAGCGGCGGGAATAGCACAAACGCCGGTGCCCCGGTTAACGCCCTGAGATTCCGCAGGAGAGGAAAAACATGAAAGACGGCAAAGAATATTTAGACGAACTGAAGGACTTTCCGGCATTCACCGAGAAGGAGGCGTCGCAGAAGTTCTGTGAGACGCTCGACCACCTGGATGTCATGCAGATCAACGTCGGAAAGCTCTGCAACCTGCACTGCAAGCACTGTCACATCCAGGCGGGACCGGACCGCACGGAGCTGATGGATAAGGCGACGATGGACGCCTGCATCGCGGTATTCAAGAACAACGGCTTCAAGACGATCGACATCACGGGCGGCGCACCGGAGATGAACCCGAACACGCCGTACCTGATCGAGAAGGCGACCGAGGCGGGCGCGCATGTCATCGTGCGTTCCAACCTGGTCATCCTGGAGGATCCGGAGTACGCCAAGTACATCGACATCTACGTGAAGAATAAGGTCGAGCTGTTCGCATCCCTTCCTTCTTATGCGAAGCGCGACGCGGACCGTCAGAGGGGCGAGGGCACGTTCGACGCGGTCATCGACATGATCGAGAAGCTGAACGAGAAGGGCTACGGCGTCGACGAGGACCTGCAGCTGAACCTGGTCTACAACCCGGGCGGCGCGTTCCTGCCTCCGAACCAGGAGGCCCTGCGCGCGGAGTACGCACAGAAGCTCGGCAGCGAGTTCGGCATCAAGTTCAACAACCTGTTCGCGATCACGAATAACCCGATCGGCCGTTTCGGCGACTTCCTGAAGAGGAGCGGAAATTACAAGGGCTACATGAAGCGCCTGATCAACGCGTACAACCCGGCCGCGGTCGAGAACATGATGTGCCGCAATCAGATCTCCGTCGACTACGACGGAACCGTGTACGACTGCGACTTCAACCTCGCGCTCGGTCTGCCGGCCAACGTCCCGGGAAACATCCGCGACCTGACGGACACCAAGCTCGAGAAGCGGAAGATCGTCTTCGCAAACCACTGCTATGCATGTACGGCGGGCGCGGGCTCCAGCTGCGGCGGAACGACGGCGGAAGAGTAGCTGCTCGTGCGGCAAAATTCCCCCGGGCGCCCAGGCGTCCGGAGCTGATGAAGCCATAATGCCGAATAAACAGACAGAGACAGATTAATCACCGACGTGAAGAAATATTAAATTTTATTCATGTCGGTATTTTTATGATTTAATATGCTAAACTGTGAATATAGGATGAAGATACGGAGATTGTTTCATAGAGTTCTTAAGAAACCTGAACCAATTCTTAACAAATCTTATGAAATCTATTGCATTCTTCCCGACCCGGTTCTATAATTTGGGTAAGTTCAGGGGGTGAATCAGACCTGGACCAGACGCATACCGCGCTGAGTTCAGAGCTGAATCGAATCTGGTTCGGATACGGACCAGATTCGATTCAGATCGTATGTACGCCCCGCTGAGCAGTCTCAAAGGGGGTGGGAAGTTGATACAGAACAGGCTGAAGAGCGGAATTCCTGTGCTAATGGTCATGACAGCAATTATCATTTTAATGGTATTACTCAGTACGGGAACCGCACATGCAGCTTCTAAAGGAAAGGTCAGCGCGAGCGGCGGCCTGAATCTCAGGAAGGGACCGGGCACAAGCTATCAGGTCCTTACGACGATTCCGAACGGCAGCACCATCACGCTGAAAAGCAAGAGCGGCAACTGGTATAAGACAACTTATAAAAGCAAAACCGGCTATGTCTGCGCGAGTTATGTGAAAAAGCTGTCCAGCTCCTCGTCCGTAACCACGGTTTCGGCGACAACGTCCAAGGTGGGCTACGTCAACGCATCCGGAGGACTGAACCTGAGGAAAGGCAAGGGCACCTCATATGGCGTCATCTGTGTCATTCCGAATGGTTCCAAGGTTACTGTCAAGAGCAGCAGCGGAAGCTGGTATAAGGTCGTGTATAACGGCAAGACAGGGTACGTGAGCGCCGGGTTCATTTCCTCGAGCGCTGCGTCGTCCTCAGCGACAACCCTGGTTACACGAACGACTGCCAGACCATCTGCTTCAACTGCGATTAGCAAGGCAGTGAGCTGGGCAATCGCGACCGCAAACGACGACAGCCACGGATACAGCCTTCTGGCGTCAAGGCGCTGGGGCAGCCCGGACTATGACTGTTCGACTTTCGTCGCGAGCGCATACAGAGCGGCAGGCCTCAGCCTGACATATGGCGGAAGCTCTTCAGTCATGTACTGCGGCATCATGAAGACGATCTTTACCTCAGACGGATTCGAATGGATCCCATGGAGTAAAATCGGCGGTGTCAGCAAACTGAAGAAGGGTGATGTTCTCCTGGACGCCAGCGCCCACACGGAGCTGTACATCGGTTCCGGAAAGACGGCGGCGGCTCACTGCGACCGCGGATATCCGCAGAAGGGTGACCAGACGGGAACAGAGGTCGACGTAGCCGGTTATTATAACAACGTCGGCAGCGTAAGCTGGGACGGTGTGCTTCGCTACGTCGGGTAATACCGACTGCGGCGTGATCTTATCCAATTGATAATTGCATAAGTTGAAAAGATAGGATAAAAAAGCAAAACAAAGAAACAGCAGGGAAGGCCATCGCGGCTGCCCCTGCTTTTCTTTTGTCTGGATCTGGATGATGTGACTCCCCTGGATGGCCTAGAGTTCCGCCTCTGCTGCAGTCCCGGCGGTCTCTGGGCTGATTATTGGAAGGTCTTAAAGGAATAACCCTGACGCTTCAGCTCGGGGAGAACGGTTTCCAGGGTTTTGATCGTCCGTGCGGGTGCGTGGTCGGTGCCGCGCCCGTCGTGCAGGCAGATCACGGCCTCGCTGCTGACCCGGGCGAGAAGGCGGTGCGACAGCGTGCTCACCGTCACGCGGCCGCTCCAGTCGCCGATCATCACGTTCCAGAGCACCCGGCGGATGCCGAGCCGCTTGAGTTCGCGGATCAGCGTGAGGTTGTACAGTCCCCACGGCGCGCGGTAATAACGGACGTTCACGCCGAGCCCGTGCATGATTTCCAGGGTGTGCGTGAGGTCGGCGAGCGTGTCCTGCGGCCCCTGGAACATCGCGCATTTATGCGATAAGGAATGGCAGGCGATGCTGTGGCCCTCGTCCTTCATGCGCTCGATGAGCTCCGGGTTCTGTTCGGCGAACTCGGCGACGGTGAAGAAGGTCGCGCGGATGCCGTTCTCCGCGAGCAGATCGAGCAGCTTTCCGGTGTAGTTCGGGTCCGGACCGTCGTCGAAGGTCAGGTAGAGCTCCTTCTTCGGATGTTTGGAGAACCGGAAGCGGAGCGCGTTTTCCGCGCGTAAGAAAGCTGCCGGAAGGGCCGCGTAGATCAGGTAGACCAGCACCAGCGCTCCCGCCAGCAGGATTAAGCTTGATAATAAAAAGTTTGGGTTCATGGATTATGCCTCCAGCCGCGCCTGCGGGGCATCCGTCAGCGAGAGGTCGCTCATGATGGAGAGGATCTCGTTGCCGCGGTACTGCTCGTGGATGGCGTGCATGTTCTTTCTCGCGCTCTGGATCAGCGGGGTGGAAGAAATCTCGTTCACGAATTCGCTGATGCCCTCGCTGTCATCGCACTTGACGATTCCGCCGATCTGCTCGCGCTCGATGTACTCCGCGTTCTCCTTCTCGTGCTGGAAGAACGGGTCAAGGACGAAGATCGGGGTCTCCGAATGGATCGCCTCGGACAGGGTCAGTCCGCCGGCCTTGGTCAGGATCAGGTCGGCCTCCTGCATGTACTTCGGGACCTGGTCGGTGAATCCGACGGCGCGGATCTCCGGGTAAACGCGCTGGATGTGGTGGTACAGCTCCTCGTTGTGTCCGGCGATGACCGTGATGCGGAACTTAGGATTGCTGTGCAGCTTGGACAGCAGAGTGTCGATGCCCGGCAGCAGGCCCAGTCCGCCGCCCATGATCAGGATGTTTTTTGTCGCGGAAGGCTCTGCCTTATGGTGGATCTCGTCAAACACTGGGTTCACCGGGATGCCGCCGACGTAGATCGACTCCGGATCGACGCCGTACTTCTTCAGCACGCCTGCCGTGTAGTCGCTTCCGACCAGGTAAGCGTCCGTGTAGTCTGCGATCCACTCCGGGTACGCGCCGATGTCCGTGATGCAGGTGACGAACGGGATGTCGCTGCAGAAATATTTCTTGTAGGAGCTGACGTACTTGGAGCTCATCAGCCAGGTGGAGATGATCAGGTCCGGGTGGTGCTGCTCCACGAGCTGCTGGATCGCGAGGCCGTGGCGTACGCGCTGGCGCCATGGGAAGCGGCAGGTGACGGAATCAATCTTCGCCATCGTATTGTATACACTTGGCCGTGTGTTGACCAAGTAGTTGAAACCCGTGTAAATTACCGGGTAGGAATGCGGATATATATACGGCATCAGGTCGACCGTTACGACCTCAGCCTGCGGGTTGTGCTGCAGAATCTGCGTCTCGATAGCCTTCGCGGCGGAGATATGACCGTTTCCGAATTTTGCTGTCAAAATCAATACTTTCATCATAGGTTCTCCCTTCGAGAATCAATAGTACAGAAAAAACCTTAACAACTTCTTAAATGGTCATTAAATCGATTTAAATCATCCGTGGAGATTTGGTGTTGCTTGTGTGACACTTCAGGGACAAAGGTTGAAGTTCCGCGAAACAATTGCCCTGCCGGCAGACTTTTTTCAGCAGAAATCTGCACGTCTGTTATGGAAAATGGTACAATAATCACATCATTATCTTGAAAGGAACGACAAAAGGTGAAGCTATGAAATATTGCATCGAATGCGGAACGGAGCTTGAGGAGCGCGAGGTGAAGAGGGAAGGCATGGTCCCTTACTGCCCGACGTGCCAAACCTTCCGTTTCCCGAATTTCAACGTGAACTGCAGCATGATCGTCATGAATGAGGAGCGCGACCACATCGCCCTGATCCGCCAGTACGGCGGGGACGAGTACATCCTGGTCGCCGGCTACGTCTGCAAGGGCGAGGACGCGGAGGACACCGTCGTGCGCGAGGTCGGCGAGGAGCTCGGCGCCAGGGTCACGTCCCTGAAGTTCAACCGCACCCACTACTTCCCGCCGTCGAACACCCTGATGGTCAACTTTACCGTCACCGTCGGCAGCGAGGACCTGCACCCGAACGAGGAGATCGACTCCTACCGCTGGTTCACCCTGGACGAGGCCCGCGCCAACATCAAGAAGGGCGGTCTGGCCCAGATCTTCCTGAACGGGTACCTCGACGGCCTGAAGGAGACGGAGTACGAGTTCCCGGATGAGATGAAGCTGGTGTAACCGTGTGAGATGAAGCCGGTGTAAAACGATGGAATGAGAAAGAGCGGTCTGGAAAATCCAGCCGCTCTTATTTGCGTTTACATATTTGATTTTGACTTCCTTTAGATCTTTAGAATCAGATCTTTAGCATTAGATCTCTGGAATGTCCGGTTAATCCAGGATGCCGTCCGCAGGACGGATCAGTCTGCTCCGGAGATAATCCTTATAGTACATCTGGAAGGTGTTCAGTGCGTCTTCGATGATATCCTTCTCAACGATCTGTCCCTCCGAATACAGGAGCTGAAGGATTCCCGCCGCGAGGATCTCCGCGATATTATTCAGCCTCTCCTGGTCTTCCTTCCGGAAGTATCCCTCATCAATACACATTTCTACCAGGTAGAGGCAGCGCTCCCTGGTGCTTCTGCTTTTGACGAAGCGGGAGATACGCGGGTTCTCCAGATCGCAGCCCAGCCAGTCCGGATAAATCCTGGAATACTGAGCCAGGTTCTCCTGGATATTCTCGGACTGATCCGAGAAGAAGATGTAGGAATACAGCTGCGGCTTCTCAAAGGCATACCTGCAGTAGATCGTCCAGATCCCAATGAGCGTTTCCAGGCTGTTTCTGCGCTCCGCCAGCACATTGCAGCACTCCTTAAAGTAAGGGGTGATGCACCGGATGGCCGCCCATTCCTTCAGCTCGTCCAGGTTCTCGAAGTAGTTATACATTGTCGCACTGTTGTAACCGGCTTCGGCCGCGACGCTGCGGATGGTTAACGTGTCTACGCCGTCCGTCTCCATAATTTTGGCTGCCGCTTCAATAAAGTAGGACATGACGCGTTTCTTCTTTATGGATATATCGTCGTTCATGGCAATCTCTCCTATAGACTCAAAAAATAATCATGTGATTATTATATCATCAAAAAAAGAAAAGTAAAACGTTCTCTCCTCATAAAGTGAAGAAGGCACACTCAGGGGAGTTCCTCGAATGTGCCTTGCTTCGTAATTCTGCTTCAGTTTATGTTGTATGATAGAGTCTATTTGCAGGCCTCGTAGGTCGCTACAGCGAGGGAAACGTCCAGTACGCAGGATCCGACGCTCTCGTACAGAGTGATTTCTTCATCATTCTCTCTTGCCTGAACTCTTCCTGCCAGGCAGTCACCGACGTCGCCGACGACCTTATCCTTGGTGATCAGGCCCTTCTCCAGAGGAACGATGATGTCTCCGCCCTCTGCATCCCAGAGACCATCAACGTGCTCGGTGATGATTCTGGCAGCTCTGACTACGGTCTCCTCGTTGATTTCCTGCATGAATCTGTTGAAGGAACCAATCGCATTGACGTGTGTGCCCGGCTTCAGGTCCTTTCCGTCGAATACCGGCTTCAGGGAAGCGGTGCAGGTGCAGACGATGTCAGCTTCGCTTACGCACTCCTTGGCGCTGCTGCACTTTACGATCTCGAATCCGTTGTTGTTGACTGCGGAAATTCTCTTCTCGAATGCTTCTACTCTCTCCGGAACCAGGTCGAAGATTCTTACCTGTGTAAGCTTGCGCACTTCCTGGATCGCAAGGAGCTGTGTGTATGCCTGTACGCCGGTTCCGATGATGCCCAGAACGCTGGCGTCCTTTCTGGACATGATGTCTGTCGCAACTCCGGAGCTTGCGCCGGTCTTCAGTGCGGTCAGGTAGTTGGCGCTGATCAGGGCCAGCTGCTCACCGGTATCTGCGGAGTAGAGGCTGATGCTGGAGATTACGCTCGGCAGTCCCTTGGAAATGTTATCCTTGAATACGGATGAGAACTTGGATCCGAAGTATGGGATGTCCAGGCAGTTGGCGACGAGCCACTGACCGCAGTTCTCTTCTCCGCGGATCGGTTTAACGATTCTGCCAGGGGCATATCTCTGTCCGTCTGCACAAGCCAGGTATGCTTCTCTTACTGCCTTAAGCGCCTCTTTCATGCTCATTGAGTCCTGAGCCTGCTGTTCCGAGATGTAAATCTGTTCCATTGTTGTTTTCCTCCTCGATTTCTTTAACAATTTCATCTTCAATTCTTAAATCTTCATTCTGATAAAGTAACTTGCCTGCTTTGATGGTTCCCGGGATCAACGCGATGAAGAAGAATACCAGCGGGAATCCGCATATTACGATAAAGTTCTGTACGGCACTCATCGCATCGTTTCCACCGATCATTACCAGGACTGCGGCTACAACTGCGAGCAGTGTGGCGAACAGTGCGCGAATCCATGCATACGGTACTTCCATTCTGGTCGTCTGTACAGCCATGCTGTATGCAGCGCCTGCTCCGGTGGTTACCAGGAACAGAACGATCAGCACGAGTGCCAGCGGGATCAATGCCATGGAGAACGGAATGTTCTGCAGCAAGGTGATTAACGCACTCGGAAGGCCGTCAGTTGCCAGCGCTCCGGAGATTACTCCAGGATGCTGAAGTTCAAATCCGATTGCAGATCCGCCGAAGATTGCGAACCAGATACCGGTGATGAACGGGCAGATAACGCCGATTCCGATGATGATCTGTCTCAGGGAGCGGCCCTTGGACATGCTCAGTGTGAGTACTGCCATGGATGGTCCGTAAGCCAGGAACCATACATAGTAGAAGACTGTCCATGAACCCATCCAGGAAATGTCTACTCTCGAGAAGCACATGGTGAAGAAGTTCTCGATGAACACGCCCAGGCTGTCTACGTAGGAATTTACAACGAACATTCCGCAGCAGAGGAAGAGCAGGGCCAGTGCCATTACCAGACTGAGATATGCGGTTGCCTTGGAAAGCATATCGATACCTTTCTTCAAGCCGTTTGCAGCGCCCAGGATGAAGGCTACGCCGGCAATCAGAATGATGATAATCTGAGTCATGATTGAGTTTGGGATTCCCCATACAGCGTTCAGTGCGAATGCGATCTGCAGTCCCAGGAATCCGGTCGGTCCGATGGTTCCTGCAGCTACGCCGATCAGGGAGAATACGTCGAAGGCCTTTCCCAGAGGGCCATCGCACATCTTCTTGCCTCCGAGGAGGTAGAGCATCGAGCTTGGTCTGTTCGGCATGCCCTTCTCGTAGATGACGTATGCGAGGATCGGAATGCAGAATGCAGTTGCGCCCCATACCAGGTAGCCCCAGTCAAAGGCACCCTGTGCCAGTGCATAACCCGCTGCCGTTACAGTACCTGCCTTGATTCCGACAAACTGCGCCGGAACGTTGATGAAGTGATAAATCGGCTCTGCAGTTGCGTAGAATACGCCGCCGCCTGCCAGCATGGTGGTGATGATAATAGCATACCAGCTGAAGGTCTTCATATTGACCTTGGCATCCTTTCCGCCGATTCTGATTTTTCCGTATTTCGAGAGTCCAATAAAGATTGCTACCGCCGAAAAGAGGAACATTGCTACCTGGATCAGCGCGCCAAAGTATTTGGAAACGATTCCAAAGCCTGCGGAGATCACTCCATAAACAGCTTTTCCGTTAACCAGAGCAGCGATCACGAACAGCAGCAGGAACCCGGCCAGGATTCCGAAGCGTAGCCAATCGATATTGGCTTGCGACTTGTTTTTCATAGTTGCCTCCGTTAGTTCAAGTTTGATAAGTTATTGTTTTGATTAAGTTAATCACGTGATTATTTTTACTTGATGCGATTATGATAATCGAATGATTATCTTCTGTCAATATCATTATTTTTAATTATCGCGATTAATATTGACAATGAAATAACGACATAATTGAATCCGATACAAGTTCGGTACGGAGGCTGCATGGTAGTGTTTTCAAGGCATTCGCCCGATTGACATGATCCTGAATCGAAGTAAAAAGCTGTGAAAATGGGATAAAAAATGCGCAAAAAAGATGTAACGATACTTTTTTTATATTCCTTCGGGGCAGTGATGGGGCGAATTGCAATAGTTGCTGGTGAGACAAAAAAAGACCGGCTCGTGCCGGGAAATGTCTGCGAGCAGTAATGCGGGCAAAGAACTGCAGACCGGCGTTACAGGCTATCTTAATAGGATAATATCCGTGTTCATAATCGGCCTGTTTCTGATCGTGGGCTTCAAAAGGCGATATGAAAAGAGTACAGCGCATACATCGGAGAATAATTGATAACAGATCGGTCAGAAGAAATGTGACGCTGCCGAGGTGCGAGATCTTAGGAAGGGAAGGCTGCGACGCTCCATTGGTTTGTCGCGTCGCTATGATTTTATGAAAGGAAGGAATCTGCCTCCGCTCGCGCGTTCGCCAGATTCCTTCGATTTTTTTCGCCGCGCGCCCTGAATGCCTGGCATGCACGCGGCGAGCGGCCCGTCGGCCCCTTGGGTTTGCTTGGGTTGGGGCCGCGTGCCGTGCCCGCGCGAAAACAGTTGAGTGCGCGCGGGACACCGGGATGAGACGCCGCGGGGCGGCGGGCGAAAGGTACGCAGCCTCCCGCTGGTCAGCTGCGTGCGATGCGTTCCCGCAAAGGAGCATCGCCCTCCGGGACACCGGAATTGCCCTCGCGGGATGCCGGATTTGCCCTCGCGGGACACCGGGATGGAAAATACCGGGGCGTCGGATACCTGGAGATGACAAAAGGATACTGTGTACACCAGTTACTGGAAGATGCGGTGCTGTGATAAGGACGATCGCCGTTTTTTCGGCGTACTTCTTCCGGAAAAACGCCCCTGAAATTCCAGCCTCCGGGCTCGGCGGTCTCGGGCTGCATTTTAGGTTCTGTCAACGCGAATTGGGATCGATTTTATGAAGAAATCAAAAAACTTTCTGTCAAATCGTCCAGAAGAAGATAATATGAATTATTGTACGCTGATCCGTACACGGAAATGCCGTGAACCCCGTCTCTGTTTCTCATCTCGATGAGCAGAGAGCATCTGTGATATCGATATCCAAATATGACTTTAATCAAATCTTAAATTGTCAGAATCCATCAGTGCCATGTCAAGAATCACCATTCGATTACAGCGATTTCTGACGACGATACTCATTATCATTAATCTAATTGCGCACAACCGTTCCGAAATCGCCGATCTTCACCAAATAACATAATTAATTTTTTAACATTTCCGAGAACGGGATTCTTCACAGTTTGACAAAATCCCTCTGCCTGTACTGGCCAAGGATACTGTATACATGCTTCATCAGCCCCAGTGTTCGAACCCTACGGTGTCCCGGAGGGACAACACCTTGCCCGTAGGGCAGCGTGGCGACGGCTTTAATGGTATCATCAGCAGCGCGTTCCATATCTGATCGCGCCGCGCCCTCGGCGCGCCCTAACATCTGAATGATGCGCCGAAAAATCGAAGGAATTGAACCAAAGCGTCAGCGACGTTCAATTACTTCCTTCGAATCGCAGCCGGAAGATTACGAAATGCACCAGGTGGTAGCCTTCAACCAATCGAGCGTCGCGTTCCGCTCGCTCTCTCGGGAAGGCCTCGCAGGGGACCTACCAGTTGCTCTGGCTGCTGTATATTCTTCAGGGAGTGTCCACCTGTTCGCAAGATTTTAACCACCCGTGA
>CAIFEY010000008.1 GCA_903789635.1 uncultured Eubacteriaceae bacterium
AATTACCTACATTTTTGCTTTGCAACTTTCTGTATTTTCATTATGCAAAAAACATACAGTCTGTATTCATTTCCGTTCTCATCCTTGCCTACTTTATAACCTCCTTGCCGCGCACTGCAGATAAAACCTAATTCATAAGTATCCGTTCCAATGTCATTGCAGTACACGCGCAGAGCTCCCGTCTTCAGTCTCACCTTCATCCAACGCTCAGGCTGAGTTCCGACCGGTACCACCTCCGTGTATGTCTTATTCAACTTAATGGTCTTCGCCTTCTTCTGCTTGCTGGCATTTCCGACGGTGTTTCGGTAACTGGTGTTTGCAAACTTTATAGAATACCAATCTGAATCACTCGAAACTACAATTTTATATGTCTTTCCTGCCGAAACACCGAAACTCCCTTGGTCATCCTTTTCGGCATTTATATCAAAGTCTGTCAGCCTTTCCCCCTTGGAGGAACATACATAAAAAGACGTACTAGAATACGGTGTTTTTGTGTTAACTGTAATCAAACCAGTATGCTTGGTCTTAATCTTGAAGATCTTCGTATTCTCATTAAGATAGCGATTGTTCTGCACGTAATAGTCCGTATCGAAGGACGCCTTGATCGTTCCTCCCGCCGAG
Organism: uncultured Eubacteriaceae bacterium; assembly: GCA_903789635.1. Classification (GTDB taxonomy): domain Bacteria; phylum Bacillota; class Clostridia; order Peptostreptococcales; family Anaerovoracaceae; genus Aminicella. The sequence continues at coordinate 622 of CAIFEY010000008.1, forward strand.
GTCATGTGCTCGACCCGGTCGTTGGAGAAGGTAATGTCGCACCAGCCACCGTCAGCTGAATAAAGACCCTGAAATACCACGTCATAGGTCGTGCCGGCCTTGACGTTATAGAAGTTCTGGATTTTATAGTCACCTCCCCAATAATTAGCTGCATTCGCCAGGGTGCTGCCGGAGGCCGTGCGGAGGTAACATTCTCCAGACCAAAGATTGTTCGTCGTGATCGTAAGCCTGCCGGTCTGCGTCGGGGTAACCTTAAATATGTTGACTACGCTCTCATCATCTTCCTTATCTACTGTCGTGACCGTGTAGGTCTGGTTCAGGGACGCGTTGACGGTGTCGCCCGCATTGACCGGCGTGCCCGTTCCCCCAGTGGTGTCGTCGTCCGCAAAGGCCGACGGCAGGGTGAAGCACAGGGCCAGGAGCACGGCGAGTGCCGCGACCAGTACGCTGCGAGCGAGCTTGTGTTTGCTCATGTTCATAATATGCTCTCCTTTCCATTGTTTCATTCATTGCCGATGAAACTACTATCGCTTTATCATCATACACCCATTATGACCGAAGCGACAATACATTCTGACAACAATCAATGTCTATGAACGATCGATGTCTATGGCAGGCGCGGAATATCACGAAAAGCAGAAAAGAGAGACCGCAGTACCGCGATCCCTCTCTTCCACAACTCTATATATAATTAGCCGTATATTAACTTTTCCCTAATTAATAACCGGTGCACTTCCTACTATATATCCCCGAGTATCCCGAGTGGGATGGCCGACTTACTGCTCGGCCGCCTCACGCTCGCGCTGGGCCTCCTCGAAGTTCCGGTGCAGGAGCTCGTGGGTCTTGCCCTTCAGCAGTCCCTCGTAGAGCATCGTGACCATCGGGTTCTCGTCCGACTTCTTGATCTGGGTGTTGATGTCCGTCTCGTAGATGCTCTTGTAGCGGGCAGTGCGTGTGCGCGGACCGGACTTGGCCGGCTGGCCGCCTCCCATGATGCAGCCGCGCGGGCACGCCATGACTTCGACAAAGTCGTAGCTCGCCTCGCCGCTCTTGATCTCCTCCATGACCTTGTCGGCATTCGCGAGTCCGCTGACGACGGCAAAGCTCAGGTCGCGCCCGTTGTAGCGGTACGTGAACTCCTTGATGCCTTCCATTCCGCGGACGCCGCTTTCCTTGATGTCTGCCATCGCGGTGCGGTCGTGGCCCTGGTTCAGGCGGCGCATGACCGCCTCGGTTACGCCTCCGGTGACGCCGAATATCATGCCGCTTCCCGATCCGATTCCGAACGGAACGTCCGCGGACTCAATGTCGACTTTGTCAAAGACGATGCCGGAGCGCTCGATCATCGACGCGAGCTCCTCTGTCGTCAGCACGTAGTCGACGTTCTGGACGCCCTTGTTCTTGGACTCAGGACGCCTGATCTCTTCCTTCTTGGCCGTGCACGGCATGACCGCGATGTTCACGAGGCGCTTTCCCTCGTTCTTCTCCGGGTTCTTGTAGTACTCCTGGATGACCGCACTGAACATGCCCATCGGCGAGCGGCAGGTGGAGATGTGCTGCGCGAGCTCCGGATACTTGGTCTCGCAGTGCTTGACCCAGGCCGGGCAGCAGGACGTGAAGAGCGGAAGCCCGCTTCCTGATGACAGGCGCTCCAGGAACTCCTTGGACTCCTCCAGGACCGTCAGGTCCGCACCGTACGTCGTGTCGTAGACCTCGTCGAAGCCCAGGCGGTGCATGACGTTGACGATCATGCCCATAACGTTCGTCCCCTTAGGCAGGCCGAACTTGTCGCCGAGTGCGAGACGGACCGCCGGCGCGATCTGCGCGACGACGATCGCGTTCCTGTCAGCGAGCGCCTCCATGACCGGCATCACGTCGTTACGGACGGTGATCGCTCCGGTCGGACAGACAACTCTGCACTGGCCGCAGCCGACGCAGGCCGTCTCGTTGATCGTTTTGTTGAACGCCGGCGTGACGAGCGCGTCCGTGCCGCGGTAGGCGAAGTCAATTGCGTTGATCCCCTGGATGTCTGAGCACATTCTGACGCAGTCGCCGCACAGGATGCACTTGTTCGGGTTGCGGATGATCGCAGCGGAGCTTCGGTCGATCGGCTGCGGCTCCCTCGTGTTCTTGAAACGCACGTCGTCTACGCACAGTCTCTGCGCGAGCTCGAGCAGGTGGCAGCTGCCGCTGACGACGCAGGTCGTGCAGTCTCTCTCGTGCGCCGCGAGCAGGAGCTCCAGGATGAGCTTGCGGTAGCGCATCAACCGAGGCGTGTTGGTGTAGATGACCATCCCGTCCCTCGGCTTCTCCGAGCAGGACGCGAACGTCTTTCCCCTGTCGTCCTCTACAATGCAGAGACGGCAGGAGCCGTATGTGGAAAGCTCTGATACGTAGCAGAGCGTTGGTATATCGATCCCCGCGTTGCGGATGACCGTCAGCACGTTCTTCTCATCGGAAAATTCAACGTGCCTTCCGTCGATTGTCATATGACCCATGATCTGACCTCCTTCTGGTACAATGAACTATTCCTGATAGATCGCGCCGAACGGGCAGCCTTCCATGCAGGCGCCGCACTTCAGACACTTCATTGCGTCGATGACATATGGGTGTTTCAGTTCTCCCGTGATCGCATCTGCCGGGCAGTTTCTCGCGCACTTGGAGCAGCCCTTGCACTTGTCCGGGTTGATCTTGTACGTAAGCAGATCCTGACAGACATGCGTGCGGCAGCGTTTCTCTTCGATATGCTCACGGAACTCGTCTCCAAATCCGTTCAGCGCACTGATGACCGGCTTAGGAGCTCCCTTTCCGAGTCCGCAAAGAGCCGTGTTCTCGATCATGTCGGCGAGCTCACGCAGCTCGTCCAGGTCGGACATCTGTCCTTCTCCGTGTACGATTCTTTCCATGATCTCCAGCATGCGCTTGGTTCCCTCGCGGCACGGCACGCACTTACCGCAGCTCTCACGCTGGGTGAAGTTCATGAAGAAGCGGGCCACCTCGACCATGCAGGTGGAGTCGTCCATGACGACCAGTCCGCCGGATCCGATCATCGCGCCGATCTTCTTCAGGGAGTCGAAGTCCATGGAGCAGTCGAGGTCGTCCTCGGTCAGGCAGCCGCCGGAAGGTCCGCCGATCTGCACGGCCTTGAACTTCTTTCCGTCCTTGATGCCGCCTCCGATATCGTAGATGATCTCTCTAAGAGTGATTCCCATCGGGACCTCGATCAGTCCGGTGTTGTTCACGTTTCCGGTCAGGGCGAACGCCTTGGTTCCCGGGCTCGTCGCAAGACCGATGCTCTTGTACCAGTCTGCACCGTTCTTGATGATCATCGGCACGTTCGCGTACGTCTCGACGTTGTTCAGGACGGTCGGCTTTCCGAACAGTCCCTGCTCGACCGTGCGCGGCGGCTTGACGCGCGGCATTCCGCGCTTTCCCTCGATGGATGCGGTCAGCGCCGATCCCTCTCCGCAGACGAACGCGCCGGCTCCGCGGTTGATGTGCAGGTGGAAGCTGAAGTCGGTGCCGAGGATGTTGTCCCCGAGGAGCCCGAGGTGCTCCGCCTGCTCGATCGCAATCTCAAGGCGCTTGACCGCGAGCGGATACTCCGCGCGGACGTAGATGTAGCCTTCCTTCGCCTGCACGGCGTAGGCGGCGATCATCATGCCCTCGATCATGCGGTGCGGGTCACCTTCCATGACGCTTCGGTCCATGAACGCGCCCGGGTCTCCCTCGTCACCGTTGCAGACGACGTAGCGCGTCTTCTCCTTCTGGCCGGCGACCTGCGTCCACTTGCGTCCGGTCGGGAAGCCAGCGCCTCCTCTTCCTCTCAAATTGGAGTCGGAGATGATGCGGATAACTTCCTCCGGCGGCATCTCGAACAGCGCCTTCTCGAACGACTGATAGTCGCCGACCGCGAGCGCCTCCTCGATGTGCTCGGCGTCGATGTGACCGCAGTTCTTCAGGACGAGGCGCGTCTGGCGCGCGTAGAACGGGATCTCCTCCTCGGTCTGGTAGACTTTGTCATCCTGCTTGTACATCAGGCGCTCGACCGGCTTTCCGGCGAGTACAGAAGTCTGGAAAATCTCCTCGCAGTCCTCCAGGTTCGTCTTCAGGTAAAGGTAATTGAACGGCTCGATACGGACGAGCGGTCCCATCTCGCAGAATCCGTGACAGCCGCTCTTCTTGACGCCCGTGTGGGCGATCTCCTCGCCGAACTCGACCTGAATGTCGTGGTTTCCGCAGTAAGCGGCCGTCAGTTCCTTCATCTTCTCAAAGATCTGCTGGGATCCGCCGGCGAGACATCCCGTGCCTCCGCAGACCAGGATCCTCCTCGTCTCCGCATTGCGTCTCCTGACGCAGTCCTCGCGCAGCATGTCCAGCTGCGTTCTGTTTTCCAGTCTCATTATTCATTCTCCTTCCGCAGCTGTTCAACGAGGCTCAGCATCTTCTCCGGGGTCATCTTCGGGTAAACCTTTCCGTTGACCGTGACGGCCGGCGCGAGTCCGCAGGCGCCCAGGCACGATACCGTCTCAAGCGTGAAGAGCTGGTCGTCCGACGTGTGTTTTCTCTTGGAGAGCCCGAGGTTCTCTGTCAGCGCCTCCAGGATCGGCATCGACTTTCTGACATGACAGGCAGTCCCGTCACAGACGCGGATGACGTATTTTCCCTTTGCTTCGAAGGAGAAATTCTCGTAGAAGCTTGCCACGCTGTACGCCTTAGCCTCGGAAATGTCGAGCTTTCCGGCGACATACTCCAGCAGTTCCGGTGGCACATAGGTATAGGCTTCCTGAATATCCTGAATAATCGGAATCAGAAAACGCTCTTCCTTTCCGTGAAGCCGGATGATCGCATCCGCCTTGTCATAATACGATTGATCTAACATAGTTTCTCATGGATGCGTGCGCACCCACACCTCCTTTTTACTTGTACTGCTTCAGACATTGTTAAAACGTTATCTATATGTATCATTCTACCCATGTTCATAATAAAATTCAAGCGAATATACAGAAAACTTACCCCTCATATTTTGTCTTTTTGTAAAAACAATACCGTATAAAAACATTGTGCCCGATCGAATAATGTAGGAAATCCAACGATTATATAGATTGTATCAATAGTCAACCCTAGTTTGTTAAAATTTTACCGCAGTCACAAGTGGCGTAAAACGGGTAATTTTCCAACTAACGACGATATTTTGTATAGATATTAGTGCATTCTATTTCTCGTCATTTGCGTTTTCATGTCCAGAAACGTACAATTTTCTCCATTTGTACGACAAAACACACCCGCCCTGCATACCGAGCCCCGACCTGCCGGACACGCGAAAAGAAGAGGAACCGCGGCCTGCAGTCCCTCTCCCCTATATATTGGATATATTCACATTCGTCTTTAAATTTTCAACTTCTGTATTTGGCGTCAAGTCGGCAGTCCTATTGCCTCCGATTCAGCTGCTCCTACTGCTCGGCAGCCTCGCGCTCGCGCTGGGCCTCCTCGAAGTTCCGGTGCAGGAGCTCGTGGGTCTTGCCCTTCAGCAGTCCCTCGTAGAGCATCGTGACCATCGGGTTCTCGTCCGACTTCTTGATCTGGGTGTTGATGTCCGTCTCGTAGATGCTCTTGTAGCGGGCAGTGCGTGTGCGCGGACCGGACTTGGCCGGCTGGCCGCCTCCCATGATGCAGCCGCGCGGGCACGCCATGACTTCGACAAAGTCGTAGCTCGCCTCGCCGCTCTTGATCTCCTCCATGACCTTGTCGGCATTCGCGAGTCCGCTGACGACGGCAAAGCTCAGGTCGCGCCCGTTGTAGCGGTACGTGAACTCCTTGATGCCTTCCATTCCGCGGACGCCGCTTTCCTTGATGTCTGCCATCGCGGTGCGGTCGTGGCCCTGGTTCAGGCGGCGCATGACCGCCTCGGTTACGCCTCCGGTGACGCCGAATATCATGCCGCTTCCCGATCCGATTCCGAACGGAACGTCCGCGGACTCAATGTCGACTTTGTCAAAGACGATGCCGGAGCGCTCGATCATCGACGCGAGCTCCTCTGTCGTCAGCACGTAGTCGACGTTCTGGACGCCCTTGTTCTTGGACTCAGGACGCCTGATCTCTTCCTTCTTGGCCGTGCACGGCATGACCGCGATGTTCACGAGGCGCTTTCCCTCGTTCTTCTCCGGGTTCTTGTAGTACTCCTGGATGACCGCACTGAACATGCCCATCGGCGAGCGGCAGGTGGAGATGTGCTGCGCGAGCTCCGGATACTTGGTCTCGCAGTGCTTGACCCAGGCCGGGCAGCAGGACGTGAAGAGCGGAAGCCCGCTTCCTGATGACAGGCGCTCCAGGAACTCCTTGGACTCCTCCAGGACCGTCAGGTCCGCACCGTACGTCGTGTCGTAGACCTCGTCGAAGCCCAGGCGGTGCATGACGTTGACGATCATGCCCATAACGTTCGTCCCCTTAGGCAGGCCGAACTTGTCGCCGAGTGCGAGACGGACCGCCGGCGCGATCTGCGCGACGACGATCGCGTTCCTGTCAGCGAGCGCCTCCATGACCGGCATCACGTCGTTACGGACGGTGATCGCTCCGGTCGGACAGACAACTCTGCACTGGCCGCAGCCGACGCAGGCCGTCTCGTTGATCGTTTTGTTGAACGCCGGCGTGACGAGCGCGTCCGTGCCGCGGTAGGCGAAGTCAATTGCGTTGATCCCCTGGATGTCTGAGCACATTCTGACGCAGTCGCCGCACAGGATGCACTTGTTCGGGTTGCGGATGATCGCAGCGGAGCTTCGGTCGATCGGCTGCGGCTCCCTCGTGTTCTTGAAACGCACGTCGTCTACGCACAGTCTCTGCGCGAGCTCGAGCAGGTGGCAGCTGCCGCTGACGACGCAGGTCGTGCAGTCTCTCTCGTGCGCCGCGAGCAGGAGCTCCAGGATGAGCTTGCGGTAGCGCATCAACCGAGGCGTGTTGGTGTAGATGACCATCCCGTCCCTCGGCTTCTCCGAGCAGGACGCGAACGTCTTTCCCCTGTCGTCCTCTACAATGCAGAGACGGCAGGAGCCGTATGTGGAAAGCTCTGATACGTAGCAGAGCGTTGGTATATCGATCCCCGCGTTGCGGATGACCGTCAGCACGTTCTTCTCATCGGAAAATTCAACGTGCCTTCCGTCGATTGTCATATGACCCATGATCTGACCTCCTTCTGGTACAATGAACTATTCCTGATAGATCGCGCCGAACGGGCAGCCTTCCATGCAGGCGCCGCACTTCAGACACTTCATTGCGTCGATGACATATGGGTGTTTCAGTTCTCCCGTGATCGCATCTGCCGGGCAGTTTCTCGCGCACTTGGAGCAGCCCTTGCACTTGTCCGGGTTGATCTTGTACGTAAGCAGATCCTGACAGACATGCGTGCGGCAGCGTTTCTCTTCGATATGCTCACGGAACTCGTCTCCAAATCCGTTCAGCGCACTGATGACCGGCTTAGGAGCTCCCTTTCCGAGTCCGCAAAGAGCCGTGTTCTCGATCATGTCGGCGAGCTCACGCAGCTCGTCCAGGTCGGACATCTGTCCTTCTCCGTGTACGATTCTTTCCATGATCTCCAGCATGCGCTTGGTTCCCTCGCGGCACGGCACGCACTTACCGCAGCTCTCACGCTGGGTGAAGTTCATGAAGAAGCGGGCCACCTCGACCATGCAGGTGGAGTCGTCCATGACGACCAGTCCGCCGGATCCGATCATCGCGCCGATCTTCTTCAGGGAGTCGAAGTCCATGGAGCAGTCGAGGTCGTCCTCGGTCAGGCAGCCGCCGGAAGGTCCGCCGATCTGCACGGCCTTGAACTTCTTTCCGTCCTTGATGCCGCCTCCGATATCGTAGATGATCTCTCTAAGAGTGATTCCCATCGGGACCTCGATCAGTCCGGTGTTGTTCACGTTTCCGGTCAGGGCGAACGCCTTGGTTCCCGGGCTCGTCGCAAGACCGATGCTCTTGTACCAGTCTGCACCGTTCTTGATGATCATCGGCACGTTCGCGTACGTCTCGACGTTGTTCAGGACGGTCGGCTTTCCGAACAGTCCCTGCTCGACCGTGCGCGGCGGCTTGACGCGCGGCATTCCGCGCTTTCCCTCGATGGATGCGGTCAGCGCCGATCCCTCTCCGCAGACGAACGCGCCGGCTCCGCGGTTGATGTGCAGGTGGAAGCTGAAGTCGGTGCCGAGGATGTTGTCCCCGAGGAGCCCGAGGTGCTCCGCCTGCTCGATCGCAATCTCAAGGCGCTTGACCGCGAGCGGATACTCCGCGCGGACGTAGATGTAGCCTTCCTTCGCCTGCACGGCGTAGGCGGCGATCATCATGCCCTCGATCATGCGGTGCGGGTCACCTTCCATGACGCTTCGGTCCATGAACGCGCCCGGGTCTCCCTCGTCACCGTTGCAGACGACGTAGCGCGTCTTCTCCTTCTGGCCGGCGACCTGCGTCCACTTGCGTCCGGTCGGGAAGCCAGCGCCTCCTCTTCCTCTCAAATTGGAGTCGGAGATGATGCGGATAACTTCCTCCGGCGGCATCTCGAACAGCGCCTTCTCGAACGACTGATAGTCGCCGACCGCGAGCGCCTCCTCGATGTGCTCGGCGTCGATGTGACCGCAGTTCTTCAGGACGAGGCGCGTCTGGCGCGCGTAGAACGGGATCTCCTCCTCGGTCTGGTAGACTTTGTCATCCTGCTTGTACATCAGGCGCTCGACCGGCTTTCCGGCGAGTACAGAAGTCTGGAAAATCTCCTCGCAGTCCTCCAGGTTCGTCTTCAGGTAAAGGTAATTGAACGGCTCGATACGGACGAGCGGTCCCATCTCGCAGAATCCGTGACAGCCGCTCTTCTTGACGCCCGTGTGGGCGATCTCCTCGCCGAACTCGACCTGAATGTCGTGGTTTCCGCAGTAAGCGGCCGTCAGTTCCTTCATCTTCTCAAAGATCTGCTGGGATCCGCCGGCGAGACATCCCGTGCCTCCGCAGACCAGGATCCTCCTCGTCTCCGCATTGCGTCTCCTGACGCAGTCCTCGCGCAGCATGTCCAGCTGCGTTCTGTTTTCCAGTCTCATTATTCATTCTCCTTCCGCAGCTGTTCAACGAGGCTCAGCATCTTCTCCGGGGTCATCTTCGGGTAAACCTTTCCGTTGACCGTGACGGCCGGCGCGAGTCCGCAGGCGCCCAGGCACGATACCGTCTCAAGCGTGAAGAGCTGGTCGTCCGTCGTGTGCTTCCTCTTGGACAGTCCCAGGTTCTCCGTCAGCGCCTCCAGGATCGGCATCGACTTTCTGACATGACAGGCAGTTCCGTCACAGACGCGGATGACGTATTTTCCCTTTGCTTCGAAGGAGAAATTTTCGTAAAAACTCGCTACGCTGTACGCCTTGGCTTCAGATATATTTAATTTATCGGCGACGTAGTCCAGAAGCTCCGGCGGAACATAAGTATAGGCTTCCTGAATATCTTGAATGATCGGTATCAAGAAACGTTCTTCCTTTCCGCGAAGCTGGATGATGGCATCCGTCTTGTCGTAATACGATTGATCTAACATAGTTTCTCATGGATGCCTGTGCATCCACACCTCCCTTAAAAATTTTTTGTTGTTATCGAATAAACATCACGATAATTTTACTCATGTTTGAGAAAAAATTCAAGGAAATATACAGAAAACTATGCTCATCGAAAATGTTTTTTTCCATAGACAATTCCATCCTTAATATTGTGACCAAATTGACAATACTGATAATTTAAGGTTTCTATAGTTTATATCTGCAATCCTGATAAAATCTATGTAATTTAACCCATTTCAGGTGTACAGAAAGCAATGCAGTTTTTCCACCAACAGATCATAATTATGTCCATTGTCACTTTCTGCACATGCACAATCTATTTAGTTTTCCTCCTCTAACTTTCCGATTATTTTCCCATCTTTCGGCAAAATCCGACCGCCCAGGAACCCGCGCACCGGGCTGCCGGATGACCGCTTTCCGCTGAACAGCAACGCCTTGCCCTGCGGGACGGGTAAATTTTGTCCAATAAAAAGACGCTGCCGACAGAAACTCTGACGGCGGCGCCGCTATTGTTAAGCAATTCACATTTAACTCTTTTTATCTGACTGGCGGCTTCTCGCTTCTGGTCGGCAATCCGCCTCGCCGCGCCCCCGTGCCGTGGGTAGAGCCGCACGTACGGGAAGAAAAACGACACGATCGGAAGGATCAGGAACATGTAGATCGCCGGCTTGGTGAAGAAGAACGATAGCACCATCAGCACACCGTTCAGCACGATGCCCCAGAAGATGCGCAGGAGCATGAACCCCCGGTAGACCGTCGAGTACAGCTTGAGCTTTTTTCGGTGTGCGACGAAGAACACGAGCGCCTCCAGCACTGTCGCGACGAAGTAGACGAAGCCGAAGTTGATCACCGCCCTCCTGTTCATGTCGGCCATGATCCACTTGGTCATGATCGGGATCAGCGCGAGCGCCGCGAGGAACAGGAAGTCGGAGACGACGACCCAGTGATCGGCCTCTTCAAACGTCGTGAAAGTCCGGTGCAGCTCGTACCAGAAGTCCGCGACCATGAAGAAGCTCACGATGAAGATGAAGATGTTCTCCCTGAACGCGTGGATGCTGTACGTGTCCGACGGGTACGGGATCCCCAGGATCATGATCGTGATGAAGATCGCGATGACCCCGTCGTTGAAGTTCTCCAGGTGCGCCTTCAGCCGGCCCCCTAGCTCCTTCCGGTGCGAGATGATCGATTCCTCCAGCTCCCGGACCTCCTCCTCGTCCATCTGCGCGCGCCGGCGCAGCTCCTCTTCGATTCGTTTTTCCCTTCTCGTCTTACTCATCCTGTATTCCGGTTAAGCCCTACAGCGTCAGTGACGGCGCGGTGTAAACCCTGGTCAAAAGCTCCTGGTTCAGCGCGTACAGGCCCTTCGGATCTCCGCCGAACAGCTCGAACTTTCTGATCAGGTCCTGGACGTTCTTCTCTTCCTCGCCCTGCTCCTTGACGAACCAGTCGAGGCACTGCATCGTGCGGAAGTCATCGACCTCGTTCGCGGCCTTATAGATCTTATTGACGCAGCCGGTGATGTACCGCTCGTGCTCGAGTCCCGCATCGAGAGGGTCCTTGAGGCTGTTGTATGTCTGATTCGGCGCATCGACGGTGCCGAAGGTGACGCGAACGCCGTTGTTGATCAGATACTGTCTCAGCAGCATCGCGTGATCACGCTCCTCCTGGGCCTGGATGTCGTACCAGTTCGCGAACCCGTCGAGCCCCTGATCGTTATAGTAATTCGAGAAGTCCAAATATAGATAAGCGGAATAAAATTCCGTAGTCACCTGCTCATTGATTAACTCTGCTACTTTCTTATCCAGCATGATAAAACTTCCTTTCTGTAAAATCTCTATCTGCGTGTCCGGGCAATCTGCTACGGAGTACGTCTTTCCCCTTGGTCAGCACGCGAGTAAACAAGCGTGTCTGGAACGATTTCCCACATATATTGAATCTACCCGATTTCCGGGCGGGTTAAAACCGTGTATCGAAAGTTGAACACTGAAATTTTACTACCAGGAGAATTCTTCTATAATATCGGGATTCTCCGGTAATTCCGAGAATTCCCCACTCCTGTGCCGTCCCTTCTCCCGGAGCAGCATGCCTGCAATCTCGACGCGCCTCTCACGGCTCGCCCTGTCCGTGAACCGCTGCAGGTCCACTTCCTTGATCAGCCCGCCGTCGATCAGGAACGCCGCCGCCTTTCCGTCGCCCTTCGCAATCGCGATGTCGAGCAGGCTGCCTGCGCGCGCCCTGACGTATGCCGCGGTGTTCGGCCGCTGGTCTTCAAGCGCCTCGATGCTCTCGTATCCGGCTTTGCATTCGTCCGCGCAGCTTTCTTCGACAAAGTCTGCCCGCCCCGCCAATTCACCGCACCTGCCGTTCAGCCCATCCATGCACGTAAACGCCGCGAGCCGCTGCACCTGCCGCGGGCAGTCCGGGAACCGGTCATCCATGACCAGGACACCCGTAAGATCCACGCACGTCCTCAGCGCCTCCCTCGCGATGAAGCTGACGCTGCCCGGAAACGAGACCACGTTAAGGTCCCCGCAGCCGTAGAAGAACATCTCGTCGACCTGCCTGGTCCCCTCCGGAAGAACTGCCCTCTTCAGCCTCCAGCAATGCTGGAAGATCCCGCAGCCGACCTTCCGGACCGTTCGCGGGAACACGACCTCTTCCAGCGCGTGCAGCCCCGAGAAGCAGTAATTACCAATTTCTTCCACACCATCCGGCAGGACGATCCGCCGGACGTTCTCTATTCCACCATTGCCGTCTTTGCCGCCTTTGCAGTCAGTCCCGCCCTGCTGCCTCAGGTTCTCCGCGGTGACACGCAGAACCCCAGAAGGGATATATAATTCGCCCATTCCCGCAGCTGCGTCCGCCCGCAGAGGCGCCGCGGCAGCCTCCTCAGCGGCATTCCTGTTATCCACGCTTTCGATCTCGCTCAGCTTACTCATCGGATTCTGTCCCTGCATACGGGCCCTCCTTCCGCTCTTCACGCAGGTCTTCCGACGGCTCTGCCGGTTTTTCTGAAGGCGCGCCGGAAACTGCGTCGGCAGGCGCGCCGGAAACCTCATTAGAAGAATCATCTCCAGGATCCGCGATTTCCGAAGCCTTAGGCTCGCGCGGCCTAAGATCCGCGGCAGACGAGGTCTCGTCTGCGGCCGTCGTCTTTGTCCTGTCCTGCGTCGGCGCTGCGTAGTTGTCTTCCTGGAGGCCGTGCAGCTTCCTTCGGATGGACGATCCCCTCGACGTGAACTGAAGCTTCTCGCTGTACTCGTCGTAGGCCTCGCAGCCGTAGCGGCCGATGAAGTCCGCGCAGTAGAAGTCGGCGGTGAGCTCGGTGACTAAAATCAGCATCTCGTGGGACAGCCCGTACGCCTGCTCGCAGAACGCGAAGGTGTGCGTGATCTCCCGGGAGGAGACGCGCACCAGGTGCCTCAGGTCGTGCAGCTGCTCGTTCATCCGTGACGCGATCAGGTCGCCGGCCAGGGTTCCCTTGTCGTCCCTGCCGCGCTCGCTGCCCTCGTGCAGGAGCTCCTTCACCCAGGAATCCAGCAGGCGGATCTCGGAGAAGCGGATCTTCTGCTGCTCCTTGTCCATGGATCCGGCTTCCTTTGCCTTAGCGAGGCCGTCCTGCATGTCCTCGCTCAGGTCCTGGAGGATGTTGATGATCTCGCCGTAGCGGTGGCGGGACGGCTGACCGACACTTTCGCGGACACGTTTCTCCAGGTCCGCGAGGCCGGTGCGCCTCCTGTAAACCTCTTGAAGAGGTTCCTTCAGGCGCTCCAGGATCAGCTGAAGCAGCACCAGGCGCTCATCAAGGGAGGCGTTATGGGCTCGGTCGATGGTTTCTTTGTCCGCCTTGCCTAATGCGATGCTGTCCACCGGGTAAACGCTCCGATACTCATAGAACAGGTCGCAGAACGCGGAAAAGTCCTTCGCGATCCGCTCGTTCTGGACGTACTGGCCGATCAGGCGCTCGTCGACCGGGAAGCCCTTCTTCTCGTAGAGCTTGAGCATGACGGAGAGGTCCATCCAGCCTCTTCCCGTCACGAACTCGGTGCCGTCCACGGTCGTCTCGACGCGGTAGAAGTCGTGCTTTCTGCCGTCCAGGTAGGCCAGGATCAGCGGGTGCACGCCCTGATTTACCGCGTACGACCGCCATGCATCGTAGTCAGGCTCGATCTCGATCTTCTTCACGCGGTCCCAGGTGACGATGTCGAACTCCCTGGCCCCGGCGTTGTACTCCGGCGGGTTTCCAGCGGCGACGATGACCCAGCCGTCCGGGACCCTGTACTCGCCGAACGCCTTGAACTGCAGAAAGCGCAGCATCGACGGCGCGAGCGTCTCCGACACGCAGTTCAGCTCGTCCAGGAACAGGATGCCCTCCCTGACGGCGGTATCTTCCATAATCTGGTAAACTGACGCGATGATCTCGCTCATCGTGTACTCCGAGACCTTGTATTCCTTCCCCTGGTACGTCTTCTCCGTGATGAACGGGAGGCCGAGCGCGCTCTGCCTCGTGTGGTGCGTCATGGAGTAGGAGACAAAGGCGAGACCCAGCTCCTCCGCAGCCTGGCTCGCGATCGCCGTCTTGCCGATTCCCGGAGGCCCGACGAGGAAGACCGGCCTCTGCTCCTCCAGCGGGATCACGTACTGCCCGTCCTCGTCCTTCTCCAGACAGCAGGCCGCCGCGTACTTCAGTTGTTCTTTTGCTTCGTTGATCTTCATTGCTTTCCTGCTTCCTTTATTTCCCTGCTTTCCAGCTTACTTCTGTGCTTCCCCACTTCTTAGCGCTCCCAAATCACCTGATACGCCCATGGCGGAACCTCCGGCGCGTCCAGCTCCTTCCTCAGGAACACAAACGCCGTCTTATAGTCCGGCCGCTTCTTCGGGTAGATGCCACGCCCGTCGGTAAAATACAGCAGGCCCTGCAGGTGATTGATCTTCCCGGCCTTCCGCATCCGGTCCGCGTACGCGAACACCGGCCGGAAGTCCGTGCCGCCGAGCCCCTTGACCGTCATGTTCTTCACCGCCCGGTCGATCTCCGTCCGGCTCCGGATCACGGTCGCCTCCTGGATCCTGGCGTCACACTGCACGATGTGCAGGTTCATCCGTTCGGAGAACACCTCTTTATTCATCAGGATCCCGCACGTCTCCCGAAGAAAATCCTGCACCAGCGCCCCGCTCGTCGACCCCGACGTGTCGATCGCGATGATGAAGTCGCGGATCTGCTTCTCCTGCGACGTCTCCGCCTCCTCGATCAGCGGCAGGTTCCCGTACATCTGCAGCCCGTACGTATACAGGATCGGGTTGAATTCCTCCATGCTCGGCTTGACGGCGGGCTCTCTCTTCGCGAACTTCATCAGGAAACTTCGGTAATCCTGAGGCTTTCTCTGCATCTCGGAAAGCTCCTGCATCAGCCACCCGGCCTCGTCCGTGCGCCCCCTGGCGCCCGTTTTCATCTGCGACAAAATATACCCGGACCTGTCCGCCCAGATGCTGCTGAGCTGCTGGTTCACCTGATCCTCGAACAGGCTGCGGTACGCCGCCCCGTCCTCGTAACGACCATCATCGAAACTCCCTGAACCGTTGGAATCTCGCAGGCGTTCAGTCTCGCTGCCCTGCGGCCTCCGGACGTTTTCCTCCCCGGAAAACCCGTCAGAGCCCCTGGAATTTGATTTACCATAATCTTTTCTACGTTGACCATTTAGAAACCGCATCAGCTCGGCCATATCCATCTCGTGCCACGGCCTGTGCGTGTCCACCCGGAACAGCGCGGCGAGCCTCTTCAGCGAAGCGAGCTCTTCCGCGCCCGCCTCATCGAAGAGGTATCGGTAGATCCGCTCGGCGGTCAGCATGCCGACGCGTTCCTGCAGCCGGGAGATGACCCGCCGCTGCTCCGCGTCCCGCTCCAGCCTGAAGCACGGCTTTCCCTGCGAGAGGATGATGCCCTCGACGGCCAGGTCGCACGAGAGGTCCCAGAGGTCCTGCCGCGGCAGGCCGGAGGAGAACGGGTGCAGGAAAATCACGTGAAGGAGGGCGTGCATGTACGCCCGGCAGACCGCGTTCTCGTTCTGTTCGTAATCCTGGATCACGCGCCCCGGGCTGTACAGGAACCTGCGCCCGTCGACCGCGTAGTCGGGCGTGCTCTCAGGCGCTGCGGCCGGCTTCAGCGCGTACAGCGCGCTGTCCAGGTACCGCTCCTGCGCTAATATCCTCGCCCTGGCCACTTCGACGATCTCCGCCGCGGCCTCGCGCTCAAGCTGCGCAGACTGTTCAGAGCGTCCAGACTGCGCGGCTTGGCCAGGCTCCGCAGGTCTTCTGGATTCTTCAGCAGTATGATCGATCCCTGCTGACCCGCCGGACTGCACCGTTTTTCTTGATTCTAGATCCGTCACGTCCTCCTCCTTTCATTAATTCCCGGATTTCAGCCGAAAGCGCGGTGTTCCCTGATTTTCCGGAAAACCCCGCGCCCGTCTATTATATCACATTTATCGTTGTTTCTCAGCCGCACTAATCCTCGTCGCTTAAGCCGAGCGGCAGGCGGCCCTTCTGCGCGCCTCTTCCGTACTTTCTCGCAGCGTAGATGAACGCGTCAAAGTTCTCCCGCTTGGTGCCGATCGGGACCTGGCAGCCGGTTCCCAGGGTGTATCCCATCGGGCTGTCCGCGCCCTTCTCGAGACATTCTTTGCAGGTCTCGATGACCTCGTCGATCGTGCCGTTCAGCATGACATCAACCGGCGAGACGTTTCCGACCAGCATGTAGTGGCTGCCCAGGACTTCCTTTGCCTTGAGAAGGTCCTCGGAATTGTCGACACTGTAGCTCGAGATGTTCAGGTCCAGCATGTGAGACCAGAGCGGGTTCGTCTTCCCGCAGATGTGCAGGCCCGGCTTTCTGCCCGTGATCTCGTAGAGGCCGTCCATCAGGCGGGACAGATACGGCTCGGAGTAGATCTCGTACTGGCGCGGGCTGAAGATGTCGGCGCAGGAGACCGGATCGCAGATGCCGCACGGCATCGGGCCGAATTCCTTCACCATCATGTCCACCCAGGCGAGCGAGTGGTCCACGCAGAAATTCAGGAGGTCGGCAAATTTCTCCCTGTGCTTCATCGTATCCCGGAGCAGCAGCTCGATCGGGCGGATCGCCGCCGCCGTCGTGACTGGCCCCGCGACGACCGTGTTCACGCCCATGTCCGGGAACGCGTCCTTCAGCTCGCGGCAGCGCTGCAGCATGGACTGATACAGCGGGTTCTTATACGGGTCGTCCTTCAGGACCTCCTCAAGCCCCGAGAAATCCGGCCTGTCGAGCACGAACTTCGCGACGGAGTCGATGCCGACCTCCGGGAAGTGCATCTCGGACCCGACCGCCTGGCCGACCGTCCGGAGCCTCAGGCCGACCTTGATTCCTTCGATCCCGAACTCCTCCCTGCGCCGCCTCAGCACGTCGATCATGACCTTGGTCCCGTCCAGGCTCTGCGCCGTCGTGTAGCCGAAGATGTCCGTCATCGCCTCCTCGTTGCTCTGCAGGGAATACGGGATGTGGTCGACCATCTCGCCCGCCGCGTACTTGGCGCCGCGCTCCGCCTGCGTCATCGTCTCCTCCGGGAGCTCTGCCATCCTCCTCTTCAATTCCTGATAATCCATCGTTCACCTCCAAGTCAAATCCTAGTATTCGGTAAATTCTACCTCCCATTGTAGGAGCCTTCCCCGGCCCTGTCCAATAGCCCAGCGCAATATCACAATCCGCATCTATTGTTAATCTTTATACATTCAGCACATTCATCCTCTGCGGCAAAATCCACCCGCCCAGAACCAACGCCCCGCCCTGATGGATCCCGAGCGGTTCACCTGGGCCGCACCGCCGCCCACTCCATCCCAAAAAAACAGCAGCAGGAGGGCATCCTGTCCTCCTGCGTCTGATGTATGATTATAACTCTTATTGGCGTGATAACAGAAAGCTGCCGCGGCCGACTGCCGCTCACTGCCTTCTTCTTGTCTGCTTCCCGCAGTGTAACTTCTCCTGCGTTATTTCTTCGCGAGGTCCGCGCCGGCGTTCCAGGCCTTTCCAGCCTCGTCGCCGAGGTGGAAGTATCCCCTCTGGAAGGTGTCAAAGACCAGCGGATCGAGCTTCTTGATGTCGATCGCGCCGTCCGCACCAAGCAGGCTCTCGTCCGCCAGGACGTTGACGATGTCGCCGTATACGTGCAGGCAGGTCTTGCCCTCGACGATCTCGTCGACCTTGCACTCCAGCGTGAACGGATACTCCTCGATGACCGGGGCGTCTACGTTCTTGCTCTTCACCGCGTGATAACCGCTCTTCTCGAACTTGTCCGCCATCGTGTTTCCGGACGCGATACCGAAGAAGTCGGATTCCTTCATCGTCGCACCTGTCGCCGGGCTCAGCGTGAATGCTCCGCGCTTTCTCAGGTTCTCCGAGGTCTTGTGCCCCTCGCTGATGTTCAGGACAACCTGCGTGGATCCGCAGATTCCGCCCCACGCCATATTCATGACGTCGACCTTGTCATCGTCCCCGTAGGTGGCGATCATCAGCACCGGCATCGGCGCCAGAAGCGGTTCTACACCCAAATCTTTTTTCATAGTCTCTGCCTCCTTATTTTATTCACTCCTTTATATTTACACGGTAGCGGCATAAGTCAATCATGGTTTTCTTATTCCGTGAAAGATTCGGAATATATGGAGGCTGGCGTCTTCTGTTTTCATTTCCGGGCAGCGCTGCAGGAATTACTGAATGGAGCTTCCCAGGTCATGCGCTTCCTGGATTTCCGGCTTTCCCTTGATGTCGCCGACATCATTGTTGCCTCCGGCGAGAACGTGACCGAGGTTCTTCCAGTTGAGATGCTCCATCAGGTGGTCAAAATAGCGCGTCACATCCTCAAAGTCGTGCCCCTCTGCTGCCATCAGCAGCGCGCAGGAACGGCCGTGTCCGCGGAGCAGGTTTTCATCCCCTTCCTCGAGGGCGAAGAGGCGGTCGATGGCAGTCCTGATCTGGCCGCTCATGTTCCAGTAGTACAGCGGGCTCGCCAGGACGATCACATCGCATTCCCTGACTGCCGGGTAGATCTTGTTCATGTCATCCTTCTGAACGCACGGACATTCCCGTTCATTGTGTCCGCCGAAGCAGCCCTTGCAGCCGTGGATATCCATCCCGTCGAGGAAGAACTCGGTCACGGTGTTTCCCGCGCTCTCCGCACCTTCCGTAAACGCCTTGACGAGGGCAGTTGTGTTCCCCTTGCGGCGCGGGCTTCCATTCAGAATGACAATATTCTTACTCATATCGATTTCTCCTTTTCTTCTTTTTCTACCATTTTCTTCTGTGATTGACTTTTATCAGTGCCGATATTAGAATTGTAGCAAGAATGAGAAGAAAAACAAGTACGTACATTGAGGTATGGTACTTACATCAAGGTTATATACTTACCTAAAGGAGAGTGTAAAAATGAGCGACAGATGCATTTCCAATGAGACCCTGGGCACCACCGGGTTCAGCTACACGTTGTCACTGATCAACGGAAAATACAAGATGACGATCCTCTATACCCTGATGGAATTCGGCGTTGTCCGGTTCAATGAGATGAAGAAGTATATCGGCGGAATTTCCTACAAGACGCTCAGTTCCAACCTGAAGGAGCTTGAGGCCGACCAGCTCGTCCACAGGGAAGAATACCCTCAGATCCCGCCGAAAGTAGAATACAGTCTGACCGAGAGAGGAAAGTCCCTCATCCCGATCCTGGACGGCATGTGCGACTGGGGCGACAAGAACAGGCTTCTGTAAAGTCACGCAGCCCCTCTGCACTGGATGGATCAGCGCAGAGGGGCTGCGGTACGGAGCAAATTGGCGGGGCTGGCGTTCTCTTGCGCCGCGCGGCCAAATTGCCTGATGTATGAATGATGGCTTTGTCAGT
Organism: uncultured Eubacteriaceae bacterium; assembly: GCA_903789635.1. Taxonomy (GTDB): domain Bacteria; phylum Bacillota; class Clostridia; order Peptostreptococcales; family Anaerovoracaceae; genus Aminicella. Next base: position 20,111 of record CAIFEY010000008.1, read on the forward strand.
TCTGCGGTCGGCTCTCCGTCCTTGCCTGGCCCCGTTTCCCGGCCTGGCTTCGGCTGCCGGACGGACTTGAAGTTTCCGCCTGCGCCTTCCTGCGGGCGATGCGCCGTTCCTTCTCGGCGTGGATGAAGTCGCTCTCGTTCTTCCACTTGATGGCGGCGGCGCCGATGATGACGGCGTAGCCGATCCAGCTCAGCAGGTCCGGGCTCTCGCGGAAGTACAGGAAGCCCAGCAGGGCGGAAAACAGCACCTGCGTGTAGTTGAAGACGGAGACGTCCTTTGCCGGCGCATACTTATACGCTGCGGTGACACCGAACTGTCCGACTGCGGCAAAAGCCCCCGTGCCCACAAGCCACAGGAACTGATGCACGGTCGGCATTTTGAAATTGAACAGCATGAACGGGACGCAGGCTAAACAGGACAGGAACGAGAAGTAGAACACGACGACCTGAGAACGCTCGCCCCTGGTCGTGACCAGGCGCAGGAATGTGTAGGCCATGCCGGCGCAGAATCCGCTGAAGAGGCCGACCAGCGCCGGGAACGCGGCGAGCCCCGCCGACGGCTTGATGACGAACAGAGTGCCCGCGAACGCCATGACGACGAGGGCATTGTCGAGCTTGGTCGGCTTCTCCTTCAGAATGAAGACGGACGCGATGATCGTGAAGAACGGCGACATCTTATTCAGCACGTTGGAGTCGGCCAGTCCCATCTGCCCGATCGCCCAGAAGTTGGCCATCAAACCGATCGTCCCGAACGTCACGCGCAGCAGCAGCGCGCCCCTGGTCTCCTTCTTGGTCTTGAAGCGGCCCGGACCCGGCATGTTCATCAGGGTCACGACGGCGATCACTGCGGCGACGGCATTCCGGAAAAACGCCTTCTCCATCGTCGGCAGATCCCCCGCGCCCTTGACGCAGAACGACATCGCCGCAAACCCCAGCGAAGAAATAATTGTATACAGGATACCTTTCGACAGATTCCTTCGGTATGCTGTTTCCATTTGTGCGAACTTCCTTTCTATCTTCGTAACCTCTCATCCCAACCTAAGCCGGGCCCCGACCGGACCTAAAGGTCCTTTCGGCATGATCCATCAGACATGATCCATCAGACATGATCCGTCAGGCATGACCTGGCAGGCAGAACCCGCCCCGGCAATATCTATATATTATACGCCTTTAACGCCGATTGTACACATTTGAACAAACATTTCTCCTGCGAAAACACATCTCTTGTCCTTATCGAACAAGAACCTTCCTTTATTATATTACTGGTATTACTGTCGATGCGCGTGCACATCCAGCTGCCGTGCGGCGCTTTGCTGCGGCGCCATAATCCTCTGGCAAGTCAACCTGCTCCGTTCCGCCGCGTCCGTCTGTACTTGTTGGCAGGCAGCCCAGCCGCGCCGTGCGCGCAGCAAAAAGCCGCGGCAGGGCTCCGGATCTCTCCGGCTTCCCCGCCGCGGCTCAATATCATCTATTCAATTGATTCTACTTAAAGTACTCTACCGCAGACTCGAACATCTTCAGGTCGAACTCGCCCGGGACATTCTTATACAGGTACGGTCCCTTACGCTCGCAGTGCGCCATCTTTCCGAAGACGCGGCCGTCCGGGGAAGTGATTCCTTCGATCGCGTGCAGCGAACCGTTCGGGTTGAACTGGATGTCGAAGGAGACGTTTCCGTCAAGGTCGACGTACTGGGTCGCGATCTGTCCGTTCTCCGCCAGCTCCTGGATCGTCCCTTCAGGGGCGATGAAGCGTCCCTCGCCGTGGGAAATCGCCGTCGTGTAGATCTCGCCCGGCTTGCACTTTGCGAGCCATGGAGACTTGTTCGAGGCGATCCTGGTCTGGATAAGCTTGGACTGGTGGCGTCCGATCGTGTTGAAGGTCAGCGTCGGGCTGTCCTCGGTCGGATCGACGATCTTTCCGTACGGCACGAGGCCGAGCTTGATCAGCGCCTGGAATCCGTTGCAGATTCCGGCCATCAGGCCGTCGCGCTGCTCCAGGAGTTCGGTGACTGCCTCCCGGATCTCCGCGTTTCTGAAGAAGGCGGTGATGAACTTTCCGGAACCGTCCGGCTCGTCCGCGCCCGAGAATCCGCCAGGGATGAAGATCATCTGCGAAGATCTGATCTTCTGCGCGAACTCCTCGACGCTCCTTCCGACGTTCTCCGCGGTCAGGTTGTTGATGACGAAGATTTCCGGATCCGCGCCGGCATCGGCGAACGCCTTGGCCGAGTCGTACTCGCAGTTGTTGCCCGGGAATACCGGAATCAGTACCTTAGGGGATGCGGACTTGATGTTCGCGTGGAGGTTCTCCTTCGCGGCAAAGCTGAAGGCCTCCGTATCTCCCTCTCCTGCTGCGATGTTGCAGCGGTATACCGGCTCGAGCTTCTGCTCGTACACCTTCAGGATGTCCGGCAGGGCGATGGTCTCTCCGAAGCCGGTGATTTCCTTTGTCTCCGTCGTCTTTCCTAAGAGGACTGCGCCCTCAACCTCGGTCCCCGCAGGAACCTCGAGCAGGAACGCGCCGTAGCAGTATCCGAACAGCTGTTCCTTGGTGAGCGCATCGCCGTAAGCGAAGCCGATCTCGTTGCCCATCGCCATCTTCAGGACGGCCTCGGCGACTCCGCCGTAACCCGGAGTATACGCCGCGCAGGCGGTCTTATCGACGATCAGCTTGTTGACCTTCTCGTAGAGCTTCTTGACGGATTCGCAGGTCGGGAGTCCGTCCTCGCCGTACTCTGGGACGAGCAGGATCACGTCGTCGCCTGCGTTCTTGAACTCCGGCGAGATGATGTGCTCCGCCTGGTCGGTCGTGACCGCGAACGATACCAGTGTCGGCGGCACATCGAGATTCTCGAAGGTTCCGCTCATGGAGTCTTTGCCTCCGATTGCGGCCACTCCCATGCCAAGCTGTGCCCTGTATGCGCCGAGCATTGCGGCCATCGGTGCGCCCCAGCGCGACGGGTCGGTTCCCGGCTTTCCGAAGTATTCCTGGAAGCTCAGGTACGTGTCGTCGAACGACGCGCCGGCAGCGATCAGCTTGGAGATGGACTCGATGACGGCCAGGTATGCGCCGTCGTACGGGCTCGCGGAGGAGATCATCGGGTTGAATCCGTACGCCATCGCGGAGACGGTGTCGGTGTGCTTCTTCTCTACCGAGATCAGGTGAACCATCGCCTGGATCGGGGTCCTCTGGTACTTTCCGCCGAACGGCATCAGGACAGTTCCCGCGCCGATCGTGGAGTCGAACTCCTCGGACAGGCCCCTCTTGGAGCAGACATTCAGGTCGGACGCCATCTTCTCATACGCCTCAGTGAAGCTTCCGGTCACCTTTCTCTCGTAGCTTCCGCGCTTAGGAACCTCGACGTCGATGTGCTTCTCGACGCCGTCGGTATCCAGGAACGCCCTGGAGATGTTGACGATCGTCTCGCCGTTCCAGGTCTCGGTCAGGTACGGGCTCTCCTTGACGGTCGCGACGACGGTCGCCTCGAGGTTCTCCCCGTGCGCGAGCTCGATGTAGCGGTCCGCGTCCTCAGCGGCAACGACGACGGCCATTCTCTCCTGAGACTCGGAGATCGCGAGCTCCGTTCCGTCGAGTCCGGCATACTTCTTGGTGACCTTGTCGAGGTTGATGTCCAGTCCGTCCGCGAGCTCTCCGATCGCGACGGAGACTCCGCCTGCGCCGAAGTCGTTGCAGCGCTTGATCATCTTGGAAGCCTCCGGATTTCTGAACAGCCTCTGCAGCTTTCTCTCCTCCGGGGCATTTCCCTTCTGCACCTCGGCGCCGTCCTTCTCCAGGGAGTCGACGTTGTGCTTCTTGGAGGAACCGGTCGCTCCGCCGATTCCGTCGCGTCCCGTGCGTCCTCCGAGCAGGATGACGACGTCGCCCGGCTGCGGACGCTCTCTCCTGACGTTCTCTTCAGGAGCAGCGGCGATGACCGCGCCGACCTCCATCCTCTTGGCCGCGTAGCCAGGGTGGTAGATCTCGTCGACCTGTCCGGTCGCGAGTCCGATCTGGTTTCCGTAGGAGCTGTAACCATCCGCAGCGGTCGTGACGATCTTTCTCTGCGGCAGCTTGCCCTCCATCGTCTCGGAAACCGGAGTGAGCGGGTTGGCAGCGCCCGTTACGCGCATCGCCGCGTAGACATAGCTTCTGCCGGACAGCGGGTCTCTGATCGCGCCTCCGATGCAGGTTGCGGCGCCTCCGAACGGCTCGATCTCGGTCGGGTGGTTATGCGTCTCGTTCTTGAACAGCAGCAGCCACTTCTCCGTCTTTCCCTCGACGTTGACGTCAATCTTGACCGTGCATGCGTTGATCTCCTCGGACGCGTCGAGCTTGTCCAGCATGCCGCGCTTCTTCAGAACCTTGGCAGCGATCGTGCCGAGATCCATCAGGTTGATCGGCTTGGTGCGGTTGATCTCCTCGCGGGATCCGAGGTACTCCTCGTACGTCTTCTGGATCGCCGGATCGTCGAACTTCACGCTGTCGAGCGTCGTTTTGTACGTCGTGTGGCGGCAGTGGTCGGACCAGTACGTGTCGATGACGCGGATCTCCGTGATCGTCGGGTCGCGCTGCTCCTTGGTGAAGTATTCCTGGACGAACGCGAGATCAGCTAAGTCCATGGCAAGGCCGTGGCCGTCCAGGAACTCCTGCAGCTCGTCCTTAGAATACTTATTGAATCCGGTGAGCGTCTCGACGGTCGTCGGGATCTCGACGTCGACCTTCAGCGTCTCGTACGGCTCCAGGGACGCCTCCCTGGCCTCCACCGGGTTGATGATGTACTTCTTCAGCGCGTTTACGTCGTCGTCCGTGATCGACCCGGTCAGGATGAACACCTTGGCCGACTTGACGGTCGGGCGGTCGCCGCGGAAAGCCAGCTGGATGCACTCCGCAGCGGAGTTCGCGCGCGCGTCGAACTGACCCGGCAGGAACTCCGTCGCGAACACCTTCTCGGAAGGCTTGATCTCGAGGTCCCTGTAGACGTTGTCGACCTGCGGCTCGGAGAATACGGTGTTTACCGCCTTCTCAAAGAGTTCAGCCGGCAGGTTCTCCGCGTCGTAGCGGTTGATCACGCGGACGCTCTCAAGACCCTGGATCTGCAGCAGCTCCCTGGCCTCGTTCAGGATGCCCTTTGCCTCGTTCGCGAACTGCGGCTTCTTTTCCACATATACTCTGTAAACCATGTTAACGCGTTTCTCCTTTCCAAGCGGCTAATGCCTTCTGTCCGATGTCGTGACGGTAGAATCCGTCCGGGAATTCGATGCGTGCGACCTGTGCGTACGCGCTGTCGATCGCCTCCGGAAGGTTCTTGCCCCTTGCCGTTACGCCGAGCACGCGGCCGCCGTCGGACAGGAGCTCTCCGTTCTCTCCCAGCTTGGCGCCTGCGACGTACACGTTCTCGAGGTCGTCCGGGATGCTCAGCGGGTAGCCCTTCTCGTAGTGCTCCGGGTAGCCCTTGGTCGCCATGATTACGCAGCAGGCAGCTTCGTCTTCGGCAAAGTGGAACTTTGCCGAGGAAAGCGTCCCATCTGCTGTATGCATCATGATGTCCAGAAGATCGCCCTCGAGCAGCGGAAGCACGACCTGCGCCTCCGGATCGCCGAAGCGGCAGTTGTACTCGATGACCTTAGGACCCTCCGTGGTCAGCATCAGGCCAAAGTACAGGCAGCCCTTGAACGTCCTGCCCTCTTTATTCATCGCGCGCATCGTCGGCAGGAAGATCGTCTCCATGCACTCGCTGGCGATGTCCTCGGTGTAGTATGGATTCGGGGCGATCGTGCCCATTCCGCCGGTGTTCAGGCCCTTGTCCCCGTCAAACGCGCGCTTGTGGTCCATCGAGCTGACCATCGGGATGACCGTGTTTCCGTCCGTGAACGACAGCACGCTGACCTCCGGTCCCTCGAGGAACTCCTCGATGACGACCGTGGAGCCGCTCTTGCCGAACACCTGATCCTGCATCATCTCGAGGACCGCAGCCTCCGCCGCATCCCTCGTCTCGCAGATCAGGACGCCCTTTCCCTTCGCGAGTCCGTCCGCCTTGACGACGACCGGGATCCTGCAGGTCTTCACGTACTCGAGCGCGTCGCCCATGTCGGTGAACGTCTCGAACTGCGCCGTCGGAATGTCGTACTTCTTCATCAGATCCTTGGAGAAGGCCTTGCTTCCCTCGATGATCGCCGCCCTCTTATTCGGGCCGAAGCACGGAATTCCTTTTTCTTCCAGCAGATCGACGAGTCCCATTACCAGCGGATCGTCCGGTGCGACGACCGCGAAGTCGATCTTCTCCCTGACGGCAAAGTCGACGACCCCATCCAGGTCTTCCGCGCTGATGGCTACGCACTCGGCGTCCTTCGCGATTCCTGCATTGCCCGGCAGGCAGTAGATCTTCCCCGCCTGAGGGCTCTCCTTCAGCTTCTTGATGATTGCGTGCTCTCTTCCGCCGCCGCCGACGACCATGATCTTATCAACCACTGTAATCCCCATCCTTTTCTTCTATTTCTATCTCTGAATCCCCGCCGCATCCTCTTCAGATGAAACAGGAGGGAAACCCTCATAATAAGAAGGTCTCCCCGCAATAATTTCAATATTTTCCGCGGAATGAACGCTCCCTGCAGCAGCCTGAGGCCGCAGCGCAGGCGGGCGCACTCCCACGCGGTCCCCGCGATTAGTGGTGGAACAGGCGCATGCCGGTGAAGGCCATGGCGATTCCGTACTTGTCGCAGGTGTCGATGACATGATCATCTCTGATGGATCCGCCCGGCTCCGCGATATAGGAGACGCCGCTCTTGTGCGCCCTCTCGATGTTGTCGCCGAACGGGAAGAAGGCATCGGAGCCTAAAGCCACGCCGCTGATCGTATCCAGGTAAGCGCGCTTCTCTTCCTCGGTGAACGGCTCAGGCTGCTCGGTGAACCACTTCTGCCACTCGCCGTCTGCCAGGACGTCCATGTACTCGTTTCCAAGGTAGACGTCGATCGTGTTGTCCCTGTCGGCACGCTTGATGCCGTCCTTGAACGGCAGGTTCAGGACGCGGTCGGACTGGCGCAGATGCCAGAAGTCCGCCTTCTGTCCCGCTAAGCGCGTGCAGTGGATTCTAGACTGCTGTCCGGCGCCGACGCCGATCGCCTGTCCGTCCTTAGCGTAAGCTACGGAGTTGGACTGCGTGTACTTCAGCGTGATCAGCGCGACGACCAGGTCCCTTCTGGCCTCTTCCGGAAGATCCTTATTCTTAGTCACGATCTCGGTGAAGTCCTCCGGCTTGACCGCGTAGTCGTTTCTCTTCTGCTCGAACGTGATACCGAAGACCTGCTTTCTCTCGAACTCCTCCGGAACGTAGTTCGGATCGATCTTGACGATGTTGTAGTTGCCCTTCTTCTTCTGCTTCAGAATCTCGAGCGCCTCATCGGTGTAGCCCGGCGCGATGACGCCGTCGGAGACCTCGCGCTTCAGAAGTCTTGCCGTTGCCGCGTCGCAGACGTCGCTGAGCGCAGCCCAGTCGCCGAACGAGGACATCCTGTCCGTTCCTCTCGCCCTCGCGTACGCCGTAGCGAGCGGGGAATCGTCGAGACCCTCCATGTCGTCGACAAAGCAGGCCTTCTTCAGGTTCTCACTCATCGGGATGCCGACCGCCGCTGATGTCGGGCTGACGTGCTTGAAGGACGCCGCCGCAGGGAGATTCAGGCTCTCCTTCAGCTCGTGGACGAGCTGCCAGCTGTTCAGCGCGTCCAGGAAGTTGATGTATCCCGGACGTCCGTTGACGATCTCTACCGGAAGATCACTGCCGTCCGCCATGTAAATGCGCGCCGGCTTCTGATTCGGATTGCATCCGTATTTCAGCGAAAACTCTTTCATCTCATTTCCCTCCTGTTGACTAAATACCCATATTTCTCTATTCCCGGCAGCCGGCTGCTTTCCGGCACGTACGGCCTGCAGCTGGTGCCCGTTTAACCTTTGTCCCTGCACCTAGCAGTGCTTGTTGATCAGGCGGTCCTCGTACTCACCCGTCTTGAGGTCCGTGAAGCGGACGTACAGGGAGATCTTGTTGGCCTCATCCAGATTCTGCCAGATCTCGTCCGTGAACGCCTGGATGCTTTCCGGAATCTCAACGCGCTCCGGCTCGCCCATGAACGTAGGGATCGGGGATCCGTCGGTCTGGTACGTGTGGATGAAGCGTCCCTCGCCCGGGATTCCGTCGTACTCGTAGAAGTTGCGGATGTTTCCGCCGCCCTGCTCGTCGCTGCTCTTCAGGATGCTCATGTCGAAGCGGAACGGCTCCTTCCCGGGTAAATCCAGGATCGCGCTGATTCTCGGCGTCCAGTTCGGTCCGTCCGGCTCGAACTGGCGGGTTCTCAGTGCCTTGGCGAAGATTCCGCTGTCCAGGTCATCCTCGCCTTTGCAGAGGTCCGCGATCGTGTCGGTCTGGTCTCCGTTCGTGACGACCAGCGTCTTTCCGACCGTCCTGACCGGGTAGTAGATGATCAGGGACGGGTCCTCGAGCTTGGACTCGTCGAACGCCTTGGTCCTGACATCGTCCCCCTCCTGCTGGAAGACGCGGTTTCTGCTGTTCTCCGAGCGGCCCATGATGAAGTAAGCGACCGCGGCCTTTCCGTCCTTGGTCAGGCCGCAGATGATGCCCCTGCCCGGATAAGGGTTTCCGTTCAGGTAGTGTGCCGCAGGAAACGCCTCGTATGGATTCTTAATCGTTGCCATTCTCTTTCCCCTTTCGGATTTCTTCAGAAATCTGCTGTACCGCCTGCGGGAGCAGAACCCATTCTGCCTGCTCCATGACCCTCTTCTGGAGGATCTCCGGCGTGTCTCCGTCCTGAACTTCTACGGCTTTCTGGGCGATGATCTTACCGCCGTCCGGGATTTCGTTGACAAAGTGCACCGTGGCTCCGGTGACCTTGACCCCGTAATCCAGTGCCATCTCGTGCACGTGCAGGCCGTAGGCTCCCTTCCCGCAGAATGACGGGATCAGGGCCGGATGAATATTGATGATGCGGTTCTCGTAGCGGCGGATGAAGTCCTTGCTCAGGATCTTCAGGAAGCCGGCCAGAACGATCAGCTCCGCGCTGGACTCCTCGAGTGCCTGGAGGATCTCCGCCTCCGACTTCGCATATACCCCTTTGATATTGTTCTGCTCCGCCCGCGTCAGCGCGTAGGCGTTCTTGCTGCTGGATACGACCAGGACGACCTCGCCGTCCTTGATGATCCCGCTCTTCTCAGCGTCGATGATCGCCTGCAGGTTCGTTCCCCCGCCGGAGACCAGAACGGCAACCTTTGTCTTCTCTAACATAAGATCACGCTCTCTTCTTCCGACTTCACGATCTCGCCCAGGACATAGGCATCCTCGCCCATCTCCTTAGCAGCAGCGACCGCTGCATCCGCATCCTCCGGGGAGACGACGAACGTCATGCCGACGCCCATGTTGTACGTGTTGTACATGTCGCGCTCCGGGATGTTTCCTTCCTTCTGCAGCAGATCGAAGATCGGCAGGACGCGGACGTCCTTCTTCTGGATCTTCACGCCGCAGCCGTCCGGAAGGCTTCTCGGGATGTTCTCATAGAATCCGCCTCCGGTGATGTGGGAAACGGCCTTGACCGTGACCTTGTCGAAGACGTGGAGCATCGGCTTCACGTAGATCTTGGTCGGGGTCAGCAGCGTCTCGCCCAGGCTCTTTCCGCCGAGGCTCTCGAGCGGCTTGGTGAGGTCCGTGTGTTCTACGTCAAAGACCTTCCTGACCAGGGAGAATCCGTTGGAATGCACGCCGGACGACGGAAGCGCGATCATCACGTCGCCTTCCTTGATGGTGCTGTTGTCTAAAACCCTGGACTGGTCGACGACACCGACCGCGAATCCGGCCAGGTCGTACTCGTCCTCCGGGTAGAATCCCGGCATCTCCGCAGTCTCTCCGCCGATCAGCGCGGACTCGGACTGAACGCAGCCCTCGGCTACGCCGCTGACGATCTGCGCGATCTTCTCCGGGTAGTTCTTTCCGCAGGCGATGTAGTCCAGGAAGAACAGCGGCTTAGCGCCGACGCAGATGATGTCGTTTACGCACATCGCGACGCAGTCGATGCCGACCGTGTCGTGCTTGTCCATCAGGAACGCGATCTTCAGCTTGGTTCCCACGCCGTCCGTTCCGCTGACCAGGACAGGATCCTTCAGGTCCTTCATGTCCAGGTGGAACAGGCCGCCGAAGCCGCCGACGTCGGCTGTATCTCCGAAGACCTTGGTCCTGGCGATGTGCTGTTTCATGAGTTCTACCGATTTATAGCCGGCGGTGATGTCGACCCCCGCCTCCTTATAGCTTTCACTGAAACTCTTCTTCGTCATGGATTTCCTCCTGTTAGTCATTTCTGAGATACATATCGTAGTTTTCGGCGTCAGATTTCTTCTGCTTCTTCTCGCTCTTGGAGATTTTGCCCTCGAATCGGTCCTTCTGACCGGTCGGGATCACCGTCGGGTACGGCTCGCCGAAGCAGCTCGCGCAGAAGCCCTCGCCCGGCTGCGTGCCGATGACCATGTTCAGGTGATCGACGTACAGGTAGCCGACGCTGTCCGCGCCGATGACCTCCGCAATCTTATCCAGCGGGTGCTGACAGGCGATCAGATTCTCCTGGGAATCGACGTCGGTGCCGTAGTAGCACGGGTCCGTGAACGGCGGCGCCGCCGCGCGGACGTGAACCTCCTTGGCTCCCGCATTCCTGACCAGGCGGACGATTCTCGTGATCGTCGTACCTCTGACGATGGAATCGTCGACCAGGACGACGCGCTTGCCTCTCATCGTCTCCGCGATCGCGTTCAGCTTGATCCTGACCTTATCCTCGCGGTTCTTCTGTCCCGGGGCGATGAACGTCCTTCCGATGTATTTATTCTTGATGAATCCCATGCCGTACGGAATGCCAGACTGCTTGGAATATCCGATCGCCGCGTCCAGACCGGAGTCCGGAACGCCGACCACGACGTCCGCCTCGACCGGGTGCTCCATCGCGAGGAGCGAACCGGCACGGACTCTGGCCTCGTGCACGCTCTTTCCCTCGATGACGGAATCCGGGCGCGCGAAGTACAGGTACTCGAAGATGCAGATCTTATGCGGCTTGGTCTCGCAGTGATCCTTGATGCTCCTGACCTCGTCCCCGTCAAAGACGACGATCTCACCCGGCTCGATGTCGCGGACGAACTTGGCGCCGACGGCATCCAGAGCGCAGGTCTCGGAGGCGACGATGAACGTTCCGTCGTCTCTCTTTCCGTAGCAGAGCGGGCGGAAGCCGTACGGGTCACGGACCGCCAGCATCTTGGCCGGCGACATGATGACCAGGGAGTACGCTCCCTCGATCTTATTCATCGCGCGGTTGACCGCCTCCTCGATTGACTCGCAGTCGATCCTCTCCTTCGTGATCATGTATGCGATGACCTCCGTGTCGGAGGTCGTATGGAAAATCGATCCCTGCAGCTCCAGTTCCTGACGGAGCTCGAACGCATTGACCAGGTTTCCGTTGTGTGCGATCGCCATTCTTCCCTTGTGGTGGTTGACGACGATCGGCTGGGCGTTGTTTCTGTCTCCCATTCCGGTCGTGCCGTAGCGGCAGTGGCCGATCGCCGCCTGCCCCTGTCCAAGCGAAGCCAGGTTCTGCTTGTTGAACACCTGGCTCACCAGCCCCATATCCTTATAGGTGGTGAACAGGCCGTCGTCGTCGACGACGATGCCGCAGCTCTCCTGCCCCCTGTGCTGCAGCGCGTACAATCCGTAGTATACGGTTCTCGCGACATCTTCTGTCTGATGCCCGTAAATGCCGAATACCGCGCATTCTTCATGTAAGTTACTCATCCACGTCTCCCTGTTTTCTCATCCTTCTCATCAATCAAAAAAGCAATGTCTGTATTGATTCCGCCGGGAACAGCCCCGGCTGATTGAATCCCCTAGTGGTTAAATTTTTCCTCTACCGCCGCGTTCTTCTTCAGCACGTTCTTTTCGCCGTCCTCTCTTGCCTTCTTCAGGCGAGCAGCGAGGTCGGCGTCCTCGATCGCGATCATCTCCGCAGCCAGGTAAGCCGCGTTCTTAGATCCGTTGATCGCAACAGTAGCGACTGGAATGCCGCTCGGCATCATGACCGTCGCGAGGAGTGCGTCCATGCCCTCCACCGTCGACTTGATCGGAATGCCGATGACCGGAAGCGTCGTCGATGCGGCGACTACACCGGCCAGGTGCGCAGCCATGCCGGCCGCACAGATGATGACTCCGAAACCGTTTTCCCTTGCGTTTTCTGAAAATTCCCTCACCTGCTCAGGCGTTCTGTGTGCAGAATACACGTGCATCTCGTACGGGACCTGAAGTTCGTCCAGAATTCCCGCTGCCTTCTCTACTACCGGCAGATCGCTGTCGCTTCCCATAATGATTCCAACTTTTCTCATTGTACCTTATACCCTCCCTTGATTGCTATAGAAATGATATAGAAAACGGTGACAAAAAAGAAAATGCAATTTTCTTGCTTCGTCACCCATTATCCACATTACAGCGCAGACGGCTGCTGATCCAGCCACGTCTGCAGAATGATGACGGCAGCCTGCTTGTCGATCACGGTCTTGCGCTTGCTGCGGCTCACGTCCGCCTCGATCAGCACGCGCTCAGCCTGCACGGTCGTCAGGCGCTCGTCCTGCCAGACCACGGTGATCCCCTTCATCGCGGTGCTGCGCATCTTGTTCTCCAGCATGGTGCGGAACTCCCGGACCTTCTGCGTCTGCTCGCTGTCCTCCCCGCTCAGGCTGAGCGGAAGGCCCATGACGATCGTGTCGCAGTCATACTCCTTCACGTAATCCAGGACCTTTCCCGCGTCCTTGCGGATGCCGACGCGCTCGATGGTCGTGATACCCTGCGCGGTGATGCCAAGCGGGTCGCTCACAGCCACGCCGATCGTACGGTCACCGACATCTAATCCAATTTTTCTCATAAATTCCTCACAATAAAGAGGCAGGTTAAAAAAACCTGCCTCCTTGTATTTCCGTTATTTCTGCAAGTACTCCTTCAGAATCTCCTCGACAAGCTCATCCCTGTCGATTCTGCTGATCATCAGTCTTGCGTTGTTATGGCTTGTGATATAGGACGGATCGCCAGACAAAATATATCCTACCATCTGATCGATGCCGTTATATCCCCTTTCTTCCAGAGCATCATATACAGACTCCAGAATCTGCTTAGTCGTCTTCTTCTGCGTCTTTCCAGCATCAAACAAAATTGTCTTTCTGTCCATAGTTCATCCTCCTGAAACAAGTATACTATTCTTTCAGCCTGCCTGCAAGCCGAAAAAACAGTGCAAGCCTCGGCTACATCAGGCTTTCTGCGGCCTTGAAGGCGTTCTCGAGTCCGCTCGGATCCTTGCCGCCTGCCTGTGCGAGGTCGGCCTTTCCGCCGCCGCCTCCCTTGACTTCCTTCGCGATCGGCTTGATCAGCTTTCCGGCGTTGTACTTATCGGTCAGGTCATCGGTTACGCCGACAACCATCGTGACCTTGCCGTCCTCGACGGATGCCAGGACCATGACAGCAGGTACGCCCTGTGCCTTGATCTGGTCAGCAGCTGTGCGCAGGTCGTCGATGGTCGCCCCGTCGAACTTGGCCGTAACGAGCTTGACGCCGTTAAAGTCCTTGGCGCTGTTCATCAGGTCGCCGATTCCGCTTCCGAGCTGCTCCTTCTTCATCGCGTCGAGCTCACGCTCCGCGGTCTTGAACTCGTCCATGAACTCTCCGGCCCTTCTGACCAGTCCTTCCGGCTTGGTCTTCAGGATCTCGGACGCGTCACGCGCGATTCCCTCAAAGCGCTCGGCTCTCTTCAGGATGCCTGTTCCGGTAATCGCCTCGATTCTTCTGACTCCGGAAGCGACGCCGCTCTCGCCGACGATGTGGAAGGCGCCGATCATGCCGGTGTTCGGCACGTGCGTTCCAGCGCAGAACTCCAGACTCCAGTCGCCCATGCTGACGACTCTTACCGTGTCGCCGTACTTATCGTCGAACAGCATCATCGCGTGCTTCTTCTTGGCCTCTTCAATCGGGAGAACCTCTGTCGTTACCGGCAGGAAGGCCAGGATCTTCTCGTTGACCAGGTCCTCGGTCTTCTTAAGCTCTTCCGCCGTCATCGGCTCAAAGTGCGTGAAGTCAAAGCGCAGTTCGTTCGCGTTGTTCATCGAACCAGCCTGCTTGACGTGGTCTCCCAGGACCTCCTGCAGAGCCTTCTGCAGCAGATGCGTAGCACTGTGGTTTCTCGCGCCCGCGTGTCTTCTGCTGACGTCGACGGAAGCCGTGACCTCTTCACCCTTCTTGAAGCTGCCCTGCTCGATCTTAACCTCGTGGCGGAACAGGCCGTTCTTCTTCTGAACGTTCAGGACGCGCATGCTTGCGTCTCCGCAGGTGATCACACCGGTGTCGTAAATCTGTCCGCCGCCCTCTGCGTAGAACGGCGTGCGGTCGAGGTAGACATCGACGCTCTGGCCGGCATCAGCGGTCTCAAGTTCTCCGCTGTCTCCGTAGATCGCTTCGATCTTTGCCTCTGTAACGAGCTCGGAATATCCGGTGAAGACGGTCTCAGCGAGATCCTTAGGGCTCGCCTTCTCCTTCCACGCCTCGCCGGACGTGTCTCTCTGTCCCGCTCTCGCGCGCTCCTTCTGCGCCTCCATGTTCTTATGGAAGCCGTCGATGTCCGCGGTCATGCCGGCATCGGCCAGGATCTCCTCGGTCAGCTCGATTGGGAATCCGTATGTGTCATAGAGCTTGAACGCCTCGTCACCGTCCATGACGGTCTTTCCCGCAGCCTTCAGATCCTCGATGTATCCGTTGATGATCTCCGTGCCCTGGCCCAGAGTCTCCTCGAACTTGCTCTCCTCCGTCGCGATGACGCGCTTGATGTAATCCTGCTGCTCTCTGATCTCCGGATAAGCATCTCCGGAAACCTCGACGACCTTGTCGACGAGTCCGGCGAGGAATTTACCCTCGATGCCGAGCAGTCTTCCGTGACGCGCGGATCTTCTGATCATGCGGCGCAGCACGTAGCCCCTAGCCTCGTTCGACGGAAGGATGCCGTCTCCGATCATGAAGACCATGCTCCTCAGGTGGTCGGTGATGATACGCAGGGACATGTCGTTCTGCGCGTTGCCCGCCTCATACGGAACGCCGCTCAGCTCTACGACCGCGTCCAGGATGTGGCGGATCGTGTCGACGTCAAAGATCGAGTCCGTTCCCTGCATGATGCAGGCCATTCTCTCGAGTCCCATTCCGGTATCGATGTTTGGATGCTCCATCGGCCTGTAGGTGCCGTCCTCCTGCTTGTCGAACTGGGAGAATACGTGGTTCCATACCTCCATGTAGCGGTCGCAGTCGCAGCCCGGCGCGCAGTCCGGCTTTCCGCAGCCGAACTCCGGTCCTCTGTCAAAGTAGATCTCGGAGCAAGGGCCGCATGGACCGAGTCCGATCTCCCAGAAATTGTCGTCTTTGCCTAAGCGGACAATTCTCTCCTCCGGCAGGCCGATGTTCTTCCAGATCTCGACCGCCTCGTCGTCGTCCAGGTATACCGTCGCCCAGAGCTTGTCCTCCGGAATTTTCAGGACGTCCGTCAGGAATTCCCATCCCCAGGCGAGGGATTCTTTCTTGAAGTAGTCACCGAAGGAAAAGTTTCCCATCATCTCGAAGAATGTGCCGTGACGGGCCGTGATGCCGACGTTCTCGATGTCGTCCGTGCGGACGCACTTCTGGCAGGTCGTCATTCTCTTCTTCGGTGGGGTCTCCGCGCCCAGGAAGTACGGCTTCAGCGGAGCCATTCCGGAATTGATGATGAGCAGCGACTTATCATTCTTCGGGATCAGAGACGCACTCTTTCCCGGGTAATGTCCCTTGCTGACAAAAAAGTCGCGGAACATCGTTCTGATTTCATTCAACCCTAACTTTTCCATACGATTGTTACCTCTTCATTCCTATTACAAGTTTTCGCCGGCAAAACCACAGGGTGGGAAATTTCCTTCTCATCCGTTTATCCATCGCAGATGTCGGTATGACGCCGCCGCGGCGCCGATTCAAGCTTCTGCGATGCCGCAATGATTTCACAATGCTTTTACAATGGTGCCGTTTTGCACGGCAGTACATCCCTTAGTATACTATACCTCTTTAAATCTTTCAATAATGCGGACGACCTCACGCTCGACGCCGGAGAAGTCGCACGTCTCGAATGAGTAGACCTTAAGCTTGGCCTCCGTGCCGCTCGGGCGGATCATCAGCCGGCTTCCGTCCCTAAAATCGAACTCCATGACATCGGCAGGCGGGAATCCCTCCTGATTGAGATAGTCCACGCGCCTTGCGATCTCGCGGCCGCCGAAGCTTTCCCCGACCTCGCCCCTGAAGTACGCCATGATCTTTCTCATCGTCTCCTGCCCCTGCGCGCCGCTGAAGGTGTAGCTCCTCTGCTTGTCGCTGCAGACGCCGAACTCCCGGTACAGCTCATTCAGGCGGTCGACCAGGTCCTTCCCCTGCGCCTTGTGGAACGCCGCGACCTCCGCGATCAGAACCGACGCGCTGATGCCGTCCTTCTCGCACAGGAACGGCGAGACCAGGAAGCTGTCGCTCTCCTCGAACCCGAAGTAGAACCGGTCCTGCTGCCCCGCGTGCTTAAGGCGGCTCACGATGTCACCGATGTAGCGGAAGCCCGTCAGCGTATTGATCACCCTGAACCCGTATTTCTTTGCCAAAAGAGAAGCCATCGGCGAGGTCACGATGCTCTTGATGACGAACTGGTCCTCCCTCGGCGGTCGGAAGTGACAAAGGTAATCCAGCATCAGGATTCCGAGCTGGTTGCCGGTCAGGATGCTCCGCATGCCGTCGTGGTACAGCGCAGCCCCCGCGCGGTCCGCATCCGGATCCGTCGCGATGATCAGGTCGCCGCCCTCCTCGTCCAGGACCTTGAACCCCTCGTCGTAGGCCAGGATCTTCTCCGGATTCGGCGCCGGACAAGTCGTGAACTCCGGGTCCGGATACTCCTGCGTGCGCACGATCGCGTGGTTCATGTAGCCGATGCTGTTGAACGCGGCCAGCACGTACCTGGCGCCCGTCCCGTTCAGCGGCGTGTAGATCGTCTTCAGGCGGTTCATCATGTCCCGGTCCGGCGGCATCAGCTCGTCCGCGATCGTCCTGATGAAGCTCTCGCGGATCTTGGAAGGCACGCGGCGGATCTTCCCGTCCTTCTTGTACGCGATCCCCGTGAAATAGTCGAGGCCGTTGATCTCCTCCAGAATCCTCTCCGGCTCGTCGCCGATCACCTGGTAGCCCTCCGCGTTGTATACCTTATACCCGTTGTAGATCTTCGGGTTGTGGCTCGCCGTGATCATGACGCCCATCGTGCAGCCCATCTTCCGGATCGCGTACGACAGCACGCTGACCGGCGTCAGCTCCGAGAAGAGGTACGTCGTGATCCCGTTCCCGTTCAGCACCGCGGCCGTCTCCTCGGCAAAATACTTGGAATGCCTCCTGCTGTCGTACGACACGGCGACGCTCGGTTCCTCGTAATTCTTGTTCAGGTAGTTCGCGAGCCCCTGCGTCGCGCGCCTGACCGTGTACCCGTTCACGCGGTTCGTCCCGGGCCCCAGGATTCCCCTGAGTCCGGAAGTCCCGAACTTCAGCGGTTTATAGAAGGCGTCGGTGATCTCATCGTCGTTCCCCTCGATCTCCTTCAGCGTGCGGTAAAACCGCGATTTTCTGTCTGCATTCTCAAGCCAGCGCTCGTACTCCTTCCGCGCGCGCTCCTCCAGCTCCCTATAGTCAAATGCCATTTCTGCATCCACTCCATTTCCAGTCTATGTCATTCCCCGAATCCCCCTATATTAATGTAGGAATTTTAACAGGGATACTCAATTTCAAAATTCATTTATATCATGCGCCGTCATTACTGCTGTCACGATGTCTCCCATCGGCTCTCAGCATTTTCCGGCACGTTCGTGTCTGGCCGCGGCCACAGGACAGGTCCCGCCTTTGTCCCCGCGCACACGCGCTCTTCCTCGTCAGACAAAGTCCACCCGCCCAATCCAAAAAACTGGTCTCCGGTCACGCCTAAAATTATATCATAAAAACAAGATCTAACCCCAGCCCTGCGGCAAATATCCATTTAATCTTCTTAAGATGCATAAAAAAAATAGGAGGCGTAACTTCTGCGGGGTTGGGCAGATGTGCAGCGCGGTTTTCCCTTACTTAGTACGACATATAAGACATGAAAATTCCGCGACGGAAGACGGCAGTCATGGAAAGGCTGATTTTCTTCTGGATGAAGAGGCGGGGAACTTATCCCCGCCTCTGCTGCGTTTCTGAGCGCTGTCATTCCGCGGCCGTTCCGGACCCGCGCAATCAGTCCTCGATCGCACCCCAGTTCTGCGCGAACATTTCGACTTTATCGTAATCAGGAATTCCGGATCCGTATGTGTTCACCTGGTAAGGCACGACGGCGCCCTTTCCGACACGACCGGTAAAATCACTGCTGCCGCCGACGATCTTCCCATCGCGGTAAAATACGGCGCAGATCATAACCGAATCCACCTTAGCGCCGTTGTTCTTCAGTTCCCCGACAACGGTCGGATCATCTCCCCTGTTCACCCTGTAGTTGAGGACCTTGAAGCGGTTCCGCTCGGCCTTCGCCTTCTCTTGGTCGATTTCGACATAATCCTCCGCGTACACGCTGATTTTCACATTGACGGTGTCCTTCTCCGCGGTAGTCATATTCGCAAAGTACGCGGTCTGCTTCGGCCAGATCGTCCCGACCGTCCAGTCCTCCGTGCCGGTCACTTCACCCTTCTTATCGTACCGCGTGACCCGGATCACCGGCGCGCTCGCCTTCTTGAGCTTGTTCGGATTCCTGAGCTTCACGCCGTAATAGACATATCTGTCTCCGAGCCCGTCCGTCTCGATCTCGTATCCGGACTGCACGAGCTTCAGCTTCTGCATCTTCTGCGCAGCAGGTGTACTCGCGGATCCTCCGCATCCCACCGCAGCAGCGGCAACAGCCGCAGTCAATACCACGCAGCACAGCTTCTTTAACATCTTCATAATTCTGCTCCTTTCGAAACACCTATAACTTAAAACCGCAGTCACGCCGCCCCGCCGAAGCGCGGGAAGGCAGCTGCTGTTATACGGCATGTAAAATTTGCGAGGTTAAGCAGAGGTGCTGCGCGGGTTCATGTCTCAATATACGACTTGTAAAATTTGCGAGGAGCAAGCTCAAGAAATGCGTGGTTCCTGTCTCAATATACGGCATGTAAATTTTGCGAGAAAAAAGCGCAGGAAATGCGAGGTTTACACCTCCATATACGGCATGTAAATTCTGCGAGGGCGGTGTGGCAGATTCTCAGCGGACATAGGGAGAAAATTACCTGTATATACAGTGCACAGCTATGAAAAACCGCGATTTCCTCCTTCTGGTGGAACGAGCTTTGCAAAATTCCACAATAGCGTAAAAATGGCGTCCCTGCGCAACAGTCTCTGGACGCCGTCTATTCTTATAGATTTACCATCATTGCAATTTATTGTGCGCCCTGAAGATTGTCTCCTTTTCGCACCGTTTTCAGGCAAAATATCCTCCGTAACGGAGCAAATTCATACACTCAACACAAGTATTCAGTTAATTCAAGTACTTGTTTGCCGCCGCAGACGCTGCCAGGCCGCCTCCGGACAACCTCAGGATCGCTCGCGGACCATTTTCATGTCAAAACTGGCCCACTTTAAATTGTCAGACTCCTTCACTGCGTTTTTGACGGCAAAATAGTTACGCCATAGCTTCAAATCATACGCATTGCTGAACTTCGGAAAACTCGTTCTACCAAAATTACAGATTTGGCTTATTGCAGGAAAATGAACGGCCGGAATGCTTCTCCGGGAGTTTCTCGATTGATATTATCAATGGATACAGGATACAAACACCCTTCAGCCCCGCTGAAGCAGTAAGGTCAGAAAAATTTTGTCAATAATAAAAACAGGACATCCGCCATTCAGCGAATGTCCTTGAAATCTCTCGTTTTCAACAGTCAGCGTTTCCGCCGGGGCGCGCCTCTTACAGGTGCGTAACCTCGTCCGGAGCGGTTCCGTGATCGTTAGGGTCGAAGCCGTCCAGCTCAGCGTAGTGCTTGCCGTGCTTCTGCGCGTAATCGTAGATCGCGTGCTTCAGTGCATCCTCCGCCAGTACGGAACAGTGCAGCTTGACGTTCGGCAGTCCGCCGAGACGATCGACGATGCTCTTGTTCGTGATCTTCAGCGCATCCTCAACCTTCTGTCCGATGACCATGGTCGTAGCCATGCTGGAGGAAGCGATCGCACTTCCGCATCCGAAGGTCTTGAACTTGCAGTCGGTGATGACGTCGTTCTCGTCAACCTTGATCTGTACCTGCATCATGTCTCCGCAGGCCGGGCTTCCGTAGATTCCCGTTCCGTCTGCGTCCGGAATCTCTCCGATGTTTCTTGGGTGCATGAAATGGTCCATTACTGTATCGTTATATAATCCCATAGTTGTTCATCCTCTCTGTTCATATCCCTCCGGCGCTTGGAACCGCCGGTGTTAATCATTTTTGTCCACAGCCATTATACACTAATCCGGTCGGAATTAAACATTCCGTGTAATTTTCTGTGGGACAAAGCCCTCACCTTCCAGGAAGGTACCCGCACTGCCGGTATCCGGCAGATCAGGCCGGTCACTGGGCGCGTCGGCTTTGCCGCTGCATTCCTCCCGGAAAAGCCCTGAAAATGCCGGCTTACAGCATTGTGATCTCGCGCAGGCGCTCAGCAACCTTCTTCATGCAGTCGACGACGTAGTCAACGTCTTCCTTGGTCGTGAAATCGCCGACGGTGAAGCGGATGGAGCCGTGGATGGTCTCCGGGTCGACGCCGATTGCGGTCAGGACGTGCGACGGGTCCAGGCTCTTGGACGAGCAGGCGGATCCGGTGGAAACCGCGATGCCCATGCTGTCCAGCAGGAGCAGGATCGACTCACCCTCGATGCGCTTGAACGTGATGTTCGCGTTGCCCGGGTGGCGCTTGCTGTGGTCGGTCGGGCCGTTCGCTACGCAGTCCGGAATCTCCTTCAGGATGCGGTCCATCAGGTAGTCACGCAGCTCGCTGCAGTGCTTTCTGTGCTGCTCCAGATTCTTCTCCGCGAGCTCTGCCGCAGCGCCGAATCCGACGATTCCTGCGAGGTTCTCTGTGCCTGCACGCTTTCCGTTCTCCTGCGCGCCGCCGTGGATGAAGCTCGTGATCTTGACGCCGTGCTTCATGAACAGTCCGCCCTCGCCCTTAGGTCCGTAGATCTTATGGGAAGAGAAGGACATGAAGTCTACGTCCAGGTCCTTGACGTCGATCGGCACGTTTCCGAGTGCCTGTACGGCGTCTGTATGGAAGAGGATGCCGTGCTTGTGCGCTACCGCAGCCAGTTCCTTGATCGGCTCTACCGTTCCGATCTCGTTATTGACAAACATGATGCTGACCAGAATCGTGTCCGGGCGGATCGCCTTCTCGAGGTCGGCAGGGCTGACGAATCCCTCGTGGTCGACCGGCAGGTAAGTTACCTCGAAGCCGTGCTTCTCCAGATATTCGCCCGTGTGCAGAATCGCATGGTGCTCGATCTGTGTCGTGATAATGTGCTTGCCTTTATTCTTAAGCTGATCGGCAACGGACTCCAGAACCCAGTTGTCGGACTCGCTCCCGCCGCCGTCAAAATATACCTCAGATGGCATCGCACCGATCAGGTGTGCGACCTGTGCCCTTGCCTTCTCTACGGCCGCCTTCGCCTCAAGTCCGATCGTGTACAGACTGGACGGGTTGCCGAAGTTCTCCGTGAAATATGGAATCATCTGATCGAGGACTTCCTTCTTGACCGGCGTGGTCGCGGAATAGTCCATATATACTCTTCTGGTTTCGCTCATCTTGAAAATCTCCCTCCTGAAGTACTTTGTATCAAGTACTCTGTGTACGTTATTTGTACCTTGTTGCTTATACCTTCTTAAACGCCCGGTTAAACCGCCAAACCCCAAAAAATTTAACAAAACCCGAAAAAACCTATATTTAGCGTATGTAAATGTAAAAAGATGCCAGAACGCGGCATATTCCGCCGCTCCGGCATCTCATCATTTCCCTGTTCTCTTGTCTACGACAAAGTCTCGACTTCGACTTCTTCCACCGTCTCTGCTGTTTCGACGGCATCCGCGGTTTCCACCGTCTCGACTGTTTCGACCGTTTCGGCTGCAGCCCCGGTCCCGCGTCCGGCCTTCACCGGCGCGTCGACGATCTCGATCCGGTCAAGCTGCGCGCGGAGATTCTCCTTAAACGAGTCGATATACGCCCTGCGCAGGAACTTCTGCTCCTCGCGCTCCTCGGCCGTCAGTCCGACAGACTTCGACTTGTGAGCCAGCTCGTTGATCCTGTTGATCTGTTCCTTTGTAACCAAATGATTCACCTCTTTCTTGCTGATCATCTGGTATTATACCACACGCCCCGCCGTCGAATCCATTTGCTTCGATGAATCCGGCGGATTCGTCAAACTCATTGACCAATCAAATCCGCTGAGCCCGCCGAACCGTTCAGTCCGTCAGTCCGTCATACCCGTTAATCCCGCCAGTCCGGCGAATCAGTTAGACCCGCCGAAACGGCTGAAATCATCGAACCGATCGCAGCTTCCGTCCGCCACCCTGACCACGCGCGTTACCCGGTCGCCCGGCATCTCCGAACCCGTGCCCGGCCTGCCCGGCATACAAAAAGGTAGGGAATCAGGCATCCTGGAGCTCGCGCCGTATGCCTCGATTCTTCCGCAGTCTGCTCCGGCGCCGTGTCCTCCAAAGCGGGCTCTCCTGCTCCAGTCCGCAATCTCCTCCTGCAGGTACTGGCAGGCCAGAACATGGATCAATCGCTTGTTTGTCGGCTTGCCGGAAATCTTTCCGTCGGTCGCGCGGAAGAAGAACCGCTGCATCTCCGGAGACTTCCAGGTCTTATTGAGCCACCTCCTGATCGCCATATCGATGCAGTTCTCCGTCGTCCCGTAGCGTTCCGAAAGCACCGGATACACATCCTTATACAGGACGCAGACCGCGTGATCTCTGAGGCAGTCCGCGTAGACCTTCAGCGTGTCGAAGAAGTACCGGCATCCCACCATGTCGGAATTCCGGAAGATCCGCATGAGCTCGGCGCTGTGGTGGAAGAAAATGCTCGCATCCCAGAACCGCTCGTCTTCCAGGCCGATTTCACACTCCAGCCTGCAAATTTTTCTGTATAGATGGTCATCCTGCTCCTGCTCAGCCTCCTGCTCGGCGTTCCTCCACCACATCGAGTCGTGGATCCACCGATCAACCTCCGGATCGCGGGATACCGCGCTCCTAAAATACTTGGATACATGAACGCCGTGTTGATTATGTCCCGTGCATCCCATATTTCTTGGATTTTCTGGGCATCCTGGACTTTCTGTACTTCCTAGGCTTCCCATGTTCCCCGAATTTCCTGGGAATCCCGCATTTTCAATGTTCTCAGTATTGCCTGGAACGATTGAAATTACCGGCACCCCGTATGTTTTCTCTCCTTTCCTTACGGCGTCGCTGCCTCCGCCGATTCTGTTCACCTCTGCTCCTCCAGCCATGTCATCCTCCTTTCTGGTTGGTGGTATTATTCATTACATATTCATCCATATACATCGTCTAATTCCTATCTGATTCTCCTTTGCATATTTATGCATACCAGGATCTGAGCGAATATAAATGCATAATAATACACTGCATCACTCGTAAACATTTTAAGCCCCTCTCCGCCGCTCTCGCGGCCTTTTACATGCTATACGGTAATCTGGTTCTCAAGCTTCTCAAAAGTCTTATCTCCAATGCCTGAGACGTTTTTCAGGTCTTCCTTCTTCTGGAACGGCCCGTTTTCCTCGCGGTACTTGACGATCGACTCGGCGGTGACCGGCCCGACGCCGTTGATCGCCTGCAGCTCGATCACATCCGCCTGGTTGATGTTTACCAGAGCAGTATTCTGTGAACTGCCCGTCGCTCCCGCGGCGCTTCCGCCCTGCCCTCCTGCGGAGTTCTGACCGGTTCCGCTTCCGGAGTCTGCCTTCTCGGCGATGAAGACCTTCTGCCCGTCCGTCACCTGCGCGGCCATATTCAACGACTGTGTATCCGCCTTCTTCGTCAGCCCGCCTGCCATGTCAATAACCTCGAAGAGCCGCGTACCGGATTTGACCCTATACACACCCGGATTAACCACAGCACCGTCGATGTCGACGTAGAATTTAGAAGCGTTTTCCCCTGACTCACTCGCTCCATCCGTCTGCGCATCGCCGTTAGACGATCCGACCGTCTCCTCCTGGACTTCCGTCCCCGCCTTCGCGGACGACTCTGTGATCGTCGAGCTTCGCCCGTTCAGCATAAAAAACGCAAACGCGGCGGCCACGAACACGGTCACCGCGATGATCAGGATCTTCTTATGATTCTCCTGCTCCCAGCGTTTTAGATTCTGCAGCTTCTGTTCCATGTACATCCCTCCCCTTATATTTCCAGAACTGACCTGCTTCCAATAGACCAACATATTCCAAAACTTACGGTGACATCATCATAACGTCTGTAAAATCTGAAATCAACACTTCCCCATAGCAAAGTGGAGAACCTCCCGCTTTAAGTGACGAATCCCGCACATTTCATAAGAGGGTAAAAAAACAGACAGGCTGCCCGCACCCAAGCGCGACACGAAATCGCGCTTGGACGGGCAGCCTGCCTGTCTAAGGTATGTTATTAATTGTTTTTTCTATCAGTCCGAGAAGCGAACTGTGCAGCGAACCGCCGCGCACCGAAACATTCCGACCGAAGGACGGAACCTCAACCTCCGGCATACGTTCCAGCCAAGCGGCATCTAAGCGGCGGCCTTCTCATCGGAAATGGGCGCCTAGCGCACGCCTCCGTAGAGCTCCTCGAGCTCTGAATCCTCCGGGAAGTGCAGGCACTTTCTGCAGACCTCGATCTGGTAGCGCGGCACGTCGATCCCCGTGAATGCCTCGAACGATTCGATTACGAGCTCCGGGCTCAGGTTCGACTGACTACCGCAGTCCAGGCGGACGTTCAGCTGCAGGAGATTCCGTTTCAGGATCTCGACGCCCTCCCCGCCTTCCGAAGGGACCGCCTCCATGCTGCGGATCTTTCCGCGGATGTCGACTTCCTTCTTCTCCTTCGACTTCTTCTGACGCTTCATGACCAGGATCTGCTCCTGCGCCAGGTAGTCGCGGACGACCGCGTCGTAGCTTCTGTCATAGAACGGCACTGGGATCAGGATCTCGTAGTCCGCCGCCGCGACCAGTCCGGCCAGCGGCTTCCTCTCGGTGACCGGCAGAACCGCTGTGACCTGCATGCCCTGGGGCATTTTGTCGCGGAGGAGGCCTAAGATCACTTCCGTCTCATACGGCTCATCCGTGCTGAACTCCAGAATTTCCGCCTCCGCAGAGTAGCCGAGCGAGAGCGGCTGGGCAAAACTCATCAGCGGGTGCGGATTGAATCCGTGGCTGTAGCTCAGCGCGACCCCGGCACGGCGGAACGCCCTCTTGAACAGGCGCTGCATGTCCAGATGCGATGTATATTTACTGTATCCTTCTTTTTTGAAAAACAGGACGTATTTACTCATTCCACACCCCTTTACTTCATTTCCGTCTCACGAGCGGTGCTTCCGGCATAGATTCCGCCCAGCGGGCAGTCCGTCCGGCGCGCGATTCCGCAGCCCGTGCAGCCTTCCCTGCAGTCGTTCGTGATCGTTTCCGTCACCGCGCGCTCCGCCTCGAGCTTCAGGTAAGCCTTGGAAACACCCGATTCGATCAGATCCCACGGCAGAACCTCGTCGTACGGCCTCTGCCTCTCCGTGTAGAAGCGGTAGTCGATCCACCAGTCGGAGAGCGCCTTCTCCCAGACGTCCTTCTTGAAATACTCCGTCCAGCCGTCCAGCAGGCATCCGCCCTCGTGCAGCTTCAGCAGCAGCTCCCCGCATCTGCGGTCGCCCCTCGCCAAAATCGCCTCGCACGTGCTGACGATGTCCTCGTGGTAGGTCAGGCGCACGCCCTTGATGTGCAGGATCTTCTCGAGGTAGATGTGCTTCTCGCGGAAGTCCTCCGTGGAAGGCTGCGCGATCCACTGGAACGGCGTGTGTGCCTTAGGGACAAAGTTCGAGACGCTCACCGTAATATTGAGTCTGCCGCGCTCCCCGGATTCCCGGAAGATGCGCATGATGTTCCGGCAGATCTCCGCCATGCCGTCGAAATCCTCGTTCGTTTCGGTCGGGAGTCCGTCCATGAAGTAGAGCTTGATCTTTCTCCAGCCCAGGCGGACCGCCTGATCGACCGCGTCGTAGATGTCACTCTCCGTGATGCCCTTGTTGATGACATCGCGCAGGCGCTGCGAACCGGCCTCGACCGCGAACGTCAGCCCCGACTTCTTGTACTTCTGGATCTCGTTCAGGACGTTGAACGAGAACGAGTCCAGACGCAGCGAAGGCAGGGACAGCGACGTGTTGTGCGCGCTGCAGAAGTCCATCAGCCTGGTCGCGAGCGACTCGAAGCTGGAATAGTCGCTGGTCGACAGCGACAGGATGGACAGCTCGTCGTGACCGGTGTTCTCGATCTGCTTCTTCGCGAGCTCGAGGATCTTCTCCTCGCTGCGCTCCCTGACCGGGCGGTAGATCATGCCCGCCTGGCAGAAGCGGCAGCCGCGCGAGCAGCCGCGGAACGTCTCCACAACCGCGCGGTCGTGGACCGTCTTGATGATCGGGACGATCGGCTTCTCCGGATACGGGAGCTTGTCGACGTCCGGGACCAGGGCCTTCCTGACCTTGTCCGGCGCGCCGTCCCAGGTCTTCTCAATCTCGGCAATCGTGCCGTCCTCATTGTAGACAGGCTCGTAGAACTGCGGGATGTAGATGCCGTCGACGCCGGAGATTCTCTTGAGGTAGTCCTCCTTAGACTCGTGGTTCTGCTTCGCCTTCTCGTACTCCTGAAGGACGAACGGCAGGACCTCCTCACCGTCTCCGATCATGAACAGGTCGAAGAAGTCGGCGAGCGGCTCCGGGTTGAACGCGCAAGGGCCTCCCGCGACGATCAGTGGGTCGCTGTCCGTGCGGTCCTCTCGCTTCAGCGGAATCCCCGCGAGACTCATCATGTCTAAGATCGTCGGGAAACTCATCTCGTACTGCAGCGTAAATCCGAGCACGTCCATCTGGTTCACCGGCGTGTGCGTCTCTAGCGTGAACAGCGGGAATCCGTGCTTCTGCATCAGCTCGCGCATATCCGGGGCAGGCTCGAACACGCGCTCGCAGTAGATATCATCGTACGAATTGGTCAGGCTGTACAGGATCTGCAGGCCCATGTAGGACATGCCGATCTCGTAGAGGTCCGGGAACGCGAACGCGAAGCGGATTCCGACCGATTCCGGATCCTTCACGACCATGTTCGTCTCGCCGCCGATGTACTGCGCCGGAAGCTGGACCTGCTTGAACAGCTCATCCAGGGACGGCTGGAACAGGGAATCGATCGTGCAGCCGATCGCCTCCTCCACCTCGTCCATGAAGGCTCTGATCTCCGATTTTCCGCGAAGGATGCTCTGCGTGCGCTCCTCGCTCATCCCCTTCTTGTGGATGAGGTAGTCCATGCGCTCGTCGAGCCCGACGTATGCGTGCTCCTTCACGAGGCGGTCGCCCAGGCAGACCATGTCGAGCTCCGTCGCATCCTTCAGCGAAGTCAGGCGATGGCGCATGTGGCCGCGGACGATGCCCGCCTCTTCCGGATAACCGATGCTCTCCAGAATTTTGGCGCCCTCCTCCGCGTGCGGCTCCTGCAGGCGCACGACGTCGTGAATCAGACCGCTGACCCGGATCTTCTCCAGGTCAAAGTTATAACCGTGCCGGTTCAGCTGGCTCGCGATGACGACTGCCGTGTCGCTGACCGCCCTGCAGTGCTGCTTGATATGTTCCGGCGTTTCATATTTCCGAAACAGTTCGTAGCATTCTTTTTCTGTAAGTCTGTTTTTCTCCATACTGATATTGCTGCTCCTTCACGGAAATCGGAATTCCGCATTCGTTTAATATTCGTCCTCAAATTCAAACTCGTAGTCTTCGATCCGAATGGTGTCGCCCTCTTCCAGGCCGAGCGCCTTCATCTTCTTGATCGCGCCCTTCTTCTCTACGTACTTGTACAGGTAGCGAAGGGAACCGAAGTCGTTGAAGTTGGTCGAGTTGAAAATCTTGGAGAGCTGCTTGCCCTCCGCTACGTATACATTCCCCTCACGGCGGACTTTAACCACATCATAATCCGGATCCTGGTCTTCCTTATCGAAGTCGAAATATTCCCTCGTGTCCTCCTCAGGCGGAAGTGCGTTGACCTCGTTCACCTTCTGCAGGGCAGCCTGCATTAGCTCCTTCAGGCCGTAGTGGATCGGAGCGGACAGCGGATAGACCTCGTAGCCCTGCTTCTCGACGTACGCCTTGAACTCGAGGTACTTCTCGTCGTCCTCGCCCCCGAGGATGTCCACCTTATTCGCAGCGACGATCATCGGCTTCTTCATGACGCCGTGGCCGTACTCCCTGAGCTCGTCCATGATCTTGTCGAAGTCCTCGATCGGCTCCCTTCCCTCGGAGCCGGACACGTCGACGACGTGAATCAGGACCTTGGTGCGCTCGATGTGCTTGAGGAACTCCAGTCCCAGACCGAGTCCCTCGTGCGCGCCCTCGATGATTCCTGCGACGTCAGCCATGACAAAGCTCGTCTGCGGGAACTCGACGACGCCCAGGTTCGGCGCCAATGTCGTGAAGTGGTAGTTTCCGATCTTCGGCGACGTGTGGGTCGCTGCCGCCAGCAGGCTGGACTTGCCGACGTTCGGGAATCCGACGAGCCCGACGTCCGCGATCATCTTCAGCTCGAGCAGGATCACGCGCTCCTTGCCCGGGTCTCCCGCCTCGGCAAAGTTCGGTGCCTGGCGCACGGAATTCTTGTAGTGGACGTTTCCGTTTCCGCCCTTTCCGCCCTTCGCCGCGACAAAGGACTCACCCGGCTCCGTAAGATCCTTCATGATGAGTCCGCTCTCCTGGTCGATGACGACCGTCCCCTGCGGGACGCAGATGACCAGGTCCTTTCCGGCCTTTCCGTAGCGCTTCTTCCTCATGCCGTCCTGGCCGTTCTCGGCCACGTATTTTCTCTTGTATTTAAAGTCCATCAGGGTGCGCAGGCCGCTGTCCGCCTGGATGATGACGTCTCCGCCCTTGCCGCCGTCGCCGCCGTCCGGACCGCCCTCCGGGACAAATGGCTCCCTGCGGAAAGATACAGCACCGTTACCGCCTTTACCTGATACAATTGTGATTTTTGCTCTGTCTACGAACATACTTTCCGCCTCCAATATTTGTTCCCGTGAAGAAACAGCAAGCCCCCTACTCATTCGTAGGGGGCTTGGTAATCTCGTTAATTAAGCTTCCTTAGGGTAAACACTTACCTGCTTCTTGTCACGGCCCTTTCTCTCGAACTTAACCGCTCCATCGATCTTGGCAAACAATGTATCATCGCCACCGATTCCTACATTGATTCCAGGATGCAGATGAGTACCTCTCTGTCTAACAAGGATGCTTCCTGCAGATACGAACTGACCGTCACCAGCCTTGCAGCCCAGACGTTTGGACTCGGACTCACGGCCGTTCTTGGAACTTCCTACTCCCTTTTTACTTGACATGGATCAGACACCTCCTTACTGATGACAATCAACTATTTTTCTGCATTTTCGATCGTCTCGATGATCACGCTCTTCGTAGCCTTCTCGTCGATCTCGATATTATGCTCATTAGCGTAAGCAATCAGCTCATCCTTCTTCATGGATGAGGATACTTTCTTCTCAGCCTTAGCAGCCGGCTCAGCAGATACACCGCCGAGATTCTTGATCTCAACCTTAGTGTAAGACTGTCTGTGTCCCTGCTTCTTCTTGTAGCCCTTCTTAGCCTTGTACTTGAAAACGATGACCTTCTTGGCTCTTCCGTTTTCTACAACCTCAGCCTCAACCTTGGCACCCTCGATGTAAGGTGTACCAACCTTCAGGCCGTTGTCGTCGCTCAGTACCAGGACCTTGTCGAACTCAACCTTTTCTCCGGCTTCGACGCCCAGCTTTTCAACGTCCAGGATGTCTCCCTCCTGAACTCTGTACTGCTTTCCGCCAGTTTCGATTACTGCGTACATATGTTACCTCCTCTTTCCAGTCTCGCCTTTTCAGGTAGCACGCCTTGAGGGCGCACTTTCAGAACCTTTGCCGTGCGGTCTAACTCAATTAGGATAG
The DNA here is from genome assembly GCA_903789635.1 of uncultured Eubacteriaceae bacterium. GTDB lineage: Bacteria > Bacillota > Clostridia > Peptostreptococcales > Anaerovoracaceae > Aminicella. The sequence continues at coordinate 50,430 of CAIFEY010000008.1, forward strand.
CATGAGTCAGACACGTTGTCAATGACAAATTCGACTTTTTGAGGAGAAAGGGGCCCTTGCAGGCCCCGAACAGTTTCGATTTAAATTACGATAGGAAAGAATGAGCTACTCGACGATGACACCGTCCTCATCCGCGATGATCTCGTCGTCCGCTTCCATCGTGCCCCCTGCGTCGACCGAAGCTGCGACGTTCTCATCCGCATCCTGCTCCGCCTTCCTGCTCTCGTCCGCTTCCGGCGTGTGCAGTGTCGCCATGAGCTTCTGCTGGATCTCGTCCATGAGTTCCTCATGCTCCTCCAGGTAAACCTTGACGTTCTCACGGCCCTGGCCGATGCGCTCGCCGTTGTAGCTGTACCAGGAGCCAGCCTTCTTGACAATGTCCGCCTCAACTGCGCAGTCCAGGATGTCTCCGGACTTGGAGATTCCCTTTCCGTACATGATGTCGAACTCCGCCTTCTTGAACGGAGGAGCGACCTTGTTCTTGACGATCTTCACGCGCGTGCGGTTTCCGAGCATCTGGTCACCCTGCTTGATCGTCTCAATCCTTCTGACGTCGAAACGCATCGTCGCGTAGAACTTCAGCGCTCTTCCTCCGGTCGTCGTCTCCGGGCTTCCGAACATGACGCCGACTTTCTCACGCAGCTGGTTGATGAAGATCACACAGGTGTTCGACTTGTTCACGGTTCCGGTCAGCTTACGCAGCGCCTGAGACATCAGACGTGCCTGCAGGCCGACGTGGGAATCTCCCATCTCGCCCTGGATCTCCGCCTTAGGAACCAGTGCCGCAACGGAGTCGACGACGATGACGTCGATCGCGCCGCTGCTCGCAAGCATGTCGCAGATCTCGAGTCCCTGCTCACCGGTGTCCGGCTGGGAAACCAGGAGCTCGTCGATCTGAACACCCAGGTTCTTCGCGTAGACCGGGTCCAGCGCGTGCTCCGCGTCGATGAAGGCGGCCTTACCGCCTGCCTTCTGCGCCTCTGCGACAATATGAAGGGCCAGGGTCGTCTTACCGGAAGACTCTGGTCCGTATATCTCAACAACTCTCCCGCGCGGCACTCCGCCGACGCCGGTCGCCAGGTCCAGGCTGATCGATCCGGTTGAGATCGTCTCGATCTGCATGCCGGTCGCCTCGCCCATCTTCATGATCGCGCCCTGTCCGAATTGTTTCTGAATCTTCTTCAGCGCCTCATCAAGCGCCTTCTCGCGGCCGTCTGCCGCTTCCTTCTTTGCCATGCTTAACCTCCATGTAGCGAACATTTGTTCTGTACATCTATTCTACTATATATCTCGAATTAGTCAAGCCATTTGATGTGGAAATATATGGTACAGAAAACGGTATCATACCGCGGCAGGTTTGTCAATCTTACAGCAGCTCCCGGCGGTCACTTCCCGGAACCGGTCTTCCGTCCAGCATGCGGTTGATCGTGTCGAACATGCTGAGAACGGCGTGGCGCCTGTTCCAGCTCCTGCTCATGTTGCGCGTGAGCAGCTTCTTGACCACCGTGCTTCCTTTATATGTGCAGCCGATGTAGATCAGGCCGACCGGCTTCTCCTCCGTGCCGCCGCCAGGGCCGGCGATTCCGGTGACGGAGACACAGACGTCGCTTCCGGTCTTCTTCTGCAGGCCTTCCGCCATCTGCTGCGCAACGTTCGGGCTGACCGCAGTCTCGTCGGCAAGTGTCTTCTCGCTGACGCCGAGCTCCTCGATCTTTGCCCTCTCGGTATAGGTCACGATGCCGCGCTCGAACACCTCGGAAATGCCCGGGATGTCGGTCAGGAACTCCGCAAACATGCCGCCGGTGCAGGATTCCGAACTGGAGATGGTGATGTGGTTCTCCAGGAGCTTCTCGCCGACGACCTCAGGAAGAGACCTTCCGTCGTCGCTGTAGACGCAGTCCCCGAGCCGCTCCTTCACCTGGTCGGCGACCTCGATGCACGCGGCCTTTGCCTCCTCCAAGGTATCCCTCTTGGAAGCGACGCGGACCGAGCACTCGCCCTCAGCGGCGTACGTTGCGATCGTCGGGTCCGTCTGCGCGTCGATCAGGTCGAGAATCTCCGTCTCCACGCGCGACTCGCCCTTTCCGAAGACCCGCAGCGTCTCGTAGGAGATTACGCAGTCCGTCTTAGGCTCAAGCCACGGGCGGACGCGGCGCTCGAACATGCGTTTCATCTCGCGCGGAGGCCCAGGCAGGCAGACAATGGTCTTCCCGGCCTCGTTGGAGAGCGCAAACCCCGGCGCAGTCCCGGCATCGGTGTCGAACACCTCCGCCCTGGTCGGCATCAGCGTCTGCTTGAGGTTGTTCTTGGTGAACAGGTCGTACCGCTGGTCCTTCACCATCTGCATCATCGCCTGGCGCGAAGGCTCGTGGACCTCCAGCGTGTCGTTCATGTATTTGGTGACGGTCTCCTTGGTCATGTCGTCTTCGGTAGGCCCAAGGCCTCCCGTCGTGATGACGAGGTCGCAGTCCTTCAGCGCGAGGTCCAGCACCTCCGTCAGGCGGCCGTCGTTGTCCCCGACCGTGTAGCGGTACATGACGTCGATCCCGAGCGCGTTCAGCTGCTGCGACAGGTAGACGGCATTGGTGTCGGTGACCTGCCCCATCAGAAGCTCCGTGCCGACGCTGATTAATGCACTTTTCATTGATAATCCCTTCTTCCTTCTTTCCCGCGTGATTTTATCTCCGAAAAATGCCGGGAGGCAAAAAGACGCGGCGGCCGGCAGTTCGGCCATTCCCCTTGAACGATTTAAATTTTGTCGATAAACCGACAGTTAATTGGATTCCTTGAAAACGCCGATATTCTTTACGACGTACTCGATTCCGGAGTAGACGGTCATGACGAGCGACGCATACAGCAGCGTGTAGGCGATCATGTAGACCGGGCTGTACAGTGTCGAGCTTCCCTTCACTGCCTGCATCAGGATCAGGAAGATGATCGCGAACATCTGCAGAACCGTCTTGATTTTGCCGCTCATGGCAGCCGCGATGACGTGGCCCTCGGAAGCGGCAACCGTGCGCATTCCCGCGATCGTGAACTCCCTCGTGAGGATGACGATCAGCATCCAGGACGCCATCGTCCGGTCCCCGATCATCAGGCAGAACGCGGAGTAGCAGAGGATCTTGTCGGCGAGCGGGTCCATGATCTTTCCAAAGTTGGTGACCAGGTTGCGTGCACGCGCGACCTTGCCGTCGAGCATGTCCGTCAGGGATGCCAGGCAGAAGAGAATCAGCGCCGCGGCGAAGAATCCTTTCAGGTACAGCACGATGAAGAACGGAACCGCGATGACACGCGCAACCGTTAACTTATTCGGTAAATTCATGTGATATTCTCCTTTCAAGAACATTTATCCGAAAGGGATGCGGCTATGCGAAAACCGCCGTTCCCTCGAGGTCGTAGTCAAACGCGTCGTCGATCCGGACCGAGACGATATCGCCCGGCTGAAGAGGCTTCTCCGACGTGAAAATCACGGAGTTGTCGATGTCCGGGGCGTCGTAGGCGGTCCTTCCGACGTATGCACCATCCTCATCCTGCTCGTCGACCATGACGGAGAGCGTCTTCCCGACCAGCGCCTGGTTGGCCTCGTTCGAGATCTGCATCTGCTCCATCATCAGCGCGTCCAGGCGCTCCTGCTTGACCTCGTCCGGGATCTGATCCTCGCGCTGCGCGGCCGGCGTGCCCTCCTCCTGGGAGTACGTGAACGCGCCCAGGCGGCTGAAGCGGATCTCCTTCACGAAGTCCATCAGGTCGGAGAACTCCTCCTCCGTCTCGCCCGGGAATCCGACGATCATCGTCGTGCGGATGCAGATGTCCGGCATCGCCTCCCTGAGCTTGTGAATCGTTTCACGGATGGACGCCTGCGTCGAGCGGCGGTTCATCTCCTTCAGGACCTTGTCGTTGCTGTGCTGCAGCGGGATGTCGATGTAGTGGCAGATCTTAGGCGTCTCCGCCATCGTCTGGATCAGCTCGTCCGTGATGTTCTCCTCGTAGCAGTAGAGGACGCGGATCCACTGAATGCCGTCGATCTCCGCGAGTTTTCTCAGCAGCTCGGCCAGCATCGGCTTTCCGGTCAGGTCCTTGCCGTAGTAGCTCGTGTCCTGCGCGATCACGTTCAGTTCGCGGCATCCGGCGTCGGCCAGGCGCCTTGCCTCCTCGACGATGCTCTCCATCGAGCGGCTCCTGTACGGGCCCCTGATCTTAGGGATGATGCAGTACGTGCAGCGGTTGTCGCAGCCCTCCGCGATGCGGATCGACGTGCTGTAGACCTGCTGCGGGATCTTTCTCATGCGGTTCTCCTGCTCGAGCGCGCCCTGCTGCATCTCGTCGACTTTGCGGAAGCGGTTTCCGTTCTTCTGCAGGTTATCCAGCAGGTCCGGAAACTGCTCGTAGTCGTTGACCCCGACGAGGCCGTCCGCCTCCGGAATCTCCTTAAACAGCTCGTCCGCGTAGCGCTGCACCAGGCAGCCGGAGACAATCAGCTTCTTCCCCTGCTCCCTGTACTGCGCCATATCGAAGATTTCCCCGATCGACTCCTTCTTGGCGTCGTCGATGAACCCGCAGGTGTTGACCACGATCGCGTCCGCCTCCTCCGGCGACTGCACGATCTGATGCCCGCGCTCCTCCAGGATTCCCATCGCCATGTCCGAGTCGTTGAAATTCTTCAGACATCCTAAGGTGTCAAAATATACCTTCATATTATTCTTCTGTTCTTTCCTCTCCTGTTTTCATTGGTTCCGCGCTTAGCGCGCTCAACTGCCTTATTATACCAGATCTCTTCGACAAAATAAAATGTGCAGGAAATTCCCCGTTTTTGATGGTTTCCCTGCAAGCATTTTAATCTGCCCGTTCTGGCGGGCAAACGCATAGATATTACCTATTCACCGAAACCTTCTATATCTAAACGTTTCTAAACGTCTCTAAACGGTTCCGGACGTCTGAACGCCCCGGAACGCCGCTGGGACTCTAACTGCCGTCCTATTCACCAGAACCGTTCATCTCGTCGAGTTCCTCCTGGGTCAGCAGGACCTGCCTCGGGTGGCTTCCGTCCTGCGGGCTGACGATCCCGCGCTCCTCCATCTCGTCCATGATTCTCGCGGCGCGGTTGTATCCGATCCGGAAGTGGCGCTGCAGCATGGATGTGGACGCGCGCTCCGCCTGCACGACGCAGGAGATCGCCTCCGGCAGCAGTTCGTCCGCAGAGTCGCTTCCGCCCGGCATCGCCTTCTGCTCGATGTCCTGAATGACCTCCTCGTTATAGGTGGCCTCCTCCTGCGGCGTCTGCGCCTTCACGAAGTCGATGACGCGGTTGATCTCCTCGTCGGAGATGAACGTGCCCTGCACGCGCAGCGGCTTGCTGGAACCCTGCGGATTGAAGAGCATGTCGCCCTTTCCGACCAGCTTCTCCGCGCCGTTCATGTCCAGGATTGTTCTGGAGTCGAACTGCGAGGACACGGCAAAGGCGATCCTCGACGGGATATTCGCCTTGATCAGGCCGGTGATGATGTCTACGGAAGGACGCTGCGTCGCGACGATCAGGTGCATGCCCGCCGCCCTCGCGAGCTGGGCAAGGCGGCAGATCGACTCCTCGACCTGGTTCGGGGCGGCCATCATCAGGTCGGCCAGCTCGTCGATGATGATGACGACCTGCGGCATCTTCTGATCTTCTCGATCCGTGTTCTTCATCTTATCGTTGTACGTCGACAGATCGCGGACGTTCTCATCCGCAAACTTCTTATATCTGTCCGTCATCTCGGAGACCGCCCAGTTCAGCGCCGCCGCTGCCTTGCCCGGGTCGGTGACGACCGGGATCAGCAGGTGCGGGATGCCGTTGTAATTTCCGAGCTCGACGACCTTAGGGTCGATCAGCACGAGCCTGACCTCGTCCGGGCTCGCCTTATACAGGATGCTCGTGATGATGCTGTTGATGCAGACCGACTTACCGGATCCGGTCGCGCCGGCGATCAACAGATGCGGCATCCCCTTCAGGTCCGCGACGATCGCGTTTCCGGCGATGTCCTTGCCCACGGCAAAGGAGATCTTGGACTTCGCCTGCTTGAACTCCCTGGACCCGATGATCTCACGAATCCTGACCATCTGGATGCGCTCGTTCTCGACCTCGATTCCGACTGCGGCCTTGCCCGGGATCGGCGCCTCGATTCGGATGCTCTTGGCCTTCAGGTTCAGCGCGATGTCGTCGGAAAGGCCGACGATCTTGCTGACCTTGACGCCAGGACCCGGCTGGATCTCGTAGCGCGTGACCGCAGGTCCCTGCGTCACCTGCACGACGTGGGCGTCGACGTGGAAGCTCTCCAGCGTCTCCTCCAGCACCCTCGCCTTCTGGCGAAGCTGCTGGTTGAGCCCGGTCGTATCCGGAAGCTCCGGCGGGTTCAGCAGATCAAGTGATGGTTTACGATATATGAATTTAGTCTTCTTCTGGATGCTCTTCGCCGCCGCACCGGCCATGGCCGCGCCCGACAGCTCGCCGTCCGCGTCCGACTTCTTATGCATCGTCGATCTCGTCGGGCGGGAGGACGGGCTCCGCCCGTCACTCCCTGCGGCGGCACCGCCGGCAGCCGCACCGACGGAAGAGGCGGCTGCCCCATGCGCTCGGATTCCCCTCTCCTCTTCCGTCCTGGCCTGTTCCTCGCGCATCAGCTGTTCTGCATTCTTCAGCACACGGGTCATCGTATTACGATCGGTTTCCTCTAACGGATTATTGGAAACCCACTCGCCGTCCGCGTTTTGATGTACACAGGTGATGTGCTCCATGGAAACTGGAACTTCAGACTCCTCATCAGCCGCGCCTCCAGCCGTATCGACACCTGCCGCACCGCCGGAGAAGCCTGCGCCTGCTCCCGCATCTCCACTGGTTCCACTGTTACTGTGTGCAGAATACGTTCCATCTTCCCACGGGAGATCGATCGTCCGCGTGTCCGCAGAAGTCCCCGCGTACGCGGAGGCTCTGCTGCCAGCGGCGGCAGAACGCCCTGCTAAATCTCCCGATGCGCCGGAATCGCCCGCAGCGCCGGCAGCCGAACTGAAATTCATCGCGCCGCCGAGGTTCTGCGTGTCGGAGAGCCCGTAGCCCGCGCCTGCCGGCTGGGACGGCTCGAGGCCGTAGCCTTTGCCGCCTGAAGCCGAAGAACCGGAGCCGGAATCGGCTCCGCCGTCAAGCCCATAGCCGCGCGGCGCGGCAGTGACCGGGTCGAGCCCGTAGGATCCGCTGCGCTCACGCTCGATGATGCGGTCGCGCTCCGCGATCTCCTCCGGTTCCTTGATGTCGTAAGCACCGAAGGAAATCGTCGGCTCTCCCGGATTGTTCCCACTGCTCCCATTGCTTCCGCTGTTTACGCTGCCGCCGAACAGGTCCGCGCCGGATGTGCCGGCGCCGGCATAGTGAACTCCGTCAGCGCCGCCGGCCAGGCCGTTTTCTTCCTGCGCGATCTGGTGAGCTGAAAGCTCCTGCGTCCTTCCGCCGAGCGGGTTTTGGTGCATGACCGCGACGACGTTGGACGGCTTCTTCACGTGGTGCGCCTTCTCCAGCCTGGCCTCGGCGTCTTGTGAATGCAGGATGCTGTGCAGCAGCCCGTGTTTCTTTGCAGGGGCGGCAGCGGCAGGCGCTGCGGCGTCCGGGGAGGCGTACAGGAGGCTGTCCGGCATCGCCTGCTGCTGCGGGGATTTTGGCGCATCGGACGTATCCGGGAACTCCTCCAGGTCCTGCGGTCCTCGGATCGTCAGGGAGGCCTCGCGTTTCTGTCGCTCCAGCTCTTCCTGGTACGAGCGGTCCGCGATGCTCTCGTTCATCAGCTGCTCCAGGCGGCGGTCCTCCTCCCTGCGCTGGCGCCTCCTCGTGATCATCGCCGAGATCGGCGTGTTCAGCAGGAGCAGCAGGCAGATCAGGAGCAGCGCCGTGCACAGGATGTACAGGCCCGCGATGCCGAGGAACTTCACGAGCAGCGAGCCGACCGTCATGCCGAACGCGCCGCCGGATTGTAATTTTACACCTTCATTATAGAATTGTACGATGTCGACCGCCATTTTCGAGGTGGAGACCCCGATCAGGAACCTCCCGGCATTCATCACGCAGAGGATCAGCAGGACCCCGACCGACATCCAGAGCGTCCGCTGCGTGAAGTGCAGCGCCTTGCCCGTGATGAACAGCAGGCCGAGGATGATCAGGTACCACGGCAGGACGAGGCCGATCAGGCCGAACACGCCCTTCAGCACGATGCCGAGCTGGTTTCCGAACTCGCCCGTCGCCTGGAACTGGATGCTCGCGAAGATGAACACGCCGAGCGCGATGTACACGAGCCCGCTGATCACGTCGCGGATCCGCTTGGACGTGTGCGCCTTCCGCATCTCCTCCCTGACCTGCGCCCGCTTCTCTTCCTCGTCCAGCGGCTCCGCCTTCGCGCGGGAAGACGATTTCGCCGTCGATTTCGCGGTCTTGGACGAGGATTTCGCACTTTTCGAGGCCGATCTCGATGATTTGGACGATCTCGATGAACCCGAAGACGATTTCGCCGCCCGGCCCTTCTTCGTTGTTTTATTTTCTGTATTTCTTTTGCCAGTCAAAATGAAACTCCCATCATGATCCTGCAAGGTAATTTTTGTTCGCTGCCGGCCGATGCGTTCGGCCTGTCCGCGCCGCGTTCTTTCCCGGAAACGGCCCGTGAGACCAGCCGTAATCCTCTTGAGAAAAGCCGTGCAAACGGGGATCTGTCCCCGTTCCGGGCGGCGTCTTATTGCTCTATTATAGCAGACTCTTCCCGGCGGGTACAGGGGAACGCAGAAAAAAGAGAACAGACGTTTCCGTCCATTCTCTTTATTTCCGCTTTACGTTAATTTTCGGGCAAAGCCCTCCGTCCGGACTGCCGAGAGGCGAACTCCCGCCATCCGGCAGAACCTTTCTCCTGAGTGAAGGCGCATGCTTTGTCCGACGAAAAGTGAAGCGATCCCTTACTTGAAGTCGATGTAGCCCTTCTCGACGAGTGCCTCCGCGGACAGAACCGCTCCGCCCGCCGCTCCTCTGACGGTGTTGTGCGCGAGTCCGACGAACTTGTAGTCGAACAGGGTGTCCTCACGCAGACGGCCGAACGTGACGCCGAATCCGTTCTCATAATAGACGTCCTTCTTGACCTGCGGACGGTCGTCGTCCTCGAGGTACTTGATGAACTGCTTCGGTCCGCTCGGGAGGTCTGCCTCCTGCGGGAATCCCTTGAAGCTGTTCAGCTTCTCTATCAGGTCCTCCTTCTCCGGCTTCTTATTGAAGTTGATGAAGACGGATGCCGTGTGGCCCTCCAGGACCGGGACGCGGATGCACTGGCTCGTGATGACCGGACCGTCGGACGGTACGATCTCGCCGTTCTCGATGTGTCCGAAGATGCGCAGAGGCTCCTTCTCGCTCTTAGCCTCCTCGCCGCTGATGAACGGAATGATGTTTCCGACCATCTCCGGCCAAGTCTCAAAGTTCTTGCCCGCTCCGCTGATCGCCTGATACGTGGAAACGACGACCTGTGTCGGCTCGTAGTCCTTCCATGCAGCAAGGGCCGGCACGTAGCACTGGATCGAGCAGTTCGGCTTGACGGCGATGAATCCGCGCTTGGTGCCGAGGCGCTGCTTCTGGTAGCGGATCACGTCGTAGTGCTCCGGATTGATCTCCGGGATGACCATCGGAACGTCCGGTGTCCAGCGGTGCGCGCTGTTGTTGGAGACGACCGGCGTCTCCGTCTTCGCGTACTCTTCCTCGATCGCACGGATCTCTTCCTTAGACATGTTGACCGCGCTGAATACGAAGTCGACATCTTTCGCGACGTTCTCCACGTCCGCGACGTCCTTGATGACGATGTTCTTCACCGCCTCAGGAACCGGTGCCTCGAGCTTCCACTTTCCGTCGACCGCCTCCGCGTAAGTCTTGCCTGCGCTGTGCGCACTTGCTGCGATCGTTGTTACCTCGAACCATGGATGGTTGTCCAGCAGTGTGATAAAGCGCTGGCCGACCATTCCTGTGCCGCCGAGAATACCAACCTTGAGTTTTCTCTTCAGATTTTTCATTGGTTTCTCCCCCTAACCCTGGTTTTTTATTTGAAATCACAAAAATTATACCAAATCACAGGTGCCTTTTCAACAAAAGTCAAAAAAATATCAAGTTCGGTGAAATATTTCTTTTCTCGGCAGAGCTCACGCCTGCATCCCCCGCCGACCCTCCCCGGACAAAATCAGAGCTGACCGCACACGAGCCTCCCCTGATGCGCAGCTGTATTTTGTATACATATCATACTCGGGTCACGTACGGCGCGCCCGTTATTCCCGCCAAAAAATGAGATAGAGACAGGCGTGCGCACACCTGTCTCTTCTTGATCATGATCTAAAACTCTAAATTTATCCTATGCCTCTGCTGTGGATGCACCCAGAACGTCCTTACCGTCATAGAAATTACAGTTAGGGCAAACTCTGTGCGGAAGCTTTGGCTGATGACACTGTGGACAAATGCAGAGACCCGGAGCCGTTTTCTTCATGTTCGGAGAACGTCTCTTATCCCTTCTGGCTTTAGATGTTCTTCTCTTTGGAACTGCCATTGTCTTACCTCCTTACATTAAAAAATAATGTAAATAAGAATTTTCGTCAACGTTAAGAGTATATCATCGAACGCACGCCGTGTCAAAGGAATTCCGCAACTTTTTCTGCCAATTTCTGCCGGTGACGATCGATTTCGATTCTGATTTCGATTCTGATTTCGATTTTCCTTCTATTTATCTCTGCTCCTGTGGATTCCGCAGATAGTACGGGTGGCGGACCAGATCGGCGTTCGCGTACAAGTCCTGTCCCGTGATCAGGTGATAGAGATCGGAAGCGAGCGCGTCGATCCTGAGGCTCCTCGCGATCTCGGGATAATTCTCCGCCTCCTTGTTCAGGTTCGTCAGCACCGGAATCTCGGAGAGCTCCTCCTTCCTGATCCGCTTAAGCAATCTGGCTCCCCGGCCGGAAAACGCCAGCACCCGCGCGTACAGCCTTGGATTCTCCATGTCCTCCCCTGTCACGCCGAGCAGGCACTGCGTCAGCATCCGCCTGACCCTGGTCATCGTGTACGCCTTGCTCTTCGCCCGGGCAAGCAGCTCGTCCAGGCTCCCGCACCTTCTAATCTCCTTCTTCAGCTTGTTCCCGAGCCCATCCCCTGCCGACGCGATCCTTGCAAGCTCGCTCTCGTCCATCTGCAGGATCCTCGCCGCCGCGAGCCTAAAGTACCGATCCTGACAAATCTCATAGTACCCAGGATTCTCCTCCATCGCCTGTTTCCTGAGCTTAGACCCGGAGGCGTGATAGTCGCCCGCCTCCCGCCGGATCGTCTGCGCATCCGGCCGTCTGTCCTCCGGAAGCTGTAAAATCTGCCGCATGTACTCGACCGCGAGGATATTATTCGGTTCGGACAAAATAGATCCGGACCTTATTATCCCGAGCTCTTCTGCCGCCATCTGCTGCGCCTTCGGAAACGACAGCCCGTTCTTTCGATATTCCGAAATCCGCAGGTGAAGCTGTTCCTCCTGGTCGAGCAGGGCTTTTGCCGCATCCGCGATCTCACCGATCTCGCCGGACTCGCTCCCGAACCCGATCACGTCCACCCCGCCAAGGCCCGCCATGATCCTGACGCCCGCCATGCAGAAGTACGGGGACGCCGCGCTCGCGTAGATCGCCGGCATCTCGACGACGAGGTCCACCCCGCCGCGGACCGCAGCCTCCGCCCGCTCCCACTTGTCCCGGAACGCCGGCTCGCCGCGCTGCGTGAAGTTTCCGCTCATAACAGAAAGGACCGTGTCTGCCCCGGTCCTAAGTTTCAGCTCTTCCACAGCGTAGCGATGCCCGTCGTGGAAGGGGTTGTATTCTGCTGTAATTCCGACGGTGCGCATTACTTGTTTCCCTTGCCCCCGTCGTCCTTGTTCTCGTAAAGCCAGTCCTCGCCGTGCTGGGTGTGGGAGGCGAGCTGCTTGAGCTCGTCGCGGTTGCTCGCGAGCTGCCCGTCGATGCCCTCGAACGTCTTCGCGAGGTTGTCGTACATCGAGCCGAAATACGTGTTGTTCAGGTCGTCCATGCGCTTCTGCATCTTGAACAGCATCTGGTCCAGATAGTCGTAGGTGCGCAGCTTCAGCATCATCGCGTACTCTTCCGCTTCCTTCTCGATCGCGTCCGCGTGCTTCCTGGCCTTTAACGTAATATCGTTATTGTCTACCAGGAACTCTGCCTGCTTCTTCGCCTCGACGACGAGCTTCTGGTATTCCTTCTTGGCGTCCTCCAGGATCCGGTTCTGCTCGCCCTTCAGCCAGTGCGCCTGCTTCACGTCCTCCGGAAGCGTATTCCTGATGTCGGCGACGATCTCCAGGATCTCATTGCCGTCTACCATGATTTTTCCTGTCAAAGGTACCGTCGACGCCGTGTCCACGATGTCTTCCAGTTCTTCCAGCAATTCCAATACCGTCATGGCTGCTCCTCCTATCCTTTTTGTGCGTACTTTTCTTTCATTTTCTGAAGGATCTTATCCGGCACCATTCCTTCCGGCGGGGTTCCGCCTACAGAAACAATCTCTCTGACATTGGATGAACTGACGATCGAATACTCCGGTCTGGCCATTAAGAAGACCGACTCCACACCTTCACGAAACAACTGCTGATTGACCTGCGCCATCTCGATCTCGTAGGCGAAGTCCTTCTCGGTGCGTAAGCCCCGGACGACGGCACACAGGTCTCTCGGATTGACATAGTCCGCGAGAAGGCCCTGGAAGCTGTCGACGCTGATCTCCGGCCGGTCCTTAAACAGGTCCTCGATCATCTCGGTCCTCTCCTCGATGGTGAAGAGTCCGCCTTTCCTCGGATTCTTGATAATGCCGATGACGAGCTCATCGAACATCGATGCCGCTCTGTTAATAATATCAATGTGTCCGTAGGTGATCGGGTCGAACGAGCCCGTGATCAACGCACGTCTGATCATGTTCCATGCCTCCGCGTCAAACTATATCTTACTCTCTTAAATTACTCTTCTTCTGAATCTGCAGAATCCTCTGCAGAATTCTCGACGTCTTCTTCCCGCTTGTAGATCGACACCGTGGTCTTTCCGTACCTTCTGTCCTGCGTCTTGACGAACCTTCCGGCCCGTTCAGGGAGCGGACTGCGGGAATCATGCTCTGCTAATATTATACCGTCAGGAGCCAATAAATCAAGGTCACCGATCCTCTCGAAGCAGTCCTCATAAAGGCCCTCCCTGTACGGCGGGTCGAGGAAAAAGATGTCGATCTTCTCCCTGATCCTGTTCAGGCTGCGTCTGTAATCGCCCATCAGCACGACCGCGTCGTCCTGCGCCTGGCACTTCTCCAGGTTCGTCTTGATCAGGCGGATCGAATCCCTCGACTTGTCGGCCAGGTAGACGCGCTCAGCGCCCCTGGACAGTGCCTCGATGCCGAGGTTGCCCGTGCCCGCGAACAGGTCGCAGCAGACGGATCCGTAGATGTCGTTCATCAGGATGTTGAATACCGCTTCCTTGACCTTGTCGGACGTCGGCCTGATGTCGTAATTCTCCGGCGTCTCCAGCTTTCTTCCTCTGTATTTTCCCGTTATAATCCTCAAATGTTATCCTCTCTGTATCTATTCCATATATCCGTATTCTTTGCCGACAAAGACCGAACCCAACGCTGCACTTCCGCGCCGCCGGCAGGCCCTTCACTGACAAAGATCATCGTTATCACTAATATATTTCTTTGCTGCAATATATTCTCTTTATATCTTCTTTGCTGCAGCTGCCGCAGCACCCCGCCGCTTATCGCAGCCAAGGAGCCGCATCCTCACCGGATTAAATCTCGAGCCTCGCGTCGCCCTGGAACATCTGCTCCACATGCGCCCTGATGCTCTGATTCTCTTCCTTAGAAAGGTCCGGATCGCCGCTCAGGATGTCCTCCGCGGCCTTTTCCGCGGCCTTCAGGACCTTCTGGTGGCGCCCTAAGTCCGCGATCTTAAGCTCCGGCAGTCCGTGCTGCCGCGTCCCGAACAGCTCGCCCGGTCCCCTCAGGATCAGGTCGTCCTCCGCGATCTGGAAGCCGTCGCTGCAACTCGCCATGATCGCCGCCCTCTTGGACGCGATCTCGGAGTCCTGCCCGACGATCAGGAAGCAGTACGACTGCGCATCCCCTCGCCCGACGCGGCCCCTGAGCTGGTGCATCTGAGCGAGCCCGAACAGCTCGGCGTTCTCGATGATCATCACCGTCGCGTTCGGCACGTCGATGCCGACCTCGATGACGACCGTGGAGACGAGCAGGTCGATCTTTTTCTCCGCAAAAGCGGTCATGATCTCATCCTTCTCCTCCGCGCTCATGCCGCCGTGCAGCAGGCCGACGTGAAACTCCGGAAAGCGCTGACTGAGCTCCTTATAGAGGCTCACGGCGGACATCCCCTCCATCTGGTCTGAATCCTCGATGAACGGCGCGACCGCGTAGCCCTGCCTTCCCGCAGAAAGTTCTTTCTTTAGTTTATCATAAACTTTGTCTCTTAGGGAAGAGGACACGGAAAATGTCTCGATCGGCTTTCTTCCTTTAGGAAGGGTGTCGATCAGGGAGATGTCCTGGTCGCCGTAGAGGATCACCGCGAGGGTCCTCGGGATCGGCGTCGCGGTCATGACGATGACGTCCGGGGCCCTGCCCTTGTCCGTCAGCATCCTGCGCTGGCCGACGCCGAACCGGTGCTGCTCGTCCGTCACGACGAGGCCCAGGTTGAAGAAGTGCACGTCCGGCTGGATGACCGCGTGCGTGCCGATGACCATGTCGATCTCTCCGCTCTCCAGCTGTTCCAGCAGCTCGCGCCGTTCCTTCCCCTTCAGGCCGCCGTGCAGCAGCGCCGTCCGGATGCCCAGGGGCTCAAAATCGCGTTTAAACGTCTCGGCGTGCTGTTTGGCGAGGATTCCCGTCGGGGCCATCATGACGGCCTGGTAGCCCGATTTTACCGCCGCGTACATGGCCGCCTCGGCGACCACCGTCTTTCCCGAGCCGACGTCGCCCTGGACCAGGCGGTTCATCGGCCGGTCGGACATCAGGTCCGCTGCGATCTCGTGCCAGGTTCTGCTTTGTCCCGGGGTCAGGCTGAACGGAAGCTGCGCGATGAACCGGTCCCCCGCCGACGGATCGATCACGACGCCTGTGCCCGCCGCGTCACTCTGGCCCTTGGCCAGCTTCAGCCCGAGCTCGAGCGACAGAAATTCGTCGAACACGAGCCGGTACCTGGCCTCGAGGAGCTTGTGCTCGGACATCGGCCAGTGGACGTTCTCGAGCGAGAAGTCGATGCCGGCGAGGCGGTATTTCTCTCGCACGTGCTCCGGGATCCAGTCGTCCTGGGATTCCATCAGCGGCCTGGCGCTCTCGCTGATCTTCCGCATGTCCTTCTGCGTCAAGCCCTTGGTCAGCGGGTACACCGGCAGGATTCCGCGCACGTCGTCCTTGTCGTGGAGGTGATGAAATTCCGGGTGCACCATCTGCACCTGCCCGCGGTTCTCGCTGACGCGCCCGAAGAAGCTGAAGATCTCGCCGACCTTGAAGAGGTTCATCAGGTACGTGCCCGAGAAGAACACGACCTCGATCAGACCGCTGTTGTCCTGCACGAGCAGAACCAGCGGCGACTTGCCCGTGTGCCGGAATCCGCTGAACCTGCGCGAGACGACCGTCCCCTCGATCAGCTGGTCCTTCCCGATCTTAAGCTGATCGATCGGGACCGGGTTCCTGCGGTCCTCGTACCGCCTCGGCAGAAGGTACAGGAAGTCCCCGACCGTCGTCACGCCGAGCTCCTTCAGCAGCGCCGCCTTCTTGGGACCGATGCCTTTCAGCCTGCTGACCGGTGCGGAGGCCGGCGACTGCTTTGCCGACGATGCGCCCGGTTTCGTCTTCGAAGTCGTTCCCCCGGCGGGCGCTTTCTTCGCAGCGGAAGTCTTCTCTGCAGAAGCCGCCCCGGTCGCCGCGGAAGCTTTTTTCTTCATCGCGCCGGTCTTCTTCGCGGAGGCCGCGGGCTTCTTCGCTTTCGACTCAGTTTTCTTCGTCTCGTCTTTCTTCCTTCCACCCGAAGCCGCATGATTCATATCGCCGTTTTCCACTATATTATTAATATTTTCTTTACTCTGCTTAGTGCTCATCTTTCTGATTCTTCTGCCCGTCCTGATCGTCATGCTTAACATTCTGCCGCACGTCACGCGTCCACTCGTCCTCGGCGTAGCGGTACACGACCTTGGTGCTGCGCCGCGCCGTCTTCTTGCTGCGCGTTCTTACGCCGTCGATGTTGATCGTGATCTCCGCCGGGGTCATGCCCGTCTGCTCGTTGATCCTTCGGCTGATCTCGTCGGCCGCTAGGCGCGTGAGCTTTCGGATCGATTCACCGAACCGGACGATCACGCCGAACGTCAGGCAGATTCTCCCCTGGTCGTTCAGTCGCACGGAGAGGTCCCTGATGTAGTCCGGATCGCTGAGGTAGCGTGCCATTCGGATCAGGCGCCCCTGGTGCATCGTCAGCCACATCTTAGACGGAAACTCGTTCGTCTGCATGACCTCGTTGATTATCTCCGCAAAGACGGAATTGGAGACCGTGATCAGCCCCGTATCCGTCGCTTTCATCATCGTCATAACGCTTCCTCCTGTCCGACTGCCTGCCCCGCGGCAAAGATTTTACCTAAAACAAAAAGCTGCCATACTGATGAAGAATTTAGGGAACTCCATCAATATGACAGCTTAAACTTCCAGGCCATTAAACGGCACGGTTAACTTTACCGGACCGCAGGCATTCTGTGCAGACATTGGCTTTTCTTACAGTACCATTGTCGTTGATCCTGACTGTCTGGATGTTTGCATTCCATTTTCTTCTGGAATGCTTATTGGAATGAGAAACCTTGTTTCCAGAAACCTGTCCCTTTCCGCATACTTCACATTTCCTTGACATAGCCGCACCTCCTATCGTAACTCTTAAGCCCATGCTCTCTATGTAAACACAAACTTAGTGCTTTGCTTTCAACGCACGGACATAATTATAGCACAGCACCCGTTGGAAGTACAAGCCTTTTTCCGCATCATTCTAAAAAAATTACTTGAAGTTTTCTCTTTTGTCCGAAAAGACGGAGCAGAAAAAGCACCATCTCGTCCTATCTGTCGTCGTGATTCCGGTCGTAATATTCCGCACGCAGCAGGGACATACGGTAGAGGTCGATGTACTTGCCGTCCTTTTTTTCGGAATGGCGCATCACGCCCTCCTCCACGGCGCCGAGCTTGCGGCACAGCATCTCGCTGACCTTGTCGCCCTCGAGGTGGTCCATGCTCACGCGCTCCATATGCATATTAATGAAAGAATACTCCAGGATCGCGCGCATCGCCTGCTCGCCGTAGCCCTTTCCGCGCAGTGCCGGGTCCGCGATGTACATTCTCTTCAGGTGAAGAGAATCCGAGCGGCGCGTGATTCGGCTGAGCATAATCCTGCCGATCGGCTTGTCCTCCGGCTTCAGCGTGATCGTGAACATCTGACGCTGATCCTCCCTGAGGCTGAGAATAAATTCCGTCACTACCTGCTTGTACGTGACGTCCTCGTCGACGGCGAGGTACTTCGTGACCTCGTCCAGGTTCTCCCAGCGTGCAAAGTCGGCGCAGTCCTCGAAAATCGTAGGGCGTATGATCAGGTCCGAGGATTCCATTATCATCTCATCATCAAAAAAATCGTCCATTTCTTTACGCTCCTAACTGTTCTTTCTTCTTAAACACCATGTAATCGTTATCGGATAATAATTTTGGGACAAAGTCAACTGCCCAAGGTGTGATTACCCACACATATTATAACAACTCAGAAAATTTATTGCAATACGGGGCACAGCAGGGCTGATGTCCGTAATTCCGTACACATCCCGCACACGCCCTGCTTCCGTGAAACTTTGGTGAAAACGGGAGTGTAAATTGAAAACTGCAATGCAACTATGATATGATTAAACAGATACTGTATACGAATATGCAGGAAACATGAATGAACACGCGGCGGGAAAAGCCGGTGTTTAGGAGGCAGTATATCTATGAAATTGAAATCCGTTCTTAACGCTGCGGCAGTGGTCACACTGTCGGGCGTATTGATGTTTACGACGACGGCGTGCCAGCCGAGGACGCAGGCCGCCGCTCAGCAGTCACAGACGACGCAGTCCTCTTCCGATGCGGGTTCGACGCAGCAGGCGGGTCCGACGTCGACGACCACGCTCGCGCAGAAACTCTCTGCTTACGAGATCGACCTGCAGGAATCCACCAAGGCGCTCGGATCCAATTCCGGAATCCGCAGCTACCTGAGGAACTGGGCGACCTCGCGCGATATCGCCTGCTCTGTCGATTCGGCCGGAAACGTGATCATGACCAAGCCGAGCTCGACCGAGTACGAGAAGGCGGCGCCGACGGTCATCATCTGCCCGTACGACAGCCTGCAGGAGACCGAGGGCATCGCGCCGATCGCCTCCGCGCTCTACATCATGAATAACAACGAGTCGACCGGCGAACTGACCGTAATCTTCACGCAGGAGAAGGGCCATCGCTTCACCGGCGCCAAGGCGCTGAACTCCTCCCTGTTCACCGACAAGACCAGAGTTTTCTACCTGAACGGGACGAGCAAGGGCCAGTTCTCCCTGAAGTCGGCGTCCAGCATGCTGCTGCAGTTCACGCACAGCCTGAAGTACACCAAGCCGGAATACAACCTGACATATAAGATCACGATGCAGGGTCTGGACCGCGGTCAGGCAAATTCCGACATCAGCGATAACTCGAACGCGATCCTCCGCATGAAGGACCTGCTGGATTACATGGACGGCGCCAACATCGGCTACAACCTCGCCTCCTTCCAGGGCGGCACCGACGACGGCCTGACCCCGGGCGAGGCAACGCTGACGGTCTGCATCGACCCGAACAGCCAGGAGAAGTTCATCGCCCACATGGATTCCGTGACGGAGCGCTTCAACGCCGACCGCGCCCACGAGCATCCGGGCGCGACCTACCTGTACCAGAAGACCACCACCCCGACCAAGGTCATCAGCAAGACGAGCACGCAGAACACCCTCGCCTTCATGTATACGCTGATGAACGGCATGTACAGGAACAACAAGGACAGGCTCAGTGAGGCCGACACCGAGCCGTACTCGCTGAACAACATCAGCTACGTCAAGACGAACAGCAGCGAGATCAAGATCAACTCCGTGACAAACAGCCTTCTGGACAGCGACCTCACCGAGATCAAGGACGCACAGAAGACCCTGGCCGGCCTGACCAACACCAAGGTGGCAGTCACCTACCGCTCCCCGATGTGGACCGGCAATGAGAACGACGAGTTCGTCACCGACGTCTCCACCGCCTACAAGAACTACTACGGCTCCGCCCTGAAATACAGCGACTCCTACGCCGCTACCGGCGCCGCCTACATCCAGCGCAAGAACCCGAAGACCCAGATCGTCGTCCTGAACATGAACGACAGCGTCCTCGAGGCCTGCACGGGCACCATCATCGACTACCTGATCAACACCGTCCCGGGCCACGAGGACAGCCTGAAGTCGAAGTAAGGCGCCGCAGTAAACAATATCGGCGCAGAAACGTTATACAATATGTAAGAAAAAGAATCACCGAACCGCAGATGTGGTATAATCCCCCCTAAAGTAGACGACAGAAATATCCGAATCTACCTCAGGGGGTATTTTATTATAAATATGTAACGGTACGGGAGGTCCACATGGCTGAAAAAAGACATAGAACAACATTGGAAGAGCGCAGAGAAATTGTAGAATACTGCATCCATCACGGCCGGAACTACAAGGAAGCCGCGCAGCACTTTGGCGTATCGTACAGCCTGGTCTACAAATTGGTGAACAGGTATGATGATTACGGTGAGGAAGGCTTGTTGACCAATAAACCCATACATCGCAGCCCCGAAGAAGAAGCAGCTGAATTGGAGCGTCTGCGCCGCGAATATGAGCGCGTAAAGCGGGAAGTGGAAGAGAAGAAAAGAGAAGTAGAAATGTTAAGAAAAGTGATGGAGTTCGATAGGAGGTGAGCCCTGGCGCGCGGGCGCTAGCGGCCGGTTTTTGGGAATTTCACCTAAAACTTTGCAAATTACAAACCGCGATCCGATTTTGTTGGAATTTGGGCCTTAATTTCCGGATTTCCCAATTTCGCGGCTGTATACCAGGACGCTTTTCCCCTCCAATCCATCCGACGAAATAAACCCGGCCGATATTGTACATATTCACGCACAATCTCAGTCGGGTTTGCCTGTATTTTCCAGTTTCTGTAAATTTTTGACCGCTTTTTTGCGGCAATTGCAACGATTCCAGTGATCTACCATGTCAGCAAGACTTCACCACCGCTCACGGGCTCATTATTTTTGGGAAATCGGGGTCAGCACCCCTGAAATTCCCAGTTAATTTTTTGTCATTGGGAATTTCACAAAATCGCCCATGATTTCCAAACTCCGATAGCAGTTTGGCAGTCGTCATTCGTCAGGCCGGGCGCCTTCCCGCGGCCCCCGGCGCTCCCGTCCGCCGCGCCGATCGCCGCGATCGCACATCTGCGCTCACTTATGCAAACAGCGCTGGTATATTGTATACCGGCGCTGTTTTTCTTCTCATTTGCTATCTCATCCATACGATATTACGTATTCCAGCCGTCGCGGCGATGGTCACTCCACGAATTGCTGACGAGCGGCTGGCGAAGAAGTGCAATCCGAGTCCCGACTGGCGCAGCGTATGATGCGCCCCCGTCCGCCGCGCCCGCGAGATCTCAGTTTAAAGCAATTTAAGTTTTTTCCATTTAAGCTACAGCAGCTTCAGTTCCTTCGCCTGGTCCAGGAGCTGCTCGCGGAAGTCGGGGTGTGCGAGGCGGATCATCGCGCGGACGCGGTCCTTCATGTTCATGAACTTCAGGTTTTCGCAGCCGTACTCGGTGACCACGTACTGGACGTCCGCGCGCGGGGTCGTGACCATCGTGCCCGGCAGGAAGGATGCTGTGATGTGGCTGCATACTTTGCCGCCCTTCTCGAACGTCGAAGGGATCGCGATGAACGAACGGCCGCCCCTGGAGAGCTGTGCGCCGCGGACAAAGTCGAGCTGCCCGCCGACCGCGCTGTACTGCCGGCCGGCGATGTTGTCCGCGACCACCTGGCCCGTCAGGTCCACGGAGAGCGCGGAGTTGACCGAGACCATGTTATCGTTGCGCGCGATGACCACCGGGCTGTTCACGACCGCGGACGGGGCCATGTAGATGTCCTCGTTTCCGTCGAGGAAGTCGTACAGCTCCTGCGTGCCCATCGCGAAGCCCGCCGCCGACTTGCCGGCCCAGAAGTTTTTACGCTTGTTCGTGACGTTGCCGTTCTTGATCAGCGTCATCATCGAGTTGCCGATCATTTCCGAGTGGATGCCGAGGTCGTTCCTCGCCTTCAGGCCGTAGCCGACCGCGCTCGCGATCCCGCCGATGCCGAGCTGGAAGCAGTCCCCGTCGTGGATCTGTTCGACGAGGAAGTCGGAGATTTTCTGGATGACGTCCGACGGCGGGAGGTCAGGCACGGAGAGCAGCGGCTCCTCTACCTCGACGACCGCGTCCGCCTGCTCCGCCCTGAGCTGGTTGTCCATGCCGTTCAGCCGCGGCACGCAGGAGTTCACCTGCAGGATCACGCGGTCGGCATAGTCCACGCAGTACGGATCGGCGACCAGCCCCGATGTGCCGTAGCGCATGCGCCCGAACGCGTCCGGCGCCGAGACCTCGATGATCGCGACGTCCGGCTTTCCGACGTGCTTCACCCACTCGTTCGTCTGGCTCAGGTGGAAGCTCGTGTAGTCCGCACGGCCAAGTGTCGCGGCGCGGCGCTCCTGCGGCCCCATGTAGTACGTCTCGACGTGGAACACAGAGCTGTCCGGGTCCATGACGGAAAGCGGCTTTGCGACGTTCGAGCTCAGGATTGTGACGTCCTCCAGCTCGTCCTTCCGCCTGCCGAGCGCCTCTGCGACCGCGTAAGCGACCGACGTGCAGGTCCCGATGTATACACGGTCGCCGCTCCTGACGAGCTTCGCCGCCTCGTCCGCCGTCATCTTCCTGCGCTCGTATTCCGTCCGCCACGGCTCTGCCTTTGATTTTTTCCTGTTTGCTGTCACCGGATGCACCTCTTTCTCCTGTATATATAAATGTATGAAATTCCTATAACCATACGTGAGACCACACCCTGTGATCTGCCGCTGCCATCCATGTATAATGTGTACACAGACCCGATTGTTCGGGAAGTCCCGCTGCGCCGCGCATCAGCTAAATTTTATCGCAGTGCCGCTATCGCCAATGTCCGCCGCATATCGCTGTACGGCAGCGCATCAGCCAAAGTTCGCTGCCTGCTGCATCGTTGATTTTGCCTGATGGGAAGCGGCTAGAGCACCTTGCCGGTCGGGTCGGTGATGATGTAGCCCTCGCGGCCCAGGTCCTCCTCGGTGTCCTTCAGGATGTCGTAGAGCTCGTCCTCGTCGTCGGCCAGATCCTGCCAAATTGCGCCGATGTTGTAGAAGCCCGCGATGTTGTATTTACAAGGCTGCGTGTACTTGAACGTGTAGCTGTAGAGGCGTTCCTCCAGCTCCTTGACCTTCTCCGGTTTCAGCGGAAAACGCGCCTGATTCTGCTGATAGAGCCATAATGAGCGATTATCCATTGTTATCCCTCCCCCGGGGCCTCCGCCCCGCAATTCTCTCGTATTCCATTCTCTGCGGTGTCCCGGACAAAAAATCAGCCCGCCCGTCAAGACACCTCACATGCTGATAACATTTTAACATAAAATCGCGCCATTGTCAGACGATTGTCGCAGGACACGCGGGGCAGGCAGTGCCGCGCGCCGCCAGCAGTCACGGAATTTCGGCAGGAGATATATGGATCCCCGCGGATAATCCACGCCTGGCCAAGCGTCTTCCTGTCCCGCGCACCCTGCGGTTCCAGCGGCTCACGCTCCTTCCAGCTCCCCTTTGCGGCGCGGGCGCGCGAAAACGGGGGCCGTGATCACTCACAGCCCCCGCGTTACGGATATTACAAAGTTCCTGTTATTCGTCTATTAGACTCTTTGATATGTCTCTTTACAGACCTCAGAACAGACTGCCGCGGAATTACTTATTCGCTTCTGCAATCTTCTGTGCCGTCCGGACGTTTGCTACGCCCTCTTCCTTATTCCACTCGGCCAGATTATCGGTCGTGCAGACAGGCTTCTTGGAGAAGAAGTCTCTCATCAGACGGATAACCTCCGGGGACAGTGCCAGTACGGCGATCAGGTTCGGGATAGCCATCATAGCGTTCAGTGTGTCTGCGATTGTCCAAGCCAGTGCCAGCTTCATGGTAGCTCCAACGACGATGAAGATGATGAAGATGATCTGGTAAGGAACGATAACCTTAGTCGTCTTGAAGAGGAACTCTGCGCATCTGGTTCCGTAGAGAGCCCAGCTCAGTACGGTGGAGAATGCGAACATCGCGATACATACGGCGATGATGATTGCGGAGAGTTTTCCTCCGAATGTCGATCCGAATGCCTGGATGGTCAGGTCTGTACCTGCTGCCTTGCCATAGAATCCAGCAGCCTTGCCGGATACGAGTACAGCCAGAGCGGTCATGGTGCAGATGACGATGGTGCCTGCGAATACCTCGAACGCACCGAAGAATCCCTGACGGATCGGGTGGTCGGTATCAGCAGCTGCGTGCGCGATCGGGGCGGAACCAAGTCCAGCCTCGTTCGAGAATACGCCTCGTCCGATTCCGGCCTTCATCGCGGTCATGATGACGGTTCCAGCGAGTCCGCCGCCGATAGCCTCTGGGTTGAATGCGCCGACGAAGATGTCGTGGAATACGGATCCCAGCATGCCGAGATGGGTGAAGATAACGACCAGTGCAGCGATGATGTATACGATTGCCATTACCGGTACGAGCTTCTCTGTCGTAGCTCCGATGCGCTTCAGTCCTCCGAACAGGATCAGCGCGGTCAGGACTGCGATGACGATTCCGACGATCAGGTAGATCATCTTCAGGTTGGATGCCATAGCCGGGTTGAACTCGGTGAAGATCGTTCCGATGGAAGTCGCGATCGTGTTGACCTGCGTCATGTTTCCGATACCGAATGCAGCGATCATAGCGAACAGTGCGAACAGTGTTCCGAGCCATGTCCACTTGTGACCGAGACCGTTTCTGATGTAGTACATCGGTCCGCCGACCCAGTCGCCCTTATCGTTCTTCTCACGATAACGTACAGCCAGGGTTACCTCGGAGAACTTGGTGCACATTCCGAACAGTGCGGAAATCCACATCCAGAAAACTGCTCCCGGGCCTCCCAGTGCGATGGCTCCGGTTACGCCGGCGATATTACCGGTTCCTACGGTTCCTGCCAGCGCTGTCGTCATCGCCTGTACCGGAGAAAGGGATCCTTCCTTTACTTCGGTCTTGGTAAACAGCTTACCAATGGTCTCTCTCATAATGAGTCCGAATTTACGGAACTGGATGAATCCTGTCCTGCAGGACATGAATATTCCGGTGCCGACCAGCAGAGCCAGCATGACTGGACCCCACATAACCCCGTTCAGGGCATTAATGAAAGATTCAAAGCCTTTCATAACTACACTCCTCTCTCATAAAATAAAATCAAGATTAAGACAAGTTTGATTTTTAACAAATGATAACGAATAAAAAATACCGAATAGCTTCCGTCTCAGCCTTTCACGAGTATCACCATAGTCTGTTGCTGGTGTTGAAAAAAGTTGTGTAAAGCAGTGTACCGTGTAAATGTTCCGGGCTATGATGGAATGGAAGCCGGGCGGCCGATCGAGATAAGCCGATCGTGATCTCCGCCGTCAGATTCTGCCCTCCTCCCCAGCGGTCCATGAAGTCCTCATACCTCATGCATAAATTTCACAACGCGGTCTGATTCGTCGACCTTTTGATGCCTATATTATAGCACCTATAAAGACGTTTTCACAATACCTCATCAAAATTATATAATATTTTTTCATAGAAATAATTTTACGGTTTTTATAGACTTATTTTCTTTGTTGATAACGGCTCAATTCCAACGTTTGCTCGAGCGTTAATTTTTCGTCAATTTATTAATCACGGCAACAATACACACTATTGTATATTTCTCTGAAAATAAATTCTAAAAAAGTTGTCTCAAATATCATGAAATAATGCATTTTATTTCACTCCGGAAGCGTGTGACTGCATAATTGTATTCAGAATAATTCACAATTCGCATCGCAGTTCGACAGCTTTTTTGAACGTTATCAAATTTATATTTATGCAGGCGGGCTGCATGCAACCATTTTTTCTTCCAGAATCTGTATGTTTCTATGTATTCAATTATATACTTGAAACAAATTTTTATCAATAATTTTATTGAATTTCACGAATATTTTGTCGCAAAAACACCGCAGTTTCCCATCAGGGAACGCCGGTTTTCGGTTTATGCAGGCGCCTTGGACCTGCCCGCGTGGCTTTTGTCCTACAATCTTATGCAGAAATATGGTAAACTAAACAATGTTCATTCATCCGAAGAAACTGAGATAAGAGAAATAAGGGAAACTAGAGTTTATGCTGATTGTATTCATTAAAGTATTCACCATTTTTGCGATGACGGCGGTCGGGTTCGCCGCCAACAAGACCCACGCGCTGCCGGACAGCAGTGTCGTGCCGCTGACGAGCCTGCTGATCAACATCTCCACGCCGTGCCTGGTCATCAGCTCGATGTGCGGGACGCAGCTGACCGACGAGACCGTGCGGGACACGTTCGACGTGCTGATCTTCTCCTCCATCGTCATGCTCTCGACCGCGGCCGTGTCGCTCATCATCGTCAAGGTGATCCGCTGGAAACCGCTGGAGGACCAGGGCTGCATCATGGGCATCCTGACCTCGCTCAACTCCGGCTTCCTCGGATTCCCGGTCGCCAAGGCCGTCTTCGGGGACAAAATTTTCTACCTCTTCGTCATCCAGAACGTCGTGCTGAACGTCTACATGTACAGCGTGCTGATCATGCAGCTGAACTACGGGCAGAAGAGCAAGGTCAGCGGCAAGGGCATGCTCCGCGCGATGTGCACGATGCCGATGTTCGCGACAATCGCCGGCTGCATCCTGCTGTTCGCACGCGTGAAGCTGCCGGGGCTGGTCATGACATTCTTCAGCACGATGGGCGACATGACGATCCCGCTTTCGATGGTCCTCGTAGGCGTCCTCCTCGGCAAAGGCCAGCTGTCCAAGCTCATCACGAACAAGAAGCTTGTCCTGGTCTGCCTGCTCGCCGACCTGCTGATGCCCGCCATCGGCTTCCTGATCGTCAACTGGCTCCCGATCTCCGCCGCCGCCAAGCTGACCGTCATCTACGCCGAGGCCTTCCCGTGCGCCGTCATCACCGCCGCAGTCGCGGAGCAGCAGCATAAGAACGCCCGCCTCGTCTCGGAAGGCATCGCCCTCTCGACCTTCTTCTCCCTGGGCACCCTCCCGATCGTAACGATGATCCTGATGCGCCTCTACGGCGGCCTGATCTAGCCTAAAAATCTCATTCCCGCTATCTTGACACCGCCGCCTGTCGGCGGTATAATTTTATCAAATTTGATTTTACGCAATCTAATTGATTGCCGTTTTACACGTGTTGATTTCGGATTCACTCTCATCCGAAGCCGCGTTTTTCCGACCGGCGGCGGCAAAACCCCGCGCCGCGGACCCCGCACACCTGCCCGTCCGCCGCGCTCCTGCCCATCCCAGGCGCCCCGACGCCTAAGCGACTCACATCGCGTCCGGGCGCCCCCGGACCCAAACACCGCGCCCCGACGCCTAAGCGACTCACGCCGCGTCCGGACGCCTCCGGATCCCTCGCACCGGCACTCACCGACCGGCCGCCGCACAGCTAAACACTAGACTATTCCACCATCAGGAGGCATGTACTATGGAAAGACAACGAAACATCGTCCGCGTCAGCATCATCGGCATCGCGGTCAACCTGCTCCTGGTCGCGTTCAAGGCCGTCGTCGGCCTCGTCACCGGCTCCATCGCGATCATCATGGACGCCGTGAACAACCTGTCCGACGCCCTCTCCTCCGTGATCACGATCGTCGGCACCAAGCTCGCCGGCAAGGCCCCGAATAAGAAGCACCCGTACGGCTACGGCCGCATCGAGTACGTGACGTCGATCACGATCGCGGTCATCGTCCTGCTCGCAGGCGTCTCCTCGTTCACCGAGTCATTCAAGCGCATCCTGAACCCGGAAACCGCCCACTACTCCGCGGTCAGCCTGCTGATCATCGCGGTCGCCGTCGTCGTGAAATTCCTCCTCGGCAGATACGTGAAGAACCAGGGCCACAAAAACAATTCCGACTCGCTGATCGCCTCCGGGCAGGACGCCGTCTTCGATTCCGCGATCTCGCTCTCCACCCTGGCCGCCGCCGCGATCAGCATCCTGTTCCACATCAACGTGGAGGGCTGGCTCGGCGTCGCGATCTCGGTCGTCATCGTCAAGGCCGGCGTCGAGATCCTGATGGACAGCCTCAGCAGCATCATCGGAAACCGCGTCGACGGCGAGCTCATCGACAACATGAAGACCCTGATCTCGTCCTACCCGGACGTCGACGGCGTCTACGACCTCGTCCTGCACCAGTACGGCCCGCAGGAGTACATCGGCTCCGTCCACGTCGAGGTCGACGACAACCTGACCGCCAAGGAGATCCACAAGATGACCCGCCTGATCACCAAGGACGTCTACAAGCACTTCGGCATCTTCCTGACCATCGGCATCTACGCCTCCAACACCGACACCAACGAGTTCGCCCAGATGAAGGCCGACCTCCGCGAGCTCCTTTCCACCCGCGAGGAGGTCCTCCAGATGCACGGCTTCTACGTCGACAGCGACGCCAAAGTCGTCACCTTTGACCTGATCCTCGACTTCAACACACCCGACCCTGCCGCCGTCCGTGACGAGATCGCGAACAAGATGCGCGAGATGTACCCGGATTACCGTTTCTACATTATCTTAGACAAAGTCTTCTAAGAATTGGATTTTCAACGCCCGGATACCTTGATACCTGAGGGCGCTGACTCATGCCGCCGACCTGAAGGCCTCCGCGTTATCAGCACTTGAATGAACAACCCCGCAGGTATTTACATTTACTTACATTTATATTATTTCTTGAGTATTAATTTAATAAGAAAGAAGGACTCCATGAATATCGCAGTACGCTACTATACCAAGACCGGAAACACCAAGAAACTCGCCGACGCAATCGGCGCCGCATTAGGCGTGCAGGCGGCGGACGTCTCCGTCCCGCTGCCCGACCACACCGACCTTCTCTTCCTCGGCAGCTCCGTCTACGCCGCCGGCGTCGATAAGGAAATCAAGCAGTTCATCTGGAGCCTGAGCCCTGGCCATGTAGGCAAAGTCGTCAACTTCAGCACAGCAGCCCTCCTGCCGTCCACCTTCAAGCAGGTCAAGCGCCTCGTCGAGGACCAGAACCTCATCATGGCCGACGACGAGTTCCACTGCCGCGGCTCCTTCAAGATGATGCACCGGGGCAAGCCGGACGTCGCCGACCTGAAGGCCGCGGCGGAGTTCGCGACGGAGATCGTGGAGCGCGAGGGTAAGTAATTCCTTGGGGCGCGGGCGATGGCGCCGCCTCGCTCACGGCGGGCGATGTGCCGGACGCCGCCACGTAATCCGGCGTTGAAAAATCAACGTCTTCAACAGAAACCCCGCAGATCCAGTGTCGATCTGCGGGGTTTGTTCTATCTGTTATTTGCTGCGCGGCGCGCGGCTGTTGATCGACGTGACTTGGAGCGCGGCGTGTATACAATATATTTCAGGAAAATGGAGGTATTCGGCGGCTTTACGAATATTGGGCGCGGGCGACGGCGCATGGCGGCCAGTGATCAGGTCCCTGTCAAGTAGACACGGGAAAAGTGTAACGGTTTTTTTAG
>CAIFEY010000009.1 GCA_903789635.1 uncultured Eubacteriaceae bacterium
CCGCTGCCGTAGAGCGGGTGGATCGTCCGGCGAACTTCGGTACCACGAGAAATATAAACTATAGCCGGAAAAAATCGAAACATCTTCGGCTCGGTGGGAAAAATAACATATAGCCGGCAGAAATGGTAATAGCTGGAAGACGTCGGGTTCCTGCCATCGGCCGCAAGCCCATTATTACAGGCGGCCGCTCGATCCCGTTTACGAGCAAAGCGAGTAAACGGCGACCATGCCGCCCGCAAGGGCGGCAAAGACAATTGGCGGATGCGACCTCTGAGGAGCATCCGCTCTCCTTCCCGACAATCCAAGAAACGCGGCCGACCACCGGCGAGGCCGCGTTTCCTCCAGCTCTATAACTAAAACCCCGCGAAGCCCTGGGCTGATCGGCTCCTACCATTGTGAATCGTCATTTATTATTTTTTATATATCTTCTTGCGGCAACATAGCACGCGCAGGATGATTCATTGTATAGAGGGATACTATAATCGCGTAACATGATCTCGAATGAATGACGTGTCCTAGAATCTTGCAATATTTCAATTGCTGCTTGCATGTCTGGTTCATCAAGTATTGGGTGAAACAGCTTTGAAATAAACCCCATAATGTTTACCCTTCCAAATTCTTTGATAATTTTGCATTCTTAATTACAGCGGGCACATCTTTCAGTGTTATAATTATCTTAATTATAGTAAACGAAAGGACCGGAAACGCATATGAACATTGTGATATTAACGGGAAGCCCGCACCGGGGCGGGACGTCTGACTACCTGGCGGAGCGGTTTGAAGAGGGGGCCAAGCGAGTCGGCAATCGAGTCGTGCGGTTTGATACGGCGTTTATGAACGTTGGATTTTGCCGCGGGTGCAACCGCTGTGAGGGAGGGCTTAAGGACTGTGTGCTGAAGGACGACTTTGAGCTGATGAAGCCGGAGCTGCTGGACGCGGACGTGATCGTGTTCGCGATGCCGCTGATCTACTACGGCGTGCCGGGGCAGCTGAAGTGCGCGATCGACCGCTTCTACGGGATCGACTTCGGGCTCAGGAAGAAGCAGAAATCAGTCGTGCTCCTGCTGACCTGCGGAGAGATTCACGAGGAGCGGTGCATCTCGGTGACTTCGGAATATCAGCTGATGAACGAATATTTCGGATGGTACGACCTCGGGAAGGTCATCGCGCTGGGCTCGATGAACCGCGAGCTGATCGAGAAGACGCAGTACGGCGACGAGGCGTACGAGCTTGGGCGGAAAATGGTGAGGGAGTAGCGGCGCGGCAGAATTGGCGGCGCGTCGGTACTCGAATAGGCATTTTGAAGAGAATTACGGCGGCAGGACCCGATGCGCGGGAGCGTTAAGGGCCCTGTTTTCATGTGTAATTTCAGGAATTATCATGATATATTGATTAATTGTAGATACAGTAGTATATTAATGATAAAAGGTAGACGGCAGTCGCTGCCGCGGAAATTCTCGATATTAAGAAAGGCGGGAAGCCATGGAAAACAGTCGGCTCTACCATATTATTATGATGATCGTGCAGTTCACTGTCGGCGTGCTCTCTGTGTCCAACGCCGTGCGGATCCTGACGGGCAGCCTGCATGACAGGAGTATGCTGATCGTCAGCATCCTGCTCGCGATCCTCGGCTTCGTCTGCGGATCCATGAATCTGCGCACGCTTATTCGCTGGGACAGCCGCGGCGGGCAGAATGATATGACGAAATAATAATAAATTGGAAAAATAATGGTTCGGATGAATGCAGATCGAAAAAACAGCGACCAGAATCATAAAGACAGAAGAAAAGACCGGACGCCCGGCAGGTTTTCCTGCGGATTGTCCGGTCTTACGATCTTTTAAGCTATTAAGATTTTTTCGCTGCCGTCGTCAGAGGCCGCCCAGCGCTGCAGTGACTGAAGTTACTGCGTTCGGCTGAGGCCGCCCAGCGCTGCAATGTTTGCGTCCGCTGCGGCTGTTCAACGGCCGCTCGTCGATGCTGATCACTACTCGTCGTAGCCTTCCTCGTGGATGTGCTTCTTCAGGGCGTCGAAGGTTTCCTCGCTGAGGTCGTGCTCGACGCGGCAGGCGTCCTCGCGGGCGACCTCCGGATCTACGCCGAGGTGGACGAAGAGCGCGCTCAAAATGCGGTGTCTCTCGTAGATGCTGTTCGCGATCTCAGTGCCGGAAGCGGTGAGGTGGATCATGCCTTCCTTATCCATCTCGATGTGGCCCTCCTCCTTCAGGCGGCGCGTCGCGTAGGAAACGCTCGGCTTGGTGACCCCGAGCTGGTTCGCGATATCGACGGAGCGCACATACCCGTGCTCGTTGTTGAGCATCAGGATGGCCTCCAGATAATCTTCTGCTGACTTACGTACTTTTTCCATTATCTATTTCAGAAAGACGGTGCTTTCTGCTCTCCTTTCCCCCATCTGCCGTTGGTCGTTTTTCGGACAAAAACGCAGCCTGCCCATCAAATCAACGTGTGTTGCCGCACACGCTTCCGGGCGGGCGTCTACGCGTCCCTTGTGTTCGGAAACGAACGTGATTTCCCTCTTGCTATCACATGATTGTATACTCTCTTAATTGTATCATCATATCGCCGGGATTGCTATCCCATTTCATCAATGCAGTGAGGTGAAGGAACGGTAAAATTTTGCCGTAAAGGATGCATAAATGCCATCGGGGAGGTGAGTAGCGCATGTGTGCTGTGGTATAATTTAGCTGAGAGTAGAATGGGTTTCTCAGGAAGGGGCGTGTACGAATGAATACAGAAATGACACTGGAAGAACTGAAGGCCAGGCTCGCGGAACGCAGGCCGGGGGAGCTGCTGGCGATGCACGAGCCGGCATTCCATAATCTGGACCTGTCCGGGTGGGATTTGTCGAACCTGGACCTTAGATGGGCGGACTTCACGGAGTGTAATCTGGAAGGGACAAAGTTCGACGGGGGCGACTTGTCAAACGCCTGCATGCGGAAGGTCAGCCTTGCAAACGCGAGCTTCCGGAACTGCACGATGCACGGGACGGACCTGCGCTGGGACGACCTGCACGGCATGCATATCGAGGGCGCGGACCTGCACGCGGCGCAGCTGGAGGGATCGAACACCGACGGCATCGTGGATGACGAGAACACCAAGTTTTACCGGATGGCGTGTCCGGAGACCGGCCCGTTCGTGGGCTACAAGAAGTGCTTCAACAACACGCTGGTGCAGCTGCTGATCCCGGCTGACGCCAAGCGCGCCATGAGCACCCACCGCGCCGGACGCTGCAACAAGGCGAAGGTCCTGTCGATCAAGACGTTCGACGGCTCCAAGAGCTTCAAGGAAACCTGCGCCCTGAACGACCCGAACTTCATCTACCGCACGGGCGAGTGGGTCCACGTCGACACGTTTGACGAGAACCGCTGGCTGGAGTCGACGCCGGGCATCTATTTCTGGATGACGCCGGAGGAGGCATTGGCATATTAGATCAGAAATACGATGAATGTGGAAAAAGAGTTCGACGTGTAATTCTTCCGTGAGCTGGCAAATGAACATTAATGAATGACCATAATGGGGCTGATCATTACGCATGATATGATCAGCCCCGTTTCTATGCGAAGGAATTAAAAATTTTCAAGACCGACGTTTTTCCGTGAAGAACGCCGTCGCTACTCCCATCAGTACTGCGGCGCCGCAGAACACCTGAAGCGGGAAGGTCACGACCTGGGCTTCCGGGATGATCATCGCGAGGATGCCCATCGCGGCGGCGGGCGGGATCCAGAGTGCGCTGATCTTAATCGTCAGGAAGCTCGCGGCGATGACGCAGAGCACGCAGAGGACGAGCGGAAGGCCGAGGACATCCATGATCAGCAGGCGGAAGACCGACCCGTACAGGGAGCAGGAGAAGATCAAGAGGCACACGGCGAGCGGCCGCTTCCTCGCCGGGCTCTTAGGATTGCTGAACTCGGTGAATGCGACCAGAACCGGCGGGGCGGCCATGAAGATCAGCCTGGCGTCGATCGCGACCCATGCGAGCAGCAGGACGGTCACGATGCGCTTGACCGCGGCGATGAGCTGCGGCCTGCCCGGAAGCGGGACCGGCGTGAACGGGGCGGGGATGCGCTTTCCGAGCTTCACGAGGATCTTGTGCAGAATGATGACGCCGAGCGTCAGGGAGGACGCGGAGATCGGGTAGACGATGCTGTGCGTCTGCAGGATCACCGGCAGGACCGCGGCGCTGATCATCGGGGCCATCGAGGTCCCGCCGAAGAGGAAGAACACCTGGCTGACGGCGAACGCGAGCACGATCTGAATTAAAAGCGGCGCCGGCACGTAAAGCACGATCAGGAACCCGCACACCGCGCAGCCGGTGATCGTCAGGAACATCCGGACGGAGTTGACCCGCCACGGCTGGCGCGGGGCGATCAGGTAGCCGAGCGCGATCGCAGCGATCTCTGGGAAGATGACCTCCTTCTCCTGCAGGATCTCTGCGGCGCCCGCCATCACGAGCAGGATCGCCGCCGCGAAGATGAGCGAGGGCGCGTTCAGCCTGTTCGACTTTCCGGCGCTGTTCTCCGTGCTGACGCGCGTGATCGGCCTGCTCTTGTGTTTTGGTTTTGCCGGCGGCCTGCCGGCTGCGTTGTTCGGGGTGTGTCTGGACATTTTTATCTTCTTTTCTATTTGCTGTTTGGCTCTGTAATTTTCAGCCCTATAGTTGTATTTTTCTGTTTTCTCTGCGCTGCGTGTTTTCTCTCGGCTTCTTCTTATTATTTCGCACGGGATTCTTGCAGGACGCGCGAGCCGTTTGGATTTTTTTTGAAGAACCGGGCGCTTGTCCGGGTGTGATCGGACAGGCTCTCAGGCATGCGTCCGAAGTTTATGACTGTTCGGTTTATATTGTTAATTTTACTACATTTATATAGCGCCGACAACCGGTCACGAGGGGTGCCGCTTGAGTCTGTCAAATAATTACCGAGCAAGACTGCACCCATCCGAAATATTGCCCTCCTTTTTGCATAAATTTTAACGTTAGACCCTTGACAATGGATGTTAGTTATATTAAACTAACACATGTTAAACAACATTAACAGACGGACGACGTGACTAATAAGGCCGTTTGAGAGGCAGAACTCCAGGGATGCGAGGATTTTCCGTCTGCGCAGCAGGGCGTTCTGCGGCCTGAGATGCGGACTCTGTCCGCGTGAATTTTGTCCGATACATAAAGGTATGGACTTGCGTAAATACCCGGAAGATTGCGGGGGTTTACGTGGTTAGGTCCGGAGAGGAGGATCGATGTTACCGATTTCAATGATGAATCCGGGAGAGACGGCGAGGATCAAGAAGATCACCGGAAGCGACAAGGTGCGCCAGCATCTGTCTGAGCTCGGCTGTGTCGTCGACGGAGAGGTTACGCTGGTTTCCAGGAACGGAGGCAATGTGATCCTTCAGGTGAAGGACAGCCGCGTCGCGCTGGACAGCAGCATGGCCAACCGCATCCAGGTATAGGGGATGCGCTTTATCTGAGGATGGCTGCGGCCGATAGTTAGATAAGGCTAATTAAAGTTTAATACGTTTATTGTTTATTTTTGTTATTGATCATAGAGAGAGGCAGGCAAATGAAGACATTGAAGGAACTCAAGGTAGGAGAATCAGGCACTGTCGTGAAGCTTACCGGCGCGGGGCCGACTAAGCGGCGCATCATGGACATGGGCGTGATCAAGGGCGCAAGGCTCATGGTCCGCAAGGTCGCGCCGCTCGGCGATCCGATCGAGGTCAACCTCAGGGGCTACGAGCTCTCGCTGAGAAAGGCGGAGGCGGAGAACATCCTGGTTGATGAAATCGCGGCGGAGTAAGCACGAAGCAAGCAAGAGCAGCAATGGAAAGGAGAAGCAAGCGTGGAAATTAAGATTGCGCTGGCCGGAAACCCGAACTGCGGAAAGACGACCCTGTTCAATGACCTGACGGGAAGCACGCAGTACGTCGGAAACTGGCCCGGAGTAACCGTAGAGAAGAAGGAAGGACGCCTGAAGGGGCATAAGGAGGTCATCATCCAGGACCTCCCGGGAATCTATTCCCTCTCCCCGTACACGATGGAAGAGGTGGTCTCCAGAAACTATCTGGTCAACGAGAAGCCGGATGCCATTATCAATATTATCGACGGAACCAACATTGAGAGAAACCTGTACCTGACCACACAGATCCTGGATCTGCACATCCCGACCGTAATCGCGGTCAACATGTACGACCTGGTCAAGAAGAACGGGGACAGAATCGACCTGAAGAAGCTGGCGGGTGAGCTCGGATGCCCGGTCATCCCGATCAGCGCGCTGAGAAAAGAGGGCGGATCCGAACTCGTCGAGATGGCGATCGACCTCGCTAAGAAGCACCAGAAGGCGGAGGCGCCGCACGTGCTGAACGGCAGCGTGGAGCATGCGATTGCTCATATTGAGGAGTCCATTTCACCTTTTGTCGAAAAAAACAACCTCAGATGGTACGCCATCAAGCTGTTCGAGCGTGACGAGAAGGTCATCGAGGAGCTCAATCTGGACGCGCCTCTGATGAAGCACCTGGACATGCACATCCAGGACTGCGAGAAGGAGATGGACGATGACGCCGAGAGCATCATCACCAATCAGCGTTACGCATATATTCAGAACGTCGTAGACGACACCGTGCACATGAAGCGCGCGAGGGGGAACATGACGCTCTCCGACCGCATCGACCGTGTCGTGACGAACAGATGGTTCGCGCTCCCGATCTTCGCCGTGGTCATGTTCCTGATGTACTACATCTCGGTTTCCACGGTCGGAACTTGGGCGACGGACTGGACGAACGACAAGCTGTTCGGTGAGTACATCACCAACGCGGCGACTGCAGGACTGCAGGCGATCGGTTCGCCGGCATGGCTGGAGAGCCTGATCGTCGGCGGACTCATCGGAGGAGTCGGAACCGTACTCGGATTCGTCCCGCAGATGGTCCTGATCTTCATCTTCATGGCGATCCTGGAAGATTCCGGATACATGGCGCGAGTCGCGTTCATCATGGACCGTGTGTTCCGCCGCTTCGGACTTTCCGGAAAATCATTCGTTCCTATTCTGATCGGAACGGGCTGCGGCGTACCGGCCATCATGGCTACGCGTACGATCGAGAATGAGCGTGACAGAAGGATGACGATCATGCTTTGTACGTACCTTCCGTGCGGGGCAAAGCTCACGATCATCGGAATCATCGTCTCGACGTTCTTCCCTGGTTCGATGTTCATCGCACCTTCGATGTACTTCCTCGGCATTGCCGTCATCGTACTCGCGGGTATCGCGCTGAAGAAGGTCGGCTACTTTGCCGGCGATCCGGCACCGTTCGTCATGGAGCTGCCGGCATACCACATGCCGACCGTCAAGGGCGTAGCGATCCACACCTGGGACCGCGCCAAGCACTTCATGATCAAGGCCGGAACTATCATTTTCTCCATCACAGTAGTTCTTTGGTTCCTGCAGACGTTCAACTTCCGCCTGCAGATGGTAGATATGGATCAGTCCATGCTGGCCTCGATCGGTCACGCACTGCACTGGATCTTCGTTCCGCTCGGTTTCGGAAGCTGGAAGGGAACCGTTGCCGCGATCTCCGCGTTCGTCGCGAAGGAGCAGGCGACCTCCACACTGGCTCTGCTCGGCGGATTCAGCGAGACCAGCAGCGCAGGCATGCACGCAATCTTTGCCGGCGCAGGCGTACCGTCTGCAACCCTGGCAGCGTTCAGCTTCCTGATCTTCAACCTGTTCGATCCACCGTGCCTCGTCGCGATGGTAACGGCGTTCAGAGAGCAGGGACAGGCCAGATGGGGCTGGTACACCGTAGGATTCCAGTTCCTGGTCGGATTCATGATGTCCTTCATCACCTATCAGATGGGCGCATGGCTGATCTACGGCGTATCCTTCGGCATCGGCCAGGCAGCGGCACTCGTTGTAATCGCATTCATCGTTTACAGCGTCGTCCGCAAGCCGTCTAAGGGCAAGGCTGACAGGCTTCCTGACGGACAGCCGGCGGTCAAATAACAGGCCCATATACTAAACCCACTGCGGTTAATGCCCGGTCAGGGACAAAGTTCACCCTGGCCAGGATTTAATCGAAAGGAAATTTGCCGATTTCCTCTCTTGCATCAGGCTGCCGGGCACCGTAAGGCGTCAGGCACCTGATTATAAACCGGGAGGGCGGTCAGACATGACCATACCCTTTCCGGAGCACATGCCGCCGGGCTGTTTTAACAAAAAGACAGTCCGGCACTAAAAAAACCTATGGTTAGTTGTGTTTAACTCAACCCGCCGGGGGTATTAAACAATAGAGTTTCCTGAGACAATGAAATGAAACGCGGGAAGCTCGTGAATCGGAACGACGGAAAAGCGATAAGACGGATAATGAACCCGTCTTCGGAGGTGTGAATATGAGCCCGGCAGTAGTTTTGGTAATTCTTATCGTAGCGGCACTGTTCCTGCTGGCACTGAGGTACTCGATCAAGCACGCTGGAAAATGCGGCGACTGTGACGGAACCAAGTGCGGAACGTGCAGCGCACTGAATGAGATGGCGTTAGATCTTCAGAAGAGAGGCGCCGACAAGACAGGCGAAGAAACGCGCATAACCGAGTAGGGGAGCGCGAGCGAACAGGAGGTATTTTGTGAGTGTTGTTATTTTAGGCGGAAATGAGCGCATGGAGCGTAAGTACGCGGATATCTGCAAGGAATTCAACTGCAGCGCTAAGGTCTTCACGAAGATCAAGAGCGGACTGAAGGGAAGAATCGGAAATCCCGACATTCTCGTCATGTTTACGAGTACGATGTCCCATAAGATGGTGCGGGCCGCGGTCGCGGCAATCGACGAAGACCAGGTCGACGTCGTTCACGCGCCGAGCAGCTCCGCCAGCGCACCCAGAAACATCCTGCAGAGCAAGGCGAGCGCATAGACATGCATTCCTTTTCTTTCATATTTATACGATTGTGACTTTGTACCCATACGAAAGAGGACATCGGAGGATCTCATCCTTTCTCCGATGTCCTTTTTTCATGCTTTCATGTCATCTTCCAGGGTGTTTGATCAATGTGTCTTACTCTCATGCCTGTTTCCGGCATCCGGCCCATTAATCCTGGAAGTTCAGCGTCTTCTTGAGCCCGTCGACGCCGACGCGGGCGTTCGGGAAGACGCGGGTCGCGTTCTCTTCGAACTCCTTAGGGTCGGTGATGCTCTGGCTGAAGTGGGTGAGCCACAGCTCGCGCGCGCCCGCGGCCTTGGCGAGGCCGGCGGCCTCGGCGAACGTCATGTGGCCCCACTGCCTGGCCTTGTCGATCTTCTCGTCGTCCGGGTAGTTGGCCTCGAGGACCATCAGGTCGGCGTCCCTGCCGTAGGCTACGATGGTCTCGCACGGGCGGGTGTCGGTCGAGTAGAGGATCTTCAGCCCCGGGCGGTCCGGGCCCAGCACGTCGGCCGGCGTGAACAGGGTCTCGCCGATTTTGACCGGCTCTCCGCCCTGCAGCACGGACCATGCCCTGACCGGGATGCCGAGCGACTTCGCCTTCTCCGGGTCGAACCTCCCCGCGCGCGGCATGGTGATCTGGTAGCCTAAGCACGGGATGACGTGCTCGACCGGGAAGACCTCGATCTGCATGTCACCGCAGTTCAGCGACATCTCCTTGGTGCCGTCCGTCTCACACGCGAGGACCTTAAACGGGATCGGTGCGATCACAAGCAGGCACTGCAGGATGTGGGCGAGTCCCGGCGGGCCGACGACCGTCACGTCCTCCGTTCTCCCGGCGTTTCCCATGGAGAGGAGGAGGCCGGCCAGGCCCGCGACGTGGTCGGCGTGGAAGTGCGTCAGGCAGATGGTGTCGATCGGCTTCAGGCGGCAGGACGCTTCCGCCATCGCGATCTGTGTGCCCTCGCCGCAGTCGATCAGGATGCTGTGACCTCCGGAGGTCAGGTAAAAAGAAGTCAGCCAGCGGTCCTTCAGCGGGACCATGCCGGCCGTTCCGAGAAGACAAACGTCTATCATATTCATGTCCTTTCTTTGATATATTTCTTGTATTTCTTTGGTAATTGATCAGCATGTGATTGCTGCTATCAATCATTCTCGTGAGTTGTATTGGTATTTTTAATACTATTGTCATCGCCGCCTGGCCGCGGGCAGGCGGGAGATGTTCCTTCAATATCCTTCTATTTTACCGCGTTTCCGGGTTTCTGTAAATCCGGGCGGATCCGTGGTAGAATATTAGGAATGAGACCGATGAGACAATGCTGAAATGCAGGAAGGAAATAGAATTATGAATCAGAATATTGATTTTCAGAAGCTGCGTGAGGACGCGGTATACATTTTTCACAACGGGCTCGCCTGTTCGGAGTCGGTGATCTACGCGGTGCAGAAGGACCTGGACCCGGAGATCCCGGATGAGCTGATCGCGGCGAGCAGCGGATTCCCGTGGGGTATGGCCGGCGCGGGCTGTTCCTGCGGCGCGCTCGCGGGCGGCGTGATGCTGCTCGGCCACTACTTTGGGCGGACGGCGCCTAAGGGCGAGGAGTACGCCAAGTGTCAGCTGCTGACCAAGGAGTACCACGACGCGTTCTGCCGCTGCGCCGGGCACGCGTGCTGCGGCGTGATCATCGACGGCATGGAGAGAAACTCCGACGAGCGGAAGTCCCTGTGCACCGGCATCGTCGAGTACTCCGTCACCAAGATCGTCGAGATGATCCTGCGCGAGAAGGGTCTCCTGTCCAAGGAGAGGGAGGCTGAGCTCGAGCAGTGGCTGAAGGAACGCGAGCCTGAGGAGTTTTCCGCAGCGGCAGGCCACGGTGAGGGTGCATCCGAGGAAAACGGCTGCTCCTGCAGCTCCTCCGAACAGGGCGGCGGCTGCTGCTGCGGAGGCGGAAGGAAGGGGAAGAGCCCGTCAGATTCCCCCGCGTCCGAGGAGTAGCCGATGAAGCGAATCGTAACGGGTATATTGGCGCACGTCGACGCCGGGAAGACGACGCTGTCCGAGGCCATGCTGTATAAGACAGGGCAGATCGGAAGCTTAGGCAGGGTCGACCACGGCACGAGCTTCCTGGACACCGGGGCGCTCGAGCGGAGCCGCGGGATCACGATCTTCTCCAAGCAGGCGCAGCTGAGCTGGGACGACGTGCAGATGACGATCCTGGACACGCCGGGTCACGTCGACTTCGTCTCCGAGACGGAGCGGACGCTGCCGGTGCTGGACTACGCGATCCTGCTGATCAGCGCGGGGTCCGGGATCCAGAGTCACACCGAGACGCTCTGGAAGCTGCTGAAGAGGAGCCGCGTCCCGGTGTTCGTATTCTTGAATAAGATGGACCTGTCGATCCACAAGAAGGCCGAGTGGATCGAGATCCTGACGGACCAGTTCGGAAGCGGGTTCACCGACTTCTCCGTGACGGGCGGAGAGCGGTTTACGGACAGCCTGACGCTAGGATCCGAGGAGCTGATGGAGCTAGTGCTGGAAGGGAAGAAGATCACCGACGGTGATATCGCCGAGGCGATCAAGAGGCGGGAGGTCTTCCCGGTGTTCTTCGGATCCGCGCTCAAGATGGACGGCATTTCCGAATTCCTGACTGGACTTGGACGCTTTACTTTGCCCGAGGAGAAGAAGGAAAAGTTAGGGGCCAGGGTGTTCAAGATCGCGAGGGACGAGAACGGCGCGCGCCTGACGTTCATGAAGATCACGGGCGGCGCGCTGCAGGTGAAGGACAGGCTGAGCGGAAAGTCTGATGACGGCGGGCCGTGGGAGGAGAAGGTGAACCAGATCCGCCTCTACTCCGGCCAGCAGTTCCGCGCGGTGCAGGAGGCCGGGCAGGGTACGGTCGTCGCGGTGCTCGGGCTCACGCAGTCGCAGGCGGGCGACGGCTACGGATTCGAGAAGAACGCGCACCCGGAGATCCTGGAGCCGTTCCTGACGTACACGGTCGTCTCCGAGGACGGGACGGACTACCACACCCTGCTGCAGGACATCCGCGTGCTCGCCGAGGAGGATCCCAAGCTGCACGTGACCTGGAAGGCCGCGTCGCAGGAGATCCGGATCCAGATGATGGGACAGGTGCAGCTCGAGGTCCTGGCGCAGACGATGCTGGACCGGTTCGGGTGCAGGGTCTCGTTCGGCGCGGGCAGGATCCTGTATAAGGAGACGATTGGGGCGCCGGTGGAGGGGGTCGGCCACTTTGAGCCTCTCCGCCACTATTCGGAGGTGCATCTCCTGATGGAGCCGTCCGAACGCGGCACGGGGCTGTCGCTCCAGAGCGTCGCGCCGGTCGACCAGCTGAACCGGAACTGGCAGAGCCAGATCATGACCGCGCTTCAGGACTACTCCCACGTCGGGGTCCTGACCGGGTCGCTCCTGACGGACGTGAAGATCACGCTGGTCAGCGGCAGGGCGAGCAAAAAACACACCGAAGGCGGCGACTTCCGCCAGGCGGCGCTGCGGGCGGTCAGGAACGGGCTGATGAAGGCCGAGAACATCCTGCTCGAGCCGTGGTTCTCCTTCACGATCGACCTGCCGACCGAGAATGTCGGCCGCGCGATGACGGACCTCCAGAAGATGAAGGGAAGCTTCCAGCCGCCGGAGACGGACGGGGACCGCTCCGTTCTGAAGGGGCGGGGCCCGGCATCCGAGCTGATGAATTACCAGGAGGAGCTGACGCGCTACAGCCGCGGGACGGGCAGGATCTACCTGCAGTTAGACGGCTACGACGCTTGCCACAACACGGCGGAGGTCCTTCAGCAGACGGGTTACGACCCGCTCAGGGACGTGGACAACCCGCCGGATTCCGTATTCTGCATGCACGGCGAGAGCGACATCATCCCGTGGGACCAGGTCGAGGACTACATGCACCTCCCGAGCATCTTCGGACGCGGCGATTCCGAGCTCTCCGACGATGATCTGGTCGCGGCAAAGGTTCGACGGTACGAGGAACGCATCGCCGATGACGCGGAGCTGATGGCCATCTTCGAGCGGACGTACGGGCAGATCGACCAGGGCACGGCAGGCGGCAGGAACGTGCGCATGAACGCCGCGGGATCCGGGATTTCCGGCGTACGGATGATCAACGCGGACGGGACGGTGGACTACGGCTGGTCCAGCCGCAGGGCGGAGCCAGGTGCGGCAAAGGAAGAGAGCAGAGACCGAGACCTGACTGCTGAGCAGCGCCAGGAGCAGAAGCACTCCCACCTCGCCAGCCGTAAGAAGGAGATGGAGAAGCGCGCGCAGACCTACCTGATCGTCGACGGCTACAACGTCCTGTATAACTGGAAAAACCTGGAAGAACTCCGCCGCATCGACTACGGCGCGGCCAGGCAGGAACTGCTCGAGACCCTCTGCAACTATCAGGGGTTCATGCAGTGCAGGATCGCCGTGATCTTTGACGCGTATAAGGTGAAGGGAGGCGGCTCCGCGAGCAGCGGCAGGTTCCACGACATCGACGTGATCTACACGAACGAGGACCAGACCGCCGACTCCTACATCGAGCGCATGACCAAGGAGCTGTCCGGGAAGTACCAGGTCAGGGTCGTGACGAGCGACAGCCAGGTCCAGCAGATTTCCATGGGCCACGGCGCGCTCAGGACATCGTCCCGGGAATTCTTAAGCGAGGTGCGCTCCGTCGAGGATGCCATCCGCCGCGTGATCGGGAAGGAATCAAGTTGAAGATGACGCGCGGTCCATGGTATAATAATCGATGAATGGGAAATTGGAGATCAGAGTTATTCTTGTACATAGAAACAGTTTGTACATAAAATTTAATAGATAAATAAAACAAAAGGAGCAGAACTGTATGGAACCAAAATATAACCGCGTGCTTCTGAAAATCAGCGGCGAGGCCCTCTCCGGCGGAAGCGGGAAGGGAATCGATGAAGAGAT
The DNA here is from genome assembly GCA_903789635.1 of uncultured Eubacteriaceae bacterium. Taxonomy (GTDB): domain Bacteria; phylum Bacillota; class Clostridia; order Peptostreptococcales; family Anaerovoracaceae; genus Aminicella. The sequence goes on from CAIFEY010000009.1 coordinate 13,862, forward strand.
GACGGCACTGGTCGCCAGGGAGATCAAGCAGCTGCACGACCTCGGCGTGGAAGTCGCGATCGTCGTCGGCGGAGGCAACTTCTGGAGGGGCAGGACCAGCCAGAGCATGAAGCGTGAGACGGCAGACTATATTGGCATGCTGGCCACGGTCATGAACTCGCTGGCGCTGCAGGACGCACTGCTTGCAGAGGGCGTCAAGGCCAGGGTGCAGACCTCGATCACGATGAGAGAGATCGCAGAGCCGTACATCTGGAGGAGAGCGCTGAAGGAGCTGAGCGACAAGGACGTCGTGATCTTCGGAGCCGGCATCGGCGAGCCGCACTTCTCGACGGACACGGCGGCGGCGCTGCGTGCGGTAAATATCGACGCGGACATCATTCTGCTCGCGAAGAATATCGACGCGGTCTATTCCGCTGACCCTAAGACGGATCCGAACGCGGTCAAGTACGACCACCTGAAGATGAAGGACGTGGTCGACCGCCAGCTGAAGGTCATGGACCTGACGGCGGCGACGATCTGCATGGAGAACAACATGAAGATTCAGGTGTTCGGACTGGCGGAGGAGAACAGCATGGTCAGGGCGGTCTGCGGCGAGAAGCTCGGAACGCTGATCGACTAGCTGCCTGAAGAAAATAAACGGAAAACATCAAGACAGAACTGTCACCTGCCCCGCTTGGATTTTGTCTGAAGAGGGACATCGAGGGAGCAGGAATCCCGCCGGAAGGGGCGGCAATTCACAGGAGGACCTAAGAAATGGCTAAGAATAAGTCTTTAGAAGAGAAGATTGAAACCACCAAGACGGATCTTAAGGCGGCGCTGAACACAGTACGTGCGGGACGCGCGAATGCGGCGCTGCTTGACCGCGTAACCGTCGACTACTACGGATCACCGACACCGCTGAAGAGCCTGGCGACCATCACCACGCCGGACCCGAGAACGCTGATGATTGCGCCGTTCGATCCTAAGTCGGTAAGCGACATCGAGAAGGCGATCGAGATCGCAAACCTCGGCATCACGCCGTCCAACGACGGAAAGGTCATCCGCCTCGTCATTCCGCCGCTGACCGAGGAGCGCCGCAAGGAGCTGAAGAAGACGACCAAGAAGATGGGCGAGGAGGCCAAGGTCGCCGTCAGAAACCTCAGAAGAAAGGTCAACGACGACATCAAGAAGAAGGAGAAGGACGGAGAGATCTCCGAGGACGAGCGCAATGAAGAGCTCGAGGAGACTCAGAAGACCATCGACAAGGCCATCGCAGACATCGAGAAGATCGTCGAGCAGAAGGACAAGGAGATCATGGAAGTTTAATCGAAACCAAACTTCATACGGCGGCTGCTTCCGATGCAGCCGTCTTTTTACGTAATTGAAAGGAAGCATCGTTATGCTGGATAAAGAAAGAATGCCGCGCCACGTCGCGATCATCATGGACGGAAACGGCAGATGGGCGAAGAAGCACGGGGTTCCGCGCCTCGCCGGACACAACGCGGGCATGAAGTCCATGACGGAGATCGTGCGCTGCGCGTCGAACCTCGGGATTCCGTACCTGACGGTCTACGCCTTCTCGACGGAGAACTGGAAGCGTTCGCAGGAGGAGGTCGGCGGGATCTTCAAGCTGCTGACCAAGTTCGTCGACCTGGACTTGGACGAGCTGAACGCTGAGAACGTGCGCGTCAAGTGCCTCGGCGACTACTCGAATATCCCGGAGCGCGCGAGGAAGAGCATGGACGAGACCCTGCGCGAGACCTCAGGCAACACCGGCATGCAGTTCAACATCGCGCTGAACTACGGCGGGCGCGCGGACATCCTGCGCGGCGTGAACCGACTCGCGGATAAGGTCCGGAGCGGCGAGATCGAGGGCGAGATCACCGAGGAGATGCTGAGCCGGTCCCTTTGGACGGGCGACGACAGCGGCAACGTCCCGGACCCGGACGTCGTGATCCGGACGAGCGGGGAGGAGCGCCTCTCCAATTTCCTGCTCTGGCAGTGCGCGTACAGTGAGTTCGTGTTCACCGACGTGCTCTGGCCGGATTTCACCCCGGAGGTGTTTAAGCAGCTCCTGGAGGAATATCAGGGAAGAGACAGAAGATTCGGAGGACGTAAGTAGTTCTCTGCCCGTTTGATTCCGGACGATCCGGAGAATAAATAAGCAAACCCCTGGAGGAAGTAAGATATGAAAACAAGAATTATATCCGGCGCATGCATGGTGCCGCTGCTGATCTTCGTGTATCTCGGCGGCTACTGGCTGACGGCGCTGGCAATCCTGATCGGCGCGATGGGCGTCCACGAGTTCTACCGCGGACTCGGCGAGAAGGGCGTGCACGCTAACGAGCCGCTGGCCTACATCGCCATGTTCGTGCTCTACCTGATGAACGGATTCTGGCCGGGCGACTACAAGCTGATCGCCGCGTGGCTCGTCGCCGTCATCATGGCCGGTTCGGTATACATGTTCAACGTCCAGAAGAGGACCCCGGACGACGCGATGGTCACGATCATCGGCATCATCTACATCGTCTTCTTCTCCTTCCACGTGACCCTGATCGACGAGACCGGCCCGTTCAGCATCTTCAAGTGGCTGATCCTGCTGACCGCGTTCGGCACCGACATTTTCGCTTACTTCTCGGGCGTCTTCCTCGGAAAGCATAAGATGGTCCCGCACCTCTCCCCTAAGAAGACCTGGGAGGGCGCGGTCGGCGGCGTCATCGGCTGCACGGTTCTGTGCTGGGGCTTCGGCATGCTCTTCTGCAGGGAGTTCGTCGGCACGTGCACGATCATCGGACTGCTCGGCGCTCCGATCTCTATGCTCGGCGATCTGACGGCATCGGCGTACAAGCGCTCGATGGGCATCAAAGACTACGGAAACCTGATCCCGGGACACGGCGGCATCATGGACCGCTTCGACAGCGTGCTGTTCACGGCTCCTTTTGTCTACTACTACACGGCTATCGTCCTGATCCATTTCCATATTATCTTCTAGTGATTTTTCGGATTTCCTGGGTTTTTCCAGGCGTTCCAGGAGGGACAAAGCAAACATGGCAAGGAAGAAAATTACCATACTTGGAAGCACCGGCTCGATCGGCACGCAGACGCTCGACGTGATCGCGCAGCATAAGGACCGGTTCGAGGTCGCCGCGCTGACCTGCGGAAAGAACGTCGAACTGCTGCGTAAGCAGATCCGGAAGTTCCGCCCGCAGCTCGTCTGCACGTCGGAAGAAAGCGACGCGCTGGAGCTTCAGAAGGAGTTCCCGCACGTGGACGTCCGCACGGGCGAGCGCGGCCTGATCGACGCGGCGGAGACGGAAACCGACCTGCTCGTCAATTCCCTGATGGGCATGCGCGGCATGGTCCCGACCTACCGCGCGATTGAGAACGGAACGGACATCGCGCTCGCGAACAAGGAGACGCTCGTGACGGGCGGGCACCTGATCATGGACGCGGTGAAGAGGAACGGCGTCAAGATGCTGCCGGTCGACAGCGAGCACTCCGCGATTTTCCAGTGCCTGCAGGGAAACGCGGGCAAGAAGATCAGGAGGATCCTGCTGACGGCTTCCGGCGGCCCGTTCCGCGGCTGGAACTACAGTCAGCTGAAGACCGTGACCCCGGAGATGGCGCTCAAGCACCCGAACTGGACGATGGGAAGAAAGATCACCATCGACTCCGCCTCGATGATGAACAAGGGGCTCGAGATGATCGAGGCCAAGTGGCTGTTCGGCGTGGACATCGACGACATCCAGGTCCTCGTGCATCCCCAGAGCATCGTGCACTCCGCTGTCGAGTTCGACGACACGACGGTGATCGCACAGATGGGAAAGACGGACATGCGCATCCCGATCAGCGTCGCGCTGGGCTACCCGGAGCGCCTGCACTGGGACGGCGAGGGGCTCGACTTCTTCACGGCACCGGCGAATAACCTGACGTTCGAGCAGCCGGACACGGCGGCGTTCCGCTGCCTGCCGATCGCGGTCTCCGCGTCTAAGGAGGGCGGGAGCTGCCCGGCCGTCATGAACGCGGCGAACGAGGTCCTGGTGCAGGCATTCCTGGACCACAGGATCGGCTTCACGGACATCCCGGAGAGCATCGAGAAGATCCTGAGTCAGCATCATAAGGTTGAGAATCCGGACCTCACGCAGATCCTGGAGATCGACCGCGAGACCAGGGAGAAGACATATACGGACTTTATCAAATAGGGTTTTTATGAAATAAAGACTTCATCCATCCATAATATATTCTTAGCGATATGGTGATATAATGTTGCGTTGAACGTATGAGAAGCGTATAACAGCGAATACCAGCGAAAACCCAATGAACAATTAAGGACGATTTATGGAGACAGCAATTCTGGCAGTAATTTTATTCGCGGTCATGATCTTTCCGCACGAGCTCGGGCACTTCCTGGCGGCGAGGGCCGTCGGCGTGCAGGTGAACGAGTTCGCGTTCGGCATGGGGCCGGCGCTCTGGAAAAAGGAGAAGAACGGGACGCTCTACGCGATCCGACTGCTGCCGATCGGCGGCTACTGCGCGATGGAGGGCGAGGACACCGATCCGAATGGATCGAGCGGGGCCTTTGTCAACAAGACCGCGGGCCAGAAGTTCATCGTGCTCGCGGCGGGCGCGTTCATGAACGTGGTCATCTGCGTCCTTCTTCTGATGATGGTGATGTGCATCTCGGGCATGACGACGACGACGATCCAGAAGGCCGACGCGAACCGTCCCGCCTACGCCGCGGGAATCCGCGCGGGAGACCAGATCACCGCGGTGAACCACGAGAAGGTCAGCTCCTGGCAGTCCGTGGGCGACGAGGTGCAGGCGGCGAAGGGTGAAGCGGTCACCGTCACCGTCCGCCGCGATTCGGGAACGGAGACGTTCAGCATCACGCCGATAAAGAGCCAGGGCAGGTACCTGCTCGGCATCGAGCCGGTCATCACGAGGAATCCGGCAAAGGCGTTCGTCCAGAGCATCCGGACTACCGGGGCTGCCGGCGTGCTGATCTACAAGACATTCGGCCAGCTGATCACTGGTCAGCTCGGCATGAAGGACCTGAGCGGCCCGGTCGGCATCGTCTCGGAGGTCCACAAGACCGTCAGCTACGGCCTGACGTACTTCCTGACCTTCACCGCGTTCATCAGCCTGAACTTAGCGATCGTCAACCTCCTGCCGCTGCCGGCGCTCGACGGAGGGCGCATCCTGTTCCTCCTGATCCGCAAGATCGGCGGAAAGCGCATCACCGACAGCATGGAGGGCAGCGTGCACCTGGTCGGGTTCGCGCTTCTGATCGCGCTGACGATCCTCGTCACGTGGCACGACATCGTGCGTCTGTTCTAGCGTATTTATATTGGTTTCTGCGGAACGGCCGACGCAAGGCTTTTCGGCAGTTTACGGCTCTGCGGGGCATAGCGGTTTTAAGGAGTATACGGGAGGCAAAAAATGAGCAGCAAGAAACAGGTCATGGTGCGCAGTATTCCGATCGGGGGCGGCGCGCCGGTCGTGATCCAGTCAATGAGCAACGTCGATTCCCGCGACGAGCAGGGGATCCTCGCGCAGATCGAGCGCCTGCAGGAAGCGGGCTGCCAGATCGTCCGCCTCGCCGTGCCGAACCAGGAGGCCCTGCAGGTCTTCTCCAGGGTCAGGCAGCAGACGGAGATGCCCCTCGTGGCAGACATTCACTTTGACTGGAGAATGGCGGTCGGAGCGATCGAGGCCGGCGCGGACAAGATCAGGATCAACCCGGGTAACATCGGCTCTATGGAGAACGTCCGGAGGGTCGTCGATGCCGCGAAGGCACATCAGATTCCGATCAGGGTCGGCGTCAACTCCGGCTCCGTCGAGAAGGACCTGCTGAACAAGTACGGGCACGTCACCGCCGAGGCGCTCGCAGAGAGCGCCGTGAGGAACGTGCGGATGATCGAGGACATGGGGTTTGACGACCTTGTCGTGTCGATCAAGTCGAGCGACGTGAAGATGAACTTTGACGCGCACCGGATCGCGGCGGAGAAGATCGACCATCCGTTCCACATCGGCATCACCGAGGCGGGGACGGTCAAGATGGGAAAGATCAAGAGCGCGGCCGGCATCGGCGCGCTGCTGCTCATGGGCATCGGCGACACCGTGCGCGTCTCGCTGACCGCGGACCCGGTGGAGGAGGTCGTCTTTGCCAGGAACCTTCTGGAGAGCATCGGCCTCAGGAAGCCGAAGTTCGAGCTCGTCAGCTGCCCGACCTGCGGCAGGACCAGGATCCCGCTGCAGGAGCTCGCGGAGTCCGTGGAGAAGCGGCTGACCGAGGAGAAGGACCTGCCGGAAGGCCTGAAGATTGCGGTCATGGGCTGCGTCGTCAACGGGCCTGGAGAGGCTGGAGAGGCCGACTACGGCATTTGCGGCGGGGATGGAAAGGGGATCATCTTCGCCAAGGGGAAAGTACTGAAGACCGTCGATGAGGATCAGCTTGAGGACGGGCTGATCGCGGCGATTCGTGAAGGAGCGGGAGAGATTGAATAAACTGATTCAGGATTTTGTCAGCTGGGATAAACTGCCGGAGGAAAACAGAAACCGGATGGACTGCGTGATCGAGGACGCGCAGATCCGCAGGGAGACGGGCGTACTGTCGCTGGACATGCGCCTGAATTTTGTCGTGCCTTCCGAGGATGACAGGAGGCTCAAGGAGGCGGTGATCCGCCAGCTGAAGGGGCTGACGGGCGTCGAGCTGAATTATCAATACGACAGCGATAATATGGTGCTCTCCGAGGAGGAGATCCTGCGCCTCTATCTGCCGCGCCTGATCCGCCAGGGGGACACGATCGGAAAGGTCGCGTTCGACCCGTCCAGAGTCGAGATCAGCGGAAGGTCGGCCGTCCTGGGGTCGTTCGGCCTGATGGCGACGGAGCAGATGAATAAGGAGCTGTCCGGCGAGCTCGTGCGGCAGGTCAGCGAGACCTTCGGCTTCCCGTGCACCGTCCGCTTCGAGAACGACGACGAGCGCTACAGCGAGATCCAGAAGAAGAGAAATCGCGAGTTGACGCAGGACGAGATCCTCTCGTGTCCGGACACAAGCCTGTACACGGACGCGTACGACGTGCCGGGCATGGACGAGTTCGCCCAGGGTCCTTCCGCCGATGCGGACCAGCTGCTCGCGGCCTACGGCGGCGCTCCGTCTGATTCTCTTGATGGGACAAATGGAGAAGTACCGCCGTGGGAGGACGCACCTGCCGGAAATCCTGCCGCCGCCGGCTCCGCCGGAAACGCGGGCGCTGCTCCATCCGGGCTCTCCCGCTCGAGAAAGGACGGCTCCGGCACCGGCCGCGCGAGAAGGGCGAGAACGGCATCCGGAGCGGGTTCCAGAACCGGTTCCGGCGAGAAGCGCGGAAACGAGGTCGTGCTCGGCAGAGCGATCCGAGGCGCGTCCACGCCGCTGATGCAGCTGACCCCGGAGAGCGGCAAGGTCATCATCGAGGGCGTCGTCTTCCACAAGGAGAACCGCCCGATCAAGAACGACAAGCAGATCGTGACGCTGCTGATCACGGACAAGAAGACCTCCACCTGCGTCAAGTGCTTCCTGAAGAACGACAAGTGGGACAGCGTGGACGGGCGCATCAAGGAGGGCGACTACATCATCTGCCAGGGCGAGACGGAGTGGAGCAAGTACGACAACGCGCTGAACGTCGTCGTCCGCGACATCTCCAAGGGCGAGGGCCTGCCGGAGCGGCAGGACACCTGGGAGCACGGCCGCAGGGTCGAGCTTCACTGCCATACCAAGATGAGCGCGATGGACGCGATGAACGACCCGGACACGATCATCAGGCTCGCCGCGGACTGGGGACAGCCGGCCGTCGCGATCACCGACCACGGCGTCGTACAGTCCTTCCCGGACGCGGCCTCCATCGCGGGCAAGCTCGCGAAGAAGGGAAAGGAGATCAAGATCCTCTACGGAATGGAGGGCTACCTCTATGACGACGAGGGCTGCATCGACCGCGAGGGAAACATCGACTATAAGAAAAAGAAGGGGACGAACCACATCATCCTCCTGTGCAGGACGCAGGAGGGCCTGAGGAACCTCTACAAGCTGGTATCGATCTCCCACGTGAAATACTTCTACAAGCGCCCGAGGATCCCGAGATCCGTCCTGGACAAGTACAGGGAGGGCCTGATCGTAGGCTCCGCCTGTGAGGCGGGAGAGGTCTACCGCGCGATCGAGGAAGGAAAGACCGACGAGCAGGTCGCTGAGGTCGCGAAGTACTACGACTACCTGGAGATCCAGCCGCTGGTCAACAACCGCTTCATGCTGGACAACGACCGCTACCCGGACATCAACACCGGGGACGACTTAAGGGAGAACAACCGCAGGATCGTGAAGATCGCGGACGAGCTCGGAAAGCCGGTCTGTGCGACGACCGACGCGCACTACGACGAGCCGGACTCCGCCATCTACCGGAACATCCTGCTCTACGGCATGGGCTTCAAGGACGCGGAGAACGGAGAGGGCCTGTACCTGCGCACGACGAACGAGATGATCGAAGAATTCTCGTACTTAGGCGAGGAGACGGCTCAGAAGGTCGTCGTCGACAACACGAACTTAGTCGCCTCCTGGATCGACGACGGCATCAAGCCGGTCCCGGACGAGAAGTGCCCGCCGAAGATCGACGGCGCCGAGGAGGAGCTATACAACAAGTGCTTTGAGCGCGCGCACAAGATCTACGGCGACCCGCTGCCGGAGAAAATCCAGACGCGCCTGGACACGGAGCTGAATGCGATCATCAGCAACGGCTACGCGGTCATGTACGTCTCCGCGGAGCGCCTCGTGAACAAGAGCCTGGAAGACGGCTACCTGGTCGGATCCCGAGGCTCGGTCGGCTCGTCCTTTGCGGCGACCATGGCGGGCATCACGGAGGTTAATCCCCTTGACCCGCATTATATTTGTCCGAACTGCAAGCACCTCGAGTGGGGCGACATGACCAAGTACGACAACGGCCTCGACATGCCGCCTAAGAAATGCCCGGAATGCGGCGCGGAGATGAAGAGGGACGGATTCACGATCCCGTTCGCGACCTTTCTCGGATTCAAGGGAAACAAGGAGCCGGATATCGACCTGAACTTCGCCGGGGAGTACCAGGCGCGGGCGCACAAGTACGTCGGCGTGATCTTCGGCGAGGAGAACGTGTTCAAGGCGGGCACCGTCGGCACGATCGCCGAGAAGACCGCTTACGGGTACGTGAGGAGGTTTTTTGAGGAGACGGGGCGTCCGGTCAACAAGTTCGAGATCGACCGCCTGACGGAGGCCTGCACGGGCGTAAAGCGCACCACGGGCCAGCATCCGGGCGGAATCATCATCGTTCCGAGGGACCATGATATCTATGAATTTTGTCCGATCCAGCACCCGGCCAACGACACCAAGACCGACATCATCACGACCCACTTCGACTACCATAAGATCGACAAGAACCTGCTGAAGCTCGACATCCTGGGGCACACGGTGCCGTCCATGATCCGCCAGCTGCAGGACATGACGGGCGTCGACCCGCTGCACGTCGACCTGACCGACCAGAAGGTGCTGAGCATCTTCAACGGCACGGAGGCGCTGGACATCAAGGATCCGGACTACCGCTTCCGCCACGGGACCTTCGCGATCCCGGAGTTCGGCACGGGCTTCACGCGCCAGATGCTGGACGACGTCAAGCCTAAGCGTTTCGAGGACCTGGTCAGAATGTCCGGCTTCTCGCACGGAACCGACGTGTGGCTGAACAACGCGCAGGAATACATCAGAAACGGCACGGCGACGATGCGTGAGGTCATCTCCACCAGAGACGACATCATGAACTTCTGCATCGCGCACGGCATCGAGAACGAGACGTCCTTCCGCATCATGGAGGAGACGCGTAAGAAGAACCTGGTCCTGACCGAGGAGCACAAGCAGGAGATGAGAGACCACGGCATCCCGCAGTGGTACATCGACTCCTGCTCCAAGATCAAGTACATGTTCCCGCGCGCCCACGCAGTGGCCTACGTCATGATGTCGTTCCGAATGGCGTGGTATAAGGTGTACTATCCGGTCCCGTTCTACGCGACCTACTTCACGAGCGTGCTGTCCGACTTCGACGCGGAGACGGCGCTGAAGGGCAAGGAGGCCGTGCTGCGCAAGCTGGACGAGATCAACATGAAGGGCAACAACGCGACCGCCAAGGAGAAGGACAGCGCGACCGTCCTCGAGGTCATCTACGAGATGTTCGCGAGGGGCTACGACTTCCTCCCGGCGGAGCTCGGCTCCTCCTACGCGGAGCGCTTCTGGGAAAAGGACGGCAAGGTCCTGCTCCCGTTCGCGGCGTACGAGGGTGTCGGCAGCGCGGCGGCCAACCAGCTCGTCGACGCCTACAATGAGAAGCCGTTCGACACGGTCGAGGACTGCCAGACGAGGGCCCGCCTCGGCAAAGGCGTCATCGAGACCCTCAGGAGCCACGGCATCTTCGAGGGACTGCCGGAGACCGACCAGATCTGCTGGGCGATCTAGTCCACTAGATTCTAGTCCACTAGATATGGTATGAGTCTGCTTCCGGGCAGGGCGGGCCGCCGGGAGGGCAGCTGCCTTAGGACAAAGCCGACCCGCCAGGAGGGCAGAAGCCCCTCGGACAAAGCCGATACCGCGCTGGAAGATGTTTCCAGTCCTGCTGGATTTCTGTGATGGGAAAAATTCCAGTTTTACCGGGCAGCCGCGATGGGAAAAACTTCCAGCCGCGTCGGCATGCGCCGCCCTGCCTGGCGATGATAAACGCCGGCACGCGAAATAGTGCTGGGAAATTAAAAGACTGACTGTCGCCGGTGAATGTTTTGGTTATTCACCGGCGGTTTTTACGGCATGGGAGAACCCGTGCACAGCGCCAGTCTCCCGCTGATTTTCCAGAAATATCCATTACTTTATTATGGATAATTATTCATCGACATGATTAGAAAATCAACGCGGTTACACGTGGATCGAGGTGGAATTTGACGCGCGGATCTCGCTGTGATAATATCAACAATGCCGCCCTGGCCATGTATACCTCCCGGATTCGCAAAAAATACTTTAAAAATGCCTGTGCAGGGTATAAGATATACATGTCCCCGGAACACTAGATATTGTGTTTCGGTGAAAACCAAGATACCTAAATATTGTATCGACCTAGTGTCACACTAGTTATAAGATACCGGATCGTTTGATAGATAAAGGTGAAAAAGAGAACGCAGCCTGGGACCTTGCCGCAATGGCGGCATCAGAAATGCCGTCACCGGGAGCAGTGGCTGCTTGAGAAGGGCCCGGGGGTTTCCTATGCCTACGTGTATACAGTGTTTATACATCCAGGCATGGGAAGCATATGAATTAGAAGTGCAAAGGAGAGCGCCGGAAATGAGTAGAGAGATTATCTGTAATGTCATCAAGAGGAGCGGGCAGGAAGTTCCGTTTGACCAGAGCAAGATTGTCAACGCGATCAGCAAGGCCAACCAGGAGGTCGACCGCATCCACCAGATGAGCGAGTACCAGATCGAGGCAGTGGCGGAGAACGTCACGCAGCAGGTTGCCAAGATGCAGCGTGCCGTCAACGTCGAGGAGATCCAGGATATGGTCGAGAAGGGCATCATGGAGATGCGTGCCTTCGAGGTCGCTCAGAAATACGTCCGCTACCGTTACCGCCGTTCCCTGGCACGCAAGGCGAACACGACCGACGACGAGATCCTGTCCCTGATCGACCAGGCGAACGAGGAGGTCAAGCAGGAGAACTCCAACAAGAACCCGGTCATCAACTCCACACAGCGTGACTACATGGCCGGCGAGGTCAGCAAGGACCTCTCCCGCCGCGTACTGCTGCCGGAGGAGATCGTGAAGGCCCACAACGATGGAATCATTCACTTCCACGACATGGACTACTACGCGCAGAAGGAGCACAACTGCGACCTGATCAACCTGGAAGACATGCTGCAGAACGGCACCGTCATCAGCGAGACCATGATCGAGAAGCCGCACAGCTTCTACACCGCCTGCAACATCACGACGCAGATCATCGCCCAGGTTGCCTCCAACCAGTACGGCGGACAGTCCTTCACCCTGTCCCACCTGGCACCGTTCGTCGACGTCAGCAGACAGAAGCTGCGCAAGCTGGTCCAGCAGGAGTTCGCGGATACCGGCGTGACCGTTGACGACAAGGTCGTCGACGACATCACCGAGATGCGCCTGAAGAAGGAGATCAAGGACGGAATCCAGACGATCCAGTACCAGCTGATCACCCTGATGACCTGCAACGGCCAGGCTCCGTTCGTCACGATGTTCATGTACCTGGACGAGGTTCCGGAAGGACGCACCAGGGACGACCTCGCGATGATGATCGAGGAGGTCCTGCGCCAGCGCATGCAGGGCGTCAAGAACGAGAAGGGCGTATGGATCACCCCGGCATTCCCGAAGCTGATCTACGTCCTGGACGAGGATAACATCCACGAGGACTCCAAGTACTACTACCTGACCAAGCTCGCCGCAGAGTGCACGGCCAAGAGAATGGTTCCGGACTATATTTCGGCAAAGATCCAGAAGAAGCTGAAGAAGGACAACGTCTACACCTGCATGGGCTGCCGTTCATTCCTGACGGTAGAGGATTCCCAGCGCAACCCGGACGGAAGCCACAAGTTCTACGGCCGCTTCAACCAGGGCGTCGTCACGATCAACCTGGTAGACGCAGCATGCTCCTCCGAGGGAGACATGGACCGCTTCTGGGAAATCCTGGATGACCGCCTGGAGCTCTGCCACCGCGCTCTGCGCTGCCGCCACGAGAGACTGAAGGGAACCGTCTCCGACGTCGCCCCGATCCTGTGGCAGAACGGAGCCCTGGCACGCCTGAAGAAGGGCGAGACGATCGACAAGCTGCTGTTTAACGGCTATTCCACGATCTCCCTGGGCTACGCGGGCCTCTGCGAGATGTGCTGGAGAATGATCGGAAAGAGCAACACGAGCGACGAGGGCCGCGACTTCTGTCTGAAGGTCATGCAGCACCTGAACGACAAGTGCGCCGAGTGGAGATCCGCTGAGAACATCGCCTACTCCGTATACGGCACCCCGATGGAGTCCACGACCTACAAGTTCGCGAAGTGCCTGCAGAGAAGATTCGGCATCATCCCGCACGTCACCGACAAGAACTACATCACCAACAGCTACCACGTCCACGTCACCGAAGACATCGACGCGTTCGACAAGCTGAAGTTCGAGTCCGACTTCCAGAAGCTGTCCCCGGGCGGGGCCATCAGCTACGTCGAGGTCCCGAACATGCAGAACAACATCCCGGCCGTCCTGACCGTCATGCGCTACATCTACGACAACATCATGTACGCAGAGCTCAACACCAAGAGCGACTACTGCGAGGAGTGCGGCTACGACGGCGAGATCAAGATCGTCGAGGACGAGAGCGGCAAGCTCGTCTGGGAGTGCCCGAACTGCGGCAACCGCGACCAGAACAAGATGTCCGTCGCCCGCCGCACCTGCGGCTACATCGGCACCCAGTTCTGGAACCAGGGCCGCACCCAGGAGATCAAGGACCGCGTGATGCACCTGTAGCGCGCCACGCGCACCGCGCCGGCGCCCATGTGGAGCCGGCGTCCCGAAGGGGCGCGGGCGGAAGTGCGAAACGGCGCTGGGACGGAGCCGGCGGCCTGAAAGGTCGCGGGCGGAAGTATGAAACGGCGCCCAAGCGGAGCCGGCGGCTTGAAGGGTCGCGGGCGGAAGTGCGAAACGGCGCTGGGACGGAGCCGGCGGCTCGTTTTCGCCGCTGAAAAATCCGCGCGCCGACGCGGAAAACGCATAAGCGAATACAAGCGTATATAAATTGTATGGGAATAGTCAGAGCCCCGCATCCGGGATGGTGGATGCGGGGCTGCTGTTTTTTTTGAGCGAGGGGAGCGAGACGGTATACTGTATACGGTTCGGCGGCGCAGGGAGGCGGCAACGAATGACCAAGTATACTGTATGCGAATGGGTGGTGCCGGGAGAAATGCAGGAAGTATGAGGGAACGGCGGGGATAGCACGGTATACTGTGTACGAGAGGGGTGGTGCCGGGGTGATCAACGCTGGGACAGGCGTGCAGGGGTGGTCGCCTTCTTAATTTTTGAAAATTATGGCCGATAGCAAGAAGAAACGGGATTTCTTCGTGGAAAATGAAAATTTGATCAGGAATAAGAAGCCGATTTGAGTGCGAGTGTTTGTGATCTGGGAATGTATGTTTATTAGATAGCTTAAAAGCTGTCTATGATGATGCATATTATGAAAATAATAATTGTTATCGCGGCATCAGATAAGCAAAGGACTTGATGCGATAGGGAATATGCAGTCATCACACCCTTTCCAGGGCCAATCGGACGTGTTGGAGGAGGGGGAGAGGAAAAATGGCTTCTTATTTGGAGATAAAAATGAAAAATCCACGAAGAAATCGGAAAACTTCTTGCTCTTTAGCATTTCTTTGATAAAGAAAGAAATCGTGATCGCGTCAGGATTGCATAAAGCAGTATATTTATTCAGCACACCACAGATAATGAACAGAAACTCGTACAATGTGCAGTATACGGCGACTTGAAGATATTGTTCTTACCGTATACCGCGGCTGCCCGCCCCGATCGTCCACCCGCGGGCCGCCGCCCTGCACACCTGCACACCGCGGCCGCCCGCCCTGCCCCGTAAAACGCTTCCCCATACCGCCGTGTAAGAGAAAAGAACAACTATTTTCTGCGTTGTTGACTTTACCATATAATGGAAGTTATGATGGTCGGACAGTACAGACGCCGCGGATGCCTGGATGGCGCAGGCGGCGGCAGGAGCTGCTGCAGTGAAATAACATGGAAGAAGGTCATGGGCAAGTCATGGCAAAAGAAAGGAAGGAAATGAGCTTTATCGACATTGTTCGGGAGGAGCGCGAGCGGGAGGAGGCACTCCTCGAGGAATATTATAAGAAGGCGGACGGATTTCAGGGGCTGAAGGGGTTGACGGTAAATGCCAAACAATCCGGGGGAAACAGGTACTTTACGATTCTCGGGACGCAGCGGGAATCGTCCGGAGCGCGATACGTGCGGTATATCGGAAAACGGAAGAGTCCGATGGTGGAGGATATTCAGACGTATCGGTTTTTGCGGGCGGCGATCAAGAGGATTGAGAAAAATGTGAGGTTGATGAAGAGGCTGGAGAAGGGATTCGGCGATGTCGACCCGAATGTGATACAGGAAAAATGGGGGATCGCGTACAATCCGCTTCCGGATCGGTGCTTTGAGCTCAGCGGTCAGGTGAACAGGAAGGCGTGGCGGGAGAAGTACCGAAAAATTTATCACGTGGGAATTTACTCGCACCCTGAAGGGCTGAAGCAGCGGACGAAGGATGGAAATTGGGTTCGTTCCAAATCCGAGCAGATCATCTACAACATGCTGTACGATAATGCGCTGGCGTTTGCCTACGAAATGCCGTTTTGGCTGGACGGGAACAGGGTCGAGCCGGATTTTTGCATTCTCTCCGAGAAGACGGGGAGGCTCGTCATCTGGGAACACTTCGGTCTCCTGAATAAGGGCGATTATATCCAGCAGGCACAGAGGAAGATGCGGCTGTACCACAGAACGGGGTATCGAGTCGGCAGTGATCTTATCATCACCTACGATCGAGATGATTTCAGCATTGACTCGGAAGAGTGCAATCAGTTGATGTTGGAATATCTTGTCGCATCGTCCCCAGGCGGCAAAGACCAGCAGGTCCGGGTGAATAATGAGAAATGATGAATTTTGTCAAACACGAAATTGACTGAGGATCACAGACGGCTGCAATGGCTGCATACTGCATACAATCGTCCACGTACGGCATAATCTCACTACCCCGGTCGAATTTTACATAAACTCCTTCAGGAACTCCTCCGCGATCGGCGTAAACACCTGGTACTTCTTCCAGATCAGGAACATCTTGTTGGTCAGGGGCGGATCGAGGGGGCGGAAGCAGAGGGGTGCCGAGATGCCGGAGTCGGCGAGGTGCTCGAACGAGAGGAGGAGGCCGAGGCCCTGCTCGACGCAGCGGACGCCGTTGTAGGCGAGGTTGCAGGTGCCGGCAAAGGTCAGCCGTTCCGCACGGTCGCCGCACCAGCGCGGGAGGTCGGCCTTGATGGACTGCTCGGAGCAGATCAGCGGCTCACCCAGCAGGTCGTCGAATGAGATGGAGGTGTTTTTTGACAGGGGATGGTCCGTGCGCATGACG
This sequence comes from uncultured Eubacteriaceae bacterium, assembly GCA_903789635.1. Taxonomy (GTDB): domain Bacteria; phylum Bacillota; class Clostridia; order Peptostreptococcales; family Anaerovoracaceae; genus Aminicella. The sequence continues at coordinate 30,073 of CAIFEY010000009.1, forward strand.
ACGCCCCACGTGTCGCAGCCGGGGAGCTCGAGGTAGTTGTATTTCTCAAGCTGGGGCGGCTCGACGATCACGGCGAAGTCGAGAAGGCCGCGGTCCAGGCGGTCGATCACGATGTCGGAGTCGCCGCTCGTCAGGTGGAAGCGAAAGAGCGGGTATGTGCGCTTGAGGGCGAGCATCCGGTCCGCGATGTGGCTGATCAGAGGAGACTCTGCGCAGCCGATGCGCACGTCGCCGCCCTTGAGGTTGTCCATCTCGCGGAATTCGGCCTCGGTCTTGTCGACCATCGACAGGATATCGGACGCGCGCTCGCGCAGCAGCATGCCCTCCTCGGTCAGCGTGACGCTGCGGGCGTGGCGGATGAGGAGTTTTTTGCCGAGTTCCTCCTCGAGGTACTTGACCTGGACGGAGAGCGTCGGCTGTGAGATGTGCAGCGCCTGTGCGGCGGCGGTCATATTGCCTGTGCGGGCGATTTCCATGAAGTTGCGGAGGACGGTGATTTCCATGTTTGGCTCCTGTGATGATATTTGTTAATTGCTCGGTGTGCGGAGCAGGTGGTGCTGATTAATTGCACGGCTGGCGGAGCAGGTGATGTTGATTAATTGCTCGGCTGGCGGAGCAGGTGATGTTAATCAGACAGTTTATAATGGTCGGGGCGGGCGGCCGCGGAATGCTGTATTGCAGGCGGCGGCCCGCGGGCGTGCGGCCCGGAACGGCATGGAATGCGGTTCCGGGCTGTCTGGTTGGTCAGATGCGTCTAACTGTATTGTACCACGAGCGATTAAGATTTTAAATGACAAATGATTATGAACGCATATTTGTAATCACTTGCGGGCGGAAATATAATGGAGACGTGGGAAGGGAGCGGCCGCTGGCCGGGACCGGACCGCGGAAGCACGAGAATTGAAGCAAGTTCGGAACCGGGAAGTTATTTCAGTTTTCGGGCTTACGAATCAAGAGGAGCATTAGGAGCACGAAAGGAGCGGGAGATGGCGGAAGTGCACGATCAGCGGGGGATTCTGCTGGAGAACCTCGAAGACGCGGGGATCGCGGCGCCGGAGGCGCGGCTGCTGCGGCTTACCGAAGAGGGCAGGGACGCGGAGTTTTTCAGGGCCCTGCAGGCGCATCGGTCAGAGCTCCTGAGCGGCATCCGGGAGAGGCAGAGGCAGATTGACTGCCTGGATTTTTTGGCGCACCGGATTGAGAGAATGAAGAAGAGGCGTGCCGCGGAATCCAGCGGTCTGGACGGCCAGAAGGTTCGGATTTAAGACGATCCGAGTGCTTGGGCCGAACCGCGGCATGGGATTCGGGAAGCTGGACAGTTCGGATTTAAGATGATTCGAAAGCACGGTCCGAACCGCGGCACGTAGTGCGGAAAGCGAAGGATTCGGATTTAAGGCGATTCAACCGCACGATCCGAACATGCGCCGGGACGATTCCACATAAATAATCATCAGTAAACAACTAAATAATATAAGAATAAGAAAGTAACGTAAAATTGGAAACCACCAAGGAGGAAATCATGGCTGAGGAATTGAAAATGACGAGTGAATGGGACAAGGTCTTCCCGAAGAGCGACAAGGTCGAGCACAAGAAGGTGACGTTTACGAACCACTTCGGCATCACGCTCGCGGCGGACATGTACACACCGAAGAATGCAGCAGGCAAGCTGGCGGCTCTGGCGGTCGCGGGGCCTTTTGGCGCGGTAAAGGAACAGTCCAGCGGACTCTACGCCCAGACGATGGCGGAGCGCGGATTCCTGACGATCGCGTTCGACCCGAGCTACACCGGGGAATCCGGCGGCACGCCGAGGGACGTGTTCTCACTCGACATCAACACCGAGGACTACCAGGCGGCGGTCGACTTCCTGAGCAACCAGGAGAACGTGGACCCGGAGAAGGTCGGCATTATCGGCATCTGCGGCTGGGGCGGAATCTCGCTGAACGCGGCGGCGAACGACCCGCGCATCAAGGCGACGGCGGCGGTCACTATGTACGACATGCCTAGAGTCGGCGCGTGGGGCTACTTTGACCAGGGCACTGCAGAAGACCGCTACGAGGCCAAGAAGGCGATCGCACAGCAGCGCACCAGGGAATACGGAAGCAGCGACCTCGCCAAAGCCGGCGGCTGCCTCGATTATCCCGCACCTGATGACCAGCCGGACTTCGTCAAGCAGTACAGCGCGTACTACAAGACCAAGCGCGGCTACAGCCCAAGAAGCGTAAATTCCAACGCTGGATGGGTCCTGCAGTCCCAGACGGGCTGGTCGAACACGTCGATCCTGGTCCACCCGGAGGACCTGAAGAATGCCGTCCTGATCGTGCACGGCGAGGAGGCGCACAGCCGCTACATGGGCGAGGACACCTTCAAGAAGCTGACCGGCGACAACAAGGAGCTCCTTCTGATCCCGGGCGCGACCCACACCGACCTCTACGACGGCGGTGAGCACGACTACATCCCGTTCGATAAGATCGAGGTCTTCTTCCGCAAGTACCTCGGCTAGTTCCTTCGACAAAATTCATCTGATCAGGCATTCACCCTTCAAGGGCGGCGAAAATGACCATTCATTTTTCGCCGCCCTTGTTTTCGCTGCTGTCCGGAGAACTGAACTCGCGTGAGAATGCAGGAAAACACGAAAAAAGGAACTGTGATGCGGCGCCGAGACGCCTTTCACAGTCCCTTAATTGAGAAAACTTTATGTGCGTGCGCTGAGGAAATCAGCGTTTTCTCCGATTTAATTCAGTGTGCTCGGCATAGAATTCGCGCTTCTTCTCATACATCTTCTGGTCGAGCTTGCGGATGACGTCATCGATGGTCTCCTCTTCCGGGTTGAACGTGTCGTAGCCGGACGCGAAGGAGATCGCATATGGTCGATGGGAGAACGCGTTGTATTTATTGACCTCATTGTTCAGCTGCTCATTGATCCCCTGGAGGAGGTGGATTTTGTCACTCTCCGTGAAGAGGAAGAACTCGTCGCCCGCGAAGCGGACGGCGCAGCCGTGCTGGTACGAGATGTTCTGGAGGATTCCGGCAAAACGCTCCAGCGCGATGTCGCCCTCCTTATGCCCGTAGGTATCGTTAATGGCCTTGAAATCATTGAGGTCGCACATGATTCCGCCATGCATGTTTTCGAATATCGGTGTCGTGTACAGGGCGTTCCGGTTCAGGATGCCGGTCAGCTGATCGACATACGCGGACTCGTTCTGCAGCGACAGCAGGATGCCGCACATCGAGAGCGACATGGAGATCCAGCTCAGGGAAATTCCCGGCATAAACAGCATCTGGATCATGTATCCGATCGTGATCGGTCCTAAGAATACGCCGATCGGGAAGAATCGGATGTTTCCGTTGAGGCGCTTGAACTTGAAGTAGTCATACACACTGTAGACCATGCATGCCCCGAGGTAAATGACGAAGAACAGAGTTCCGTTCGTCTGGATGAAGTGGTTCTTAAGCGTGATCTCGAATGCGATCGGGTGGAACATGTTCACCACGACGATGAAGGACAGGAACGTACTGAAAATAATGTAGCCCTTGATGATTCGATGCGTATTCTCAGTGTCTCCGTAAAGATGCAGCTTCAGGAACGCGATCCAGCCTACCGGGAGCCAGCAGTTGGCCAGGTAGACGATGGAACCGCAGACGACGATCGCAAGGTACCAGTACGGGCCGTTGTGCCCATCGGCGTAGAACGTGATCATGTCCATTGCGGACGTGAAGATCGTCCCCCAGCAGAGGATGCGGATGGCCCTGAGGTCGCGGCGTGCCTTGTTAAACAGCATCGAACGGACACAGTAAACCGCGATAATCAGCAGCTCAATTGCCATGAAATCTGCTATCAGCGATGCAGTCAAGTTGATCGTGGTATACATCATAGTCGTGTCCTCCGATTCGGACGAACTCTCCGGCGCGGCAAAGTTCAAGGCAGCTGCCTTAATCAAAGACCTGATGTCCGGATGCTCGGGTAAGAACCAGCAATACATCTTGTTAAGGATAATATCACAAACGCTCTCTTAATGTAAATCTTGCACGGGAAAAAATTTAATATCGCATGTAAAATTTTCGGCGTCCCGTGCGGAAACTCAGCGCCTGCGGCTGAGTTCTCCGTGTTCAGCATAGAAATGCTGCTTGTCGGTGTACATCTTGGCGTCGAGCTTTCTCACGACGTCGTCGATGCTCTCTTTCTTCGGGTCAAAGGTCCCATAACCGCTGGAGCAGAGGAGCTGATACGGCTTCCTCGACTTCGCGTTGTAGTTCTCTAACTCGTTTTTCAGGCGTTCATTCAGATCAACCAGCAGGGAGAAACTGCTCTCCGTGGTGAAGATGAAGAACTCGTCACCGGCATATCGGACAGCGCACCCGTGCTCCATCGCAAGGTGCTGAAGGATTCCGGCGAACTGCTCCAGAGCATTGTCGCCTTCCTTATGTCCGAACGTGTCATTGATGTATTTAAAGTTATTCAGGTCGCACATGATGCCGCCGTGCATCTTGCGGAAGACCGTCGTACTATATAGAAAATTGCGATTTAAAATGCCGGTCAGCTGGTCCACAAACGCGGACTCGTTCTGCAGCGAGAGCAGGGTCGCGACCATGGAGAATGCCATGGAGATCCAGCTCAGAGAGACGCCGTAGAAGAACAGCATCTGCAGCAGGTAGCCGATCGTGATCGGTCCTAAGAATACGCCGATCGGGAAGAACCGGATGTTGCGGTTCTTATGCTTGAAGCGGAAGTAGTCCCAGATGCTGTACGTCATACATACCGCGAGGTAGAAGACGAATGCGTAGGAGCCCCACTCCCTCTGATAAACATTGTTGCGGTTGATGCTGAAGATGATCGGGGTGAAGATGTTCGCCGCGATAACCACCGTGAGCAGCGAGCTGATGACGACGTAGTTCCGGATGAACTTTCTCGTCTTCTCGTTGTCTCCGTAGAGGTGCATCTTCAGGAAAGTCAGCCATCCGACCGGTACCCAGCAGTTTCCCAGGTAGTTGATCGAGTTGGACGCCATATTCATAAACTCCCAGAAAGGGGTCGTCCGACCGTCCGAAACGAAAGCTAAGAGGTCGAAAAAAGCCATTGCAATTGCTCCGATGAACAAGATGCGTATGGCTTGTAAGTCTTTCCTCGTTTTCGTCAGGAGCAGCGATCGGCCGCAGTACATCGCGATGATCAGCAGTTCAATGGCCATGAGATCCGCTATGAGAGCGGCGGAAACATTTAAAGTGCTGCCTTGCATCCAATATCCTCCAGACCAGGTATGTGTTATCTAAATAGTCGTTAATGTCTCTATTAGTCAAAAATAATCGGTGTAGTTGAAATATGTTAAATTATAACACAATGGTGTTTTATATGTCTATCTCTATAGCCTAAATTTTGCTTAAGTGGCGCACAAAATGTTGTACATGCAATAGATATCATCAAATATATTGATTTCGGCCGTCCCCGCCATCCGTTGTAAGCGGTTACTTTCCCGAGAAAAAGGTAATAATAATTAATATAAGATCGGCTGCGGATGAGCCGCGGTCTGAAGGAGGCAGAAAGTATGAACATCAAGGTAAATATAGACAGAGAGAAGAACAGGGAGAGCGAGCAGGACCTGCGCGAGCGGATCGGCGATCAGGCCTACGAGGTCACGCAGAACGAGGGGACGGAGCCGCCGTTTTCCGGAAAATACGATAATTTCTTCGAAAAGGGCATCTATGTCGACATCGTGAGCGGCGAGCCGCTGTTCACCTCGCTGGATAAGTTCGACTCGGGCTGCGGCTGGCCGGCGTTCTCCAAGGGGATCGGCACCAACGCGATGCGCTACGACCGCGATTTCAGCTTCGGCATGGAGCGCGTCAAGGTCAACAGCGCCGGGGCTGGATCCCACCTGGGCCACGTGTTCGAGGATGGTCCTAAGGACAGGGGCGGCCTGCGCTACTGCATCAATTCCGCGGCGCTGAGGTTCATCCCGTACGACGAGATGGCTTCGGAGGGCTTCGGAAAACTTCAGCGTGAGGCCTGGCCGCGCGAGGAGGACGTCTCCCCGAACCGCGTTATCTACCTGGCCGGCGGCTGTTTCTGGGGAACGGAGAAATATCTGCAGCAGTTCCACGGTGTCGTCTCGACAGAGGTGGGCTACGCGAACGGCAAGTTCCTGGAGCCGACCTATGAGGAGGTCTGCCGCGACAACACTGGTCACGCTGAGACCGTCCGAGTGGTCTATGATCCGCAGAAAATCTCGCTCGGGGAGCTCGTCTCACGCTACTTTGACGTGATCGACCCGCTGTCCGTCAACCATCAGGGCGGCGACTTCGGAAGCCAGTACAGGACCGGCATCTACTTTGTCGACGATGCCCAGCTCGCGGAGATCCGGCCGGTATACGACGCCCTCGCAGAGAAGCTTGGAGAGCCGCTCGCCGTCGAGCTCATCCCGATCGACAACTACTCCGTCGCCGAGGAATACCACCAGAAGTATCTCGACAAGAATCCGGGCGGCTACTGCCACATCCCGGGGAGGATGATGCACATCGAGGAGCATGAGGAATAATTCGGAATGCTTCGGGCTTCTGCCGGACTGCTGTTGGACAAAGTACAGCCTTCAGCAGGAAGAACCCGGGCTGCCGGAATTTCAGTACGATTATTAAATTGTCAATGTACACGAAATATATAGTAAAAAGAGGCGGTGCCTCTTCAGGAGGAAATATGGATCTATATGAATCGAAGGTACTCGCGGTGACGCCGCTTGAAAATCACGTATATCTCTTTCGCGTGGAGCGCCCGGAGGGCGTAACTTTCCGCGCGGGCGGCCACATGCACGTCGGCCTGCCGGGATTTCTGAAGGACGGCGAGCGCCATAAGGAGTTCGTGCACCACATGACGATTCTGTCCGACCCGGACGACGATGTGCTCGAGTTTATCACGCGCATTCCGGCGGAGAATCCGTCTCCGTTCAAGCAGGTGCTGGCGGGCATCCGTCCGGGCGATTCGGTCACCTTATTTAAATTCGCTTCGATTCTGAACCTGCAGGACCACCCGATGGTTTTCCTGACGATGGGCGTAGGCCTGTCGACGACGTACTCGCTGCTGAAGGCGTACGCGAAGACTGACCGCGCCCAGCGCTTCATCTCCCTGCAGGTCGGACGCGAGCCGCTGCTGCGTAAGGAGATGGAGGAGGCGTCCTCCGGAAGCGCGGTTCTCCTGTACGCGGAGCATCGCGAGGATTTCCGCGAGGAAGAGGAGAAGCTCTTCGCGGACGCCGAGCTGTCCTCAGGCGGTTACTTCTATATAATCGGAAAGGACGATTTTCTAGTCGAGCAGGTCCGCCGCTGCCTCGCGCACGGCATCCCGAAGGAGCGGATCTGCCTCGACAAGAGTGGGGAAAAGGCCGCGCCGATCTTCGAGCAGGCAGAGGGATCATCGGTTCAGTAACTTCGGTAATATAATTGCAGCGGTGTGAAAGTACGTGTCTTGAAATAATCTATATAAAATGGAGTAACGTTCTGACAGTATCCGAGAAATTGGATACTGTCTTTTTCTGCGGCAAAATGTTTCTGTATTTATGAAAAATAGTGGCTTTGCTGCTTGCCTCCACATTAGTTTCGAATCTTTACTCGAGTATAACTGATTGTACGCAAAAAGTAAAGCCTTTACTTTTTGCGTACGCCGTGGTATAAATAAGTAAAGATAAAACGCAATGGCGAGCCGGAGGTAAAGGTTATGACTTCATACGCAGGGCTGCTGCAGAAATTAAAGGAAAAGGGAATGACGCGGTCAGCACTGGGCGCGAAGCTTGGGATCTCGTCCAGGACCATCGCCAAGATCGGCCGCGGCGAGAAGATTGCGGACTGGGTGCTGGAGAGGATCGCGGAGTACTTCGGATGCGAGGTCAGCGATCTCGCAGATGCCGGATATGATAGGAAGACAAAGAACAATGCAGCATATCACAGCGGCTTTGCCGTTTCTGCCGAGGACAAAGGCTTCCCTGCACTGCAGGCCGCCAGAGTTGCTGACGGCTCGCTTCCATATAATAATGGTACGAACGGCGCAGGCGGCAGGCATAGCGGCACCGATCAGAACGTAAACTATCTGCTGAAGACACTGAGGGAGGAAAAGTCGGTCGGCCTCCCCGGCGGCATCTATCATGAGATGCAGATCCGCATGACCTACAATTCCAATCACATCGAGGGAAGCCGCCTCAGCGAGGAACAGACGCGCATGATCTTCGAGACAGCCACGATCAGCGCGGAGGAAGGTGTGCTCGTCGATGATGTCATCGAAACCGCTAATCATTTCCGCTGCATCGACCTCGTGATCGACCGCGCAGAGGAGCCGCTTACCGAGAAACTGATCAAGGAACTGCACCGCCTGCTGAAACAGGGAACGCGTGATTCCGATCTGCCGTGGTTCGCCGTCGGTGATTATAAGAAGCGTCCGAACGTGGTCGGCGGCAGAAAGACCGCAAGGCCGTCTGAGGTTCACGCCCGCATGGAACAGCTGTTGAACAGCTACGAGGTACTCGGCGCAACTGAGGGAATTTCCTTTAATGACATCATCCGCTTCCATTACGAGTTCGAGCGCATCCATCCGTTTCAGGACGGGAACGGCAGGGTCGGCCGCCTGATCGCGCTGAAGGAATGCCTGCGGTGGAACATCGTCCCGTTCCTGATCGAAGATACGAAGAAGGTGTATTACTACCGCGGACTGTCGATGTGGGAGGAGGAAAAGGGGTACCTGACCGATACCTGCCTCGACGGACAGGATACTTTTAGAAAATTGTTGGAAATGTTTGAAATTCCTGTTCCAGATGCATCTGACAAAGTGTAAGATGGGAAGAGAAATACCCTGTTGATCAGAAAGAAAAGCTTTAGGTTTATAAACAGCGTTTATGAAGATGGAGGAAAAGGAAAAAAATGAAGAAGATGATTTTAATCAACGCGAGCCCGCGCAAGAAGGGAAACACTGCACAGATGCTGCACGCAGCCGAGGATGCCGCACGCGAGGCGGGCGCAGAGACGGAGTTCGTCAATCTCTACGACCTGAACTACACCGGGTGCCGCAGCTGCCTGGCCTGTAAGGTGAAGGACGGGGAGCGCTGCAAGTGCTTCTGGAAGGATGACCTGTCCCCGCTGCTTGACCGGATCTTCGCCGCCGACTGTGTAATCTTCGGAAGCCCGGTCTACCTCGGGCAGCCGACCGCGCAGTTCCGCGCACTGCTCGAGCGCATGGTCTTCTGCGCGCTGTCCTACGACGACTATTCCTGCTACTATAAGGGAAGGCTGAATGTCGGCATGATCTACACGATGAACGCTCCGCAGGAATTCTACGAGCATTCGATGCTCCACCGGTTCGCCGAGCTCGAGGGTACGTTCCGTATGTTCAATGGCACCGTCGCCTCGGTTACGTCCTGTGACACTCTGCAGGTGAGCGACTACAGCAAGTTCGCGATGCGCGGATTCGACCCGAAGCATAAGAAGCTTCACCACGACGAGCAGTTCCCGCGCGACCTGGAGAACGCCCGCGCGCTCGCAAAACAGCTGCTGTAGTTCAGCAGTCCGCTAATGTCCGCACGCGCGGCTTAATGTTTACAATTACATCCATACCGGCGTGATAGGAAATCGTGACACGAGTGGTATAATATAATATAAGGATGATTAGAAAACGGCCGCGGCATAGAACCTGCGGCCGAAATGAAGCATGCCCGCGGCGCAGAAGCTGCGGGGGACTGCGGTGCGGAAGGCCGGGGGAGCGCTCCTGAGCCGCCTGCGCCGGGCAATACGCGCATTCATGCAGCTGCACGCAATGCGTTTTATTATGGGAGGATGAAAAATGAAAGTACTGTTATTAAACGGAAGCCCGCACACGAAGGGATGTACTGCCCGCGCACTTCAGGAGATCGAGACCACGCTTTAGAAAGAGGGGATCGAGACGGAGCTGCTGAACGTCGGCGGAAAGGACATCAGGGGATGTACCGCATGCGGAAAGTGTGAAGAACTGGGCAGGTGCATCTTTGACGATGAGGTCAACAAGATCGGAGAGAAGTTCAAGGAGGCGGACGGACTCGTCGTCGGAAGCCCGGTTTACTACGGTTCGCCGAACGGCACGATCCTGTCCCTGCTCGACCGCCTGTTCTACAGTGCATCGTACCCGCTGCAGATGAAGGTCGGAGCCGCAGTCGTCAGCTGCAGAAGGGGCGGAGCGACCGCTTCGTTCGACGTCCTGAACAAGTACTTCTCCATCTCCGGCATGCCGATCGCGACGAGCACGTACTGGAACCAGGTTCACGGCTTCAGCGCAGAGGACGTCGAGAAGGACCTCGAGGGCCTGCAGACGATGCGCAACCTGGGACGCAACATGGCATTCCTGATCCGTGCGATCGATGCGCAGAAGAAGGTTTCCGGACTGCCGGAGGAAGAGACGAGCTTCTTCACGAGCTTCCCTGACGGAAAATAGATGAAAGAAGAAAGATACAGAAAGTAATTACAGGAGAACTGGATGAAGATAAAGCGAGCGATACTGCACATCATTGATTTCATTTCCAACGTCTACCTGCCTTCGCAGCAGGAGCTGGACTGTGACAGCGAGGTGGTCCGGACGTACCTGGAGACGCACATCGAGCGGAGTCAGGCGGAGACGCGGGCGAACCTCGCGGTGTTCACGCAGGACAGCCATTTCGCTGCCGCCCTGCAGGACTATCAGGATGGGGCAAAGGACTTCGTCACCTTCACACAGGGCATTGCGGAAAACCTGAAGGCCGCGCTCGAGGCGTCCGACGCGGAGACCTCGTACGACCTGCTCGTGGCAGAATTCACGGAAGATGACGGGCAGAAGCTCGCGGTCTTCCTGCTCGATCACCGCACGGCGTACACGCACGTGGTGGATCACGGCGGGGAGGGCATCGCGACGACGATCATCAGGAACCATGCGATCCTGCCGGGAGACAAGCAGAAGGCCGCGGCGTCCGCGATCATCGACGAAAACACGAAGAGAATCCGCTACACGGATAAGAAAGTCGAAATCGAGGGAGAGAAGGTCTGTCTTCTCGAGCAGGAGATCCTGGAATGCGAGAAGGAGCTGGCCAACAGCAACCTGTTCGTCGCTGTCGAGAAGATCACGCGCGATGTCGCCGAGTCCTACGGACAGAACTCCTCCATCGCGCTCGCCATGGCGAAGACCTATATCTCGGACAACGCGGAGACCACGGACCGCCTGTCGCCGGACGACGTCGGGCGGCAGGTCTTCTCCGGATCGCCGACCATGCAGGCGTCCTTCAGCGAGAAGGTCGAGGATGCACAGCTGCCCAAGCAGGCAGTCATCGACCAGGAGATCGCAGTAAAGAAGGGCAAGAGCCAGAAGATCAAGACGGACACGGGCATTGAAATCACATTCCCGTCCGAGTACGCCGGAAACGACGACTTCATCGAGTTCATCAATCAGCCGGATGGAACGATTTCCATCGCCGTGAAAAACATCGGAAAGATCATGACCCGGCTGTAGGGAAGGGGGACGTTATGGACTGCATTTCCGTAGAAAACATGAGGATCAGCGACCAAAACACGATTAGGACCAGGGTGCCGAGCCTGGAGCTGATGCGCCGCGCGGCCGCAGGAATCAGGAAGGCCTGTGACTTCGGGGAGGGACCGGCAGCGATCTGCGTCGGTTCCGGAAACAACGGCGGCGACGGGTTCGCGCTCGCCGAGATACTGCAGGATGAGGGGATCCCGTGCACCGTCTTCACGGTCAGCGATCACTGGTCGCACGACAGCTGTTACTATAAGGAGCGCGCGGAGCTCTCCGGTGCTGCTGTGACCCCGTATGAAGAGGGGAAGGACATGCTCGAGGGCTTCAGGGTCATCGTCGACTGCCTGCTCGGAACGGGCTTCCAGGGCGACGTCAGAGGCCTGTACCGCAGCATGATCGAGGAAATCAACCGCTCGGAGGCGTTCGTGATCGGCTGTGACATCAACAGCGGGATGAACGGCGACAGCGGACAGGGAAGCACGATCGTTCACGCCGACCAGACGGTGACGATCGGCTTTGTCAAACAGGGACTGATCACGGAGAACGCGGGAAAATACATGGACCGCCTTACCGTCACGGACATCGGGATCGACCTCGATCACACCGAGGACGAGATCCTCTCCGAAAACGTCTGGAAGCAGCTGACGATGCAGAAGACCGCTGAGATCCAGACGCTGGAAGACGGGACCGAGTACCTCCTGCGCGCAGGACACCGGGCCTACCGCATGCCGGAATGGCTGGACACCAGGGTCGTCGTGAGCCGTTAGCGGCAGGAAATGGTAAAAAATTCCATGTGGGTCGTTCTGTATAAGAGCACAGTAAAGAAAATGTAAGGGGAGAACGCAGGAGAAGACTATGATTCAGGACATTCAGCCGAAAGTGATGCACAACGAGTTTCAGCAGGGGGAAGCGGCCGCGCCGGATCCGGGCAGCATCGTATTCATGTTCCGCGGTCCGGAGATGTACTGCCGTGCACAGGAGGACGGGACGCTCGAATTCCCGACCGCCGCGATGCTGACGGAAGGCGCGGGGCAGTGTGCTGACGGCAGGGATGCAGAGGGAGCCGAAGCAGCTGACGTTGACACTGCGGATATTGCGGACATTGCGGACAGAGCTGCGGATTCCCTGCGCTCCCTGATCTATCTCTTTAGGATTGATGGACAGAAGTTCTTTCTGCTCCTTGGAGAATCCCCGACAGATCTGATGGAGCATATGGAGAAAAACTCAGGAGGCAGGGGCTTCGGCTGGGAGAGCACCCGCCTGCTCCGAAAGATCCGGCCGAAGGACCTCTGCTTCGCCGGTACGACGGCGTACCACCTCTACGTCTGGTACCGCGACAACCGCTTCTGCGGCCGCTGCGGCGTCCCAACCAGGTTCAAGAAGGACGAGCGCGCCCTCGTCTGCCCTAAATGCGGGAACACGATTTACCCGAAGATCGCGCCGGCCGTCATCGTCGGCGTCATGAACCGCGCTCACGACAAGCTGCTCGTGACCCGCTACGCCCACCGCGCATACCGCGGTGACGCGCTGATTGCAGGCTTCTGCGAGATCGGCGAGACGGCGGAGGGGACCGTGCGCCGCGAGGTCCTGGAGGAGGCCGGCATCCACGTCGATCACATCACCTACTACAAGAGCCAGCCGTGGGGCTTCGACTCCAACCTGCTCCTCGGCTTCTTCGCGGAGGCGGACGACAGCGAACCGATCCACATGGACGACGGCGAGCTCGCCCAGGCAGTATGGGTCGACAAAGACGAACTGTCCAGGGACGCCGGCCTGTCGCTGACGGCGGAGATGATGGAATACTTCAGAGAAAATTAATAACTCTGTAAAACATCTGTTTCGAATTGAAGTGCATGACAGAATAATGGTATAATAAGACCATAACGAAATAAACCAGGGCGGGGGCCTGACCTGCGCCTTGCTTTTCTGATCAAAGACGCGAAAGGAGCAGAGTATGTATTATCTAGCCAGCATCATAAAGTGGGTGATCGTCCTCGCGATTATCGTCCTGCTGATCGCTGCCAATGTGCGGATCGTCCCGCAGTCACACGCCTACGTCACGGAGTTCTTCGGAAAGTTCAAGGCCGTCTGGACGGCGGGTCTGCACATCAAGATCCCGTTCTTCGAGCGGATTGCGAAGAAGATCTCGCTGAAGGAGCAGGTGCTGGACTTCCCGCCGCAGCCGGTCATCACGAGGGACAACGTCACGATGATGATCGACTCTGTCGTGTTCATGAAGGTTTTTGACCCTAAGCTGTACACGTACGGCGTCGAGAACCCGATCGCCGGACTGCAGAACCTGTCCGCGACGACGCTGAGAAACATCATCGGAGACATGGAACTCGACCAGACGCTGACCAGCCGCGACGAGATCAACCGCCGCATGGAGCAGATCCTGGACGAGGCGACGGACCCTTGGGGCATCAAGGTCTCCCGAGTCGAGATCAAGAATATCCAGCCGCCTAAGGCGATTGAAGAGGTCATGACCAAGCAGATGCGTGCGGAGCGTGAGCGCCGTCAGACGGTCCTGGAGGCACAGGCGCACCAGGAAGCCGTCGTCAGCCGTGCAGAGGGTGACAAGAAGGCGAAGATCCTCAGTGCCGAGGCGGAGAGAGACGCGCAGATCGCACTGGCAGAAGGACACGCTCGCTCGATCAAGATGGTCTACGAGGCGGAGGCGGAAGGACTTCAGGCGCTGAAGAACGCCAACGTGAGTGAGACCGTCCTGAGGCTGAAGGGGCTCGAAGCGCTGAAGGACGTCTCCGACGGCCGTGCGACCAAGATCTTCATGCCGTCCGACATCACACAGCTCGTCTCGACCTTAGGCGTCGCGGCGGAGTCGATGGGCATCGGCAATTCCACGCCGGTCGACGATTCTCCTAAGCCGCAGCCGACGGCACCGGCGGACCCATGCATCACGCCGGAAACCGGCAAGGGCGGCGTCGACGCTGCGGCGACAACCCGCAGGATCATCACCGACGTCGAGCGCAAGAACGAGGAAGGCAACGACGACTACGGGCTCGACTAGAGTGCCCGTCTGAATTTTGTCGAAATCGTTTATCCAGCATTCACGCAGTGTTCATGTTCATTCGCGGCATCGCCACATTCCTTTGGTATAGTAATAACTGTCAAAGGGAAGTGCCGATCCCGATGGCGAGTGAATAAAATCATAAACTCTCTTTTTCATGAAACATTGCAAGAAAAGAAGCTGTGGAAAATGCCTGTTCATTTTTCGCAGCTTCTTTTTTTTCGCGTTTTTACAATTCGGGGACAAGCGGATAAGATGTAATTGAACGTTTCGGGAGGGAGCCCAGAACCGGTCGGAACCGAAATAGCCTAAGTGAAGCACAGAAACAGGCATTGAAATAATTGAAATAAACATAGAAACAGATACAGACAAGCACAGAAATGAGGAGCATAAGCATATGAAGGCAGCTGTAATTGAGGAAGCCGGGGGTCCGGAAAAACTGGAAATCAGAGACGTCGCCGTCCCGAAGGTGAAGGAGGGATGGAGCCTGATCCGGGTGATTGGACGAGGCATCAATCACTCCGAGATTTTTACGAGGAAGGGTCTGTCGCCGTCTGTGCAGTTCCCGAGGATCCTCGGGATCGAATGCGTGGGCGTCGTGGCGGAAACGAGCGATGCGCAGGAACTTCCCGTCGGGACCAAGGTGATCTCGATCATGGGGGAGATGGGAAGAGCGTTCGACGGAAGTTATGCGGAATATGTGCTGCTTCCCAACGAGCAGATCTACCCGTTCGAGTCGGATTTGCCGTGGGAGGTAATTGCCGCGATACCGGAAACCTTCTATACCGCGTTTGGATCGATGAAGAACCTTAAGATTGACGCGGGCGACCAGATTCTGGTCCGCGGCGGAACGAGCGGCGTCGGCGTAGCCTTCCTCAAGCTGGTCAAGGCGGAGTACCCGGATGCCATGGTTGTCGGGACGACCAGGGATGAAGCCAAGCGGGGACAGCTTCTGGCAGCCGGTTTCGATGAGGTGCTGGTGGAGAAGGACGGGATCCTGCAGAGTGATCGGACTTTCCGGAAGGCGCTCGAGCTGATCGGACCCGCGACGCTCAAGGACACCAGCAGACACATTGAAGAGGGCGGCATCGTCTGCTCGACCGGGCAGCTCGGCGGGAAGTGGTACATGGACGACGACTTTGACCCGATCATGGATCTTCCGAGAAACGGGTATCTGACGAGCTTCTATTCCGGAAACGTCAGCAAGGAGAGAATTCAGGAAATGATGGATTACGTCGCGCGGTACCACGTCGATGCTGCCCCGGAGAAGGTGTTCCGCCTGGAAGAGATCCGCGAGGCGCATGAGTATCTGGAGGGCAGCCGCAGCTTTGGCAAGGTCGTGGTGATGAGTGAATAACAAATGCGGTGAAACATGCCTGCGCTCTTAGCCCCGATGCCAAGAGAGCGCAGATGATATCGCTGCATGACCAATATCTGAATACAGCGCTAAAATGTCGGAATTTATAGCTGTTATGTTCAGAAATGCTGTGCAATTCCAGCGTGTGATTGCAACTAATAGAAAACAAGGGGCTGTGAAAATGCCAGTGCATTTTTCACAGCCCCCTGCTGCATATCAAGGAAGATACTTGTTATCTAGGTATCTTGCGTTTTAAGTTTTTTGCCTGCGATTAGAACTCGGTGACGAGGTCCAGGCTGTACTCGGCGTTCTGCTTCTGGCAGACTTCGACGAACTTGTCGAGAGGAACGTTCTGCACCTGCTGGTTGGAGCCGCGGAGGTTGATGGAGACGGTGTTCTCCTCGGCCTCCTTGCTGCCGACGACCAGGATGTATGGATCCTTGTAGTTCTTGAAGTGCTTGATCTTCTCGCGCATGTTCTTGTCGGTGTAGTCGGCCTCGACGCGGATGCCGGCTGCCTCGAGGGTCTTGACGACCTTCTTCGCGTACTCGTTGTGCTCCTGACGGATCGGAACGACCGCAACCTGATACGGGTTGAGCCAGAACGGGAATGCGCCCTTGAAGTTCTCGGTCAGGATGCCGATGAAGCGCTCGCAGGATCCGAAGATCGCGCGGTGCAGCATGACTGGCATCTTCTGGACGCCGTCCTCGTCGGTGTATTTACAGTCGAAGTTCAGCGGGAGCTGGAAGTCGAGCTGGATTGTGCCCATCTGCCACTCTCTGCCGAGCGCGTCGGTCATCTTCAGGTCGATCTTAGGACCGTAGAATGCGCCGTCGCCTTCGTTGATCTCGTAGTTGCCCTCGCCGTAAACCTTGTCGAGGATGGCCTTCAGGTCTGCCTCGGCGTGGTTCCAGGTCTCGATGTCGCCCATGAAGTCGTCCGGGCGGGTGGACAGCTCAGCCTTGTAGGACAGGCCGAACGTGCCGTAGATCTGGCTCGCGATGCTCATGATGTCGGCGATCTCGTCGCCGATCTGGTCTTCCTTCAGCAGGATGTGCGCGTCGTCCTGACGGAACATCTGTACACGGAAGAGTCCGTTCAGCTCGCCGGACTTCTCTCTTCTGTGGATGACGTCCGTCTGGCTGATTCTGAACGGCAGATCCTTATAGCTCCTGACGTCTCTCTTGTAGACCAGGATCGCGTTCGGGCAGTTCATCGGCTTGCAGGCGAATACGCGGTCTCCCTCGTTTCCTGCCGGGATGATGAACATGTTCTGCACGTAGTGTCCCCAGTGACCGGAGGTCTCCCAGATCTCCTTGCCGCTGATGACCGGTCCGGAAATCTCCTGGTAGCCGTGCTCGTCGTGGATGTTTCTCCAGAACGCCATCAGTGCGTTGAAGAGCTTCCAGCCTCTAGGCAGCCAGAACGGCATGCCCGGTGCGCTAGGATCGAACATGAACAGATCGAGCTGCTTGCCGAGCTTCTTGTGATCGCGCTCCATCGCTTCCTTGATGAGCTTCTTATGCTCCTTCAGGGCCTGCTTGTCCGGGAATGCGTAGACGTAGATTCTCTGCAGCTGCTCCCTGTTCTCGTCGCCTCTCCAGTAGGAACCGGAGGAGGACTTGATCTCGAACGCGACATTCAGCAGTTCAGCCGAGTTGTCGACGTGCGGGCCTGCACAGAGATCGACGTAATCGTCGCCGGTATAGTAAATCGTGATCTTCTCGTCTTCCGGAAGATCCTCGATGAGCTCCGTCTTGAATTTCTGGTCCTTGAAGAGCTCCAGCGCCTCGGCTCTGGTGACCTCTTTTCTGGTCCAGTCTTCCTTTCTCTTCAGGATCTCATGCATTTTATCTTCAATCGTCTTGAAGTCGTCGTTCGTGATCGTTCGCGGAAGAACGAAGTCATAATAGAAACCGTCTGCGATCTGCGGTCCGATCGCGTACTGTACGTTTTCCTTGCCAAAGATCTCGATAACGGCCTTCGCAAGAATGTGCGCCATGGAATGGCGATAAACCTGTAAGAATTGTTCCTTTTCCATAAGTTAACCCCTAACATTTTGTTGATGTTGTTTCTATAGCTAAATATTATACGTTACACCCGTTGAAAAGTAAAGGGATTGGCCGAATCTTTATCGTGCTTGGATAATTTTTTGGCTGACGCGGGTGAATTTTAGACAAAATTTAACCGTTCCCACGCACTTCCCGTCCCTGCTGCCCGCGCGGCAAAATTCATCCGTTCAGCCCCGCAGCCCGCCCTGATGCTCATTCAGAGATGCTCCGTCCGCTCGCTGGCGAATACCGAAGCTTCACCGTCCGCCGCGTAATCCGCCCGCAGACGTTAACGCCAGGACGCCGAGCCCAGGAATTCGGACGGCAATTCGGACAGCGGCGGGGCACGGGCGGCGATTCGAGCAGCGGCGAGGCGCGGACGGCGAATACCGCAACGCAGCAGACCGGTCGGTTCTGTGCACCTTGATTTTTGCCGCGGAACACATTAATATGGGATGTACGGCCCGGGGCGGGGTGAACCGCACGGGGGCAGGAGTGTGCCGAAAGCTGGAGGAAGTGAACCGGAGAGCATGAACCGGTGCAGCCGAAATGAAGGGGTTTCCTCACGCTGACAGGGCATGCAGGAATATAATGGAAGGAAAAGTAAATTGTATTACGGGAATATAGAGAATTATGATATTGCAAACGGGCTCGGCGTCCGCGTGACGCTGTTCGTGTCGGGGTGCCGCAACCACTGCGAGGGCTGCTTCCAGCCGGAGACGTGGGCGTTCGACTACGGACAGCCGTTCACGGAGGAGACGGAGGCGGAGCTCATGAAGGACCTTAAGCCGGACTACATCGCCGGATTCACGTGCCTGGGCGGGGAGCCGTTCGAGCCGGAGAACCAGGAGGTCCTGGTCGGCCTGTTCAGGAGGATCAAGGAGGCGTATCCGAACAAGACGATCTGGTGCTACACGGGATACCGCTACGGCGAGGACATCGCGGAGGGCGGAAGCAAGTACACCGAGTACACCGACGAGATGCTGAGCTACGTGGACGTGCTGGTCGACGGGCGGTTCGAGCTCGAGCAGAAGGACATCACGCTGCACTTCCGCGGCAGCCGCAACCAGCGCGTGCTGGACCCGAAGACGGGCGAAATTTTAGATGTATAGACAGTAGATAATTCGCTGGCGCGCGTCCGAATGCGGAATCCCGGAAGGCAGCCGCCTGGGAATTTTGGACGAGGAGTAAGCTTCGTAATGCGCGCCCGAAATCGGCTTTCCGAAACCTGAGGTTTCGAGGTAGCCGCGGATGCCCGGCAGAACGGGTTTTTCGGCGGTGCGGGTTCGGATTTTGTCACAAGAGAGACCATAGGCCATCGTATCACGCCGTGGAATGCCCCTGCAGCGCCTGAAAAGGCCGATCCTGCGCAGAAAAGATCTGGCAGGGTTTGACAATGGGTATGAAACGTGCTATTATTTGAGTGCAAGTAATTATGAGTTATCGCAAAGAGTGGGCTTCGGTCCGCTCTTTCAGTTTTGTTAGGGGTATTTTATGGCCGGCAGTGGTAAAATCGTAAAGCTGACGGAGGAGCTCCTCCAGGGGTTCCTCGCGGAAAACGGCCTGGCTCTGTATCACACGGAGTTCAGGCGAGAGGGCAGAGACTGGTATCTGAATGTCTTCATCGACAGGATGCCGGACGAGGACGGACAGGAGCAGTATGTCAGCAGCAATGACTGTGAGTTGGTGAGCCGCTACTTGAGCGAGCGCCTGGATGAGCTGGATCCGATTCAGCAGAACTATTATCTCCAGGTGAGTTCACCGGGGCTCGACCGTCAGCTGTTCGAACAGAAGGACTATGACCGCTATGCGGGAAGGCTCGTGGACGTGAGGCTTTACGCCGCTGTGGATGGAAATAAGGAATATCAGGGAACCCTGGTCGGAATGATTGACGGGAACGTGGTCATCCGTGATGAAGAGGGAAAGGAAATTGCGTTTCCGCAGGATCAGGTTGTGAAGACTTGTCTGGCGGTCGTTTTCTAAGGAGGAATATAGGAAGATGAACAAGGAATTTATTGCAGCCTTGAATGATCTCGAGAAGGAAAAGAATATTTCCAAGGATGTTCTTCTGGATACGATTGAGCTTGCACTGCTTTCTGCGTATAAGAAGAACTACGGTACTTCGCAGAATGTCCGCGTGGTAATCGATCGTGAAACCGGAGACATCCAGGTGCTCATGAGGAAGGATGTCGTCGATGAGGACGACTACTACGATGACATGCTCGAGATTCCAATCTCTGCGGCGCACGAGATCGATCCGCGCTACGAGATCGGAGACAGCATCGAGTTCAGCGTGATGCCGAAGGACTTCGGACGCATCGCGGCGCAGACGGCCAAGCAGGTCGTCGTGCAGCGCATCCGTGAGGTGGAGCGCGGCATGGTCTATGACGCCTTCATCACCCGCCAGGGCGAGATCGTCACCGGAACGGTGCAGCGCCGCAGCGGAACCACGCTTTACGTCAGCCTGGATTCCACGGAGGGAATCCTGCCGGGCAAGGAGCAGGTGCCGCACGAGCACTTCGACATCAGAGACCGCCTGAAGGTCTACATCATGGACGTCAAGAAGTCCACCAAGGGACCGCAGGTCTTCCTGAGCCGCTCCCATCCGGGGCTGGTCAAGGGCCTGTTCGAGATGGAGGTGCCGGAGATCCAGGACGGAATCGTCGAGATCAGGGGCATCGCGAGAGAAGCGGGCTCCCGTACCAAGATGGCGGTCTACAGCAACGACCCTGAGGTCGATCCGGTAGGCGCATGCGTCGGAACCAAAGGAAGCCGTGTACAGGCCGTCGTCGACGAGCTGTCCGGCGAGAAGATCGACATCATCACCTGGAGCGACGACCCGCAGAGGCTGATCAGCAACGTGCTGAGCCCTGCAGACGTCGAGCAGGTCGTGATCGAGGACGCCGAGGCTAAGAGCGCAACGGCAGTCGTTCCGGACGATCAGCTCTCTCTTGCCATCGGCAAGCAGGGACAGAACGTCCGCCTGGCCGCAAGGGTCAGCGGATGGAAGATCGACATCCAGAGCCACAACCAGTTCCTCGACCGCCTGCAGAGGGAGGCCGAGGAAGAGAGATGGGCGCAGGAGCATCCTGAGGCTGTCGAAGAGGCGCAGGACGACGTGATCGACGAGACGCTCGATGAGAACATCGAGAACGTCGAGACTGCAGAGACTGTCGAAAGTGTCGACGCTGAAGAGGCTGTCGATGCCGCTGCTGAAGAGGCCGCGGAGGCGCCTGCAGAGGCAGAGGAAACGGCAGACGAGTCTGTTGAGGCAGAAGAGACTGCGGACGAGCAGGAGCCTGCTGAGACGGAGGAAGCCGCAGAGTCTGCTGAGAAGGAAGAAACGGAAGAAGCCGAAGAGACTGCTGAAGCGGAAGAGGCCGAGGCAGAAGATACAGAGGATACCGAGGCGTAGCGCCGCGTCAGGCGAAGCGTTCGCATGAGGAGAACCCGGGTGCGGGCAGCAGGCGGGATATCCCCTGAGAGGCCCGATGAAGGAGGTTTTCGATTTGTCGAATCATCGTCAGGGATACACGGAGCCGATGAGAAGGTGCATCGGCTGCATGACGTCCAAACCGCAGAGGGAGCTGGTCCGAATCGCGTACCGCGGCGGAGAGCTCTCGATTGACCAGAGCGGAAAGGCGCCGGGCAGGGGCGTATACCTCTGCAGGCAGGAAGAATGCATTGCGATGGCGGAGAAGAAGAACGGTCTTCAGCGCGCATTGAAAACGGGGATTCCGAGGGAGGAAGCCCACGCGGTTTATGAGCAGGTTCGCAGCCTGATCGGCGCGGCCGGGGAAAGCATGGAGAAAAATGAATAACCAAGACAGACTGTCAGCCTACCTGGGCTTCTGCGCACGCGCACGCAAGCTCCAGAAGGGCTATAACACATGTTTGTCGCTGATCCAAAAGGGTAAGGTCAGACTACTGATTGTTGCGGAAGATTCCTCTGAAAACACGATCGGCAAGATGACGCAGAAATGCATGTCGCACCATACGGCCTGCAGGGTATTCGGGACACGTGATGACCTTTCACATATGACGGGAAGCAGCGGCAATGGAATATTTGCGGTGACAGATGGTCATTTTGCGAAGGTCATTCGTGAGGAAATCGACCGCATACAATCGGAAGGAGAGATGTTGAATGACAAAGAAGGTATTTGAACTCGCCAGGGAATTGGGAGTATCGGGCAAAGATCTGCTGGCTAAGGCAGGTGAGCTCGGGATCAAGGTGAAGACGCATGCCAGTCTGCTTTCTGACGCGGACGTTAAGAAGCTGACCGAGGAGCTCTCCGGGTCCGATGATAAGAAAAATAAATCAGCATCTGTCGGCCGCCCGATCGTTGACGAGGCATACCTTGCCAACAAGCATAAACCGCCGATGGGTAAGCCGGTCGTCGATGAGAGCATCTTTGACCGCAAGGCCAAGAACGAGACTGAGGAGGCTGACGAGGCCAAGTCCGAGGCAAAGGCCGAGGAGACCGCTGCTGCGCCTGAGAGCAAGGCGGAGGAGACAAAGTCCGAGCCTGCAGCAGAGGAGAAGAAGCCTGCTGAGAAGAAGGCGGAAGAAAAGCCTGCTGAAAAAGCGAAGAAAGCTGAGAAAGCGGAGAAACCGCATAAGGCAGATAAAGCAGAGTCCGGCACTGCAGAGAAAAAGCCGGAGAAGGAATCTGCGAAGAAGAGCGAGCAGAATCAGTCAGGAGAGAAAGTGATCAAAAAGCCAGTTACTAAAGAGAAGAAAGAGCACAAGATCAAGCTCGCAGATTCTGAGCGGATCAGCATGCCGGGCATCAAGATCGTCAAGCGTGCGGAAGAAGTCCAGAAGGAAGAGAAGCAGCTCAAGGAGAAGCGTGCCAACGAGCGCAAGAAGCGTGAAGAGGAGCGCCGCAGCAAGAAGAGCAGCGACCGTCACAGCAGAAACGACCGCGGTGATCATAACGACCGCGGCGACAAGAAGGACGGCGAGGGCTATGTAGCCAGGGGCGGCTCCAACAGGAGCTTCCGCACGGACAACAGCGCGGGCGCATCCGCAGGCGGAGAAGGTTCCGGCAGGTCCGGAAACCGTGCTAAGAGAAGACACGGCAAGGACACGTCGAACAACAAGTTCGACCGTTTCGAGAAGAAGTCGCTCGAGAAGAAGCAGCGCAAGAAGTATCAGAAGACCCAGAAGGAGGCCGAGGAGGAAGTCGAAGAGGAAGTACTTCCGGAAGGAACCTTCAAGCTGGATGTTCCGATCACCGTTGCCGGATTCGCAGAGCAGACCGAGGTCTCCACGTCCACGGTTATCATGCACCTGATGAAGATGGGTGTCACGGCGAACATCAACCAGAATCTGGACGAGGATACGGTTCAGCTTTTGGCCGATGAGCTCGGCATTAACGTCGTCATCGGACAGGTCGAGCAGGAAGATGTCGAAGAGGGAATCGAGGACTTCAAGGACGACGAGAAGGATCTCCGTCCGCGTCCGCCGGTCATCACCGTCATGGGACACGTCGACCACGGTAAAACTTCTCTGCTCGATGCGATCAGAAGCACGAACGTAACTTCAAGAGAGTTCGGAGGAATCACCCAGCACATCGGAGCTTCCGAGGTCAAGATCAACGGAAAGAAGATCGTCTTCCTCGATACCCCGGGCCATGAGGCGTTCACCGCGATGCGTGCGAGAGGTGCGCAGATCACCGATATCGCTGTACTGGTCGTCGCAGCTGACGACGGTGTCATGCCGCAGACGATCGAGTCCATCAGCCACGCGAAGGCTGCGGGCGTTCCGATCATCGTCGCCATCAATAAGATGGATAAGCCGGGTGCCAATCCGGACCGCGTAAAGAAGGAACTGGCTGACCACGACGTCCTGGTCGAGGACTGGGGCGGCGACGTCATCAGCGTTCCGGTTTCCGCTAAGACCGGAAAGGGCATCAAGGAGCTCCTCGAGATGATCCTGCTGCAGGCAGACATGATGGAGCTGAAGGCGAACCCGAACCGTCTGGCTCTGGGATCCGTCATCGAGGCGCGCCTGGACCGTGCGAGAGGACCGGTCGCTACCCTGCTGGTAGAAAATGGTACCTTGAGAAGCGGACAGAGCGTCGTAGCGGGAACCTGCTCCGGAAGAATCCGTCTGATGACCGACTACCGCGGCAAGAAGATCCGCAAGGCCGGCCCGGCAACCGCGGTCGAGATCCTGGGTCTGACCGACGTCCCGCAGGCAGGAGACGTCTTCAACGCCGTCAGGGACGACAAGACGGCGAGAGAGATCGCCGAGCACCGTCAGGAGAAGCTCAGAGAAGAGACGCTGGCCAAGAACTCCAGCATGTCCCTGGAGAAGCTGTTCAGCCAGATCCAGGAGGGCGAGACCAAGGAACTGAACCTGATCATCAAGGCAGACGTTCAGGGTTCCGTCGGAGCACTGATCTCCTCCTTAGAGAAGCTGAACAACGAGAACGTCAAGATTAACGTCATCCACTCCGGCGTCGGAACCGTCAACGAGTCCGATATCATGCTGGCGGAGACGTCGAACGCGATCATCCTCGGCTTCAACGTCCGTCCGAGCAGTGCCGTGTCCTCCATGGCCGACCAGAGAGGCGTGGAGATCCGCCTGTACACCGTCATCTACGACGCGATCAACGATGTCGACGCCGCGATGAAGGGAATGCTGGAGCCGGATACCAAGGAAGAGGCACTCGGAAAGGCCGAGATCAGGAGCACGTTCAAGGTTCCTGGCGTCGGCATCGTCGGAGGAGCTTACGTCACAGAAGGAAAGATCGCGAGAAACGCACAGATCCGCCTGGTCAGGGACGGCATCCTGATCCACGAGGGCACGATCTCCTCCCTGAAGCGCTATAAGGACGACGCCAAGGAAGTCAACCAGGGCTATGAGTGCGGAATCGGCATCGAGGATTACAACGATATCAAGGAAGGCGACATCATCGAGTGCTACCACATCGTGGAAGTCGCGCGTGAGGATTAGTTCTTCCAGCATGTTTCACGGCAGAGAGTATACGGGCAAGGAGGAAATGCATTGATTTTCTTTTTCAGCGGAACAGGAAACTCCAGACATGCGGCGCTGATGCTGCAGGAGCATTTCGGATCAGAAACGGTTAACATGGCGTACGCCGTCAGGAACCGCGAGTTTACCTATCCGGTTTCCCCGGGGGAACGCGTATTTCTCGTCTTCCCGGTATACTTTGGAGGCCTTCCGGGCCTGGTCGAGCAGTTCATTGGAAAGCTTAATCTGCCCCCTGCGGCAAAGGCCGAACCTGACGCAGCAGAGACCGACCAGCCTGAGCAGCCTTCTGCCGGACAAAGTACATCCGGCGCTGGTCACAAGGCCGGAACTGCCGCCGAGACGGACGCCCCGGAAGGGCCTGAGATCATCGGCGTCGCGACGAACGGCGGGATGCCCGCCGGCTGCGGCCGCGCGCTGCGCAAAGCGCTGAAGCACCGCGGCATGGAGCTCAGGGCGTTCTACAGCGTCAAGGCGCCGGACAACTGCATCTTCTACCTGAACCCGCCGATCCGCGAGGCCGCGCTGGTGCAGCTGAAGTACATGCAGGACCGCATGAAGGACGTCATCGCGTCGGTCGACTACCATCACCGGATGCCGGACTCCCTGTCCCTCTCCTCCGGGTTTGAGACGGGGGTCATGCACCGCTTCTACAAGGGAAGCTGCAAGACGGCGAAGTTCTTTTCGACAGATGCCTGCAATTCCTGCGGGCTCTGCGCAAGGGTCTGCCCGGTGCAGGCGATCGAGATGAGGGACGGCCGCCCGGCCTGGGTGAAGCAGACCTGCGAACACTGCGCGGCCTGCATCAACCGCTGCCCTAAGGACGCGATCCAGTACGGCCGCGGGACTGCAAACAGGAACCGGTACGTCCATCCCGACCTCGGGAAGAAGTACCGCGTGGAGACGCAGAAATAGCCTGTTTTCAGTAAGAAAGCCCGGCAAACCAGGAGGATTGTCCCTAGGCGCAGGCCAGGGGCTTACCCATCAGTGTGCAGAATACAGCGTTGGAAGGTGAAGCAAACGGGGTATCATATAACGTCGGGAACGTTTGTGAGCCGTTGACCGGGAACATGTTCCCGGGCGTTTCATTTTCCGGCGCTTTTTTACATATATAAGGAGTATAAGGAGGAAAACATGAGCAGAGGATACAGACAGGATCGCCTGGCGGAGGAGATCCGCCGCATCATCAGCGAAATGCTGCTCAAGGAGCTGAAGGACCCGCGTCTCGACGGATTCATCAGCATCACAGAGGTAGAGGTCACCAAGGACAACAGCTACGCGACCTGCTACATCACCGTCCTGGAGACACAGAAGGACGAGGAAGCGAAAAAGAAGAAGGAACAGGACGTCCTGGACGGCCTGCAGAGCGCCAGCGGCAAGATGCGCGGCAAGATCGGAAAAGAGCTCAAGCTGCGCCGCGCGCCGGAGCTGATTTTTAAGTTCGACCGCTCGGAGGAGTACGGCCGTCACATCGATGAAGTGATCAGAGGGATTGAAAATGGCAATTATTAACAATTCATGGGAAGAGATTGCGTCCGTCCTGAAGCCGGCGGAAACGGTGCTCGTCTTCACCCACCAGAAGATGGACGGGGACGCGGTCGGATCGTCCTGCGGTCTGACCAGGGCGCTCCGGCAGATGGGAAAGACCGCGTACGTCCTGATGGAGGACGACGAGATCGCGGACAACCTGCAGTTCCTGGATGAGGGATACTGCACGACTGACGAGCACGTCCTGGAGAATCCGGACGTGAGCATCTGCGTCGACGCAAGCGCGCTGTCCCGCTTTCCTAAGAGGAGCGGGAAGTTTACGACCGGGAAGACGACGGTCTGCGTCGACCACCACCTGGCGGAGGAACCGTTCTGCGACTACCACTACGTCGACCCGGGTTCGGCCGCGGCGTCCGTCCTGGTGCATCACCTGATCCGGGCCATGGGCGCCCCGATCGACGAGGGAACCGCGTCGCTGCTGTACGCCGGCATTACGACCGACACGGGAAACTTCCAGTACAGCAACACGGACGAGGACGCGCTCTTGACGGCCGCGGACCTGGTGAAGACCGGATTCGACGTCAACCGTGTCAGCGTGCAGATGTATGAGAACGTCAGCCCGCAAAAGATGCGCCTGAAGGCGGCAGCCCTTGAGAATATGCAGATCATGGCGGGCGGAAAGCTGGTCATGACCGCGGTCACCCAGCAGATGCTGAAGGACTGCGGCGCGCAGATGATCGATGCCGAGGGCATCGTCTCCGAGATCCGGAGCATCCGCGGCGCGGAGATCGCGATCGTGATGAAGGAAGACATCGGCAAGGTATTCGTCAGCCTGCGCGCCAAGGGCGACGCGGACGTGCAGAAGATCGCCGCGAAGTTCGGCGGGGGCGGCCACGTGAAGGCTGCCGGATGCACGATGAAGGGCGTTTCACTGAAAGAGGCGTGGGACAGCTTCGCTGAGGCGGCGTCCGAGAGCCTCGAATAGGGGAACGCGAATAAGGAAAAACACAGAGTTATGACTGAAGGCATTATCAATATCAATAAAGAGCAGAATATGACGTCCCACGACGTCGTCGGACGCGTCCGGCGGATCGTCCACATGAAGCGGGTCGGCCACACGGGGACGCTGGACCCGATGGCGACCGGCGTGCTGCCGATCTGCTTGGGAAGGGCGGCCAGGGTCATGGAGTACCTGGAGCCGGACCTGAAGACGTACCGCTGCGTGATGAAGCTCGGCAGGGAGTACGACACGCAGGACGTCTGGGGCAAGCTGGAGATGGAGTCCACCGAGGAGGAGGTCAACCGGATCGGGATTGACCAGGTAGAACGCGTTCTGCACTCGTTCGAGGGCGTCCAGGACCAGACCCCGCCGATGTACTCGGCTGTCAAGGTGCACGGGAAGCGCCTGTACGAGTACGCCCGCGAGGGAAAGGACATCACGGTCAAGAGCCGCCGCGTCTACATCGGCGACGTCAGGCTGGAGGAGGCGAACCTGCACAACGGGCTTGAGAGCACGATCCAGTTCGTGATGACTTGCAGCAAGGGGACGTTCGTCCGCACGGTCTGTCACGAGACGGGAGAGCGGCTCGGCGTCGGCGCAGCGATGTGCGAGCTGACCAGGATCCGCTCCGGCGTCTTCACGATCGAGGACGCGGTGACGCTGAGCGAGCTCGCCGAGATGGACGAGTCCGAGATTGAAAATCTGCTCATCCCGATCGACCGGCCGCTCGCGCCGCACTTAGGGCGGATCGTCCTGTCCGCGGAGGACGGCATGAAGCTCATGCATGGCCTGACGATCCCGCGGAAGCGAGCAGTGATCGAGAAGGAGCCGCCGTTCCTGAAGCAGGAGTTTCTGCTCCCGCTGCCGGAGAAATATAAGGTGGGATATTTAGCGTATGCCGATCTGTATGGGGTGAAGGAATGTGCCCAGCAGGGCCTTTCGTTCCTGGGCGTCGCTTATTTTGACGAGGAAGAGCAGTGGTTTAAGCCAGGGAAGATCTTCTACCCGCAGCCGCAGTAAGGAGGTGCAGCATGCTTGTATACAATAGTTTGGACGAGATCAAGGAGATGGAGCCGACGGCGGTCGCGGTCGGGAATTTTGACGGGGTGCACCTCGGGCACCAGAAGCTGATCGGCGAGACGGTCGCGTACGCGAAGGAGCACGGGCTCAAGTCCGCGGTCTTCACGTTCTCCAACCACCCGCGCAACCTGATCAAGTCATCGTCGCCGGTGAAGAACATCCTCTACCAGCACGAGAAGGCGGAGATCATCGAGTCGCTGGGCGTGGACATCCTGATCGACGTCCCGTTCACCAAGGAGATCATGGAGATGGACCCGGTCGCATTCGTCAGCGCACTTCTGCTGGACAAGGCGAACATGAAGGCGGTCTTCTGCGGATTCAACTACACGTTCGGCTACAAGGCGCAGGGGAACACCGACATCCTGAGGAACATCGGCGTCGACAAGGGATTCGCCGTCAACGTCATGGAGCCGTTCGTGATCGACGACAACGTCGTGAGCTCCACGCTGATCCGGACACTGATCGCGTCTGGCCAGGTCGAGCGCTGCAAGCGTTACATGGGCAGGAACTACGAGGTCGCGGGCGAGGTCGTGGTCGGCAACAAGCTGGGCAGAAAGCTCGGATTCCCGACGTCCAACCTCGTGATCGACAAGACCATGGTCACCCCGCCGAACGGCGTCTACGTCACGCTCTGCGACTACAACGGCGTCAGGTACCCGAGCGTCACCAACGTCGGCGTCAAGCCTACGATCGGCAAGTACGGCAAGAACGTAGAGACGCACATCTTTGACTTCAACAAGGAGCTGTACGGCAAGCAGATCGTCGTCGAGTTCCTGAAGAAGACGCGCGATGAGGTGAAGTTCGACAACGTTCAGGACCTGTTCGACCAGATCGTCCGCGACTGCCGCGAGGTCAAGCGTTTCTTCGACATGATGCAGGCCTGCGGGGAGGACGACCCGAGCAAGATCCACTTCTCCGTTTCCGAGAAGTACCTGCGCACCGTCGAGGAGACAAATTCAGCAGACCAGGATGACGAAAGCGGCGGGAAATAGATTTTGCCGCTTGTAATTGATGGCAGGCCGTGGTAGAATAACCACATTGTGTAAAAATGATTACCCTCGCTTGGTTCATCGTCACTCCGTCGAGGACCCAGCCCGGGCGAATGGCAAGGAAGGAGAATACCAATGATTACAAAGGAAAAGAAGGAAGCGATCATCAAGGAGTATGCAACGAAGGAAGGCGACACAGGTTCCCCGGAGGTTCAGGTAGCAATCCTGACAGCACGCATCAACGAGCTGAACGAGCACCTGGCATACCATCACAAGGACCACCATTCCAGAAGAGGTCTGCTGAAGATGGTAGGTAAGAGAAGAAACCTGCTGAACTACCTGAAGAGCAAGGACATCGAGAGATACAGAACTCTGATCGCACGCCTCGGACTGAGAAAGTAATTCAGCCGGAACGTTTCGGTCTTCCGCGGGTTTTCCGCAGGAGAAAAGTGCATAAGTATGCTGAATACAGCGGATTCTGCGCAATGCGGGGTCCGCTTTTCTTTGTGCATTGTGTTAGATACATCTTACCGCGCTGGTATTGTGAAAATTTTCGCGATCGATTTTTCGAAGAAAAAAGAAGTACTGAGTAGGAATGTATGGTAAAATATCAGGGACTACAGATTTGAATAATACTACTGACTAAACAGGAGGGAGTTGTTTAACAAGAATGGCGAGATTTGAAGATTTTAGGACATTTAAGACGGCGCTGGGCGGAAGACTGATGCAGGTCGAGATCGGCAGTGTTGCAGAGCAGGCGAATGGTGCCGCTATGGTACGCTACGGAGATTCCGCGGTGCTGGTAACAGCATGTGCATCGGATCAGCCGCGCGCAGACGTGGATTTCTTCCCACTGAGCTGCGACTATGAGGAGAGAATGTACGCGGGAGGCAAGATCCCGGGTGGATTCATCAGAAGAGAAGGACGCCCAAGCGAGAAAGCCGTTCTGAGCTCCCGCCTGATGGACCGTCCGCTCAGACCTCTGTTCCCGAAGGGGTTCTTCAACGACGTTGAGGTAGAGGCTCTGGTTATGTCCGTCGACCCGGACTGCGAGACGGATATCATGGCCATGATCGGTTCATCCATCGCACTGTCCATCTCTGACATTCCATGGGACGGCCCGACGGGTTCCGTCCGTGTCGGACGCGTTGACGGTCAGCTGATCATCAACCCGACGCTGGAGCAGAGAGAGCAGAGCGACATCAACCTGACCGTTGCCGGAACCAAGGAAGCGATCATGATGGTCGAGGCCGGCGCGAACGAGGTTCCGGAGATGGAAATGCTCGACGCGATCTGGTTCGCTCACGACGCGATCAAGAAGCTCTGCGAGTTCATCGAGGAGATCGTCGCCGAGGTCGGAAAGCCGAAGCGCGAGGTAGAGCTCTACCAGATCCCGGAAGAGATCGACGAGAAGGTCAGGGCCTTCGCGACAGAGAAGATGAAGGCGGCCGTTCATAATTCCGACAAGATGACGCGTCTGGACAACATGAACGCAGTAGAAGTAGAGACACAGGAGCACTTTGCCGAGGAATATCCGGAGAACGAGAAGGATATCGCAAACGTCCTGTATAATATCACGAAGGAGAGCGTAAGAGCCTCCATCCTGGACGACGGAATCCGTCCGGACGACAGAAAGCTGGACGAGATCCGTCCGGTATGGTGTGAGACCGGCGTACTGCCGCGCGTTCACGGAACGGGACTCTTCAAGAGAGGACAGACACAGGTACTGTCCGCCTGCACACTGGCACCGCTCTCCGAGGCACAGAAGATCGACGGACTGACCGAGCAGACCGAGAAGCGCTACATGCATCACTACAACTTCCCGGGCTTCTGCACAGGCGAGTCCAAGAAGCCGAGATCTCCAGGAAGAAGAGAGATCGGACACGGCGCACTGGCAGAGCGTGCTCTGCTGCCGGTCGTTCCTTCCAAGGAGGAATTCCCGTACGCCATCCGTGTCGTCTCCGACGTCCTGTCCTCCAACGGATCCTCATCCATGGCATCGACCTGCGGTTCCTGCCTGGCTCTGATGGATGCCGGAGTTCCGATCAAGCGTCCGGTCGCGGGCATCGCGATGGGACTGATCGAGCGCGTCGAGGAGGACGGAAGCTCCAAGATGGCCGTCCTGAGCGATATCCAGGGAATGGAAGACTTCCTGGGCGACATGGACTTCAAGGTCACCGGAACAGAGGTCGGCGTAACGGCCATGCAGATGGACATCAAGGTCCACGGACTGTCTAAGGACATCATGGAGCAGGCTCTGCGCCAGGCTAAGGAAGGCCGCATGCACATCATGAAGATCATGCTGGAGGAGATCCCTGAGCCGCGCAAGGAGCTGTCCAAGTGGGCTCCGAGATGCATCGCCATGCGCATCGATCCGGATAAGATCCGCATCGTCATCGGACCTGGCGGAAAGACCATCAACGGAATCGTGGAGGAGACCGGCGTAAAGATCGACATCTCCGAGGACGATCCGGGTCTGGTCACGATCTACAGCGACGACGCCGCATCCGCACAGGTCGCGATGGACAAGATCAAGCTCATCACGGCTGACGTCGAGGTCGGCGCGGTGTACGGGGGCGAGGTCAAGAGGATCATGCCGTTCGGCGCATTCATCGAGGTTCTGCCGGGCAAGGAGGGACTGTTGCACATCTCCAAGATGGCGCGTCACCATGTCGACAAGGTCGAAGACATCATGAACATCGGCGACAAGGTCGAGGTCAAGGTTGCGGAGATCGACAAGCAGAACCGCATCAACCTGATCAGAACCAAGATGCCTAAATAAAGCATAACAGGTTTATAAACGGCGATACAGACGGTTATATAGACGGTAAATAACGGCTATGATGAAGGCCGGCCGGACAGGCTCGGTGTATGCCGGCTGCTTCTGCCAGCCGAAAAAAACAGGTAACCAGCAGGGGAGGTGTTTCCCCTGGGAGGGGCTGCGAAAAATGCAAGGTCATTTTTCGCGGCCTCTTTTTTCAGTTTCCGTGAACGGGCGGCGGCAGTGAAATGATACGACGGCGGGGCGGCGCAGCGCTGAATTGACGACACTGCTGCGGTACCTGGGCGGGGAAAGATACGTGTACAAAAGAAAAAACCCCGGAGGCGGTGAGGCCCCTGAGGTTTAATCCGTGAGTGAATGAACACTCGTTGAAGAAGTATGTAAATGAGGTGAACACTGATTTATGTGCCGCTTGCGGATTATGACCGCTTCGCGATCTTCACGCTGGACAGGTAAATGACGTTGTTCGCGTCTCCTGTCATCGGCGATGGATTCGTTTCCATGCCGCGCGGCTTCCTTCCGCTGCGCTTCTGCGCCGGGAACTCGATGACCTGATGTTCATCGTCCCTGCCGCGTGCGGACGTCAAGGAATGTGCATACAGCGCTGCGGCTAACCCGATCGATCCAAGTGCGATTAATGGCAACAACATAAGAACACATCCTTTCATAATATATATCATCATATATCTTCGATATTATATCGATGATTGTTTATCGATCTGATATCGAACGATCTGGTCCGGTACTGCCGGAAGATCCGGCCCGGAAACCAGGTTCCGAAAACGGGTAAACGACAGGCAGATTTTCGATTTTCCTGGCTGTCTGCCCCTTCGTTACCTATATTATAATCAATATATTCTAATAAATCCAGTGGTTTTTTGTTATTGAACAACAAAAACTTTGTTAGAATAAAGCGATAAAGCGATGAAATATTTTTCTGATGTAACTGAAGTGTTGACATGGAAAGTGCGGGAAAGGATGAAAATATTTTCTTTACATGAGCGGGTGCCGCGCGGCGGGCAGGGTGGGCCGCAGAGAATCGCAGTATTTCAAGGATCGCGGGGTTTCCGGTTTCTTGACACCCCGCAGGTAAAAATATATAATAAAGAGCGACGAATTTTATCGTGAATTCATAAAACAGGCCCTGCTGCGCGTGCAGTTGGGAGATTTCCCGCAGGGGTGATCGGGGCCTGGAAAGGAAGATTGGAATATGTTTGAAAAGCTTTCAGATCAGCCTGTTGCCGAGGTTCAGAAGAAGCAGGTGCAGGAGTGGGAGGATGAAGACCTCCTGAACCGCCGAGTTAAAGAGAGAGAGGACGCAGAGCCGTTCGTCTTCTACGAGGGACCGCCGACTGCAAACGGCAAGCCGGGCATTCACCACATGATGGCCCGTACGCTGAAGGATTCGATTACGAGATATAAGGTTATGAAGGGCTTCAAGGTTAAGCCTAAGGCCGGATGGGATACACACGGACTGCCGGTAGAGATTCAGGTCGAGAAGGACCTGGGCATGAGCGGCAAGCAGGATATCGAGAAGTACGGCATCAAGGAGTTTAACGAGAAGTGCAGAGAGTCTGTCTTCACGTTCACCGACATGTGGGGCGAGATGAGCCGCCGCATGGGATTCCTGGCCGACCTGGAGCATCCGTACATCACGCTGGACAACAACTACATCGAGTCCGTATGGTGGATCATCGACGAGTTCTTCAAGGCGAACATGATCTACGAGGGACACAAGGTTCAGCCGTACTGCCCGCGCTGCGGAACAGGACTGGCTTCCCACGAGGTCGCTCAGGGATATAAGGAAGTTCCGGTTACGACGCTGACCGTCAAGTTCAAGCGCGTCGGAAAGGACAACGAGTACTTCCTCGCATGGACGACAACCGCATGGACACTCGCGGCGAACACGCTGCTGACCGTCAACGCGAACGTCGACTACGTGCGCGCGGAGATGCTCGAGGGCGACGAGAAGGGCAACACCTTCATCCTCGCCAAGGAGTGCGCGGACAAGGTCCTGGGAGAAGGAAAGTATAAGATCCTGGAAGAGATAAAGGGCAAGGACTTAGAGTACGAGAAGTATGAGAAGCTCATGCCTTGGAACGAGATCGACGAGACTAAGGAGAAGGCCTTCTTCGTCACCTACGACGACTACGTCACGACGGGCGACGGCACGGGCATCGTCCACTCCGCACCGGCATTCGGTGAGGACGACTACAACGTCGGTCAGAAATACGGCGCACCGGTCTACGAGCCGGTCGACGAGCGCGGATGCTACACGACGACCCCATGGAAGGGCCGCTTCATCATGGAAGAGGGCCTGGACATCGAGATCCTGAAGTGGCTCGCTTCCGAGGGCAAGCTGTTCGCCCACCAGAAGATCCGCCACGACTACCCGCACTGCTGGAGATGCGGAACACCGCTGGTTTACTACGCTAAGCCGGGCTGGTACATCAGAATGAGCGACCTGCGCGACGAGCTGGTTGCCAACAACAAGACCGTAAACTGGTTCCCGCCGTTCGTCGGAGAGGGCCGCTTCGGAAACTGGCTGGCAGACGTCAGAGACTGGAACATCTCCCGTCAGAGATACTGGGGAACCCCGATTCCGATCTGGAGATGCGAGTGCGGTCACCTCGAGTGCGTCGGAAGCCGTCAGGAGCTGGCCGACAAGGCCGTAGAGACGGTCGATCCGAACACGGTCGAGCTGCACCGCCCGTACGTTGACGACATCCATCTCAAGTGCCCAGAGTGCGGCAAAGAGATGACGAGAATTCCGGAAGTCATGGACTGCTGGTTCGACAGCGGATCCATGCCGTACGCGCAGTGGCACTACCCATTTGAGAACAAGGACATCTTCGAGCAGAACTTCCCGGCAGACTACATCTGCGAAGGAATCGACCAGACGAGAGGCTGGTTCTACTCCCTGATGGCGATCTCCACGTTCATCATGCACAAGGCACCGTATAAGAACGTTCTGGTCAGCGACCTGATCCTGGATAAGAATGGAAAGAAGATGTCCAAGTCCAAGGGCAACACCGTAAGCCCGTTCGAGATGATGGACAAGTACGGCGCGGACGCGACGCGCTGGTACATGATGAGCGTATCCCCGGCCTGGACGCCGACCAAGTTCGACGAGGAGGGCCTGAAGGAGACGGTCAGCAAGTTCTTCGGAACGCTGAAGAATGTATACAACTTCTTCATCCTGTACGCGAACCAGGACGACATCGATCCGAGAAAGGATACCGTCAAGCCGGCAGACCGTCCTGAGATTGACCGGTGGATTTTGTCTAAGTACAACAAGCTGGTCCGCGAAGTCACCGAGGACATGGACGAGTACAACCACATGAAGACGGTAAGGGCGATCCAGAGCTTCGTCATCGACGACCTGTCCAACTGGTACATCAGAAGGAACCGCCGCCGCTTCTACACGGAGGGCATGGACGACGACAAGCGCGCCGTTTACCAGACGACCTACGAGGTACTGCTGGGCGTCGTGAAGATGATGGCACCGATCGCGCCGTTCCTCTCCGACGAGATGTATAAGAAGCTGATGAAGGACGACTCCCTGACGGTTCACACGGCGTACTTCCCGACGGTGGACGAGTCCCTGATCGACGAGAACGTCGAGGAGAGAATGGACCTCGTGAAGACGCTCGCCGGACTCGGAAGAGGAATCCGTGAGAAGGAGAACATCAAGGTCCGCCAGCCGCTGTCCGAGATCCTGGTCGACGGCAAATACAGAGACCTGATCTCCGACTTAGCGCCGATCCTGATGGAAGAGCTGAACGTCAAGAACGTCGTATTCGCCGACGATCTGACCACATACATGAACCTGTCCCTGAAGCCGAACTTCCGCGTTGCCGGACCGGCACTGGGAAAGAAGATCGGAGCGCTCGGAAAGGCGCTTGCCGGCGAGGATGCGGTCGCATTCACGTCCAGGCTGGAGCAGGGTCCGGTCACGCTGAACCTGAACGGCGAGGACACCGAGATTCAGAAGGACTACGTCGACGTGCAGATCCACGCGAAGGAGGGCTTCTCCGTCGCTATGGAGCAGAACGTATTCGTCATCCTCGACACCGAGGTTACGCCGGAGCTGGAGCAGGAGGGTCTCGCGAGAGAGGTCATCTCCAAGATTCAGCAGATGCGTAAGCAGAAGGACTTCGACATGATGGACCACATCACGATCTACCTCGACGCGGACGACCAGGTAAAGGCCGCCGTAGAGAAGGATAAGGCGCACATCTGCGAGGAGACGCTCGCCGATGCGATCGAGGAGAAGCAGGGCCTCGAGGAAGTGGACATCAACGGCCACAAGACCGGTCTCGACGTTGAGAAGAAATAAGATCGAGAAGAAGTAAGTCCAAAAAATATGTAAGGAAGGAGCCATTCTTTCCTTGCGTCCCGTGAGGGACAAAATCAAACAGTATTGAAATTTTTCGCCCGGCGGGGTAATGAGCCGCTGCCGGGCGGAAAGTTGATGAGAGGGCGTCACAGACGCCTCAGAGTGAGAGTGAATATGAAAGACCTTAGAAACCTAACGGAAGCGGAGATGCAGGATCTGGCGAAGGAAGCAGGCCAGCCGGCTTTCCGCGGCCGTCAGCTGTTCGGCTGGGTGTATAAGGGCAGAACCGACTTCCGGGAGATGACCAATCTTCCGGAAGTTTTTACTGCCTGGCTGGAGGAAAACGCACGCATCGACAGCCTGAAGCTTCTGGCCCGCCAGGCGTCCAAGACCGACGGGACCCAGAAGTTCCTGTACGGCCTGCCGGACGGGAATGCCGTGGAGACGGTGTTCATGAAGTACAAGTACGGCAACACGGTCTGCGTCTCCTCGCAGGCGGGCTGCCGCATGCACTGCGCGTTCTGCGCGTCAGGCATCAACGGCCTGGTCCGGAACCTGACGGCGGGGGAGATCATCTCCCAGCTGATGGACACGGAGCGCGAGACCGGGGAGAAGGTCAGCCGCATCGTCGTCATGGGCACGGGCGAGCCGTTCGACAACTACGAGGAGATCTCCCGGTTCATCCGGATCCTGCACGAGAAGGACGGCCGCAACATGAGCAGCCGGAACTTCACGGTCTCGACCTGCGGCCTGGTGCCGGTGATCGAGCGCTTCAGCGAGGAGTTCCCGCAGGTGAACCTCGCGGTCTCCCTGCACGCGCCGGACGACGAGCTCAGGAGCAGCCTGATGCCGGTCAACCGCAGCTACCCGCTCGATCAGCTGATCCCGGCCTGCCGCGCCTACACGGAGAAGACGGGGCGCAGGATCACGTTCGAGTACGCGCTGATCCGCGGAAAGAACGACACGGACGAGAGCATCGGTAAACTGATCCACCTGCTGCGCGGCATGCTCTGCCACGTGAACCTGATCCCGCTGAACGAGGTCAGCGAAACGGGACTTTTGACGTCCGGCAGGAAACGCGCGGAGGAGGTCCGGGAGAAGCTCGAGGCGGCCGGGATCCCGGCGACCGTGCGGCGCCAGCTCGGCGCGGACATCGACGGCGCCTGCGGGCAGCTCCGCCTGAAGGCCCAGCAGGCCGCGGAGTCCGAGGATTAGCCCGGGCCGCGGCGCGTAAGTGCTGCCTGGCGCGGCCGCGATGGGTTTTCCCGCGCGGCGGTCACCCCGTGCGCGCATCCGCAGTGGGAAGACGGAGAAAGATCACAGACCTGTAAAAAAAAGGTTATTTTGGGGAAAAGGAAAATAATCCTTGTCCGCACCGTAAAATCAGTTATAATATAAATATAACAATATTTTCTAATAATTATGATTTTTAGTCTATGATTATTATCGGTTTAATCGGTATTAATCAGGAATTATCGATCCATTGATTTTAGGCTTTTTATCGGTGCCTTGGCAAATTGAATTTTGTCTGCGGAACGGCCTGTTCAGCAGGGGAGAATGAGAAATGTGCAGACGGCTTTTTGCCGAATAACCATCCGGTGAAATATTCATTGAATGGTACCGGTCTGTAGTGTATAATATTTCTTAATAAGAAACAGGAGGGACGGTTATGGTAAAAGTATTAGTCGGACACAAGGGTACTGGCAAGACGAAGATGATGGTTGATTTAGCGAACGAGCAGGCTGCGAAGGCAGACGGCACCATCCTCTTCATCAACAAGAACGCCAGACTGACATATGATTTGACACATGAGATTCGTGTCGTGACCATGGAAGACTATCAGGGGGTTACGGACAGCGATGAGTACATCGGATTCATCTACGGCATCATCAGTTCTGACCACGACATCGAGGCGATTTACATAGACAGCATCTTGAAATTTGCGAACTTCTCCCTTGGAGACCTTCCGAAGTTCCTGGAGAGACTGGACAAGATTTCCACGCAGTACGGCATGGACTTCATCGTCAGCCTTTCCGCAGACACGGAAGAGATGATCGGCGTAGATTTCTCCAAGTATGAGGTTTTGAATCAGTAGCGTCTCATCGGAATGAAGTTAAGGGGAGCAGTAATTGCTCCCTTTTTTCGTATGAGCGCGCGTTTTCCGGGGCGCGTCCGCGGGTATGAAACCGCAGAGCCTCTCGTCCGCAGACAAAGCCGGGCCGGGGCCTAATGATCACGGGTTTTGCTGCTTACGGGATTTTCCGGGGAGCAGCGTCCGCATGGGAACACGGGATTTCGGAATATCGGAAGATCTATGGATTAACTGATTTCATCAGAGACAGAAAATCGGATAATAATAAGAGAAAGTTAACGAAAGAATGGGGCAAGATTATGGACTGGGACCGGGTTAAACTGGAAGACATCAGGAACACGTACCGCTGCCACGAGCCGGCGTCGATCGGGAAACACCGCATCTACTCCGTCCTGGTTCCGCTGGTGCAGAAGGAGGACGGCGTCTACCTGCTTTACGAGAGGCGCAGCACGCGCATGAAGACGCAGCCGGGCGAGACGTGCTTCCCGGGCGGGCACCTGGAGGACGGCGAGGATCCGCTGGAGACCGCGCTCCGCGAGACGGAGGAGGAGATCGGCATCCCGCGCGGCAGGATCGAGCTCGCCGGCCAGGGGGACATCCTCTACGGCATCGCGAACTTCACCCTGTACACCTACATCGGGATCGTGCAGGAGGAGGACCTCGAGAATTTGAAGCTCGAGAGGGACGAGGTTGAGGAAGTATTTTTGATCCCGCTTCAGGCGTTCGTCGACAACCCGCCGGAGCGGCACATGGAGCGCTCCCGCCCGGTCATCCCGGACGACTTCCCGTACGCCCGCCTGGGCATCGGAAAGGACTACCACTGGCGGATGGGCAAGTCGCCGATCTTCATCTACGAGATCGGCGGGCGGATCGTCTGGGGCATGACGGCCCTGATCACGAGGAACGTGCTGAAGACGCTGGCGCAGTCCACGGACGGGCTCACTTTCGACACCGAGGCGGTCAAACAGCCTGCGGCCGCAGAATAGCGGCCGCAAAACTACAATCGTCGCGGAATAGCGGCCGCAAAACTACAATCGCCGCAGAATAGAAGCCAGGACGACAATTGCCGCAGAGCAGCGGCTGAAAGACGATAACGGCCGCGGAAGTTCAACGCCTGCCGGCAGGGCAGGAGGGGACCTGAGAGGCATGGATTTTGTCCGAAGACACGCGGCAGAGGGCTGAGGCTGCGGCGAACCGCTGACGGCAACTGGAAATAACTGGAATTAAATTAGTTTACAGGAGTAACATAAGGATGAGCAGTCTGCTGAAAGACATCGTAAAAGTAATCGAGCGCGCCAAGGTGCAGGCGGCGAACGTCAAGCCGCAGGAATTCACGCTGACGGAGGAGATCGGGCAGCGCACGCAGAACCGGCTGTTCTGCGGGGACAACATCCACCTGCTGAAGGCGCTGACGCTGGACCCGGCGTGGAAGGGGAAGATCCAGATGATCTACCTGGACCCGCCGTTCTTCAGCAAGACGGACTACGACGCGGTCGTGAGCACGGACGGCGACAAGGTCCGCCACCTGGCCTACAACGACCGATGGAAGCACGGCATGTACGAGTACCTGCGCCAGCTGACCGCGCGCCTGATCCTGATGAAGGACTTGCTCTCCGACGAGGGCCTGCTGTTCCTGCACCTGGACTGGCACGCCGTCCACTACGCCAAGGTCGTGATGGATGAGATCTTCGGCGAGCAGAACTTTGTCAACGAGATCATCTGGACGTATAAGTCGGGCGGCAGCACCAAGCGCCGCTTCTCCAGGAAGCACGACAACATCCTGGTCTACTCCAAGACGAGCAGGTACATGTTCCACGCGCTGAAGGAGAAGTCCTACAACCGCGACCTCAAGCCGTACCACTTCAAGGGCGTGCAGGAGTACCGCGACGAGATCGGCTGGTACACGATGGTCAACATGAAGGACGTCTGGAACATCGACATGGTCGGCAGGACATCGGCGGAGCGCACGGGCTACGCGACGCAGAAGCCGGAGGCGCTGATCGAGCGCATCATCGACTGCTGCACGAATGAGAACGACATCGTGGCCGACTTCTTTTGCGGAAGCGGCACCCTCCCGGCCGTGGCGGTCAGGAAGGGACGCAGGTTCATCGCCTGCGACAGCGGGGCTCTGGCCGTCGAGAACACGATCGGGCGCATCGCGGGACAAAGGGGACGGCTCAAGGTCTACAGCCAGAAGCCGCTGGAAGAGACGCTGATCAAGTCGCTTAGGCCTAAGTTCGAGGCGGCGCTGCACGCGGAGGTCAGGGACATCGTCTCGAGCCCGCAGAAGATCCTGCAGATCTCGCTTGAGACCGTGAAGGAGCGGCGCCTGGAGCAGGACATGAACGAGAAGTCCGCGGCGCAGATCCGTAAGCTCGAGAAGGAGAAGCCGCTCGACCTCGTGCAGGCCTGGAGCATCGACTACAACTTTGACGGCAAGGTCTTCCGCCCTAAGGAGATCTACCTGAGGCGGAACGGCAAGCTGCAGACGACGTCGGAGAAGATGATCGACGCCCTGGAGGCCGAGCATCTCGATCACATCGTCGTCAAGATCGTCGACATCATGGGCAATGTCAGCTTCCAGAGACTGGAAGAAATCACATTTTTTGACTAGAAAATGCATAAATATGGAGAAATCACCCGCTGTTTATGCAGTTCAAGTCACCCGCATTCATGCGGCTGGCATGCATAAATTTCCGTGCAGATCCGGCCGATCTAATGAAAATGAATGAAAATGCGGGGAAACATGCAATATGGGACATTACCGGCAGGACAGCGCACGCGGCGCGGTTCTGCCGTTTTTTGTGCGCCGCCCATAAGTATTGGTGAAAATTCACAAAATATATATTGCATTTTCTTACGAAAAAGAGTATTATTACACCATTGCAGACGCGGTTCGTGGAGACGCCGTTTTTTGAGGCGGCGCGCACGCAGGGCGAGTTTGGGGAAATTAATTGGAACATTATCCTGCCCTGCCGAAAATCGATCCGCACGCAACACAAACGGAACACAATACTGAGCTATATATAAGGAGGCGGTCAGTTTGGCTTTCCACGTCTTTATCGACGGTGCACACGGCACGACGGGACTGAAAATCAGGGAGTATCTGGAGAACAGAGACGACATCGAAATCATAGAAATCGCGGAGGAGAAGCGGAAGGACCTGTCCGAGCGCGTCAGGATGACGCAGCAG
The DNA here is from genome assembly GCA_903789635.1 of uncultured Eubacteriaceae bacterium. Taxonomy (GTDB): domain Bacteria; phylum Bacillota; class Clostridia; order Peptostreptococcales; family Anaerovoracaceae; genus Aminicella. Next base: position 71,972 of record CAIFEY010000009.1, read on the forward strand.
GCGGACGTTTCCATCCTCTGCCTTCCGGACAGCGCGTCTAAGGAGATCGCGGACGCGGCGCCTTCCGGCGTCAGGCTGATCGACACGTCGACCGCGCACAGGGTCGATCCGGACTGGGTCTACGGCATGGCGGAACTGGAGCCTGGCCAGCGGGAGAAGATCAGGCAGGCGGAGCGGGTCGCGAACCCGGGCTGCCATGCGACGGGATTCATCTCGCTCGTGAAGCCGCTCGTAGCGGCCGGCGTCTGCGGGGCGGAATACCCGTTCACGTCGTTCTGCGTCACCGGCTATTCCGGCGGCGGCAAGAAGATGATCGCGCAGCACGAGGATAAGGACCGTCCGTCCTACCTCGTCAGCCCCGGCCAGTACGGGCTCACCCAGCAGCACAAGCACCTCCCGGAGATGATGAAGATGACGGGAATCACCCTGGCGCCTTCATTCTGCCCGATCGTCGGCGATTTCTACAGCGGCATGGTCATGACCGTCCCGCTCAGGAAGGAGCTGCTCGAGAAGCCTTGCGGCGTGCAGGACCTGATCAAGCTCTACCAGGACTACTACAAGGGCGAGAAGCTGATCACCGTGAACGACAGCGTTCCGGAGGACGGCTTCATCCACAGCGACCTCAAGGCGGGCAGAAACTCCCTCGAGATCTTTGTCACCGGAAACGACGATCGGCCGCTCGTGCTCTCGAGATTCGACAACCTCGGGAAGGGCGCGTCGGGTGCGGCGGTGCAGAACCTGAACCTGATGCTCGGCATCGACGAGACGAAGGGCCTGGTCTAGTCTTTTGGACAAAAAACCAGCGCTGACAGCAGGTACAAACTTGCCTGATGGTCAGCCGCCGCTGGTATCGAAGTCCGCAAGCAAACAAAGCCTGCAGGCAAACGAAGCCCGCAAGCAACCAATGCCCGCGGGCATTGGTTCTGACGGCCTGCGGCGTAAATGTAAATGTATATTCGAAGTGACGGGCACTGCGAATGCACGGCGGCAGTCGTCTGATCACGAGTGGTGCCCATAATTATTATTGATAATAAACATAGGGAAAACGGATGGTCGAGTCTGAGGAAAACAGGCCTGCCATCAGAACGGGACATCGGAGACCGCGATGATTTTGTCAAACGACCTAAACCGGCAGCTGCCGAAGAACAGCGTAAGGACGAAAACGGTCGGAAGTAGGGGTCACGCGGTCAGAAAGGGATACGAAGATGGAGAAGATTAACGGAGGTGTCTGCGCGGCACCGGGATTTCAGGCAAGCGGAGCGTTCGGCGGCACGGGCAAGAACGAGGAGAAGGGCGACATGGCGCTGATCTTAAGCGACACGGTTTGCAATACGGCTGCGATCTACACCAAGAACAAGGTGCAGGGCGCGCACATCACGGTCAGCAGGAATCACCTTAAGAACGGCAAGGCGCAGGCGATCCTCTGCAACAGCGGAAACGCGAACACCTGCACGGCGGACGGAGTTGAGATCGCGGAGCAGGGATGCCAGCTCGTCGCGGACGCGTGCGGAATCGCGGCGGAGGACGTTCTGCCGGCTTCCACGGGCGTCATCGGTCAGCCGATGCCGATCGAGCCGTTCAAGGTCGGCGTGCCTAAGCTGAAGGCGGGCCTGAGCACGGATGGCCACACGGCCGCGGCCAGGGCAATGATGACGACGGACACGTACCCGAAGGAGACTGCGGTTCAGTTCACGGCCGGCGGCAGGACCTGCACGATCGGCGGCGCGGCCAAGGGTTCCGGCATGATCCACCCGAACATGGGCACGATGCTGGTCTTCATCACGACGGACTGCGCGATTTCCAGCGAAATGATCCAGAAGGCCCTGTCCGACGAGGCACCGGAGAGCTACAACCAGATCAGCATCGACGGCGACACGTCCACGAACGACACCGTCTTCCTGATGGCGAACGGAAAGGCCGGAAACGCAGAGATCACAGCGGCTGATGACGACTACAAGGCGTTCTGCGAGGCCCTGCACGAGGTCAGCGTCGACATCGCGCGCATGGTCGCCGGGGACGGCGAGGGAGCGACGCGCCTGATCGAGGCACACGTCGTCAATGCGCCGACCATCGAGGCGGCACGCGCGGTTTCCAAGAGCGTCATCTGCTCTAATCTGGTCAAGGCGGCGATGTTCGCTGCGGACGCGAACTGGGGCAGAATCCTGGACGCGGTAGGCTACGCGGAGGCGGATTTTAACGCGAGCAACGTCGACTTGAGCATCCACTCTGATAAGGGCGAGATCACGGTCTGCAAGGCGACCGCGGCGGTTCCGTTCAGCGAGGAGAAGGCGGCGGAGGTCCTGGGTCAGGACACCGTCTACGTCGAGATCGACCTGCACGACGGCGCCTGCGAGGCGAGCGCGTACGGCTGCGACCTGACCTACGACTACATCAAGATCAACGCGGACTACCGTTCGTAGTTCCAGCGCCGCGCCGAACTGCGGCCAGATCTGATGGACAGCGGTGCTGACACTTGTACACGCCAGTGCGTACGAAGGCGCGGGCACCAACTATATTCGCTGCAAATGACAAAAATCGAACTATAGATAAACGAAATATTAAAAGAGCAAGGGCATAGAAAAATATCATCCCACTGCCCGCCGTCAAGTGATGATGCGGGCGCGGCGCGGGCCGCATCACGGCAGGGCACGCATGTCAGGCGCGCGATGGACGCGCGGCCGCGGAATAGGAAAACAGCAATGGTAAAACAGTCAGACTTAGATAAAACGAAAATATTGATCGAGGCGCTCCCGTATATTCAGCGATTCAATGGGAACATCATCGTCGTGAAGTACGGCGGGAGCGCGATGAAGGACGAGGAGCTGCAGTACCACGTCATCGAGGATATCGTCCTCCTGAAGCTGGTCGGCATGCGCCCGATCATCGTCCACGGCGGCGGCAAGGAGATCAGCAGGTGGGTCGCTAAGGCGGGCATCGAGCCGCACTTCTACAACGGCCTGCGCGTCACGGACGAGGACACGCTCGAGATCGCGAAGATGGTCCTGGGCAAGGTCAACAGCGACCTGGTCTCCATGGCCGAGGCGATGGGCGCGAACGCGGTCGGCATCAGCGGCATCGACGGCGGTCTGCTGACGGTCGAGAAGAACATGCCGGACGGGAAGGACATCGGCTACGTCGGCGAGGTCAGCAAGGTGAACATCAAGGTCCTGCACGACCTGGTCAGCAATGACTTCATCCCGGTCATCTACCCGATCGCGGCGGATGAAGAGGGGCAGGCGTACAACGTCAACGCCGACCACGTCGCGAGCGCGGTCGCGGAGGCGGTTCACGCCGACAAGCTCGCGTACCTCAGCGACATCCGCGGCGTCTACCGCGACCCGGATGATCCGGAGAGCGTAATTTCCGAGCTTTTTGCCGACGAGGCTGCCCAGCTGATCGACGACGGCCTGATCAGCGGCGGCATGGTCCCGAAGGTCGAGAACTGCCTCGACGCAGTCAAAAACGGCGTCCGCCGTGTCCACATCCTGGACGGCCGCGTCCCGCATTCCCTGCTCCTCGAGATCTTTACCAACCGAGGCGTAGGAACTGCGATCCTGAGCGACACAGAGGAGCGCTACTATCAGGAATAGCGTCCTAACCAGCCGCTCCTGCGGCAAAATATCAACGTTAACATCGGAATTAAGCGGGCTGACGCGCGGACGCGTATACGGCCCGCAGTTTATCAAATAGAGGGGGAAACAGAGAATGGACAGTAAGGAAATCATGGAGGCGTTCGACCAGTACGTCGTGAACACGGGATCGCGCTTCCCGGTCATCTACGATCACGCGGAGGGCGCGACGGTCTGGGATAAGAACGGCGACAAATACATCGACATGGCGTCCGGCTACGGCGCGAACTCGCTGGGCTACGGGGACGAGGAATGGCTGCACGCGGTCATCGAGCAGCTGAAGAAGTTCCAGCACACCTCGAACCTCTACTACCACGAGATCGGAGCGGTCGTTGCCGAGAAGCTCGCGAAGAGGAGCGGGATGAAGAAGGTATTCTTCTCCAATTCCGGCGGCGAGGCGAACGAGGCGGCCTACAAGATTGCGAGAAAATACGGAAACACGATCGCCGACGTGCATAAAAATTCGATTTTATACATGCAGACGTCGTTCCACGGCCGCACTATCTCGGAGACGGCATCCACCGGCTCGTACCCTGGCATGGAGGCGAAGTTCGGTCCGCTTACGCCGGGGTTTTTCCCGGTCCTGATCAACGACGTCGATGACCTTAGGAAGCAGGTTGCGGAGCACAACCCGTGCGCAATCATCATGGAGCTCGTGCAGGGCGAGGGCGGCGTGATCGCGCTCGATAAGGAGTTCGTCGATACGGCGGTCAAGCTCTGCCGCGACAACGACATCCTGCTGATCGACGATGAGGTCCAGGCGGGCATCGGCCGCACGGGCACGTTCTTCACCTACGAGCAGTACGGCTTCACCCCGGACATCGTGTCGTTCGCAAAGGGCATCGGCGGCGGCCTCCCGATCGGCGGCGTGCTGACGAACGAGAAGACCTGCAACGTCCTTTCGGCGGGTGAGCACGGCTCGACGTTCGGCATGAACCCGGCGGCCTGCGCAGGGGCAAATGTCGTACTCGACCGCATGGACGACACTTTCCTGCAGGACGTGCGTGAGAAGGCGGATTACCTGCGCAGCGAGCTGCTCGCGATCGACGAGGTCGAGTCGCTGTCCGGCCTCGGCATGATGATCGGCGTGAACTTCAAGACCCGCGACTACGCGCAGGTCGTCCAGGAGCTCTGCGCCCACGGCGTCCTGACCATCACGACCCACGGACGGCTGAGACTGCTGCCGCCGCTGACGATTACGAAGGAAGAGATCGACGAGGCGCTGGCGGTGTTCCATAAACTGCTGGACTAATTTTTATTCCAGGGTGCAGACATGGGACTGCCACAGGGAAAACAGTCCAGAAATGCCAGAAATGGAAAATGCTGGAATCGAATTGGCTGCGAGGAGCCGTGGAAACATGGCTCCTTTTTCGGTGGGCGCGCCTTGAGGGAGTTTTGATGGGGGCGGGCGGCCGCGGACAGGATGGACGGGCGGCGGCCAGCCGATGATCGGACGGATGCGGCATGGAAATTTCTGGAATATTGATTGCGAGGAGGCTGTGATAAATGATCAGCCTCCTGTTTATTTGCAGGGGGCTGGTTAAGATGCCGGGTTATTTTTCACAGCCTTTTTGCGTTCGGCGGCAAGTGAGCCATAATCACATCGCTGTGACTGCGCTGCACGCGGCACTGGGGTCCTCGTCAGTTGGCAGTTTTTCGCGCGGCGCAGGTGACACGCGGGCGCGCAGCGGGGTTATTGATCGACGGGGCGTTGGGTGATGATTGTATACTGCATATTTCAGGAAAATGCTGGGATTAGGCGGTTTTAAGAATATTGATCGTGGGCGGTGGCGGACGGCACGCCAGAATGCTCGGGCGCCCTGCGGGAAACTGGTCGGAGCCGCCTGAAAGGTGGGAATTTCGATGATAATCCGTTGCTTTCCCAACCGCCGCCAAAAATGTGGGAAATGGCGCCTAAAATTTCGAAATTCCAAACTGGCCGCGGGTGGGGTATGGAAGTGATATACCCTGTAGGGGTATACGCAGGGCGATGATCACCGATGAGCGGAAGGAGCACCGCCGCCGCAGCTGGAAAATGGACGACAACACGGCCGAGTTGTGCGGCAGATTACTCATTGCGTCCGGAATGATGGCGGCGGTGCAGTCGGTGAAGGCGGGCGCACTGGTCTAATCGATGATCGTGATCTGCCTGCGGCGACGGAGGCGCCCGCCGTCATATCTGTGATGTGGGAATTTCGAATTTTCGGCGCCGTTTTCCCCAACTTTTTTTGATCAGGTCCCTGTCAAGTAGACA
>CAIFEY010000010.1:0-39450 GCA_903789635.1 uncultured Eubacteriaceae bacterium
ATCTAAAAAAACCGTTACACTTTTCCCGTGTCTACTTGACAGGGACCTGATCATCAGTTGGCAAAATCGACGGCAGGTTATTACGCTGTCAATGATAAATTGGAATCGACGACTTTATCGCTATGATCTCTGAAAATTGAGGACGACTTGAAAGCAAATATGCGCTCGCCCCCAGACAATTTGCGGTGGAGACGACCGATGAGATGACGCCGAGGATGGATTCGGAGTGATCGCAGCGCAGAAAATTGGGAATTCCGGACGCAGAAGGGGAAATTCCAAAGAAATCGTAAAGATGTTTGGATTCATGGAATTCGGAGGGGAATTTCCCAGGAAAATGGGAGGAACTGGTGCACACAGTATGCCGCACTTGTCCCCCGGTGTCCCCTCTCCCACTTGACAATCCCCCCAATCCCCGCTACAATACTAAAACGAAAACGATTTTCAATTTATATTCATTCCCCGCACGGCTTTACCCCGGCGGGATTATATAAGGAAGCGAACACCATGGCTAAATCCGAATACAAAACCAAACAGAAGGACGCAATCCTCGACTTTCTGCGGGATCACCCGGGGAAGCACGTGACGGCGAGCTCGCTGCAGCGTCTGCTCGAGGACGAGGGCAAGCACATCGGCATCACGACGATCTACCGCACGCTCGACCGGCTCGTCGCGGAGGACCTGGTCCGAAAATACGAGGCGGGCAGCGGCCAGAGCGCCTGCTACGAGTACATGAATGAGGAGACGCGGTGCCATCCCGGCGAGTACCACATGCGCTGCGAGCTCTGCGGCCGCCTGATCCACCTGCACTGCGACGAGATGAAGAAGATCACCGACCACATCCAGGAGGGCCACGGCTTCACCCTCGACCCTGGGCGGACGGTGCTGTACGGAATCTGTGCCGACTGCCGCAGAAAGGAGCAGCAGACTCATGAACACGAGAAATAATCCGGCAGGCCCGATCCGGCGCCTCGCCGTCCTCCTGCTCTGCGCCCTCGTCGCCGTCACGCTCTTCTCCTGTTCCTCAGGACAAAGCAAAAGCGGCAAGTCCGCAAACTCCTCTGCCGCGCAGACTTCTTCGTCAGAAAGCACCTCCGGCAGTTCATCGGGCAGTTCATCTGGAAACTCATCCGGGAATTCATCAGGTTCCGCGCATAAGCTGAAGATCGTCGCGACGATCTTTCCGCCATACGACTTTGCCCGCCAAATCGGGGGCAGATACGCAGACGTTGAGATGCTGCTGAAGCCGGGCGAGGAGAGCCACTCCTACGAGCCGACGCCTAAGGACATCCGCGACATCCAGAACGCGGACCTCTTCCTGTACGTCGGCGGCGACAACGACACGTGGGTCAAGCAGATCCTGGATTCCATGGGCAGCAAGGCCCCTAAGGCGATGAAGCTGATCGACCTGACCAGCACGGTCGCGGAGGAGGAGACCGAGGGCATGCAGGAGAATCCGGGCGAGGAACACGAGCACGGCGAACACGACGCGGAGCTCGACGAACACGTCTGGACCTCCCCGCTGAAGGCGATCGAAATCACGCAGAAGATCTCCAAAGAGATGCAGAAGCTCGATCCTGAGAACGCCGCGCACTTTAAGAAGAACACCGCGGCCTACACCGCCAAGCTCAAGCGACTCGACCGGCAGTTCCGAAAGGTCGTGAAGAACGGTAAGCGTAAGGAGATTTTATTTGCCGACCGCTTCCCTCTGCGCTACCTAACCGAGGAACTCGGCCTGAATTACTACGCCGCGTTCTCCGGCTGCTCCGCGAACAGCGAACCGAGCGCCCGCACCGTCTCCTTCCTGACAGACAAAGTCAAGCAGGACCACCTCCCGGTCGTCTTCACGATCGAGCTGTCAAACCACCAGATGGCCGACTCCATCTGCGAGGTCACCGGCGCGCGGCGCCTGACCTTCTACTCCTGCCACAACATCACGACGAAGCAGAAAGCGGCCGGCGTCACCTACCTCTCGATGATGGAGCACAACGTCAAGGTCCTGCGCGAGGCGCTGGACGACTAGCGCGAACCATGGCGCGCGGCGTCATTCCAAGCGAAAGCCAAATGACGGCGGCGGCGCGGCTGCTTACGTCAATCAGCACCAAAACCTAGGGCACCGAAAACCGCTGCTGCACGGCTGCACGACATAAGACGCAGGACAGCGCTTCCTCGGCTGCTTACGGCAATCAGCACCATGACCGCAGGTACCGGAAACCGCCGCCGCGGCGTGCGGATACATAATACATGAGAAACAGGGATTACGAATCAGAGATTATATATAGTAGAAAGAAAGATGACGAAATGAATTTAATCACATGTGAAAACCTTACGATGCGCTACGAGTCGAGCTTCTACGCGCTGCGGGACCTGAACTTCCGCGTGGAAAGCGGGGACTACCTCTACATCCTCGGCCAGAACGGCGCAGGAAAGAGCACCCTGATCAAGGGCCTCCTCCAGCTGAAAAAGCCGTCCTCCGGCACGATCACCTACGCGGACGGACTCTCCCCGAGCGACATCGGCTACCTGCCGCAGACGACGCAGGTCCAGAAGGACTTCCCGGCGAGCGTCTGGGAGGTCGTCCTGTCCGGCTGCCTGAATAAGATGAACCGCCGCCCGTTCTACTCCCACCGCGAGAAGAAACTCGGCGCGGAGAACCTCGAGCGGATGGGCATCAGGGAGCTTAAGAACAAGTGCTTCCGCGAGCTCTCCGGCGGGCAGAAGCAGCGTGTCCTGCTCGCGCGTGCGCTTTGCGCCACGACCAGGATCCTGCTCTTAGACGAGCCTGCCGCCGGCCTGGACCCGGTTGTCACCCAGGACATGTACGAGCAGATCGACGCGATCAACAAGAAGCTCGGCATCACGATCATCATGGTCTCCCACGACATGCACGCGGCGCTGAAGTACGCCAAGCACATCCTCCAGCTCCAGCAAAACCAGCTCTTCTACGGCACCACATCGGAATACCTCGCGAGCGACATCGGAAAGGCCTTCATCAGCGAATCCGAGGGCTCCCCGCTCACGGACCACGCCGCCGCAGGACCGGGCCTTGACACGATCGGCATGGTCACCGACGAATCCGCTGTTTCAGACAAATCAGGCCGCAGCGCCGACCCAGACACCATTGCCGACGCAGCTGCCGTCGATGCAGACAAAGAAAGGACGGACCGCGAATATGCTTAACCTGCTGAAAGAAATGCTGACTTACCCGTTCATGGTCCGCGCCTTCGTCGCCGGAACGCTGATCGCGCTCTGCGCCGCGCTGCTCGGCGTCAGCCTGGTCCTGAAGCGCTACTCGATGATCGGCGACGGTCTCTCCCACGTCGGATTCGGCGCCCTGGCCCTGGCGACCGCGCTGAACGCAGCGCCGATGGCCGTCGCGATCCCGATCGTCGTCGCCGCTTCAGTCCTGATGCTCTGGATCGCCCAAAACAGCCGCATCAACGGTGACGCGGCCATCGCCCTGATCTCGACGGGCTCGATGGCGATCGGTGTCATGATCATCTCGATGACGAACGGCATGAACGTCGATGTATACAACTACCTGTTCGGCAGCATCCTGAGCATGTCCGGAAGCGACGTGACGCTCGCCATCTGCCTCTCCGCCGTCGTCCTGCTGCTGTTCATCCTGTTCTACAACCGGATCTTCAGTGTGACGTTCGACGAGAGCTTTGCCCGCGCGACCGGCACCAACGCCGGCTTCCTGAACATCGTGATCGCCCTGCTGACGGCCCTGGTCATCGTCCTCGGCATGCGCATGATGGGCGCCCTGCTGATCTCCGCCCTGATCGTTTTCCCGGCCCTGACCTCGATGCGCCTTTGCAAGACCTTCCGCACCGTGATCCTCCACTCCTCGGTGATCGCCGTGGTCTGCATCTGGATCGGCCTGACCCTCTCCTACCTGTTCGGCACCCCGAGCGGCGCGAGCATCGTCATCTGCAACATCATCGCCTTCTGTGTCTACGGCCTGATCGGCCTCGCTACCAGAAAGAACGCGTAATTCCAGACAGAAAAAGGCAGCGATTTCTCGCTGCCTTTTCCATTTCACCTATATTCTGTAATCTATTCTTCCGCAGCCATGCTCGCGCCGCCGCGGGGGAACCCAACCTTTTAATCCTTGTTCATCCTTGATTAAACCATGATTTGACCCCTTGATCTTTATCGAGCTTCCACGATCTTCGATCTTATGTAATCTCAGTAAGGACCAGGCAAATATAATGGGCTGACCTGAATCAGGCCAGCCCGTATCTGCAATTATACAAGAACTTACATTGCGGTGTATCCGCCGTCTACCGGAACCGGAACTCCGTTTACGTAAGAGGATGCCGGCGATGCCAGGAAGATAGCTGCTGTATTCAGCTCGCCCTCATGACCATAACGCTCTTCTGGAATCATGGTCTTGGCGTTCTGCTGGAAAAAATCGCTGTCCAGCGTCTCCCTTGTCAGATCCGTGTAGAAGTATCCCGGGCAGATCGCGTTAACGGTGATTCCTTCCTTGCCCCACTCAGCTGCGAGTGCACGTGTCAGGTTGACAACGCCTCCCTTAGCTGCATGGTACGGAGCGGATCCGGCGATCTTGTTGCCGACCAGTCCATACATGGATGCCAGGTTGATGATTCTTCCGTAGTGTGCCGGGATCATTGCCTTCTTAGCAACTGCACGGGCAACCTTGAATGTTCCGAACAGGTCTACGTTCAGCTCGCCTGCGAACTGAGCATCTGTGATATCCTCAGCCGGTGCGACTGCGCCTGTTCCGGCATTGTTCAGCAGGATGTCGATGCGTCCGAATTTATTCATTACCTGATCGACCATGGACTCAACGGATTCTGTATCTGTGATGTCGCAGCGGATCGGAAGAGTCTCAACACCGTATGTGTCGTGGATCTCTTTCGCTACCTCGTCCAGTCTCTCCTTGCGGCGAGCGATCGGTACGATGTTCGCACCCTGGTTAGCCAGAGCCTTAGCCATCTGGACTCCCAGTCCGCCGGAGCAGCCTGTAACGATAGCAACCTGTCCTGTCAGATCAAAATAATTCTTTTCCATATCTTGTTCTCCTTCCGTCCTCGTTTTCTTTCTCTTTCTCTTTCAAATTTCCCTTTTATGCCCTTCGGGGGTTTCCCCCGCTCTCGAGATTAATTGTATTTTAGCATATTTTCTGTAAATTGCAAGACCGTTGTACTGTCAAAAGTACATATTTTTCGTTTATATTATCGTTCAATTCTTAACTTTATTTCCATAAAATCTCCCTTCCTAATCTCTCCCGCACCTGTTTCCTGCAGATCCGACTGAGCTCGAACTTCCCGGCGCGCGAATTTGTACGCTCTTTATTTTTATCAAAACCGCTTATTTCCAATACATACACGCATTTTCCACCTTTACACGCGGTCCAATTTTTATCCCAGCATTCCCTTTATTGTCATAAATATATCAATCTATCCAGACGAAACCCACCCTGGCAGGCAGCACTAAGTTTTGCCGTCAGATGCCCAACTTTTTCGCTCGAATGCTCTTTTTTATCATATCTTCACCAAATCAACACATTTATTTTGTATACAAAATCACGATTTCAAAATTTCGTATATTTTCGTTTCTCATCAGATAGGATATATATTACCCTTTATTCAGAAATTTTCATTTGTTAAATCGTCGACATTCATTTTTTATTTTGTTCTAATCATGAATATTTTACCAAGGTTAAATATATTAAACTGCAGGGTAATAATACCCGTGCCAATCATTCCTTTTTTTAATACGGAAAATATTTTCTCTTTTATTCTAGTTGTAATCTTGTTCATTACAGACTGTATTCTACCCCGTCACAAAACACATCCCTCTTCACTGCAGCTGCCCCACTTCTCGAAATTCCATAAAACGCCTGAATTTCAACGTTTTCTCTGTTATTCTCATCTGCCGCGTGGGGAATTGTCACCACTTCAAATACAATACTTTGTATCCAAAACACAAAAGTATCGATTTAAGTACGTACAAATTTCAATTTTCAGACATATTCTTGTATACAACACGTTTTATCTATACCAACAAGCTTTCATATTTGTAGGAATTATAATTGTGCGATATGCATCAGTCATCCGCCGTGACCGAGTACAACATTTCTGCGCACGCATCGGTTCCGGACTCCTCGCGAGATTTAACCGAAATACGCACGAAAATAATCGAGATATCACCGCTCTTCCAGCCCCGTTACATGGCCGTGCAGACGCCCTGACGATCACAGACAGACCGATAACGGGTCGATAACCGATCAAAGCCAAACAGAAAAAAAGAGCGGCGAAACTGCCGATCAGTGCCGCCGCCCCCTCAGGAACTTCTATTTCCATTATCGATTATCCGCCTCAGACGCATTGCCGAAGGCTATTCTTCCGTTTTCTGCGGTACACGCATCTATCTTCCCAGCGCAGCGGGCCGCGCAGGCCGCACGTGACACAAGTATCCGTTCCTGATCACGCAGGGAAGGTCCGCCGCCCGCGCGGAATCGCGGTACAGCGGAAAATGCTGACGCGGACCGAAACCTCTCAACCCGTGCACGGTGCGAATGTCGCGCAGCCGTCCCCGTTCCCTAACTCTCTGTCAGCTGGGTATAACGCGCGTAGGTGCCGCCGCGTTCGAGCAGCTCGTCGTGGGTGCCCTGCTCGGTGATCACGCCGTCCTCGATGACGAGGATCTCGTCGGCATTCCTGATCGTGGAGAGCCTGTGGGCGATCGTGATCGTCGTACGGTCAACGGAGAGCTTCTCCAGGCTCTTCTGGATGTACTGCTCGCTCTCGTTGTCCAGGGCGCTCGTCGCCTCGTCCAGGATCAGGATGGACGGGTTCTTCAGGAAGATGCGGGCGATCGAGACGCGCTGCTTCTGGCCGCCGGAAAGCCTCGTGCCGCGTTCTCCGACAAACGTGTCGTAGCCGTCCGGCAGGGACAGGATGAACTCGTGCAGGTCCGCCTCCTTGGCCGCGCGGATGATCTCCTCGTCGGACGCGCCTGGCTTGCCGTAAGCGATGTTTTCCTTGATCGTGCCGGAGAAGATGTAGACCTCCTGCTGAACGACGCCTACCGTGCTTCTCAGCGACTTCAGGCGGATCTTACGGACGTCCTGGCCGGAGATCGTGATGCTGCCGTCCGTCACGTCGTAGAAGCGCGGGATCAGGGAGCAGATCGTCGTCTTGCCGCCGCCGGACGGGCCGACCAGCGCGATCGATTTCCCGTGCGGGACCGTGAAGTCGATGTCGTTCAGGACATCCTCGTTCTCGTCGTAACGGAACGCGACGTGGTGGAAGGCGATGTCCCCGTTCGGATCCTTAAGGTCCTCCGCGTCCTTCGCGTCGACGATCTCCGGCTCCGCCTCGATGACCTCACAGAAGCGCTTGAAGCCGGAGAATCCCTTCTGCAGCATCTCGGTCAGCTCGACCAGGATCTGGATCGGGCTGATAAAGATGCCGATGTACAGCGCGTACATCGCGAGTCCGGTCGCCGTCATCTCGCCCTTCGCGATGAAGTAGCCGCCGAACACCAGCGTGATCAGGTACATCATGCCGATGAAGAACGTGTTTACGCTCTGGAACGTGCCCATCGCGCGGTAGTTCTTCTTCTTGGAATGCAGAAAGGCCTCGTTGCCGCGGGAGAACTTGCGCTTCTCGATCTCCTCATTGGCGAACGCCTGGACCATGCGGATGCCGGACAGGGAATCCTGCAGGGAGGCGTTGATGTTTCCGATCTTCCTTCGGTTGTCCGTAAACGTCATCTGCATCGTCCGGTTCTGCTTGAGGCAGACGATGATCATCAGGATGACGACGGCGCCCAGGATGAACGCGAGCTTCCACTGGATCATGAACAGGAAGATGAAGGAACCGATCAGCTTCACGACGGAGATGAACAGGTTCTCCGGGCCGTGGTGCGCCATCTCCGAGATGTCGAACAGGTCCGACACCAGCTTGCTCATCATCTGCCCCGTGTTGTTCTTATCGTAATAAGAGAAGGAAAGGTGCTCGTAGTGCTCGAACAGTTCCTGGCGCATGTCGCGCTCCATCTGCGCGCCCATGATGTGGCCCTGGCAGCTGACGTAGTACTTGCACAGCGCCTGGACGATGTACGCAGCCAAAAAAGCAGCGCCCAGCAGCGGCAGCCTGTGCATGATGGTCTGGCCGTCTTTGAGAAATAGCATGTCCGTCAGCACGTTCAGGACCTGCGGGAACGCGAGGTCCACGATGCTGATGATCGCCGCACAGAACAGGTCAAAGTAGAAGACCCCTCGGTACGGCCGGTAATATTGCATAAACTTTCTGATCGTCTTCATAAATTCTATACTCCATTCCAGGCGGCCGCGCCGCCTCGGTGTCCTTCCACGATAACACACGAACATGCGTTCGTCAACACCTGTCCATGAGAAAAAATATGGTTTATTCATACCCGGAAAAACCCGCCGGATAAACACCGTGCGGCGCCTTCCCTTGTACGTAATCCTGCACGCACCGATTACACGAATCCGGATTTATCCGGCGGCGCGCGCAATTCTTAATTCTTCTGTGCTTTTGGTCAGAACACTTGTTTTCGTGCTATACTGAAGTCAGAACTTTACCTTACTCATGAGTATGGGGAAACGGCGGGCGGCTGCTAACGTCCAACGGCGGCGGCAGATTATCCATCGCCGCGCGTTCAGGCTGCCCGAGTGCAGGGAACATGCCGCGGACCGGCGCAGAACTTCCGCTGCAGCTGCACAGCCTACTATTATTTACAGCTAAATATTCTATGTAATTCAAGGCAGCGCATCAAGAGGAACGCTGAGATCCGTCACTTTTTGACACTGCACGACTACAGAAGATGAATACAGCGCAGTATAGTATGAAAGAAACAGAGATAAAGGAGATAGAAATGAGGGATTACAGAATCGAACCGAATGCCTCCCAGCATTCCGGGAAGCCCCGCGAGCGCCGAAAACGGGCACGCAAAGTCCTGCTGACCCTGCTCCTCGCGGCGGCCATGACGTTCACGCTGGCCGGGTGCGGGGGCTCGTCGTCCGGCAGCGGCAGCAGCAGTTCGAACTCCACACAGTCCGAGTCGCAGTCGAAATCAAATTCACAGTCCTCCGCGGCGGAAAAGGCCGAGGACGCGGTATCGGCCATCGCGGCCAGTGCATCGGGCAGCAGTGCAGGAAAGTCCTCCGGCGCGGTGGTTTTGTCCAAAATCCCGAAGTACAGCGGCAGCCCTTACGTCAAGCTGAACCACAACAAGCCGGCGTTCAAGACGTCGCAGCTGATCAAGCGGTCGTACGAGAAGTACGGGTCGCTCGACTCCCTCGGGCGCTGCACGACCTGCATCGCGAACGTCAGCCGGAGCACGATGCCGACAGCACCGCGGGGAAGCATCGGCATGATCAAGCCGACGGGATGGCATACGATTCGCTACAGCTTTGTCGACGGGAAGTACCTCTACAACCGCTGCCACCTGATCGGCTACCAGCTGACCGGCGAGAACGCGAACAGCCGCAACCTGATCACCGGCACGAGGTACATGAATGTCGACGGAATGGAGCCGTTCGAGTCGGAAATCGCGCAGTACGTCAAGAGCACGGGAAACCACGTTCTGTACCGCGTTACACCGGTATTCAAGGGCAGCGATCTGCTCGCGCACGGCGTCCACATGGAGTCGGAATCGGTCGAGGACCACGGCAGCGGCATCAAATTCAACATCTACTGCTACAACGTTGAGCCGGGAACCAAGCTCAACTACACGAACGGAAACAGCCGCGCCACGAACGGCGAATCCGGCACCTCCGGCGGCAGCACCGCGACGAACACCGAAAGCAGCACGTCCGGCAGCACAAACGACAACGCGCGCCACTACTACGTCGTGAACGTCAACACCGGCGTCTTCCACCTGCCGTCCTGCAGCTCCGCCGCCCGCACCCTCCCTAAGAACAAGCGTACGATGCGCGTAAAGCGTTCCCTCCTGATCAGCCAGGGCTACCGCCCGTGCAAGATCTGCAATCCGTAGACACGGAAGCCGCACATCGGCTGTGACGGAACCCCATCTCTTTCCCGCATGCGACAAATAAGAAAAATCCGCAGACCTCCTTCAAACGGAGGCTGCGGATTTTCTCGCATCTATTCTTATTCAATACTTGAGGTCTTATCTGATGGACACCCGGATGCGTGGCTTATTGCCCGCTTCACATTCCAAAGGCTGGGGTTGAAAAACCTACAGCGCATCGACATCCACGGCTCCGACGGCGGCCTTTCTCATGTCGTCGTTCGGGTTGACCTTGCGGAGGACCAGCAGCACCGCGATGGTGATGATGATTCCTGCCGGGAGGGAGATCCA
Organism: uncultured Eubacteriaceae bacterium; assembly: GCA_903789635.1. Lineage (GTDB taxonomy): Bacteria > Bacillota > Clostridia > Peptostreptococcales > Anaerovoracaceae > Aminicella. The sequence goes on from CAIFEY010000010.1 coordinate 10,324, forward strand.
CGCGCTTCTGGTGAATCCCGCAATGACGTAAGTGACGCAGGAGATAACTGCGACGGTCATCGCGTACGGCAGCTGTGTGGATACGTGGTTCATGTGGTAGCACTGCGCACCGGCAGAGGACATGATCGTCGTATCAGAGATCGGTGAGCAGTGGTCTCCACAGACGGCTCCTGCCATGCAGGCGGAGACTGCGATGATCATCAGGTGATAGTCCGTGTTTCCGAAGATGCCGGTTACGATCGGGATCAGGATTCCGAACGTTCCCCAGGAAGTTCCGGTTGCGAACGACAGGATGCATCCGATGATGAATACGACTGCCGGCAGCAGGGACATGTAGCTGGACGCATAAGTCTGTACGAAGTTCTTTACGAAAACGGTGGAACCGAGGCTGTCGGTCATCGCCTTCAGGGACCATGCGAAAGTCAGAATCAGGATCGGGGCAACCATGGCCTTGAATCCCTCAGGAACGCAGTCCATGAACTCCTCGAACGACATGATGTGACGCGCCATGTAGAAAATCAGCGTGAATACCAGGGCAAAGAACGAACCGTAAGCCAGTCCTACGGACGCATCACTTCCCGCAAACGCCTCGATGATCGAGCTTCCGGAGAAGAATCCGCCGGTGTAAATCATGCCCAGTACGCAGAAGATGATCAGGACGATGATCGGAATGACCATGTCACCGACGGTTCCCCTGCTGTTCGGGATGTCGGACTCCTCCGGGTACGGACGCTCAGGCGTAGTGTACAGGTCGTTGTTGTGGATCGCGTTGAACTCGTGCTTTACCATCGGTCCGAAGTCCGTCTGCGTCATGACGAGCGAGAACATGAAGACGATGGTCAGCAGTGCGTAGAAGTTGTACGGGATGCACTGGATGAATACGGTGAAGCCGTTGTGGCCCTTTACCATTCCGGATACTGCGGCTGCCCAGGATGAAATCGGGGCGATGACGCAGATCGGCGCAGCCGTCGCATCGATCAGGTATGCGAGCTTAGCGCGGGATACGTGATGGTGGTCGGTGATCGGACGCATGACCGAACCTACGGTCAGGCAGTTGAAATAGTCGTCGATGAAGATCAGGATGCCGAGCACGATCGTCGCGAGCAGCGCTCCTCTTCTCTTCTTGATGTGCTTGGACGCCCATTTTCCGAATGCAGCGGAACCTCCGGCCTTATTCATCAGCGCGACCAGCACGCCGAGGATGACCAGGAAGATCAAAATTCCTACATTATAACTGTCGGTCAGCGACGCCAGGAGTCCGTCCTTGTAGACGTGATTCATCGTGCCGGTGAAGCTGAATCCGGAATACAGCAGTCCGCCTGCAATGATTCCGATGAACAGGGAACTGTATACCTCTTTAGTGACGAGCGCGAGCCCGATCGCGATGATCGGCGGTACCAGCGCCCAGGCGGAATTTCTTGCGCTGTCCTTGGTCGTGACCATGGCCGCGATGACCAGGAATACGACGACGACGGCGAAGGCGATCAGATTGGCGATGCCGCGCCTGCTAATCTTTTCTCTCTGATTACTCATGAGCAATCTACTCCTCTCTCTTTCAGCAGAAACTCGATAAAAACAAATAAATAAACAGCTGATGCGAAATCAGCTGCCTGAACATTTCCGTATGAGACGCGAAAACAATTACTCTGCCGTCGGCACGCTTGCCGTGACAAAGAAAAACACGCCAGGGACATGATCCAGGATAGCTCTCCGCACGTATGCGACAGTCGTACGGCTCTTATTCCGTACGCCCGGCTGAAGCTCCTCATACACAGGAAATCCTCAACCTCGGCACCCTCACCTTTCAGTCTCCCGGACGTGTACATCCATTCCGGAGCCTACTCATTATCGGGCGCGCCTCTATCTCTTCTGTCTATTATGTTATTTAGTGTCGCATAAATCCATCCCCGTGTCAACCCTTTTTACAAGTTTTTGGTCATTTTTTGTGAGATGATAACAAATTCCCGCTCAAGGGAGGTCTCGTCCCTCAAGCGGGAAATAATTTATCCATTTATGATTCACGCTTCACTGACGCGGGGCCGTCCCTCCTCATCAGCGCCGAGACAGTCTGCCAATTCTTTTCCATCACCGTATTGCCGGTTCCGCTGCTATCGCAATAGCCTTCCGAAACAGACTTGTCGGAACTCTTTTCCCTTCCATTACTTCCCGCCGAATACGGGTTTCCTAGCGGAATGTCGGGATCGGCGGCGTCAGCCTGACAGGTTTGGTGAAACTTTCCCCATCCGTCCTGGTATGGAAGATGCAGCAGTTGCCGAGCGGCTCTTTCCAGAGCTCGCGGTTCCTTGTCAGTGCGGTCAAAATTCCATGAAGTGCCATGCCGTGCGTGACGGCAAGGACGCTTGTCTCCGCGTCCTTCTCCCTGGCGGCCTGCGCCATCAGGTCAAGCAGGAATCCGCTGACCCTCTCGATCAGGTCGTCGGCGTCTTCCACGCCCTCGATCGGCCTTCCGTTCCACGGGTTATTGACGTAATCCATCTCCTCCGCGGTCAGGTTCTCCCACTTCTTTCCCTCAATCGGTCCGAAGTTGATCTCCAGGATGCGGGGTTCGATCAGCAGATTCTCTTCCCGGCAGCCGCTTACGATCATGGCCGTCTCCTTTGCCCTGCCTAAGGGGCTCGCGTAGACCCTGTCGAAGCGGATATCCCGCTCCCTGCACCACGCGGCCGCGTCCCCTGCCTGGGCCCTTCCGGCATCGCTCAGCGCGATGTCCCTCTGTCCCTGCAGGAGGTGTTCCCGGTTGTACGGGGTCTCACCGTGCCGCATAAGGTAGATATCCATGGGTTTTACCTACCGCATCTGCGCATAGATCATGCGCTGGAAGTCGGAAGCTGCGCGCTTAGGGCTCTTGATCTGGATCTTGCCGCCGAACTTGAACACCCATGCGTAGAACGAAGGTCCTAACTGGGCCTGTGCCGTGACCTGGAAGCGGTTGCGGCTGATCGTGTGCGTGCTCACGTTCTCTCCGAACTTGGCGATGATCTCGTTCATGACGGAGTTCTCGCAGAGCAGCTGGACGGAAGCCGTCTCAGTGCTGAACGGATCAAAGATACGGTCTCTGTACTCCATCAGGTCCATGTCCTCCGGAAGCTTATCGCCGTCCTCCTCCAGGACCTCGACGTTCTCCAGGCGCTCGGCGCGGAATTCCGCGATTCCCTGGAGCTTCTCCAGCCAAGCGATCAGGTGACATCCGGACTCGTCGCACCAGAATGCGTACGGCGTTGCCTTGTACACCTCGCCGTCGTGGCGCAGAACCTTCTCCTTGTCCGGCGTGTACTCCGCGTAGCAGAACAGGATCTTCTTTCCGCGGTCGATCGCCTCGCTGACTGCCTCATACTCTGCAAGCTCAAGGGATTCATCGCGATGAGCGTGGCGCAGAACCGAGACGTGGCTCATCAGAGCCTCCTCCTGGTAGCAGCTTCCCATCTTTGTGATCTTACGCGTCAGATCTTCCGCATCCTTGTCCGTCAATAGCGGCGAAGACAGGATAACGTCCTTCAGGAGCTTCATCTCGTCGAACGTCAGAGCGTGCTCCTCAAGGTAATAGCGGTTCGGCGAACTCTTCATGAAAACGATCTTGTAACCGATCTCCATGAGCAGGCTCATGTCGGTTTTGATCGTCTTCCTCTCCGCTGTCATACCTAAAGAGTTAATATAATCCAGGATCTCGTTGGTCGTAACCGGGTGATCCTTGTCCGTCTTCTCATACAACAGTTTCAGGATGTACAAGAGTCTCGCCTTCTTGATATTCGTGTTCTCAAGCATCGTGACAATCCCTCCGTCAACACATATACAATTTATACTACAACATACAATACATTCTCATTCATTCATTCAGGTCATGATCTATTATAACATCAGAGGGTGACGATTGCATCCATAATTGTGAAAATTTACTGAAATAATTCGCAATTGTTTTGGTCCACTCATATGAATGCGTGAAATGGCTGAATTGCAGTCAATGGCGGCGATACTAAATATGCTATCAAAATTGAGATTCCTGTTAAGTTATATTTTTGTCACAAGAACAAGCAATTATACGCCCTGTTTTTTCATCATTTTAAAATATTTTAAGGCGATTATTAATTTGTCTATATCAAATTTTCAATACAACGCGCGAATTGTATGATATTTTTCCATATAATGAAATTTTTTGCATGTTTCTATTCCCAACAATAGAAATATGTAGTAGAATTAACTCAGATATTATTCCATATTTTTATGTTTCGTTAGGAGGACCAATATGTCAGTTCTAAAAACGATAGCCCGAAAGTATACGGATACTAGTTTGATTATTCGTATCATTATCGGACTCATCATCGGAGCGATCCTCGGCATGTTCTTTAAGAACGCGGCAGCGATCTCCATCCTGGGAGACCTGTTCGTCGGAGCACTGAAGGCCATCGCGCCAATCCTGGTATTCGTTATCGTCATCGCGGCACTATGTCAGGGATCCAGTAAGCTGGACCGCCGTTTCGGAACGGTCATCGCCCTGTACCTCGTAGGTACTTCCATGGGCGGAGTTGTCGCAGTTATCGGAAGCTTCGCATTCCCGCAGACCATCAAGTTTGCACAGGCTTACCACGCAGACAGTGTCGTCAAAGGATTCGGTGAGATTGTCCACAATCTGCTGATGAACGTCGTCGACAACCCGGTCAACGCGCTGGTCAACGCGAACTACCTCGGAATTCTGGCATGGGCACTGATCTTCGGACTCGCTCTGAAGCGCTTCGCCGTTCCGAACACACAGCAGTTCATGAAGGACCTCTCCGAGGCCGTTCAGCAGGGCGTTCGCTGGATCATCAATCTCGCACCATTCGGAATTATGGGTATCGTATATACCAACGTTTCCACCAACGGACTGTCCATCTTCACGACTTACGGAAAGCTGCTCCTGCTCCTGGTAGGCTGCATGCTCGTCGCTGCGCTGATCGTCAACCCGATCATCGAGTTCATCGTACTGCGCAGAAATCCGTATCCGCTGCTGTGGAGATGCATCAAGGGATCCGCAATCACGGCGTTCTTCACCAGAAGCTCCGCGGCGAACATCCCGGTCAACATGGGACTCTGCAAGCGCCTGGGCCTGGACGAGGATATGTACTCCGTATCCATCCCGCTCGGTGCTACCATTAACATGAACGGCGCATCTGTCACGATTTCCGTCATGACCATGGCATGCGCACACACGCTCGGCATCAGCATCGACGTTCCATCCGCAATCGTACTGTGCATCCTGTCTGCATTCGCAGCATGCGGTGCATCCGGAGTTGCAGGCGGTTCCCTGCTCCTGATCCCGATGGCCTGCTCACTGTTCGGCATTTCCAACGAAATCGCCATGCAGGTCGTTGCAGTCGGCTTCATCGTCGGAGTCGTTCAGGACGCGCTGGAGACAGCACTCAACTCCTCCGGAGACGTTCTCTGGACAGCTACAGCGGAATACCTCTCCTGGAAGATAGCCGGCAAGAGCCTGCCGACCTTCCTTGGCGGAGACACCGTCGTAGAAGAGAGCTAATCGCAGTCAATTGAATAATCGGCTGATCAATAGCAGATCCTGCACATCAGCTGACAGCGATTAATTTATTCAGATATCATGAGTTTATGAATTCGATTCGCACCGCCTGGGAACGTGCACTGCAAGCTTTCCCAGGGGTGCGGTCGAGAAAATTAGGCAATAACAATATGGAATGTGCGGAGCCACTGCCCGGGGACGGGCGGTGCCTTTTTCTTATGGGCGGGGCGGCAATAAGGGGCGGGGTTGACGGGAGGCTCGGCGCTCGGCTGTGAGGAGGATATGGATGTGGGTCACGGCCGGGCGCGGAGCCTGGGTTAGGCAAAAAAACAGCGCCTGCACGGCGTGGCGAGGGACAGTTGGCCGCTCGCACGCGGTGCAGGTGCTGTTTATCTCTTTTTCATGGAAAGGAAGGCCTTTGCGGGGCTGTGTTCCGGTTCAGTTACTCGGACTTGGCTCCCAGGATCTTCAGGACCTTGTAGGCGGTGAAGGTCAGGGCCGTGTATACGGCGTACGGGACGACTGCGGACAGGATCGAGTTGACCGCCTGGCCCAGGATGCTGGTCACGGAGACGCCGTAGCTTGCCGCGTAACTCTTGATGTACAGGATGTTGTATCCAAGAGTATAGAAGAACATCACAACGAGGATGATCGTCAGGACGAGCAGACAGACCTCCAGCCATCTGGCGGAGCCGCGCTTCTTCGGAGTTTTGACGCTCGGGATGCCCAGCGCTTCCTTCGCGGATTCCGTCACGTCGTCGTCTTCAGCTGCGGTGGACTTTGTCTCCTCTGCGTCTGCGCCTGAGGACTCTGCCGTCACTCCTGCGGACGCCTCGGATGCTGCAGAATCCCCTGCCTGGTCTGCTGCTGCAGCGGCGGTTGTTTCTTCGGTCTCGTTCAGGTTGTTCAGATTTTCCTTTTCCATGTTTCCCCCATTCGGTGTAACGATAAGTGCAAATAACTGTTTGAAAATAAATCAATATACTATATTTTTATAATTAATATATTATATTTTAGCTGAAATACGGCGCGATCTTCTCACGGATGGTGTTCAGTATGCCGCTGAGCTCTTCCGGCGCGCACTCCCAGTCGGTCATGAACAGACCCGCGACGCTTCGGTACAGCTGATCGCGGTAGTGCTCGACGGCCTGGTCCAGCGTGAGGTTCTCCTTCAAAAGCGGGGAAACGTCGTACTTCCCGTAGTCCAGGGACAGGCTGAAGCGCTTGCGCGGCTCGCCATCCGGTCCGTTCGGAAAGTCCATGACATCGATCGTCAGTTCCTGATTAAAGTCCCGTGCGGGTACGAGTTTTACCATCTTTTTCATGTCGACACCTTCTTTCGGATACTAGTTTAACACATTTTTGTTTGTTCCGTCTATCATGATGCGGTGTGGATTCTGCGATGACGGAAGCACATGAAACGATCACAAACAGAAAAAGGGGGGGCGGTGAAAAATGCCTCGGCATTATTCACCGCCCCCATAAATGCAGTATTTCGTTTTTTTCGCGCCGTGCCCGGGATTTTCATCAGGACCGGCTGTCTGGCTGATCGAGCGTGAACTTTGTCCCTAGGATGCCGCCTGCTGCGAGTCAGCGACGATCTCTTCGGTCAGTCCGGCGAGCATCCTCGTGTCGGCGAAGCGGTTGCTGCCGGTCGAGGAGGCCAGGACCACGCTGACGTAGGTCTGTCCGTCGACGGTGAATGCACCGCAGAAGCAATTGCCGGCGAGCGTCGTAGTTCCGGTCTTCAGGCCCTCGAATGTGCCGATTCCCAGGAGCTCATTCGTGTTGGTCAGCTCGTACTTAACTCCCTTTCCGGAGTAGATCACCTTGCTCTTCGTCTTTGCCGCCGTGCGGAGCGTGCTGAGGTCTGGGGCCGTCATGACATGGCTTGCGATGAGCGCCTGATCCCTGGCCGTGGAATGGTTGCCGTCTGTGTCCAGGCCATGCGCGTTCTCGTATACCGTATCCGTGCAGCCGAGCTGAGCCGCCCTGGCGTTCATCAGCGACGCAAAATTGCTCGTCGTCCCGCCGACCGCAATGCCTGACGCACATGCCGCATCGTTTCCGGAAGGAAGGAACATCGCATAGATCAGGTTTTCTACCGTCATCGTGTCTCCCTCTTTCAGGCCGACGCCCCACGGCGTCTCCGCCGCTTCCTTAGTAATCTCTACCGTATGGTTGAGCGGGAATTTCTCGCTGAGCAGGGTCGCGGTCATCAGCTTGGTCATGCTGGCCACCCTTCTCTCCTTATCCGGATTCTTCTGGTAGATCAGCTTATGCGTCTTCGCGTTCATGACGACCGCCGCATCAGCAGTAACCAGATCGAAATTCGTCGTCATCCTGCGCGTGAGCTTGGTCGCTCCGAGCGATTTCACCGCAGCCTTAGAAGTAACCTTGCCGGAGTAAGAGGAACCATTGCCCTTGACGGCCGACATTGTGATCTTGTACTTCGCCGTCGGACGCGTCTTCCAGAAATTGCTGTAGGTGATCTTAACCTTTGCGGAATACTTGTCTGACGTCTTGTAGGTGCTTTCCTTCACCCACTTCTTTGCATCCGGGTCGTAGTGGTAAACCTGCACCTTGCGCCCGTACGCCGGGGCGACCTTGACCGTGTCCGTGATCGGCAGGCTGTAGCCAGTTCGGGTGTACGTCTTGTCAAATCCCGTCACCGTCGTCACAGCCGGGGATGCCTTGCCTGCCGCCTGTGTGTCTGTAAAGCTCCACGCCGGCGCGGACAAAGTCATTGCCATCGCAAGGGTGAGCACCGCGGCTGCCGCCTTCCCCGTTTTCCCCTTAAGGAGCCGCCTCTCCGACGCCTCCATTCTCTCAAACTTTAAACCATTCTCGTTCTTTCTCATGTCGCCGTATCTCCTATAAAAGTGATAAAAGTGAAAATTGAAGTGAAAAAAAGCGGACAGAATTTCGCTTCATTCTGCCCGCAAAATCTATATTCTATTTTATCCTGTTTCTTAAGGAAAGACAATATTTCACATTATAGACATTAATAATCGCAATAATAAAAGCAAGTGTAACTTTCGGACAGTAATCCCTGATGCTGACATGCCCATCAGGGACGGCCGTTCGACTGGCCGGCATGAATTTTGTCCCTGAGGAGACGCGCATCCCTAGGACGCCGTCTGCTGCGAGTCAGAGACGAGCTCCTCGGTCAGGCCGGCGAGCTTCCTGGTGTCGGCGAAGCGGTTGCTGGAGGTCGAGGAGGCCATGACCACGCTGACGTAGGTCTGCCCGTTGACGGTGAAGGCGCCGCAGAAGGAGTAGCCGCCGAGGGTCGTCGTGCCGGTCTTCAGTCCGGAGAACGTGCCCGTGCCCAGCAGTGCGTTGGTGCTGTACAGCGTGTACTTGCGGCCCTTGCCGGAGTAGATGACCTTGCTCTTGGTCCTGGCCGCCTTGCGCAGCGCGCCGAGGTTCGAGGCGGTCATGACGTAGCTGCCGACCAGCGCCTGGTCCCTCGCGGTCGAGTAATTTCCTACTGTGTCGAGTCCGTGCGCGTTCTTGTATACCGTATGCGTGCACCCGAGCTGCGCCGCCCTGGCGTTCATCATCGCCGCAAAATTACTCGTCGTCCCGCCGACCGCGATTCCGGATGCGCACGCCGCGTCGTTGGCAGACGGCAGGAACATCGCGTAGAGCAGGTTACGAACCGTCATCGTGTCGCCCTTCTTCAGGCCGATTCCCCAAGGCGTGTTCGCCGCCTCGGACGTGATCTTCACCTTATGGCCGAGCGTGAACTTCTCGCGGAGCAGGATCGCCGTCATCATCTTGGTCATGCTGGACGGCTTTCTCGTCGTGTCCGGGTTCTTCTGGTAGACGAGCTCATGCGTCGTCGCGTTCATGACGACCGCGGTCTTGGCCGTGATCGGGTTGAAGCTCGTTGTCATCTTGGAGGACAGCTTGGTCGCCCCGACGGATTTCACGGCCTCCCTGGACGCGTAGCGCTGCGTAATCGGCTCGGAATATGCCGTTCCGTCGCCCTTCACGGCACCCATGACAATCTTAAACTTCGTCTTCGGGCGCGTCTTCCAGTAATCACTGAAGTAAATTTTTACCTTGCTCGAGTAGGTGTCCGCCGTCGTGTACGTGCTCTCCTTCACCCATTTCTTCCGGTCCTGATCGTAGTGGTAGACCTTGAGGCTGCGGCCGTACGCCGGAGAAACCTTGACCGTATCCGTCATCGTCTTGGTGTAGTCCGAGCGATTGTGCGACTTCGCGTAGCCCGACACAGTGGTCGTCGCTGCAGCCGCGGCGTCCGTGCTTGTGCTCGAACTCTGCGTGTCGGCAAAGCCCACCGCCGGCATCGACAAAGTCATCGCCAGCGCCAGTGTGACCACGCAGGCTGCTGCTTTCCTGTGCACCCCGCTTCCGCGGCCGAACACCGCCGCGTCCCGCACCTTTTCCGTCTGTATCTTCCCTGCGAATCTTCTCTTCGCCATCATCGCCGAACCCCTTTCGTAAACTCTCGATTGATTATCGTTTACATTTTATAACAGTCCTTAAGAGAATGCAAATTTATCTTAACGTTCCTTAAGAATTACACCTGTGGATAATACCGTTTCCTTTTTCACCACCCGCTTCCGTACATTGAAATTATACGCTGGAAATATTGGTTGGAATTACGATGGCGAATTCACTATCACCAAGCCGACCTTATGCACCAGCTTGATCAAGTTGGAGACGAGGGCGGCGATTGACGACGAATTAATGACAAATTGATGGCAAATTTGCGGCGCTGAATGAAGCCCGAACGAAATAGGTAATAAATCGCCTGTGTATTCAGTATACTTTTCTGCAGTTGCTCGATTCCTTCATATTGGTGTAACGCCGTTTACGGAATTCCATAATAGCGCAAAATCGAAGTCCTTACATAACTGCTTCCGAGAACCGTTTGATCTTATATGTATACCATTATTATAATTTATTGCTATCTCTAAAGTTTGCCTCGTTTTCGCCCCATTTTCAGGAAAAATATTAACCACAGCACCCCAATGGCTACAGAAAAAGAGCTGTGAAAATCGGATTTTCACAGCTCTGTATGATCTGTATGTGATTCTCGGAATCGTTTTGGAATTACAGACGTACGCCGATCTCGTTCGGTGTGAAGCCGGCGTTGATCAGTGCGTTGATGATCTCCTTCTTGTGGTCTGCGTCGAAGGACTCGAACGTGATCGTGACCTCTACGGCCTGTGCTCTGTTCGGGCTGACCCAGCGGTTGTGGTCGATGCGCAGGACGTTCGCCTTGTGATCTGCCGCAACGGTCGTCAGCTTGGCAACCTGGCCCGGCTTGTCCGGAACGCGGATGGACAGCGTGAAGATACGGTCTCTCATGATCAGTCCGTTCTGGATCATGGATCCCATCGTCGTGACGTCCATGTTTCCGCCGCTCAGGATGCAGACGACCTTCTTGCCCTTCAGGTTCAGCTGCTTCAGGGCAGAAACGCTCAGCAGTCCGGAGTTCTCGACGATCAGCTTGTGGTTCTCGACCATGTCGATGAAGGAACCGACCAGATCCTCGTCGTCTACGCAGAGGACGGAATCGATGTTGTCTCTCGCGTACGGGAATACGTTCTCGCCGACCTTCTTGACGGCTGTTCCGTCAGCGATGGTCTGTGCGCTTGCCAGCTCTACCGGATGTCCGGCTTCCAGAGCGGCCGTCATGCTCGCTGCCTTTCTCGGCTCTACACCGATGATCTGGATCTCCGGCTTCAGCATCTTGGCACATACGGCGACACCGGTGGAGAGTCCGCCTCCGCCGATCGAAGCCAGGATGATGTCTGCGTCCGGCAGCTCGTCCAGGATCTCTACCGCGATGGATCCCTGACCCGTGGATACGTCAAAGTCGTCGAACGGGTGAACCATCGTCAGTCCCTGCTCTGCTGCGAGCTTCTGCGCCATTGCGTAAGCATCGTCGTAAACGTCTCCGTGCAGGACGACCTCAGCGCCTAACGCCTTGGTTCTCTTAACCTTGATCAGCGGAGTACCCGTCGGCATGCAGATGACAGCACGGCATCCGAACTTCTTGGCTGCGTATGCGACACCCTGTGCGTGGTTTCCTGCAGATGCGGTGACCAGGCCCTTAGCGCGGTCCTCCTCACTCATCTGGCTGATCTTATAGTAAGCGCCGCGAACCTTGTAAGCGCCCGTGCGCTGCAGGTTTTCCGGCTTCAGATAGACCTCTGCGCCCGTCTGCTCGCTGAAAAACTCACTGTGAATCAGATTGGTAGGAAGAGTGACGTCCTTGACGATTTTCGCTGCTTCCAAAAACTTTTCCTTGGTATACATTTCGATTTACCCTCCATTCGAAATCAATCGTATCCTTAACCCTCAGCGATTATACCACATTCCCGCCCTCTATTGATGGGATCCAGTTCAAATTTTTTCGAATAATAGGTTGACTATACGCATTTTTCACGTTTTAGACAAAACATTCCGTGCAACATTGTGCATCGATCTAAACACATTTTCCGCCGCATCCTCGCCTTTGTCCGTACCGCATTCTACCTCTGAAACGCTGTCGTCACATCCTTGACGATACGGCAAAATTTTCCCGTCATGTATCCAAACTTCCCTGCCGCCCATCCGGATTTCCGCACCCAAGGCACCCGTCCCCCTGATCCGGCAAAAAAAGCGCCGGGGGAGAATCCTATCCGTCCAATTGATTCCATCCCCGGGCGCGCCTGCCGTCCGTTCTAAACTGTTCGCAATTCTTACATACTTGATCTAGCTTAATCTAATTCAAAAGCTCCCGCAGCTCGCTGAGATCGTCCGCGATCGCCTTGACGCCGTGTGCCCGCAGCTCCTCATCGGTCCCGAAGCCGTAGCGGACGCCGATGCAGTCGATGCCGCATTCCCTGGCGCCTGCCGCGTCGTACTTGGTGTCCCCGATCAGGACCGCGTCCGCCTTCCTGAAACGTGGCCTGCCCGCCTCAGCGTAAGCACCCGCGCGGCGGAATGCCTCGTCCAGGACCTGCTCCTTGGTGATCCTCGACTGGTCCATGCTCGCGCCGACGATCTCGTCAAAGTACGTGTCTACGCCTAATTCCTTCAGGATCTTCCGGCACATGACCTCCGGCTTGCTGGACGACAGGAACTGGACCTTTCCCCTGCCGCGGTAGTACTCGAGCGTCTCCTTCACCTGCGGAAAAAGCTCGCACTCGTAGATCCCGACCCTCTCGTAGCGGTCGCGGTAGTACTCGATCCCCTGGTCCGCCTGCTCCTCGCTGAGCCCGGAAAGCCCGTGGAAAGACTCCTTCAGCGGCGGCCCGATGTAGCGGCGCAGCGTCTTAGGGTCGTCCTCGTGAATGCCGAACTTCTCGAGCGCGTACTGCACACTGCGCGTCACGCCCTTATAGCTGTCGATAATCGTCCCGTCCAGATCCCAGAAAATATAGCCGTAATCCTTCATGTATTCCCCTCATCTCGCTTGTAAATAATTGGTGCTATCTATTGTAACACAGGTATGTGAACGATATCCTCAAGTTTTTCTAAAATCGCATCCGATCTCCGGAATATAGTCGCTAAATTTTCCGTTCAATGCTATGATGTAGTAAAGACAGTCGGACAGTTTAAGCGCAGGAGGTGAGAGAGTTGGTATGGATCGCAATATTGATGTTCCCACTCGTGGTGATCTGGCAGGTAATGAAGAAGAATAAGTAAGCGAAGCCCTGGAAATTTTCCGGGGTTTCCTTTCTGCGGACAAAGTTCAGCTGCCCTCAGGGATCGGAACCGAAAAATCGCCCGGAACGCGCAGAAATTATTGCCGCACCCGCGCAAGTTCGATATAATATAATACTATAAAAATCTGTATGCACTGAAAACACGGGAGGAAGCAATGAATTTTCTTGAAGAACGAATTTTAAAGGAGGGCCACGTGCGCCCGGGAAACATCCTGAAGGTCGACTCTTTTCTCAACCACCAGATCGACGTCGATGTCCTGGATCAGATCGGCGCGGCCTTCTATAAAAAGTACGGAAACAGCGGCATCACGCGCATCCTGACGATCGAGTCATCCGGCATCGCCATCGCGGCCATGACAGCACGCTATTTCCACGTTCCGTTCGTCTTTGCCAAGAAGGCCAAGAGCAAGAACATCGACGGGGACGTCTACACCTCCCGCGTCCACTCCTACACCTACGATAAGGACTACGACATCACCCTCTCCATGAAGTACCTGGGACCGGACGACAAGGTCCTGATCATCGACGACTTCATGGCCACGGGCAAGGCGATGAACGGCCTCCTCGACATCTGCGGACAGGCCGGTGCGACGGTCGCAGGCATCGGCATTGCGATCGAGAAGGGCTTCCAGAACGGCGGCGACGACCTGCGCAGACAGGGCTACGACGTCACGAGCCTCGCCATCATCGACAGCATGGACGACTGCAAGCTCGTGTTCAGGGAGCAGGAATAGTCATATTTTCACCTCTTAGTATCATCCCGTGATACTAAATGGTGAAAATCAAGCATTCTTTCAAGCTGTGCTGCGTTATTTCAATCTATTATATGAAACTGAAAAAAGAGGGTCTGTGAAAAAATGCTCGTTCATTTTTTCGAGGACTCTCTTTTCAGTTTCAGCGAACGGGCGACGGCCGCGCAATGATACGACGGCAGGCAGGACATTTCGTAATTCTTACCAGACACCTCCCGCGCCGTGACGAAAGACCATACGACGGCGGATCCCGGTATACAGTACACATAGATTTAATTTATCGAAATACCCTCGTAAGGACATTATTGACTATCGATTTTCAGTAAGAGGTCAAATCTTAAAGTTTGGTGTAACGGCTTTTCCGAATTTCATCAATGCGTATTTTCCAGCGTCCTGGTGGACCTTTTTCACCGCCAAAAAGCGGGTGAAGTAGTCTGACAAATTAAAGTGGACCTGAGGCTGCATGAAAACGATCCGCGAGCGGTCCTGATGTGCCCTGTAAGTGTCCGCAGCGGCGAACAAGTGCTCAAGTTAAATGTATATTTGTACCAGACGTCGAAAATCAAGGCGCCGTTGGATCGCTGCGGACGATATTTTGCCTGAAAAGACCGTGAAAAGCAGATGAATTCCATGGATCATAATAAATTATAGTGATAGCAAATATATACGATTGAACAGCTCTCGGAACCTGTTATGTAAGTGCACCCGTTTTTCGCTATTATGAAATCTCGCAAATCGCATTCCACCAAAATGAATCATTAACGGCTCTACAGAAAAGGATACATTATACACAGGCAATTAATTTCTCAGGTATGAACTTTCCTGGAAATGGTCGCGGAGCGATATCGACTTCGACATCGTAGTTCCAGCACATTGAAAATGGGGCTGCGAAAAATGACCCTGCATTTTTCACAGCCCCTCGAAAACGTGAAATAATAATATATTGCTGCTCTAAATCGGTCTCCCTGCGGCAGTTATTCCGCGTCGGAGATCGCGAAGGAGATCTCTGCCTCGACGGCAACCTCGCCGTCGACGGTCGCGACGGCCTTTCCGAAGCCGGCCGGGCCCTTCTTTCCGGTGATCTCACAGCTCATCTCGATCACGTCGCCCGGGACGACGACCTTGCGGAAGCGGCACTTCTTGACGCCGCCGAAGACGACGATCTTGCCCTTATACTCCGACAGGGAGAGGATCGCGCAGGCGCCGGTCTGTGCGAGGGCTTCCAGGATCAGGACGCCCGGCATGATCGACTGCTGCGGAAAGTGGCCCAGGAACTGCATCTCGTTGGCGGAGACGCACTTGATGCCCTTGGCGTACTCGCCCGGCTCCATGTCGACGATCTTGTCTACCAGCAGAAACGGATATCTGTGCGGAAGAATCTTCCGGATTTCATCGTTGTTCAGTTTCATTTTTGTCCCCCATAATCACGTCTGACGAACGGACGCAGGCGCCCGCAAATTACCATTATCCCCTAGATCACCATGCCGCCGCTGACGTTCAGGACCTGGCCGGTGATGTAGGACGTCTCCTCCTTAGCGAGGAAGCCGACTGCGTTCGCAATGTCCTCCGGCGTCGCCATGCGCTTCATCGGGATCTGGGCGATCATCTGCTCGCGGACCTTGTCGGAGAGGACCCTGGTCATGTCGGTGTCGACCGCGCCCGGCGCAACCGCGTTGACCGTGATGTTTCTGGACGCCAGCTCACGCGCCAGGGAACGCGTCATGCCGATCACGCCCGCCTTGCTCGCCGCGTAGTTGACCTGTCCCGGGTTTCCCGTCAGCGCCGAGACGGAAGAGATGCTGATGATTCTGCCGTAGTGCGCGCGCATCATCGGCTTGCTCGCCGCCTTCATCATCAGGAATGCGCCCGTCAGGTTCGTGTTGATGACCTGCTGGAAGTCCTCCAGGCTCATACGCATCATCAGGCCGTCGCGCGTGATTCCTGCGTTGTTGACGAGGATGTCGATGCGTCCGAACGTCTTTTGACAAAATTCAACCAGTGCTGCACAATCGTCGGCCTTCGCGACATCCGCCTGGAAGGCCTCTGCGCTGACGCCCAGCTTTCTGCACTCCTCCGCGGTCTGCTCCGCCGCTTCCTTACTTCCCGCGTAATTGATGACGACATCGTTCCCGTCCGCAGCGAGCTGCAGGGAGATTGCCCTTCCGATTCCTTTTCCGCCGCCGGTAATGATGGCTGCTCTGCGTTCACCCATGATTTTTCTCCTTATATTTCTCTTATTTCTCTGTTGGATCTGTGTTCTCTCGAGATACTGTATTTGCTAAAATTTATTTTTATACTATTTGAATACACAATTGGTATTTCCGCCGGCACATGCGCCCTTCGCAATTCTATCGGATTCCTAAACTCCGGCGTTCCGAGCCGTCCGAAAGCAATTCCGAAATTCGAAATGCCGCGAACCCGCGGCATCAGGAAATCCGCCGCGCGATCAGACTACAGCGTCTCCAGGTAAGCCTTCAGGTCGTCCGCCGTGGTCAGGCTGACGCTCTTGACGCTCCTGTCCGTGCGCTTTACAAATCCCGCCAGGGACTTGCCCGGTCCGATCTCGACGACGTGGTCGACGCCGGCCGCGATCATGTTGCGGATCGTGTCCTCCATGTAGACGCTGGACTGGACCTGGCGGACCAGCAGGTCTGCGATCGAGTCGCCCTCTTCCGCCGGCTTTCCGGTGCAGTTGAAGTAGACTGGGAACGCCATCTCGCCGAACGTCTCGGACTTGAAGCGCTCCGCCAGCACGTCGCCGGCAGGCTTCATGTAAGAGGTGTGGAACGGGCCGCTGACCGGAAGACGCATGCACTTGCGGGCGCCCGCCTCAGCCGCGAGGCGCTCCGCTTCCTCGACCGCGTCGTGCTCGCCGGAGATGACGATCTGTCCCGGGCAGTTGAAGTTCGCAGCCTCGACGTTTCCCTTGCTGCGCGCCTGCTGAAGGCAGGCTTCCAGTTTATCGCGGTCTAAGCCGAGAACCGCAGACATCTCCGTCTCGACGCCCTCGGAGGCCTTTGCCATCGCCTCCGCACGGCAGTGGATCAGCGAAACCGCCTGCTCCGGCGTGAACACGCCCGCCGCCGTCAGCGCGGAATACTCGCCCAGGCTCAGCCCTGCCGCCATGTCCGGGCGGAATCCGTTTGCCTTCAGCACCCCGTAGAGACCGAGGCCGAACGCGAGCAGGATCGGCTGCGTGTTGACCGTCTCCTGGAGCTGCTCCTTGCTGCCGGAGAACGCGATCTCGCGCTGCTCCTCAGGAAGCAGGTCGAATACCGCGCGGAACTCCGGATACTGTTCGTAGAAATCTTTTCCCATGCCCGGGAACTGGCTGCCCTGACCGGCAAAAAGAACTGCTGTCTTTCCCATTTTTTCACCCCTTACAAAGGTAAACGGCCCGCCGCGCTGATGCATCCGCTCGGCAGGCACAATATACTTCAATAATTTTAACTACTAGAATATGTTACCGACTGGCGCTTGAAATGTCAACCGTTAATCCTGTAATCCCCGCATTTCGGCACCCGAAAGTGCGTCAATCCGAAGGCACATTGATCCGAAACTGCGTCAATCCGAAAGCTCATCGATGATGAATTCCGCCATCTGGCGATGCCCCTCCTCGGAGAAGTGCACCCCGTCGTAGGCGAGCGAGAACTCCTGCGCGCCTACGTCGAGGAACCGGTAGCCGTGGCGCTGCGCGATGTCGCGGTACAGGAAGCCCAGCGCCTGGCTTGCGCGCTTCAGCCGCTCCCCCTCCTCGAGGTTGTACGGCGGCGCCATGACGAGGATCTGCGCATCCCGGCCGCCCGAATGACGCTCCAGGTAAAGTTCGGTGTGGACCAGCATCCGCTCCAGTTTCTGCGGGGCGTGGGTCGGGTGCGGGTCCGTGAAGATCAGGTCGTTGGACCCGAGCATGACCGCGAACAGGTCGAGCGGGATGCTCCGCCTGAGCGTCCGGTCCAGGGCCGTCATCGTCAGATCCGAGGACGGGATCACACGCCCGTTCATCCCGTCGTCCAGGATCTCCCAGCTCTCCTCAAGCGCGCCGCGGACGCGGTCCGTCCAGCGGACCTCTGCGGGATAGCGGTCCCCGACGTATCCCCTCGGGTCGAACCCGTACGTGTTCGAGTCGCCGTAAAACAATGCGGTCTTCTTCTGCGTCATATTCTCTTCCCCTTTAAATAATCCTTTTGAACTGAATTCCCCGTGCCGATTGTCTTTTTTGCGACAATCTCTGCTGCTCTTCTAATTCTTTCCCTTTTCGCCGCGTTCACGAACATCAAAATTATACTCTCATTGTATTTTTATTGTACTTGCCTGCACCCCTGCTGCCCTGAGAATTTATTGATCGGCGGCGATCATGCGGCGGCGCAGGCGGCATCCCCTGCAGACGGCTGTTTTCAGCCATAAAAAGACTTTCGGACCGGCCGCCCGCGGTGCGGGACGTTCTTCCGAAGATCCGAAAGTCGATGCTGATGTAGTCGATTCCTGCGTACGTATCCAGTACAGGTTATTCCGATACGCTGCGGATCACCTTCCTGGCGAGGCTGCGCCAGGAGATCCGGCTCACGTCGGCGGGCGCGGTCAGCGGGCTCAGCAGGCTCTCCGACAGCGCCTGCGCGAGGTCGCTCTCGAACTTCGGGAGCTCGGCCTCGACCGGCTCGTCGGCGTTCTCCATCGCCGGGAGGTCGACCAGGCGCACGTCCGCGCCCGGCGCGTTCTCGGCGAGCCAGGCGTCGATCCCCGGGAGCCTGGAGACGACGACGCGGTCCCCGCAGGCCAGCGCCTCGATCACGACCAGCGGGATCCCGTCGAAGAACGACGGCAGCACGAACACGTCCGCGCGGTTGTAGAGCACCGCGAGGTCCTCCTGCGCCATCCTTCCCGGGAATTCGATGTCGTAGCGGCATTCCTCCGCCATCCGGACGATCCTGCTGTATTCCTGCTCGTTCCCGGCTCCTCCGGCGAGCACGACGCGGAGCTGATCGGCCGGGATGTCCAGCAGGTCCAGCGCCCGGATCAGGCTCATCACGCCCTTCTTCTCGGCGATCTTGCCGGCGAACACCAGCAGACGCCGGCGGTCCTCTGCGCCGTCCGCTTCTGCCTTTGCCGCGCGGGCAGCAGGGTCGATCCGGAAAATCCCGTCGTTGAAGCCCATGCCGACCGTGACGATCTTAGCAGGATCCACGCCGTAGATCGCGACGGTCTTGTCCGCCTGCGGCTTCTGCGGGACGTAGATCCGGTCCAGCAGCGGGATGCGCGGGCGGATCCACTCGCGGTTGATCGGGTTTTTTTCCATCTGGCGCAGGTCCGTGTTGTGGCAGAACCCGCAGACGCGCCGGTCCGGGAACGCCTCGCGCACGATCGCGGTCAGGAGGTAGAGGTGATGGCAGAGGATCAGGTCCGGTTCGAGCCGATCGACGGCGGTCCGGATCACGGAAAGGAACGCGTCCCTGAACTGCCGCGTCATCTCCTCCGTAAAGTCGCAGTAGCGCGTGCTCGTATACGGCATCTCGTCGGACATGCCCGCGACCGGGAACGGCAGGCTTTCCGAATCGTAGTAAACCGGAAAAAACTCGACTCCGTCCGGGAATACCGGCTCGTCCTCCGCCGTGATCCCCGCGACCACCGCCTGCTCGTGGCCCTCCAGGGCAAGCGCCCGGACCACCTCCGTCAGATATACGCCGCTGCCCGTGCTGCTCGGCTTCTGGGCTGTAATACTCAGTATCCGCATGTGTCTATTATCCCCTTATCTCGTATAGAAGTTATTTATTGCAGTGATTTACCTGCTGCCCTGTCGATAAAAAGCCTGCGCGGCGCATCCGATTTTCGGGTGGATTCTTCCGGAAAATCCAGGAATCAGAAAACTCCGTACAGGCGCGTTCGGAACGCCGCTCAGCGCACCTGTCATCGCACGTCCCGGTACAGCCTCGCGAGCCTGGCCGGGTCCGCGCCGTGAAGGTAGCACTGCCGCATGTCGTACATCCTCTTCATCAGCCGGAGCGTCCCCTTGGTGCTCTTAGGGTAGCGGCGGTCGGAGCTGATGATCCTGGCCCTGGCGACGCCGATCGAAATCCCGCGCCTCTTCAGCATCCTGGAAAACTCGTAGTCCTCCATCAGCGGAATCTCCGGGAAGCCGCCCATCTTTTCAAACAGCCTCCGGTCGATGAAGATCCCCTGGTCCCCGAACATGATCCCCTCCTGCTCGGCCCTCATGTTGCTGAGCACGCTGTTCGTCAGCATCAGGAAACGCTTGGTCGGGAACGCGATCCTAAAGCACCCGGCCAGGTGCGACGCGTAGACGCGCCTGATCTCCTTCGCGGGGTCCTTCGGCAGGCGGCTGTCGCAGTGCAGGAAGAACAGGATATCCCCCGTCGCCTCGCGCGCGCCCAGGTTCATCTGCCTTGCCCTGCCCTTCTCGCAGTGCAGGACCTTGAACGCCCGGTCCGAATCCGTTTTCGCATGATCCGTTTCCGCCGCATTTTCCGCATTCTTCGCGTCTGTTGTTTCTGCTGCCTCTGCTGTCTCTGCCGCGTCTTCCGCGCTCACCGCCATGATCGCGTCCAGCTCCTCGGCCGTCCCGTCGGTGCTTCCGCCGTCGACAAAGATCACCTCGTCATTCGGAAAAGCCCTCTTGATGTCCTGCATCGTGCGCTCGAGGATCTTGATCTCGTTATAAATCGGCACGATCACGGAGATCTTCAGCGCCTTCAGAATCAGCCGGTCCGTCTCTAAGTCCAGCCTTCCGCCCCGCTTTCTCATGCGGTCGACCCGTTCCAGCAGGTCCTCCCGCGTGTCCACGTCGTGCAGAACGCGGGTCAGACTCAGGGTCAGACCGTGGTTCAGGACCGCCGCCGCCGTGTCCTCGAAGACGTTGTTCCCGCCGTATTTCTGGTTCTCGAAGCAGACGTGCTGCGGCTCCCTGCTTCCGATCAGGTAATATCCGCCGTCCCTGGTCGGCCCCAGGACCACGTCGTGCCCATCAAGGCGGGTGAACGCATCCTGGAAGATGGACTTTGTCAGATCCGGAAGATCCGTGCCGGTCAGGACGCACTTATCGTAGCCCTCCGCCAGGACCTGCTCCATCGCGGTGTACATGCGCTCGCCCAGGTCTTCGCCCACCTGCTCCCGGAATTCCATCCGTCCGCTCCCCATCTGCCAGCCGCCGTCCGGATCGCGCAGCGGGTTCCAGAGCGTCTTCAGGTCCTCCGGGTTGCCCGGGCCCGCGTAATAGATGAACACGTCCGCGTCGATCCCCTGCAGATGCCGGTTGATGTCGCGCAGGAAACTCGCGTGGAGCTGTGCGCACTGCCTTGGGCTGCAGTACGGCATCAGGCGCGTCTTGGTGTGGCCGGGGACCGGGATCCTCGTGAACAAAATTACCGCTCTTCTCTCCGTCATTACAGCAGGTCCTCCAGAATGTCGATCGTGTCCTTCACGATCACCGGGCAGAGCGTCATCATCCTGTTCTCCTCCTGGATCTTGGCCATGCCTTCAGGGTCGCTCAGGTCGGCGCCGAGCAGCTCCCTGCAGACCTCTGAGTCGTACTTCTTACTGTACTGCTCGCGGAAGAGCGCCATCTTCTTATAGATCTCGGTCTTGCCGTCGACGTCGTCCTCGTGGTCGTGGCCGTACTTCAAGCCGAGCAGAATGAACGCCGCGATGACCGCGCCGCACGTCTCCCCGCGCAGCATGCCGCCGCCGAACGCCGACGTCATCCGCATGAGCTCCTTCTCGTCCATGCCGAGCCTGTCGCTGTACGCGGCCGCGATGACCTGTGAGCAGTCGATGCCGTGCATGAACATGTCCGTGATCTTTTCTACGCTGTATTCCTCCGATGGAGTCATGATGAACCTCTCTTTCATAAACTGGCAGGAGCCCGACCCCTCCGGGGCAGAGATTTTCCGCCTCCGGCTGGGCCGGGCCTTCCGATCGATGCAATAACCTGATTGTATCCGAACGGCATCGCATCTGCAATATGATTCTGTCCTTACGACCTATGCTTACGTTCTTATGCCTGCGTTCCTGCGAAGTGTGATTTCCTTACTTCAGCGTGAACGTAACCTTGACCAGGGTGCCGTCCTTCGGCAGAACCCTGGAATTACCCATGGTCTTGATCGTTCCGTTCTCGACGTCGCCGTAGCCGTAAGCCGCGTTGGTGACGATGCCGACGTAGCAGCTGTCCAGGCAGGCGATGCAGCCGACGTTGTACTTCTTCGCGTACTTCAGGTTTCCGGAGAAGCGGAAGTCGACCTTAGGCGTTCCATTGGAGGCCTTGATCGTCTTGGCCGCCGGAATCTCGCCGTCCGAGCCCTTCCAGGACAGCGTAACCGCGACCTTCTGGCCCTCAGTCTTCTGGCCCTTCTGCTCGACCTTCATGCCGTCCCAAGGCTTGCCGCCGATCTTCTTCAGCGCGTTGTATACCTTGATCTCACTGACGTTCGCGCGCAGCAGCGACTTGTCCGCGTTAGCCTTGCCCTTCGCCACGATGTAGTGCCTCGTGACCTGCGTGAAATACGTCCCGTTGACCGTCGCGTAGAAGCTGATGCTCTTCTTCGCCTTGTTGACCGTCACGGTCTTCACGTTCTTCGGCGTTGAAGAATCGGACGAGGAGCTCGAGGATGAGCTTCCGCACGCCGCCAGCGAGAAGGCCATGACCGCGCCGAGCGATACGACCAGGATTTTCTTCAGTAAACTTGATTTCATCGTTTTCCTCTCTTTCTCCGCCGCTGCCGCCGGCGGATTCGCATGTATTCGTTTCGTCGTTTTCTGAGACGCGATTCGTCTCAGCATGACTTTAATAACTTCGTATATTTTCTTCGGACAAAGTCCGCACCGGGCAAGCCTATATCCCGCCCTGATGGTTCCTCTTCTTATTTTATTTCTATTTGACCTGTTTGATCCTATTTGGATGCGGAATCGCCTTCCGCAGCCGCGGTTTCGGACGTGGTTTCGCCTTCCGCAGGCGCATCGTCCGACGCACTTTCCGAAGGTTCACTCGGCTGTTCTTTCAGCTGCTCATCAGGCGCGGTTTCGGACGCCGGGAGGGCTTCCTTTGCCGCCTGATCTGCAGCATCTGCAGCCGTATCAGAACTTGGTGCAGACGACGTTCCGGACGATGCCGCAGGACCGGCCGCAATCATGGCCGCGGCCTTCTTTTTTCTGCGGGAATTCAGCACGATGACGAGCAGGAACCCGACGGCGACGAACGCCATGATGATCGTGTTGAACAGGCCGAGCGGCGCGTCCACCATGCCGATGCCCATCCTCGCGGTCGCCGCAGGGGTGACCATGATGGCGCTTCCGGAGCCGACCAGGATGACCAGCGAGCAGAACACCGCGTTGATCACAGTGAAGCGCGTGCCGCACTTGAGGCTGCTGAACATCAGGGACAGCAGGAACAGGATCAGCCAGCCGCCGTAAAAGATCCAGCCGACGTTGACCCTCATCGCGAGGGAAATCGACCTGGTGCATAGGACGGCGATCGCCATGCCCCAAAATGCGGAGTTATAGAACTTGGAGAGCACGACCGCCGCGGACATGCCGTCGGAGACGTAGACCGTGCCAGCCTTCTCCGCAGCCGCCTGCTTCTTCTTCTCGTTTGCCGTGTAGACCTGACGCAGCAGGACGACCAGGATCGCCAGTGCGAACAGGCAGAGCAGGCCGACGAACATCTTCTTGGCGCCGCCAGTCAGCATACCGCCGACGTAGGAGTAGACGATGCAGGCCGGGAGCTGTCCGAGTCCCGTGGCGAGGAAGAATCCGCCGAAGTCCATCGCCGTGAGTCCCGCCGCGTAGCTGACGATGTCAAACGAGATGAACGGCAGGAGTCTCGCGATCAGGATGCACTTTTTACCCTGTTTCTCAAAGAAGACCTCGATCTGGTTCAGGGCACCCTTGGTGCAGATTTTCTCGACGACGTCGCGGCCAAGGATCCTCGCAATGTAGAAGCAGAGCGCCGCGCCCGCCATGGAGGATACGAACGACAGGATGCAGCCCTGCCACCATCCGAACAGATTCGCGTTCGTCAGCGTGATGAAGAACGCCGGGAGCGGAGCCATGATCGACTGGAAGATCATCAGCAGCGCCGAGACGAGCATCGCCCACTTGCCGTACTTGGCGATGAACGCCTTCATCTGGTCGAAGTCACCGTTCTTGAAGGTCACGATGACGTTGTTGATTGCCTCGTGGACGGACGGGACCGCCATATAGACGGCGATGCAGACGATGACGATCGTGATCAGGATGATCTTGCTCTTCCATCTCTGCCAGAACGTCTTCTGCCCCGCGTTCCCTTCCGCAGTCAGCTTCTCTTGCTTACCCATAAGTATTTTTCCTCTTTCCATGAATACATCTAAAAATTCGAACTATCACTTCCATATATTTTACCATTGTTTCACTGACGGTTTAAATAGAGTATTTCTATAGTAGTTGCAGGGTTATTGGGGCGGGCGGCGCACTGGCGGCGGGCGGGTTTTCCGGACGTGCCCGCCGCGGTGAGCATAAAACAGCAGAAAAAGCCGCCGCGGGAGCTTATCCAGTGTGCTCCTGCGGCGGCCGTAAGCCTGGCCAGATTGTTTTTTTGTCTAAGTTAAATCCGTCCGGATCTGACTAGGTTGATGAGAAGGCCTTACTTCATCGACGCGATGATCTCGTCCGCCAGGGAATCGAGCTGGCTGACGACCTCATCGTTCACCGAGGACTTCAGCAGCGGCTGGTTCTCCATGATCGTCATGTTCTTCATCTTTCCGACGAGCTCGTTCAGGCACTTGCCCGCGGCCGGCGCCCAGGAACCGTTGCACGCGATGGAAACCGTGCGGTTCTGCAGGTTCAGGTGAATCATGTCCTCGACAAAGTTCTGCATCGGCGGGTACAGGTTCATGTTGTAGGTGACGGACAGCAGCGCGATATTGCTGTAGCGGAACGCCTCGCCGATCAGGTAGGAGGTGTGCGTATCGCTGACGTCATAGACGGAGACGTTGTGCATGCCCTTCTCGTGGAGCTTGGCCGCCAGGATCTGCGCCGCGTTCTCCGTGTGGCCGTACATCGAGCCGTAGACGATCAGGACGCCCTGCTCCTCCGGCGTGTAGCTTGCCCAGTGCTGGTACTTGTCGATGATCCAGCCGATATTCTTGCGGAAGACGAGTCCGTGCAGCGGGCAGATGTACTTGATGTCGAGGCCGGCGGCCTTCTTCAGGAGGTTTCCGGTCTGTGGACCGTATTTTCCTACGATGTTCGTATAATATCTTCTGGATTCCTCGAGCCAGTCGCGCTCGTAGTTGACCTCGTCGTCAAAGAGTGCGCCGTCCAGGGAATGGAAGGAACCGAAGGCGTCGGCGCTGAAGAGAACGCCGTTCGTCTTGTCGTACGTCACCATGACCTCCGGCCAGTGGACCATCGGCGCCTTGATGAACGTGACGACGTGCTTCCCGAAGCTGACCTCTTCCCCCTCCTTAGCCTCGATGAAGCGGTCGGAATAGTCGAACCCGAACTGCTGGCCGAACGTCATGCCCTTGGCTGTGCTGATGACCTTGGCCTCCGGGAACTCCTTCAGCAGGAGCTTCAGCGTCGCCGTGTGGTCCGGCTCCAGGTGATGGATAACCAGGTAGTCCAGCTTACGTCCGTCCAGGACCGCGTACAGATTCTCCAGGAACTGGTCGGCGACCGACGAATCCGTCGTGTCGAACAGCACCGTCTTCTCGTCCAGCAGGACGTAGGAATTGTAGGAAACGCCGAGCGGGAGCGGGTGGATGTTCTCGAACCGGCTGGTCCTCTTGTCATTTCCTCCGACCCAGTACAAGTCTTCAGTTACCTTTCTAACACACTGCATATCTATGCCTCCTCGTGATTGTTTTTGATCGTTGTTATTCGATTGTTATTCTCTATGTCGATCTCATTTTCTGTCCCAATCGTTTATATTTTGTCATAATCGCCGCCGCTTGTAAATCCTATTCGTCAAACTTTTACATCAATCACACTTTTCATATCGTCCAATCGACAGAATATTCCCGCGCGGCAAAGCTCGCCATTTATTTAACAATCGCAGTTTCTGATGGGTAAAACAATAAATTTTTTTCCCGAATTTTCGCATCTTGAACGCAATTATGATATAATACAGACGTAAACATACGTAAATGATACCATTTTCATATATTTTTATAAACGAACTTTCACTTGTATTTGAACTGTATCGTTTAGGAAATCAGTTTTAGCTCTCGTCATGGAAGGATGCGTAATGGATAAAATCAATACAGCCAACACGGATGACCGGCAGTCTATGCAGGAATTGATTTCCTGCTTCAGCCCCGAGGTCAAATCGTACCAGAAAAGCGAGACGATCATGGAGTACAGCTCCGGCGAACCCGCCCGCATGGCAATTCTCTGCCAGGGTACGGCGAGGCTGGAGATGATTGATCGCGCTAAAGACTCCTACCTACTGGATCTCTATGAAAAAAATGACGTTTTTGGCGACCTTTTCACACTGCCGCTGCCTGGCCTGCACTACACGGTTACGGCGGTAAGGGACTGCGAGGTTCTATACTTAGACTACAAAAAATTACTCTCCCCCTGCGAAAAACATTCCCAGGGCCAGCTTGACGTACTGGACGAATTATTCCGGATGATCGCCCGGAAGATGCAGCAGATGGCGATGCACCTCAACCTCCTGTTCCAGCCGACGACGCGGGAGAAGCTCCTGGGTTACCTGAAATTCATCCACGCCCAGGATCCTTCCAAGCCGGAATTCGTCCTGCCGATCTCGCTCAGCAACCTCGCGGAATATCTGCACGTCGACCGCGCCTCGATGATGCGCACCCTGCAGCTGATGAAGCGCGACGGCCTGATCGAGAGCAAGGCGAGGCGCTTCCGTCTACTCGAGGCGGCCGCCCAGTCCTTCCCGGAGGGCGGCCAGCACCAGGCGATCCCGACTGACTCGGGCAGAGACTCCGGAGGGCTCTTCCAGCTCGTATGCAGCATCCTGAACGACTGAACTAGGCTGGATCAGATTGATTAAGACTGAATAATATTGAACAAGACTGAATATGGGGCTGAGAAAAATGCTGATCATTTTTCACAGCCCTATTTCCATACGCTGGAATTGCAACGGCCTTACGCCGGAATTAGAACGGCGAGATTACGACGGCGATTCCCGCGCCCGGATCGACCAGGTCAACGGGGTATGGCGCGCCGCAGTTGGGAATTTCGCCCATTCATCGTTCATTTCCAAACTTCGCAAAAAAAGTTGGGGAAATCGGCGCCGAAATCCTGTATTTCCCAACAGCCAAGCGAAGCCAGCGTACGCCTCCGTCGCTGCCGCAGATCACAGTCATGAATTTGACCAGTGTGCCCGCAATAATTGACTGCACCGCCGCCGTCATTCTGGACAGACTGCACAATTCGCCGCACATCATCGTCGTGTTGTCGTCCATTATTCGGCGGCGGCGGGGGTGCGCCGATCGACTGTTGATCATCATCGCCTTGTATATACCCCTATAGGGTATATACATCGAGATTCCATCGCAGGCGATTTGGGAATTTGAACTTATAGGCGCCCATTTTCCCAGATTTCCGGCGGTGCCTGGGAAAATGAAGATCTATCAGGGAAATTCCCAAGTTCCAGCCGTCGTAGGTTCAGCATTAGAAAAGAGGCTGCGTTCTTCACAGCCTCTTTTCTAATGTATGGCCATTCGGACGGCGCCGCGCCCCACTTCCGGGGCTTGATATCGGCGCCGCTGTCATTTCGATGATTTGATAATTCGATGATTCGATGATCGGACTGTCTGACTGGCTGACCATCTAACTAACGGACTTTCTGACTATCTGACATTCCGATTATCTGAGCTTACTGTCCTCGAACCGCTCGTATCCGTAGTCGATGATGCGGTCGATCAGCTCGGTGAATCCGACGCCGGCCTCGTTCCAGATCATCGGGAACATGCTCAGGCTCGTGAAGCCCGGGATCGTGTTCAGCTCGTTGATGTAGAGGTCTCCGGTGTTCTTGTCGAGCAGGAAGTCGACGCGGGAGCAGCCGGCGCAGTCGAGCTCGCGGTACGCCTTGACCGCCATTTCCTTCACCTGGCTGATAATCTTCTCATCAAGCTGAGCCGGGACCTGGATAATCGTTCCTGCTTCCTCGGTGTACTTTGCCGTATAATCGTAGAAATCCCTGACCGCCTGGATCGATCCGACCGCCGCGCACTTAGGATGGTCGTTTCCGATGACGCCGGTCTCGACCTCGAGTGCCTCGACGCCGTTCTCCACGACGATTCTTCTGTCATAGCGCGCCGCCTCGAGGATGCCCGCCTTCATCTCCTCCCTCGTACGGACCTTGGAGATGCCGACGCTGGATCCGGTATTAGCCGGCTTTACGAAGATCGGGTAGTGCAGGTTCGCCTCGCAGCGGTCCAGGACCTCCTCCATGTGATCGTCGAGCTCGTCGCACAGCACCGTCTGGAATGCAGGGGTCGGAAGGCCGCAGCTCTCAAAGATCTGCTTGCACGCGATCTTGTCCATCGCCAGAGAGGACGCGAGCACGCCGCAGCCTGCGTACGGGACCGCGAGCATCTCGAACAGGCCCTGAATCGTGCCGTCCTCGCCGAATCTTCCGTGCATGACCGGGAACACGAGGTCGAGGTCCTTCAGCCCCTCGATCGGGAACGGTTCCGCGCTGGATGTCCAGTCGCCGTCCGTCATCATGGAGAGCGGGCCGTTGAACTTCATCCAGTCCCCCTCCTTAGTGATGCCGATCATGACCGCCTCGTGCTTCTCCTTGTTCAGCGCTTCCGCGACCGACTTAGCGGAGACCAGCGATACCTCGTGCTCCGTAGACTTTCCGCCAAAAATAATTCCAATTTTATCCACAGTAAACCCCTTTCGATGGCTGATGACCAGTTATGTTATGACAAAATATTATCTTTACTGTATAAAAATTTACCATTTTTGCAGCCGAATTTCCATACGAAGATCCTGAAGATCCCTTCAATGAATAAAAACTGCTGCACTTACAACGCGTGCATAATCGAGGGGCGGGGGGGGGGGGGGGGGGGGGGGGGGCGGCGCCCCCCCCCCCCCCCCCCCCCCCCCCGGGCCCCCCCCCCCCGCGCCGCCCCCCCCCCCCCCCCCCCCCCCCCCCCCCCCCCCCCCCCCCCCCCCCCCCCCC
>CAIFEY010000010.1:39460-70616 GCA_903789635.1 uncultured Eubacteriaceae bacterium
ACACCCACCAAATAAAAAATACCCCCCACAAAAACCCCGGGCCCGTATCCGGCGCGGGCGGGGCCCCCGCCGGGCGCCCCCCCCCCCCCCCCCCCCCCCCCCCCCCGCAGCCCCGTCTCACCACTTCCAGTTCGACGGTCTGTTAAACGATCTGTTCGATGATCTATTCCACGATTTTATTCGACGATGTTCGCGAAAAGCTCCTCATCGGAAATCTTCGCGCTCGTGACCGAGCGAATGATGGCCTGCTGCATGACCTGGGCGGCAAAGCTGCCGGCTAAGTTGATGTCGACGGTGAGGTCACCGGCGCTCGCGGCGTAGACGGTGTCGCCGTCCGCCATCGTCGCGACCGGGCGGATGCAGCGGGCGTAGGCGTTCGTGGCCATCGCCGCGATCTTGTTCATCTGCGCCTTGGTGAACTTAGCATTCGTGATGATCGCGCCGATCGTCGTGTTGGTCCTCTGGCCGGATTCAGCCTCGCCGTCTGCTCCTGCGGCCGTCTGATTTGCCGCATCGCGATAGAGCTCGGCCATGCAGTCCTCGGTGTCGACGAACGCCGTGCGGTCAGAGGTACGCAGGCCCGCGATCTTCTCTCCATTAGAAGGGTCGTAGACGTCGCCCAGCGCGTTGACGGCAACGATCGCCGCCATCTTCAAATCGCCCAGGGACGCCGCGAAGATGCCGAGTCCGGTCTTGTCCGCCTCACGCATCGTCTTCAGCTTGCCGACGGACGCGCCCGTTCCTGCGCCGACGTTTCCCATGGACAGAGGCTTCCCGGCCATGGCGTTCCTGCACGCCTCCTCTCCCATCGCGGGATCCGGCCTTACGTCCGCGCGGCCGTAGTTCAGGTCGTACAGGCAGGACTGGCACACCAGCGGAACGATGCCGAACGGCGTCGGGAATCCGATTCCCTCTTTCTCGAGGTACGCCATGACGCCCTGAGACGCCGCCAGGCCGAACGCCGAGCCGCCGGAAAGCACGATCGCATGCACCCCATTCTCCGCCGTCTCCGAGTACGTCAGGCCCGTCTCGCGCGATGCCGGGCCGCCGCCGCTGATCTTGCATCCGAGCGCCGCACCCTCCGGGATGATGATCGCTGTGACGCCGGTCTTGGCCTCGTCGTCCTGCGCATTTCCCACGTATACTCCTTCGATTTCCGAAATGTCGATTTCTCTGTCCCACATCATATCTAATTTTCCATCCTTTCTCTGGGTTAGTGCTTTACAAAACATTTTACCACGGTAAAATATGATTATGGGAATTCATTGCAGGAAAGCACCAGAAATTCATATCGCGCAATTATTTCAAAAAGTCGGATTTATCGCAGCACTGCTCGGCAGTCCGATGCCGGCGCGGCTGCGTACAACAACCGAAAAAACAACTGAAAAAATCTACAAAAAATCAGAAAGGAAGTATCGCACCAATGTCTTATGAACTTGTCTACAAACTGACCCACTACCCTGGGTTCGTCTATAAATCGGATGACCGCTACTACTTCATCGGCAAAAACCAGTTCCAGGAGGTCGACGAGCTCGACGTGAAGGACAGCTACGAGCTGTTCCACCTCTTCGGCCGCGAGAAGAACAACCTCGACACGGCCCAGTACTTCGCCAAACTCCGCGCCTACGCCGACATGGCCCTGACCCCGCCGGCAGACCCGGAAGGCACCAAGAAGAAGATCGAGGAATTCCTGGACGCCATGAACCCGCTCGAGGCTGCCCTGTTCGGCGGCCAGGTCACCGACTTCGAGCGCTGCTTCGAGATGTTCAACGGACCGATGGACGAGATCAAGATGGACTAGCTGAATAAGCTTATCTGAAAACGGGGCTGCGAAAAATGCCGAGGCATTTTTCGCGGCCCTTCCTATACACCGCCGCCACAGCAGGGCAGGCCTGCCCCGCGGCTATTTCAACTTTGTCATAAACCGAAGCCCCGTCGGGTTCTTCTCGCGGATCAGGGTGTTGAAATCGACGATGATATCACCGGCCTGGTCCGGGCGCTGGTACATCGAGGAGCCTGCAACCCAGCAGTTTCCGTTCTTCACGGCCTTCAGCTTACGGATGACCGGGTCCTTGCTCTCCAGCGAAGCGAGGCTCGTCACGCTGCTGTCGATGCTGCCGTTGTAGACGACGATGTCCGCGTCCTTAGTCAGGTCGTAGAACTTCTCCATGTTCATCGGGACGGAGATGCTGGTGCTTGCCTTGCCGACCGACTCGTAGGCGTACCTGCCGCCGGCCATCTTGATCATCGCCGGGACGTAGTCGTCCGCGCGGCGCACGACCGCCTTGCCGTCCGTCGAGATGTAGAAGAACGCGACCGTCTTGGATGTGCCCTTCTTGAGGTTCTTGGTCTTGGCCTCCTGGGCGTTGAAGAACTTGTCCGCCTCGGACTCGCGGTTCAGCAGGACGCCGTACAGCTTGATCCACTCCATGCGCCCCATCGGCGTGTCCTCGTAGCTCGAGCGGTCGACCAGGACCGGGATGTGGAGCTTCTCGATCATGTTCTTGACCTCCGGCGTGTGGTAGATCATCGTGGACTCGAGCGCCAGATCGCAGTCCTCCTTCACGAGCAGCTCGTAGTCCGGCTGGCTGTACTTGCCGGCGAACAGGATCTTCCTGCTGTCCATGAGCTTCTTCGGCGTCTCGAACGACCACTCGGAAGCTCTGATCGAGCTCATCCTAACCGCATCCTCGCCGTTTACGTCGCAGATCAGCGACATCGCGGCCGTCGCGGCCAGGTAGACGTTTTTCAGCGGCTGGCGGAGCACCGTAATCTTGGAAGACAGGCCCTTCGGCTTGCTCTTCCCCTTCGGAACGAGCAGGAATTTTCCCTCCTGCTTGATCACAATCAGGCTGTAGCCGCCCTTGTAGCGGTAGACGCTGAACTGCTTGGCGTAGTCGAGCTTCATCGTCGACTCGTACGTCAGCCCCGCGATGTTCGGATGCGAGGAGCCGCCGGAGCCCGTCCCCGAGCTCTCTGAGGAGCCGGACGTGCCGCCGCAGCCGGTCAGCATCGCCGCCGCCATCAGGAGCGACAGGAGTAAGGCCGCCGCCCGCTTCGCTGTGTTTTTCCCTGTCTCGTGCATTTCCGTGCTTTCCTTTCTCTTGACTTTATTGTCTTTTTATTGTCTTCTTCTCTGCCCGTTTCTCGGCCCTTTTCTCCGCCCGTTTCGCGGACGCGGTTTCCATTCCGTTTCTCCGGATTTTACGGACAAAGCCCGCACGCGCAGTGTACGCATCCGGGCTGCTGTTCATTCATGCCGATATTTTACCGACATATTATTACTTTTCACTTTTATTACTTACTGTTCGCCCGCACGTAATTGGCGTACCAGCTCTGCGCCTCGTCCTCACTGCCTAGCAGCGCGCCGTAGACCTTGACCCACTCTGCCTGCGCGAGCTTTCCCTTCTCCCGTGCGGAGCGGTCGATCAGGACCGGCGTCTCCATCGCCGTGAACAGCTGGATCGCGCCGTCCAGGCTGCGGTACTGCTGCTGCGCGCGCTGACGCGCCGTCATCTTCACGGTCTCCGCCCCGGATTCGGACTCGCCGTCCTCGTAGGCCGCCGGGTCGTACTTCTGCACGAACGCGCGGATGCCGCTCGGCGCGGCGCTCTCCGGGATCAGTCCCAGGATAGAGGCAAAGAAATGCTTGACCGGATGTTCTGCCGCGCCGGAGTTGTCTTCCGACGTCTCTCCGGTGGATTTCATGGTCGTCGAGACCACCTCGTCCAGGTTGTCCGTCTGCTTCGGAAGGCTTCCCGAAGGGAGGATGCACAGGTCCGCCTCTGCCTCAACGAGGTCGCGGTAGTCGACCGATTTCCATGTGCCAGGGAAGTAAACCTTGTCCTTATCCGCGCGGGTTTCCAGCGCGTCCGCCTGCGTGGCAGGCAGGAGGGACAGCGCCGTCTTCTCGCTGAATCCAAACGACGTGAAGCGTCCGGCCTGGTTCAGTGCCCCCGCGTACTTAAGGGCGCTCTGGGAGGCGGTGTAGCCCCTCTCCGGCGTCCTAATGATGACGCAGGTCTTGTCGAGTCCCGCCGGTACGGAGACGCCGCGCGGCACGATCAGGTAGTTGATGACCTCGCCCTTGTAGAGCTCCTGCGTGCGTTCACTCTGCGTCTTTCCCTCCTTCTTCTGGATCTCGTCGCGGTCCTCGGTGACCTTCGTCTTCC
Organism: uncultured Eubacteriaceae bacterium; assembly: GCA_903789635.1. Taxonomy (GTDB): domain Bacteria; phylum Bacillota; class Clostridia; order Peptostreptococcales; family Anaerovoracaceae; genus Aminicella. Next base: position 43,633 of record CAIFEY010000010.1, read on the forward strand.
TTTCCTTGTAACCGACCGCCTTTCTGCTCTCGGTGTACTTCTGCATGTCGACCTCGATCAGGGTGACACCCTTGCTGTAGGAGAAGATCTTAAACAGTTTCGCGTTCTTCACTTTGACTTCGGACTTCTTGGTCAGGCCGGCAATCTCCGGTGCCTTAGCGGACAGTTTCTTTTGTCCGCTCTTCAGCTGGCTGGAGGAGGATCCGCCCCTGCCGTTCAGGCCGACGTACAGCGTGTAGGTGACCCAGTGCGGCTGCGACATCGCGACGGTGCGGGCGACCACGGTGTTGTTCGCGTTCAGGCGTACCGGGATCACGAACGTCGAGGTGCTGCCCCCCGCCGAGCGCATGAACGTCCTGCCGTCCGCGCGCAGCTGGTCGTAGTTCGGGCTGTTGAAGACGATCGTCGCGTAGGCCTTTCCGCCGGTGACGGTGATCTTGCTGCACGAGATGCCCTTCAGCCTGCCGGATCCGCCCGACCAGCTGAACGAGCTCGGGGTGTAGACCCCGTCCCTGCGGTTGGCCGTCCTGTCGACCTTGGACGTAGAGCCGCTCGTGTCCTTTACGGACTTGGAGACGGTGTCCTTCTTATGGTCGTTGACAAAGGTCTTCTGGGAATTACTGCCAGATGTATTGCTGCGCGTCTTGTCGCTGTTCGTATTTCCCGGGATGTTCGTCGCCGTCGCGGAAACCTTCTTCATCTTGGCCGTGTAGATGACCGCCGTGTGCTCGTACCAGCGGTTCTCGCGCTTGGAGTGGCCGGACAGCGCGAACTTCTTATTCAGCGACTTGACCGGGATCACGTAGGAATAGTAATTCCTCGTGCTCTTGTACCTGCTCCATTTCGATTTGGATGCCTTCTCAGCCTGGGCTTTGGTGCCCGCGTAGAGGTAGTCGTAACCCTGGCCCGTAAGCGTCAGCGCCGCCTTCATCTTCCCGTTCTTTACGGTCAGGATCGCGTACGTCCCGTTCTTATACGGCTGGATGTTGAACATCCGGTGGTCGGTCCACGCCTGGACGCGGTACGTGCCGTCCTTCAGCTTTCCGTCCTTGAAATACGAGGCCTCGCGGGCTTTCTCCGCGGCCGTCGACTTCAGGTCGATCGCCTTGTCGTAGTCAAAGGTTCCGCTCGAACTGCTGCCGGAATTGCTGTCCGACTTGGAACTGCTTCCCGAACCATTGTCCGAATCCGATTTGGAACCGCTGCCGGAATCACTGCCAGAGGAATACGGCTTCAGCGTGCCCTTGAGCTCGACGCGCAGGGTGTAGGCGATGTCGTGCGGCGCGCCCATCCTGGTCGTCGTCGCGGACACCTCCGTGTCCTGATTCGGCAGAACCGGCACCGTAAACGATGCCGTCCCGGCATCTTTGTCGACCTTTGCCGAATAGGACTTTCCGTTCACCGTCATCTTGGTGTAGTACGCGCTGTGGAAGACGATCAGCGCTTCTGCCGAGCCGTCCTTCACGCGCACATAGGTGCAGGTGATGCTGACCTTGCCCGTTCCGCCGGTGAACGTGAACCCGGACGGCACGTAGGTCCCGTCCGCGATCTGACTGCTGTCTCCGCTGTTCCCGCTGCTTTCGGTCTGGCCGGTCTGCGAATCGGTGTTCGCGGCAGTCTCCGCCGCATAGGCGCTGTCCGCGCTTCCGCGTCCCCATAGCTGCGGGCTGAACGTAAAACAGACGGCCACCGCAAAGATCAGCGCGAGGATCAGCAGCCTGTTTTTCCTAGAATTCGTGTTTCTCATCCATTCCCCTCTCTGTACCGTTCATTGCAAGTGCCGTCTGAACATATTACTATATTAATCCTATATTAATTTAATAATAACTCGGCATTAATTTCTGAATTCCGTTCCCTGAATTACTTCACCTTGACGGTCTTGACCTTGCTCCAGTTCGCGTAGGTCTTTACGCCGTCCTTCTTGTAGTAAGCGCGTACCTGGAAGCTGTACTTCTTCTTGCTCTTCAGCTTCTTCACGGTCTTGGACGCCGCCTTGGCCGACTTGACCGTAACCGTCTTCGCGTTCTTCATCGACTTATTATTCGCATACTGAATCTGAACGCCGGAGAGCAGGGTCTTCTGGTTCTTCCAGGTGACCTTGACCTGCTTCTTGCCTGCCTTCAGCTTGGAAACGCTGGAATCCAGCGGTGCCATCGCGAGGGTGTGGCTGTACCAGGAGTTTCTCTTGGCGCTGCGGAAGGAAACCGTCTGGTTTCCGAGGTTAGCGACCGGGAGGCTGTACTGCAGCTTGGTCTCGGTCGGGTTGGTCAGGTCTACAGAGACTGCCGGCGTGATCTGGCTGTCAGCTGCCGCCCCTGCCTGGTCCGCCGTTCCGTTGTAAACGGCGTTGATTCCGCTTCCCTCCAGGCGGAAGATCGCGGTCAGCTGAGTTCCGTCGACCTGTACCTGGCAGGTGTTTCCGTCGCGCTCCGCGATCCTGATCATCGTGTCCGGCGTGATGCTGCCGTCAGAATTGATGTCGACGACCTGGGCGTTGACCGTGTACGTCTTCGCCTCTGCCGCGTAGGCGCTGTCTCCGCTTACTGCGCCGATTCCCGCCGTCAGAGTGATTCCCATTGCTGCCGCCATGAATCCAGCGGCAATTCTCTTTCCTGTGATCTGCATGTTGTCTCCTGATTTACTCTCTTGTTAATGTTTTTCTATTGTTTTGCAATAAACCTATTCTTTTATTTTAATCGTATCTCGCCGCCGGGACCAGCAGCCCCGGAAGCGAGTGATTAACGTGTATTTTGCCGCAGACTGCGCCGGTCTGCCTGGCAGACCTGCTTGACCAGACTACTTGACGGTGGTCTTCTTCGCCTTGGTCCAGCCGGAGTAGTTGGTGAACAGCGTCGTCGTCTTCTTAGTGTAGTTCGGCGTGAACGTGTTCTTTCTGTAGCTCCTGACGCGGACGTAGTAACGGCCCTTCTTCAGTCCCTTGATCGTCTTGACCGTCTTCTTGGACTTAGCCTTGACGGTGACCTTCTTCGCGGATTTGAAGCTCTTCTTCTTCGAATACTGGATCTGGTATGTGTCGCCCTTGGTACCGGTGACGCTGACCTTTACGCGCTTCTTTCCGACCTTCACCGAGAGCTTGGTCGGCTTGGTCGGGAAAGTCTTCATCGCTGCCTGCGCGTGCTCGTTGACGAGGTTCTGCACGTCCTTGATCTCGCCCAGTCCCTTGATCTGCGTCGTTACAGTGATTCCAGCCTTCTCGAACTCGCTCTTCCAGGAGTCCTCCTCGCTTCCGGCCATGTCGTTGTTCGCATGGTCACCAGCGACGATCATCATCGGGCGCAGGACGATCTTCTTATATCCCGCATCCTGTACCTTCTTGATTACTGCGTCTACAGCAGTGTCAGCAGGTTTTCCCTCGACAGTTCCGACAAAGACGTTCTTGTATCCCAGCGACGCGTACAGCTTCTGCATGGCATCATAGGTCATGTTCGCCTCGTGGGAGGTTCCGTGGCCCATGAAGACGTAAGCCGTGTCGCTCGGTGTAGCGGCGTAGTTCGCGTATCCTGCCGTGGAAGCAGCATCTGCTGCGAGACCCTTCGCGACCGTCTCACGGTCAGCATTCGAGCTCAGTACCGGCTTGGAAATGACGATCTGCGGAATCTTCTTCGCATACTTCTCTGCAGCCGTGACGATCGAGTCGTACTCCGTTCCATACATCAGCGTCGTCGGCTGGATGACCAGCTTCTGCACGTTGTTCTTCACTGCGCGGTTCAGCGCGGCGTACAGGTTGTCGATGGCCTCGCCGTCTCTCGCCTGCACGTGGTTGATGATGATCTGGGAGGAGAATCCTCTCCTTACCGACCAGTCCGGGTTGGCAGCGTCGAGCGTGCTCTCAATCGCGCCGATCGTCTTGGTTCTGCTGTCGTTGTAGCTCGTTCCGAAGCTGACGACCAGGAGCTCCTGCTTCTTGATGCCGTCGGCGTTCCTCGGGTTGTCCTTGGAGGCGTCCCCTGTGTCCGTGCTGAAGTAGTCGCCGTACTCGAATCCGTTCTCGACCTGCAGCTTCTCCTCGTCCGTCAGCGCGTCCCAGGCAGCCTTAGCGTCCTTGCAGAGCTGTGTGTAATCCTTGGTCTGGTCCTGATCGCGGAGCTGCCTGATGTAGTCCGCAACCTTCTGTGCGTTCGCGTCCATTGTAACAGTAGTCCCTTCATCCGCGGTGCGTACCGCCGCTGCCGACCTGGAAACGCTGCTGTTCCCCGCCTGTGCGAACGCCGGCGCCGCCATCATTGTGCTCATCACTGCTGCCGACAGCGCAAGCGTCATAAACTGCTGAATCTTCTTCTTCCTCATGAATGTTGTTCCTTTCCCGGCCTTCCATCAGTACCATCAGTACATCCAGTCATTCGGCCGCTCTCAAAAAAAATTACCCTTTGTCCAATGGGCAAAAGGCATACGGATAGAATCATCTATCGCTTCTGCCAGTTACTCGTGGCGCGGCACTCTGCCGCTGCGATCTTATCCAGGCAGGTCTCCTGACTCACGGATTTCCGCATGCGTCCGCCTTCCCGCGCGTTTGAGAGTCCGCGCAGTGACATTTACGACGCCGCAATCCGCTCACAGTGACGAAGTTCGTACAGGACTTCCACCTGTTTCCCTTTTCAACGGCGGCCAGCTTCGCCTCCATGCAGTCTGCACAGAAACTATAGGCCGTCGTCACCTGAACGTAACTTTGATTATAGCATGGAAACCACGCTTGTATCAAATTATCCTCAATAAATTAAGATTATCGTATTTTCTATATTTTCCTACTATTTCCAGCTTCCATCAGCTTCTCTCGGCTGAGCATGCAGGTCCCGGATCCGCCGTTTCTCCTTAGACAAAAACCGCCAAGACACAGTTCAGAGCCCTTGCTGATGCGTTTCCGAACCGTTCCATATCGTTTCGAATCGTTTCGGATCCCGGACCTGCCTTTCTGGACTACTTCCTTTCGTCCGGATCGAGCCAGCCGGCCGCCGTGTACAGCAGCGCGTTGACGATCGCCGCCGCGACGTTGCTTCCGCCCTTCCTGCCCATCGCGATGATGGCCGGGACGTGGTGCTTCTCACAGGTCGCGAGCAGCAGCTCCTTGCTCTCGACGACGTTGACGAATCCCACCGGCACGCCGATCACGAGCGCCGGACGGAGCCCGTTTTCGATCTGCTCGGACAGGGAGATCAGTGCCGTCGGCGCGTTTCCGGATGCGAAAATCGCGTGCGGGTGCTGCTCACCGGCGTATTCCATCGAAGCCCTGGCCCTCGTGATCCCGCACTCCTTAGCGATCGCAGCGATCGCAGGGTCCGCCATGAAGCAGGCCGCCTCCGCACCCAGCTCGCTCAGCGCCCGCTTGCTGATGCCGGACAGCGCCATGTTGGTGTCCGTAATGACGATCTTCTCCCTCGAAGGAGATCCGCCCGCGAGCCCCGCACTTCTCATCTGAAAATACCGGACGCCGGCCTCCGCGCCGCCCTCTGCGAACCGGAGGTTCTCCGCGTAGTCGAAGTCCGCGCTCGTGTGGATCGCGCGGAGCAGGACGGCCCTCTCCGCCTCGCTCTCCGGCAGCGCGAACCCCTTCTCCAGGAGCTCCTTCCGGATCGTTCGCATGCTGGTCTTCTCGATGTCGCCCGGCTTTACGTGCTGAATTCCCATTTCTCTTCCCTTTCGTATAATAAACCAGTCAGCCAAGGCCATCCGTCAAATGCTCATGCATTCATGAATTCAAGCGTTCAAGGATTCAAGCAGGCCGATTATCCCTCTTAGATTGAGCGGGACAATCAAGCCGCTTAAAGCAATGGCTGCTGCAGAAAATTACTTTTTCAGTGCAAATCTATAAATCGCGTCCATGTCGAGCGACTCGCGCACGCCCGCGGCGAGCTTGTCATACTCGCGGTCCGCGTACTCCTTATGGCTCAGGCGCTTTCCGCCGGCGTATTCGACGCCCTTGCGCTCGCAGAGCCAGCGCGCGAGTTTCTCCGTGACCTCGCCGGAGTCGAACAGGCCGTGCAGGTACGTCCCGAAGACGTTCCCGTCCCAGGAGCCGTCGGTCTTTCCCTCATCCACGCTGATCTCTTTTCCAGTATCACCTGCTGTCTTTCCTTTCGTCTCGTTCTCGAGCCGGCTGAACGGCTCGCCCTCGACTCTGGTGACGCCCATGTGGATCTCGTACGCGTCGACGTTCGCGCCGGCGAGCGGCCCCGCCGTCACGACGCCCCGGACCCTCGTCCTGGTCTTCTGCTTCGTGAACGTCGTCGTGGCGGGGAGCAGGCCGATTCCCTGCATCCCGTCCAGGTTTCCCTCGGTGTGCTCCGGGTTCCTGAGCTCTCTTCCGAGCATCTGGTAGCCGCCGCAGATGCCTAGGACCGCACCGCCGTTTGCAGCGAATTTCCGGATCAGAGCATCAAGCCCGGATTCCCTGAGCCATACCAGGTCGTCCAGCGTGCTCTTTGTCCCCGGAAGAATCAAAAGGTCCGGCGAGCCGAACTCCTCGGGACGGTCGACGTAGCGCACGGAGAGCACCGGGTCCGCCTCGAGCGGGGCGACGTCCGTGAAATTGGAGATTCTTGGAAGCCGCACGACCGCGATGTCCACCAGGGCATGCGAATTCGCATCCGGATCGGTGTTGGAGAGCCTCGGCGCGAGCGAATCCTCCTCGTCGATGTCGACGCGCAGGTACGGCACGATGCCTAGGACCGGGATGCCCGTCCACTCCTCGATCATGCGGACGCCCGGCATCAGGATGCTCTTGTCGCCGCGGAACTTGTTGATGATCATGCCCTTGATCCGCGCACGCTCGTGCTCCTCCAGCAGGGCCGCCGTGCCGTAGAGCTGGGCGAACACCCCTCCGCGGTCGATGTCCCCCGCGAGCAGGACCGGCGCGTCGACCATCTCGGCGAGCCCCATGTTCACGATGTCGTTCTGCTTGAGGTTGATCTCCGCCGAGCTTCCCGCGCCCTCGATCACGACGATGTCGTTCTCCTCCGCGAGCTGTCGGTAGGCCTCCATGATGTCCGGGATCAGCCTCTCTTTATACTGGAAATAGTCGCGCGCGGCCATGTCGCCGAGCACCCTGCCGTTCACGATGACCTGGCTCCCGACGTCGCTCGACGGCTTCAGCAGCACCGGATTCATCCGAACGTCCGGCTCGACCCCCGCGGCCTCCGCCTGCATGACCTGTGCACGGCCCATCTCGAGCCCGTCACTCGTGATGTAGCTGTTCAGCGCCATGTTCTGGCTCTTGAACGGCACCGCGCGGTACCCGTCCTGGCGGAAGATGCGGCAGAGCGCCCCGCATAAGAGGCTCTTCCCCGCGCCGGACATCGTCCCCTGCACCATGATGTTTCCTGCAATTCGTCTGTCCATCACTTCGCTTCCTTTCCCTGACACAGCGGCCTCAGCGCCGCGAGCAGCCGTTCGTTCTCACTCCGCCCCTTCACGCAGACGCGGATCCAGTTCCCGTCGAGTCCGTGGTAGTTTCCGCAGTCGCGCACGAGAATTCCATTTTCTGCCAGCGGTTCGGCGAGCGGCCGGTCCGCGTGGATCAGCAGGTAGTTCGCCTCGGCGTCGCTGACAAAGTCGATCCCGTCCACAGACAAAAGCTCCCTGCGCAGAAATTCACGTTCCCTGCTGTTCTGCCTGCGGTATTCCTCAACGTATTCGGATTCTCCCATCGCCGCAAGCCCCGCGGCCTCCGCCCCCGCGGACACCGGCCACGACGCGCCGCACGCCTCCGCACGCGCCCGCATCTCCTCGCTGAAGAAGATCCCGTACCCGAGCCTGATCCCCGGCATCGCGAACAGCTTGGTAAACGACCGCAGGATGACCAGGTTCGGATAGTCCTTGCCGAACGGGACCAGCGTGTGCCCGTCCGGGTCGTCCAAAAGCCCCTGGAACGACTCATCGACGACGAGGATGATCCCGCGCTTCCTGCATTCGGAGAGCAGGTACAGCAGCTCCTCCCGGTCCGTCGTCCGCCCGGTCGGGTTATTCGGCTCGCAGAGCAGGATCATGCCGGCACGGTCCCCGTGTTGATTCAATCCTCCTGTTTCATCGTCCCAGCCGCTTCGGAAACTCCGTTCGGATCCTTCGGAATCCGAAGAATTTCCGGATCCGAACTTGGGGTCGTGCTCCGCCAGCGCGAGGAGCTCGTCCATCCGGCCGTTCAGAAGGAACTCGTCCTCCTCTCTAAGCAGAAAGCAGCTGACCTCGGACCCCGCCGCCCTGAGCGCGCGCTCGTACTCGCTGAACGTCGGCCCCGTGATCACCGCGCGCCCCGGTCTCTCCGAGAAGATCACGCGGTAGATGACGTCCGACGCGCCCGCGCCGACCAGGATCTGATTGTTTCCGAGCCCGTGATGCTCCGCCAGCGCCTGCGTCAGCGCCCTCTGGTGCGGGTCCGGGTACTGCCAGGCCAGTTCCAGCGCCTCCGCGGCCGCCCTCTTCACCGACTCCGGCGTCCCGAGCGGGTTGACGTTCACCGAGAAGTCTAAAGGCTCCCGGTCGTACCGCTCCCTGAATCCGTTGATGTCCCCGCCGTGTTCACTCTCTCTGAAAAAATCCAAAACTTATCTCCATCTGCCATGCCGCCGCGCCCGGAACCATCCGAGCAGCCTGCCCTGCCGGCAGCCCTTAGCGGCATTCACTTATTCTATCATTACAAAGACAATAACTAATTAATCTTCTTGATTACCGACATTCCCGAACGTTATTCGACTGCGCCCGCCTGCCGGCCAACGCCGTCCGCCGCAGCGAACACCCCGCGCACGCGCACACGGGTATACCGCATACACGCCGCCGTATGATTCGAACTGCGCCCGCGCCTAACGCAGGATCATCCAGAACACGAGCGCCCGGACCGTGAAAAAGATAAACAGCCCCGCAGCCGACGACGCACCGAGCATCCGGCAGCAGCGCAGGATGTCGTTCTTCTCGATCGGTCGGTCCGCGTCGCCGATCGCCGGCTTATCGTAGACCTTTCCGAAGTACTGCGCCGGTCCCGCGAGCTGCACGTGAAGCGATCCCGCGCAGGCCGCTTCCGTCTGCGCCGAGTTCGGGCTCGCGTGCTTCCTGCTGTCGCGCCGCCAGATGCGCAGCGCGTTCCTGCCGTCGTTTCCGGTCATCGCCGCACCGAGCGCCCAGAGCAGGGCCGCGATGCGCGACGGGATGTAGTTGAAGACGTCGTCCAGGCGCGCGCCGACGCGGCCGAAATACAGGTATTTATCATTCCGGTAGCCAATCATGCTGTCGAGAGTGTTGACCGCCTTGTACGTCAGCGCAAGCGGCGCTCCGCCCAAGGCCATGTAAAGCAGCGTCGCGATGACGCCGTCGGAGAAGTTCTCCGCGACCGTCTCGCAGTCCGCCTTGATGATTCCCTTCTCGTCCAGCACGAACGTGTCGCGGCCGACGATGCGGCCGACGGCCTTCTGCGCGTCCTCAAGCGTCCCGTCAGGCGGCAGGTTCCGGTAGACGTTCACCGCCTCGTTCGCGAGGCCCTTCATCGCGAGCGCCTGCCAGCACCAGAGCGTCTGCACCGCGAAGCCCAGTACCGGGTGGATCCTGGCCGCGATGACGCAGACCCCGCCCGTTACGACGAGCGTCGTCAGGATGGTCAGCACCGCAGTGAAGAATCCGCCGGCGAACTCCCCTCCCTTCCCCTTTGGGAAGACGCGTCGGAACGCCCGCTCGAGCAGGGAGATCTCCTTACCGATGAATACGACCGGGTGCGGGAAATTGTACGGATCCGCAAAGATCAGATCCAGCAGCGCCCCCGCACAGGCGGCGGCCTCCGTTATCACAAAATACATCACCCAGTGATTCATTCAATTTCTCCTTACACACTATATTTACATTTATATACTATTCTTCCAGTAACTTCCTGCAGCTGTTTTTTTCGAGCAGCAGCTTCCGGCAATATTTATGCCCCGGCCCGGCTTTTGTCTAAAGGACCTGCCCCCGGGATCTGCGGTACTCTTCAGCCGCGTCGATGAACCGCTCGACCGACTCCGGGTGGGCCGCCAGGTACAGGTGCGGGAAGCCCGCGTACCAGGTCTTTCCAGCGTAACCCTCCGCGTAGCTGCGCGTCGACAGAGGCTTCTTCAGCGAGAATTCGGACCCCGCCTCGTCGGCCTCCCAGTAATGGAACTCGTGGATCCGCATCGTCTCGCCGCGGCGCATCAGCAGGCTGTCCGATTCGGCCTTCATGTCCGCGTACCCGAAGCGCACGAGGCGCCCGGAATTCCGCGATCCGCCAGGGAACACGCCCGCCATCGGCCAGGTCTTCCCGTCCGCGTCAGTCAGCGACTCGAGCAGGTACAGGAATCCGCCGCACTCCGCGATCACCGGCAGGCCGTTTCGGATTTCGGTGCGCATGCTCCCCCGCATCGAGCGGTTTTCCGAAAGCTCACGCGCGTACAGCTCCGGGTAACCGCCCGGCAGGTAGACCGCATCTGCGTCCTCCGGCACGCACGGCTCGTGGATCGGGCTGAAGTACACGATCTCGCCGCCCCGCCGGTCGATTTCCTCCTCCGTCTCCCGGTAGCAGAACGAGAACGCCTCGTCCCGCGCGACCGCAATCACCGCGCGCTTTTCCCCCCGGGCAAAGTTAAACGCCGGAAACGAGGAGTGCGCCGCCCTGCTGTCTGCCTTGGAAGCCTCACTGCCGGCGATGTCCTTTTCGGACGCGGCCGTTTCTGGCGTTTCAGCCGTTTCGGAATCCGGAGCTTCGACGGAGAAGACTTCTTCCAGTTTCTCCCAGTCGAGCGCCGCCTCCATCGCGTCGGCCGCCTTCCCAATGTTCTGCTGCAGGTCCTCGATCTCATCCGCCTGGTAGAGCCCGAGGTGCCTGGACTTCACGCGGATGTCCGGGATCTCCTGAAGGCTCCCGATGACCGGAATCCCCGTCTCCTTCTCGAGGATCTCCTTCATCATCCCCGCGTACATCTTCTTGCAGCGGTTCAGGAAAATCCCGGCGATGTGGCTGTTCTGCCTGAACGCGGCCATGCCCTTCACCTCGGCGGCGACAGTCAGGCTGCTCCCGCGCGGGCTTACGACCAGCAGAACCGGGACGTCCAGCGTGTCGGCCAGATGCCAGCAGCTTCCGATGTCGGTCTTTCCGGAAAGTCCGTCGTACATGCCCATGACGCCCTCGATTACCGATGAGCCGTGCTCACCGAGCTCGCGCACGTAGCTCTCGCGGACGTACGCCTCATCCGACATGACGAGGTCGAGGTTGCGGCTGCTGACGCCCAGAATGCTCCGGTGGAACATCGGGTCGATGTAGTCCGGACCCGTCTTGAACGCGCACGGGTTCAGCCCCTTCCTCTTCAGGATTTCCAGCAGCCCGCAGGCGATGAGCGTCTTCCCGCTGTCGGAAGACAGTGCGGAGACCGCGATCTGTATTTTCTTATTCACTTCGTAATTCCCTCCAGTCTCCATTTTTATTAATCTAAACCAACGCGCAGGCGATGATGGTCCACTGCGCCATCGATCATCCGGACATTCGGACATTCTGAAGTTTTTCGGACAAAATCCCAACTTCACTCCAGACGCGTCCGGAAAATCATCCTATCCGCTGATCACGAACACCGGGTTCTCGGCCGTCAGCATGTGAATCTTCCGCTTTCCGACCGTCCGCGTGCGGGTGACCGCGATCTGCGTGACCTCCGGGTCGCGCCCGAGCGCCTGCAGCGCCTCGATGCCGCTTCCCACCGTCTCGAGCACGATCCCGGTCAGGACAATCCTGACCTTAGGATTCTTCCGCGCCGCCGCCTGGACGATCTCACTGAGGCTTCCGCTCGAACCGCCGATGAACACGGCGTCCGGCGCCGGCAGGTCCTCCAGCGCGTCCGGCGCCTTCCCCCGAGTGATCTTCAGGTTGGTCAGGTGGAACGCGCGGCGGTTCTCCTCGATCAGCGCGCAGGCATCGGCCTTGCTCTCGACCGCGTAGACGATTCCGCCTCTCGCCTGCCTGGCAAGCTCGACCGAGACGCTCCCGGTCCCCGCGCCGACGTCCCAGACAGTCTCTCCCGGCGCGGCCTGCATCCTCGTGAGCACGGCCAAACGCACGTCCCGCTTGGTCATCGGGACCTCGCCGCGGATGAAGCGCTCGTCCGGGATCCCCATCGCGGGCAGATGTTCCGAATACCCCTCGACGAGCATCACGGCGAGCGGAGAAAACTCCGTATCCTCAGACTCCGCGGCCTCCGATAATGTACACCTCGTCAGGCGCTGATTCTCCATGCCGAGATTCTCGCCGACGACGACGTGCAGGCTCCCGAGCTCTGCTTCGGAGAGCTCCCTGCAGAGCTCCTTCACGCCGGTCCTGCCGCCGGTCAGGAAGAACGTGTCCTTCCCCCTTCGGATCTCGCCCGCGGGGTCGCAGCCGCGCCCGTGCGCGGAGACGAGCGTCCAGTCCTGCCACGGCGCTCCGACCGCGGAGGACAGGAGCTGCACGGAGGAGATCCCCGGGTAAACCGTGATCTCGATCCCGCTCAGGCGCTCCGCCTCTTCGGAGAGCAGGTCCAGGCCGTCCGGAAGGCGTTCCGAAACTTCCCTCAGGAACGATCCCGCTCCGCTGTAGAACCCCGTGTCGCCGCTGTATACAAGGGCGATTTTTCTCCCTTTCCAGTCGTCTTTGTGACTGAGCAGGAGGTCCGCGATCTTGTCCGGCCAGAATTCGGCCAGGTACTCGCGGGTGATGGCGGCGCCGCGGTCCGTGCCGTTTCCGGAAAAGCTTTCGGAATCTGCCGCGTCACGTCCGTCTTCGTCGGTGGCGCGCACCTCATCCAGCAGACGGGATGCCCCGATGACGAGGTCCGCCTCCTGGAGTGCCGATTTTGCCGCCTGGGTCAGGGTATCCATCCCGGACCCGAGTCCGATCAGTGCTGCCTTCATCGCTGCATTCGCTGTGCTCATAATCGCCTTCCCTCCTTCTCCTCGTTTTCCGAAACACTGCCGCCGGCGGCCCCACGTTTTTCATCAGACCGCTTGTCTTTTGCCTCCTGCTCGGAATTTGTCTCCTCCGCGAAAGCCAGGATCTCCTCCCGGCTGCTCGGCGCGACCAGCTCCTTCGGGCGGCCGATCATCAAAAGCTGGATGCCGCATTCCTCCGCCGCTTCGATCTTCTGGAACATGCCGCCCTTGTTGCCGCTCTCCTTGGTGACCATGTACGCGATTCCTAAGTCCCGGATCATGCAGCAGTTCATCGCGGTCGAGAACGGTCCCTGCATCGCGATGATGTTCCTGCGCGGGATTCCGGCCTCTTCGCAGAGCTTCAGCGACTGCACGGACGGCAGAACCCGCGGGAACAGCCTCTCCGGTCCGAGCACGGAGAACTTGGAAAGGTCCTTGGAACCCGTCGTCAGCAGGATATTGCCCGGGCGTGAAGCCAGGTACGAGCAGGCGTCCTCCATCGACTCCGCCCTCTTCAGGAATGGGGTCTCCGGCACCGGCTCCTCCTCCCGCACGTAGCGGAATTCCTTCACTCCAGTATTTCCGCAGGCGGTCCTGATGCTCGCGCTGATGTGCTCGGCGAACGGGTGCGTCGCGTCGATGCAGACGTCGAACTTCATGTCCGTCAGCATCTCTTCTATCTCCGGCTCGGGCCTGACCCCGCAGATCGCGTGAACGCCCTCGACCTTCCCGAACGCCTCCAGGCCGTAGTCCGAGACCGCACTGTAGCAGATCTCCCAGCCATGCTCGGCCAGGAAGACCGCGAGCTCCCTTCCTTCCGTTGTTCCTCCGAAAATTAACGCTTTCATTAATCCACCTTGTTCTCATACCCGCGGGGCGTTACCATCCTGCCCGCTATGTTCCTGGTCGAAGACGACCCGATGAACACCGTCGTGAACATGTCGACTTCCTCGTCCGGGAGCTCCCGCAAGGTCAGCACCTTCTTCTCCATGCCGTCGCGGCCGATGTTCTTGACCCAGCCGCAGACCGTGTCTCCGCTCAGCGTCTCGAGCAGGACAGCGCACGCCTTGCGGAGCGCGTCCTTCCTGTGGTGCGACCTGGGGTTGTAGAGACAAAGGGCGAAGTCCCCCTCCGCCGCCATCCTCAGCCGCTTCTCGATCAGCGGCTCCGGGGTCAGCAGGTTGGATAAGGAAATGATGCAGAAATCGTGTCCCAGAGGGGCGCCGAGCACCGCCGCACCGCTCGTCGCCGCCGTGACGCCCGCCACGACCTGCACGTCCGCGCCCGGGTACTCCGGCAGCAGCTCGAGCAGCAGGCCGGCCATCCCGTAGACCCCGGCATCCCCGCTGCAGACCAGGGCCGTATCCCTGCCGTCCTGCGCGAACTTCAGCGCCATCCGGCAGCGGTCGACCTCCTTCTTCATCGGCGTCGAGAAAAACTCCTTGTCCGGGTACTGGTCCTTCACGAGGTCGATGTAGACCGTGTATCCCCCGATGCATTCGCAGCGCGCGATCACGTCCGCCGCCTCCTGCGTCATGTACTCCGGCTTGCCCGGCCCGATTCCTACTGCATATACCACTGCCATATGATTCATTTCCTTTCTATTAGTAGTTTTAGTAGTTTCTCTCGTTATTCTTCCCGTCGTTCGTCACGCCGCGCTACGAATACAGCGTCGGAGCGCGTCAATCAGTTTCCATTATTTACCAGCTCAATTTCACGTCCGCTATCGCCGCGGCCATCGTCACGCCGCTTCGGCTGAACTTGCTCACCGCCACGCCGTCCGAACCGCATTCTTCCCTGCCGGCGGCCAGTACCGCGCTTCGCTCGCAGACGCTGTCCGTCCCGACGGTTTTTTTGACAAAGTCCGAGCCGTGAAACTCACCCTCAATCGCGTTCAGCTCCCTGCTGGCAAACGTGCGGAACGGGATGCCGCGCCGCCTGCAGAATTCGATGATCCCCGGCTCGTCCTTCTTGACGTCGATGCTCGCCGCCATGGAAAGCGCGCACTCCGGGATTCCGTTCTTCTCGGAAAACGCCGACCAGCAGTCCTCGATCGCGTCCGCAGCGGCGCCCTTCCGGCATCCGATCCCGAGCACGAGCGCGCGCGGAACCAGGTGGAGCGCAGGCTCATCATCGAAGGCCCGCACGTCGACGATCACGTCCGCGCGCCTTCTGTTACTGCTTATTTCGCGATGACTGCCGCGGCCTTCATCGTGGTCTTGGTGGTCTTCCTGGACCTCATAGACTTCGTGATTTCCGTCCATGCGCGCGCCGCCAGCCGCGTCAGTAGCATCAATCTCACTGGCCGAATCAATCCCGCCGGCCGCGTCAGCCACGTCAATCAGGCCGACTTCGCCGATACCCTTCGGTAAAGCGCCCTCGATCTTCCACCGCGTCGCAATTGTAATCCCGTTCGGATCGTCCAGCACCCTGCCGGACACGTTCACGATCCGCCAGGGCTCCAGGACCGTCAGCCCCTGCGACGATGCCCAGGTATCGACCGCGAATCTCCCGCGGACGTCCGTCCCCGTCGTCAAAACCGCCTGACCGCCGACCATCCCGGCGACCCGCACGGCCTCCTCGTTCGCACCGCCGAGGTGCCCCGACAGCAGCGGGATCACGAACCTCCCGGCCTCGTCCATGACGAGGACCGCCGGGTCCTCCAGCTTACTCCTAAGAAGCGGCGCGATGCTCCTGACCGCGATCCCGCACGCCCCGACGAACAGGAGGCAGTTCTCCCTCTGGAAGTGCTCTTTCGCCCATTCGGAAGCCTTCAGCGGCCTCCCCGAGCGGGCCGCCTCCGCCGGGATTCCGGCCAGGTCCAGGGATTCGGAGACGCGCTCCGCCAGCCTCATCCCTTCTTCGGAAAATGCCAAAATCCAGTATTTCCGACCATTCCTGCCGTCCATGTTACTTGTTCTCCTTTGCCTTGCGGAACTCCGTCGTGAATGACGGGTCGTAGAGCCTGCTCTTCTCGTAGTCGCCGGCGAGGAAGTCCCCGACCAGGACCAGTGCTGTCTTGGTAATGCCTGCCTTTGCCGCCTCATCCGCGAGCGTACCCACCGTGCAGCGGACCGTCTTCTCGTCCGGCCAGGTCGCCTTGTATACAATCGCCGCCGGCGTGTCCTCCGTGTACGCGCCCTGCAGCAGATCCTCCTGCAGCGCCGGAATCATGCCGGAAGACAGGAACAGCACCATCGTCGAGCCGTGCTGCGCCAGGGACGGGATCCCCTCGCGCTCTGGGACCGGCGTCCTGCCGGCCTTGCGCGTGATGATGACCGTCTGCGAGACATTCGGAAGCGTGTACTCCGCGTTCAGGGCCGATGCCGCGCCGCAGAAGCTCGAGACGCCCGGCGTGTCGTCGTACGCGATGCCGAGCTCGTCCAGGGCATCCATCTGCTCACGGATCGCGCCGTACAGGCTCATGTCGCCCGTGTGCAGGCGCACCGTCACGAGGCCCTCCGACTCCGCCTTCTTCATCTCGTCCAGCACCTCATCCAGCGTCATTCTGGCGCTGTTGAAGATCCTGCAATTTGGCTTTGTCATCTGCAGAAGCTCCGGGTTGACCAGGCTCCCCGCGTAAATCACGACGTCCGCCGAGCGCAGCAGCTCCTGTCCCCTCACCGTAATCAGATCGACCGCTCCCGGTCCCGCGCCGACAAAATGTACCATTGCTTCTCCTCCATTTTCCAATCTATTTAACGTGTACTGCTGTTCATCACTTGCTGTATCCCGGATATCGGCCGGACGCCCATGCCGCGCGTTTCCTGCGTCCGAACGATTTTCGTTATAATTCTTTATTTCCTCGAATCCGGCCGGACGCCCCACTCGGAAAGGATCTTCTCCGCACTCTCCGTCATCCCGAGCAGCTGCTCGCCGTTGTAGACGACCGCGCCGATCTCCATCGCGTTCTCCGCCCTGCGGTTGATGTAGTGCTCGATCCTCTTCAGCAGGGCCTCCATGACTTCGGAAAACAGGCCCGCTTCCTCGAGAATCCGAACCGCCTCGTCCGTCACCGCGCACCCCATAAGCGCCCGGCAGACCTCGACGTCCGCGCCCAGGCACGCCGCGTGCGCCGTCAAAATCTCCATCCTGCAGTCGCCCATCCTGGAATGGGTATTCATCATGCCGCCCGCGAGCTTGACGAACTTGCCGAGGTGTCCGACCAGGAGCACGCGCTTAAACCCGCTCGTCTTCGCGATGTCCACCGCGTCCCCGATGAAGTTGGAGCACTGCACCATCGGCGCGTGGTCCAGCACGCTGCCGAGATGGCCCGCCTTCAGGAACGTCTCGCCGTAGTTTCCCGGCACCAGGATCAGGTCCTCCGACGCGGTCCTGCGCTGCTTGATCTCGACCTCGATCGTGTCGATCAGCGCCTGCTCGCTCATCGGCTCCACGATGCCCGTCGTCCCAAGGATCGAGATGCCTCCCGTGATGCCGAGCTGCGGGTTGAACGTCTTCTCCGCGATTTTCTTTCCCTCAGGGACAAAGATCTCCGCGAACAGACCACGATCCCCGAGCGGGTACCCGAGATCGTCCGCGCACTCCTCCATCGCCGAGAGGATCATCTGCCGCGGCACGCGGTTGATCGCCGCCGCCCCGACCGGCTGGTCCAGCCCAGGCTTGGTCACGCGCCCGACGCCCTCGCCGCCGTCCAGTCGCACGCCCGGCTCGTCCGTGAACCTGACCCTCGCCCCGATCAGCGCGCCGTCCGTCGCGTCACAGTCGTCGCCGGCATCCTTCGCGATCATGCAGAAGGCTTCCCGTGCGTCCGCCGCATCCTCTGCATCCGTCGCCGACTCCGCAGCAGGTTCCTCGTGTTCCTTAGAATCAGACGTTTTCGGAACGTACGGCTCTCCAATCCCAATAAATCCCGCGTCCGCCGGCTTCACGCGCACGGTGATCCCCTTGCGCGTCATAAGCTGCAGCTCCTCCGGAGCCTTTCCCGTCAGCTGGAGCCGGATCGCCCCCGCCGCGGCCAGCGCCGCGCAGGTCCCGGTCGTGAACCCCAGCCTCAGCATCTTATTTCCGCTTCTTACAAACTGCTCCACGTGTTCCCTCTGTTTCCTTCCTGTTTCACCTATGCGCCGTGAAAGAATTCCTCCGGCGAGGCGAGCTTGCCCCGTCTCCTGGAATATTCTTCCAGCTCCTTCAGCGCATCCGATCTATTCATGTCATCCGGGCATCCTGCCCCGATCACGCGGTCCGCTCCGTCGATCGCTTCCTTCACCTCGGAAAGCTGAGCCTCCGTCACCGGCGTGAACGCCGGGATCGCCGTCACGCTGTCCGCGATCTCGCGCGCGAGGTGGTAGTCGACGTCCAGTTCGCTCAGCAGGCCGGCGGAGAACGCGATTCCCAGTTTCTGCAGGCGGCGGTACACCGGGATCCCGGCGCCTCCCATCGAGAGGACGACGACCCTGTGGGCAGGTGAACTTTGTCCCGCCCCTTCCAGGCTCCCGGACACGCCGGTTCCCACAGTCGCTCCCGAACCCTCAGACGGATTCACTTCCCTGGTCCCGTCTGTTCTGTCGGATTCCAGGAATTCCACTGAACCGAACATCGCGTCATAGAACCCGTTCTCCATGCCGTAGAGGTCCTGAATCAGCGATTTTTGGAAGACCTCCTCCGGCGTCCCGACCTTGAACAGGCCGCCCTTTCCAACGCAGACGACCAGGTCGGAGACCTTCTGCGCGAGGTCGATCTCGTGCAGCGACATCACGACAGTCATGCCGCGGTCCCGGGTCATTTTCTGCAGGACCGTCAGCAGGTCGAGCTTGTACTTGATGTCGAGGTACGACGTCGGCTCGTCTAAGATCAGCAGGTCCGGCTCCTGACAGAGCGCACGCGCCAGCAGAATCCGCTGCTTCTGCCCGTCACTGATCTGGGTGAAGTCGCGGTCCGCGATCTCCTCCGCGTGGACGTCCGCGAGGGCCTGGTCGATTTTTCTCTCGTCTTCCTCAGTCAGCACGCCGAACGCCCCGGTGTACGGGTAGCGCCCGACCGCGACGATGTCCCGGCACGTCAGGAGCTCCGGGTGAATCCGCTCGGTCAGCACCGCGGCCGTGACCGACGCCAGCTCCTTAGGCGAATAAGAATGGAGATCCTTTCCGAAAAGCTCGACATCGCCGGAGAGCAGCGGCAGCTCGCGCGTGACCGTCTTCAGCAGCGTGGACTTGCCCGCGCCGTTCGGCCCGATCAGCGTCGTGATCCTGCCCCTAGGGACCTCTAAATCGAGCGGCCCCAGGATCGTCCGCCTGCCGTATCCGACCGACGCCCCGCGAAACAGAATTGCCGCATCCGTCGTCCTACGCATGGTTCATCCTCCTTCTCTGCAGCATGATGTACAGTACGATCGGCGCACCGAAGATCGACGTCACCGTGCTGATGTTCAGCTCCGTCGGGGCGAACGCGGTCCTGGCGATCAGGTCACACACCATGCAGAACAGCGACCCCGTCAGGAACGCCGCCGGAATCACGAGGATCGGCCTGGACGTCCCGAGCATGCGCTTTGCCAGAAACGGCACGGCGATGCCAACGAACGAGATCGGCCCCGCGAACGCGGTCACACACCCCGACAGCAGGCTCGACAAAAGAATAATCTCAGCTCTGAACCACCTGACATTGACGCCCATACTCGCCGCATACGCCTCCCCGAGCTGGTACGCCCCGATCGGCTTAGACAGCAGAAACGTCAAAATTGACGCGGCCAGCACGATCATGCCGGACACGCGGACGTCCTGCCAGCTCATGCCGGAGAAGCTTCCCATCGACCAGCCGTGCAGGTTCACGACGTCGGAGTCCTTCGCGAACGTCGTCAGGAAATCCGTCACCGCACTGCAGATGTAGCCGATCATGATGCCCGCGAGCAGCAGCGCCGCCGCGTTCTTGATCCACTGCGAGAACAGCAGCACGAGCGCCGTGGCCGCCAGCGCGCCTAAGAAGGCCGCGACGACCAGCACCCCCGAGCCCAGGTTCGCGACCCTGTCCATCAGAAGGATCATGACGATAGCGACGGCCATCTTTGCCCCTGACGAGATGCCGAGCACGAACGGCCCCGCGATCGGGTTCTCGAAGAACGTCTGCAGTAGAAAGCCCGCCAGCGCGATCGCGCCGCCCATCATCAGCCCGGTCAGAATCCTCGGGAGCCGGATCGTCCAGAGGATCGCGATCACGTCCGGCCGCCCCTCCTGCAGGAACACCGCGCGGACCAGCTCCGGAACCGAGATCCGAACGTTCCCCGTGTTCACCGAGACTACCGTCACGACCCCGAGCGCCAGAATCAGCAAAAGAAAGACCGCCGCATACCGCGCCCGCCTCTTCCTCTGTGTGATTTTCCAAGTTTGCTCTCCCATTCGCTCCCTCCCTGCAGTCAATCACTCACTATAGTAACATAAATCGATCGATTATGCCCGCGGAACCCATATAGAAGATTCCTATACTTTCCCGCACCGCCGCCCACGCTCGGCGCGCCGTTCCGAAAACAGCGCAAGAAAAAACGGGCCGCGCGATTTTCCGCCCATGCCCGCTTTCCGCCAATTGTTCATTTATGCAGTCTGTATCCGTAATCTCCTTACGAAATCTACGAGATTCGGAAATGCCCGATGATCTCCTTCTCCTTCTTCGGGAGGATGTCCTGGATGTAGCCCTTCTGATTCGGCTTTCCATTGTGGATGATGTACGTGATTCCGTCCTTGTCGCGCTTGGCCGAGACGACGCCGATGTGCTCCTTGAACACGACGATGTCCCCACCCTGCCACTGGTCCGTCTTGTTAATGTCCGTGGTCAGCGACTTCGCGTGGTGCTTCAGGTAGACGTAGAGGTTCTCCACGCGTCGGAAATCGATGTTCGAATCCGGGTAAGTCACAGACGTGTACCAGCTCGGGTGCTCCTCGATGTCCTTGCTCACGAGCGTGTGCATGTTGTACCCGGCGTTCAGCAGCGCGTAGTTGACGACATCCGTGCAGACGCCGTACCCGTCCGTCGGCCAGCCGCCGCTGTAATACTCGCTCTTGTACTTCGGATTCGTCGCGACGTACTTCAGCGCACCGCGCAGAATCTCCGTCTGGTCGTCCACGCCGTCGTTATTCTTGTCGACCTTCGACTTATATTCGTTCGCCGCAGGATCGTCGTACGTCTTCGCCGCAGCCGTCTTCTTCACACTCGTCGCAGTGTTTGAAGGCCGATCCATCGCGAGGGCCAGCCCGCCGACCGCCGCACAAATCACCAGCACAATCGCCAGGACCCTCCCCGCGCGCTTCGCATGCCGCTTGTTCCTGACCTGCCGAATCCGCTTCAGCCGAGCCTCCCGCTCTTCCCGGTCCTTCTGAATTTTATCGTTCGCACTCATCTATCTGAAATCTTCCTTCCGTATTCCAATTCCCCGCACAGGCCAATCCATCCTCCTGCGGCAAAGCCCACGCCCCATGTCCCGAGACTGCCCTGCCGTATTCGTCCGCGGCAAAGTCCACGCCCCACATCCCGAGACTGCCCTGCCGCATTCCCCCGCGGCAAAGTCCGCGCCCCGCTTCAGGAGCCGCCCCGCCGCATTCCTGTATTCGTTACCCTATGATAAATCACAGATGTGCACTATTGTACTCACTTCAGATGAACATTGTGTGAACTTCCCCTGATTTTCTTCTTATAATGCACCTATTAATTAATGCATCAAAATTTCCCTGGTCACGAATTCCAGGATCTCGTCGGCGTTCGCTTCCGGGTTCGCCTCGAGGTAGTCGATGACCTTCTGCTGGTCGTCGCTCCTGATCTCCTGGCAGAGCGCCACCCCAAAGTCGTTGTCAGCCCCGGGCACGTTGAACAGCAGCGTCCTGAGCTTCGTCATCCGCGCGTACGCCTCGACCGCCGGATCGTCCTGCTTTTTCTTCTTCTTTCCGAAAAGATGAAACATCTCAATACCTCCTCATCAACTCATTCAGCGAAAGTATACAACGCATTCCCGCTCAAGTAAACCTCCCTCACGATAATTCACCCCCAATTACGCCCGGATGACCACGTCCATTCGCAGACGCCCGCGGATATCCGTTTCCACTCGCAGACGCCCGTGGATAACCGATCACGAACCCACAACCAAGGCACCCTTCAATCGCATCGCCTATTTGCGATATGCGATATCTTCAATTATAACATATGTAATATTATCTAATATAAATAAAAGAGAGGCCGCAGCAAACACAGCCTCTCTGATCAGCGATCTCGTTAGCATGATCCTTAACCGGATCATGAATTGATCATGAATTCCATCGTAATCCTATTCGTTCAGTTCGTGCCCCTCCATGTCATCGATCATCTCGTCGACCGAATCGTAATCGGAGAGGAAGAACCGCTCGCGTTCCTCGTACATCCACCACTTCACGAAGTCGGTCTCCCCGTCCCAGCCGCACAGCAGGTACGACATCTCGCCGCCCTCGCCGTCCGGATAGGCGTCGACATAGTAGTAGACACCGTTAGGCAGCTGAAAGATCTCCTTCCCCGGCACTTCGAGACTGGGATACTTCCCGGTAAAGTAACCGTGGATCGTTCTCACCACAGCGTCTCTTTCATCGTCAGCCAAAGGACTCACCTCCATTCACCCCATTCTATCACGAAATACCACGAACAAAATACCAACTCATTATTCGCATACGCCTACTCGCATCCGCAGTCCGCCGCATCCTGCTCGAACGCCCAGGTGCAGCTGAGTTCAGCCGTCTGCCCGCCATACTCCGCATACGGATCGCCGACGAACTGCAGCGAATCCGATGCAGCCTGCTTCGGCGACAGGACGACGTCCTCACCCTCGGACAGCTTGACCCATTTCTGGTCCGCGACGCCCCAGTGCCTGTTCTTCAGTACGCTCCACTGCTCGGCAAACGGCGCATCCGCAGCGCGGTAGCTCGCCTCATACCCGGCGATCGTCTTGAGCGCATTGCACGGATTGGCGTCAACCCAGCCGTAGCCCGGCAGGTTGAACTGAACCCTGCAGCCCAGCGCACTCGCACTCGTCGGTGTCGTCGACAAAGACCCCATGTTCATGCCAAATGTCAGCCTTGCCGGCACACCTGCCGCCCTTAATAGCGCGACGAACGCCGCATTGATCTCCGGCTCGCTGTACCGCTCTCCCGTGCTGCCCAGAACGTCCGCGGCATCGCGGGAAACCGTCTCTGCCGCATTCTTATCCAGGTAAAGGTTGTCGCAGACCCAGTTATAGACCGCGTCGGCCTTCTGATAAACGGTAACAGCGCCCGCATCCTTGACAATCTTGTCTGCAGTCTCCTTCACGATTCCGTCGGTCAGCGGCCCGGTCAGACTCGACGCCTTCAGATACTTTGCCATCGCGGCAGCATCGACAGATCCGCTCTCCCTGGACGCAAGGTCAGAAGGCCTGACCGTCGCGCGCCGGTTGAAGTGGTAGGAGATCGCCGCCGTCCGGTCGGCAGGCTCGGTGTCCCTGCCCCACACGATGTGAAACGCGTGATTGCCGGCGGAATCCGTTGTCAGCTCGACCGTCTCGGCGGACGGCGCCTTGCAGACCACTGCGGACGGAGCCACAACCTGATTGTCCTCCATCTGCGGGACCGGAACCCACGCGGAAACGGCCTGCCCCTTCGGATATTTCGCCGCATCCGTCATTGCGACGGTCATCTTAATATTTCCGTGCAGGCTGCTCACAACCGTGATCACCGCACTGCCCTTGACCTCGCCGTTCAGCTTGGAGGCTGCCGTGATCGTGACCGTGCCGGCGCCTGTGCCCGTCACGGTGCCGTCCTTCTCTACCGTCGCGACGCCGGCATCGCTGGTCGTGAACGTGACGTCCTTACTCGCGCTCGAAGGCGTCACGGATTTCACGTATACCATGCAGTGGCTGTCTACGCCGATCAGCTCGCTCGTGGAGACGGCTTCGATCGCGGTCGGTGCCTTGCTGCTGACCACGGTAATCTTAATTTTCTTGTAATTTTTCCCAGCCTTCGCCTTCACGTAAGCCGTTCCGGCCTTGACGCCCTTGACCTTTACGGTACGCGAGGTCTTCTTCGTCAGCTTGATGAGTCTGCTTCCTCGGGAAATCGACCACTTTACCTTCTGATTGGCCTTCAGCGTAACACTGCTGTTCACCCGTATCGTCTTCGAAGCCGGAGAAACCTTCAGTTTCGCCGCTGCAAACGCGTCCTCCACGCCCGCCGTGAAGGTGAACGCGATGACCATCGCGGCCGAAAGAAGCAGGATCACGCATCGCCTCGCGAGGGATGTTCCACGTTGCATATCTGTACCCCCTGTCCTGAATACTCGTTATGACAGAACTGGGGAGTTGAAACATTCAACTCCCCCAGATTCATTACATTTTCAATTGTTCGGTTCGTTAGCCTGAACAGAATCATTTCTGCTATGCAGCAGGCGTTGTCTCTGCCTTGACTACCGGATAGCCAGCATCGATCCAAGCCAGGATTCCGCCGCCGTAACGATATACGTTCGTGTATCCGTTCTTTACCAGATATGCAGCTGCCTCGTGGGAACGGGAGCATCCGACGAATCCGCAGTAAACGACGATCGGAGCACTCTTCTTACCAATCGTTGTGGTCTTTGTGATGCTTCTCTTGTAGTAAACCTTCTTGCCGTTGACAGTCTTAACCTTCTTCAGCTTCTTATTTGTGATCTTCTTATAAGCAGCCTTCGTGGTCTTCTTCCAGCTGGAATATGTATAGGACTTAGAAGTCAGTCCCTGATCGATAAGAGCCTGGTTTACAACCTTCAGCAGGTTGGACTTCTGCGCATCTGTCATTCCCGGATTAGTCAGATTGACTTCAGCGTTTACAGCACCTGTAATATGTCCGTTGGTTGTGTTGTAGGACTTATCAGGCATCGTGTCGACGATAACCATCTTCTTACCGCTGTCGACCCAGCCCTTAAGTTCTTCTGTGTCCGTGACCTTGTACTTGCCTGACAGTGTCTCGGAAGTGTAAGTGTAAGCGATCTTGTCAGTCTGATTCTCTTTTACGCCGTCAATCGTGTTCGCAAATACGCTCTGGAAGCCGCCGAATGCGAGAACCAGCGTCAGTACCAGACCCAGGACTGTCAATTTCTTTTTCATAAAAAATCTCCTTTTCACATTAAAAAATAGATTGCCGATAAACTTTTGCAGTTTTCTTGCTATTAACAGTTTACACGTCTGCCCGCCGGCTTTCAATAATCACGTTGAATCTATTCGATTATGTTTTTCAATGCATCAAAATTGTATTATAGATTTTCTATATAATTCTCTACTTGACACGAACGGTGATCGTCCGTGCAGAACCGGTGCCGGCCTTGTAGTTTGCGGTCGAAGCCGCGCTGACCTTCACCTTGATCCGGTACGTCCCGCTCGCCGTGCCCTTCCTGACCGTGACCCTGCCGCTCTTCGCGTTCAGCGCCAGTTTCGGCGATCCGCTGACCTTGGTGAACGATTTTGTGCCCTTCGCACCCTTCACCTTCAGCGCAAAGCTCTTTGATCCGCTCCTGAGCGCCGATGCCGTGAAGCTGCGCGACTTGGTGGTGACAACCGGTTTCTGCGATGCCTTCTCAATCGTCCAGCTGATAGTCTTAGGCGAGAAGCTGCCGTCGTATCCCGACTCGCGGAAGTCTCCCCTGCCCCAGACGTACCTCGTCGTGTCTGCCAGCGAAACCGTCGCCTCGTACGTGCCGGCGTTCTTTTGGCTGGCTCCGGTGACCGTGAGGACCGGACTGCTGCTCATCAGGGTCTGTGTCTTTCCGTTGTAGACAAAATTTGTCTTCTCCGGCGTCACGAGCTCGACCTGATGCATCCTCTCGAGGCCGCAGGCCGCGCACTTGTAATACGTGTCGATATAGCCGTCGCTGGACTTGTCATTGCTGACCTGCTCCCAGTGATGGCCGCCCTTCTCGAGGTCGAATCCGAGGCACGCCGCCGAGGTATAGACGTTCGTGTAGGTCCAGCTGAATCCGGCGATCTTGTTGTCGGCGGAGATGTACACGGTGATCGGCTTCAGCGTCGCGTCATCGATGTATCCGCACGCCCTCAGGTACTCCCAGCACGTCTTCACGCCGCCGTAGCACTGCGCCGTGGTCTCAATCCCAAGCTTAGAATAGAAATCCACCGCCTGCTGCTTCAGGTCGCTCGCCGTCTTCTCATCCTTGGACGCCTCGCTGATGTCGTTCCACGCCTCGCAGAACACGACGTCCACCTTGTCCAGGTCGAACCCGTACTGCCTCATCAGCGTCTCCGTCTGCGCGCACCGCGAGCACCCGAAGTTGAAGAAGAACAAAATCTTCGGCTTCCCATTCGCCTTCGTCGACACCTGGTTCCCGTTGATATCCGTCATCGTAAGCTCCGGATTGTCGATATTCAGGAAATGGATGTCCCCCGGCGCCGGCCTGCTGTCCTCCGCCGCATACGCAGGACTGACCCCGACCGTCAGCAGCATCGAAACCGCCATCGCCAATGCCAGCAGCACGACCAGAAGACGCCTTCCCCTCGCCGCCTGTTCATTCCCTGCTCGATCATTTCCAACCGTTTGGTGACCCGTAATCATCTCACTTTACCCTCACTTTCATTTAAACCATTGCAATATAACACCTAAGCACGCCGAGAAAATCCTCTTCTGCTCAGCGTGTCCGTTCGTCATTCTCCAAAGCCTCAGCCATATCCTTTCATCAGCCGATTTCTCAGCCGATCCCCCATTACAGAAATTATAGCAGAATATGCCATGCAGCAACAACTTATTTCATTTATCAAAAAACAACGCACACGCAGTCACCGCTCCCAGTCCAATATCCCCCCATGCAGACAAAAAAACGCCGGAACCATATGATTCCGACGTTGATTGATGCGCAATGAGGGACTTGAACCCCCACGATATTCTCACTAGAACCTAAATCTAGCGCGTCTGCCAATTCCGCCAATTGCGCAAACAATAAAAAAATGACTCCATCGAGAATTGAACTCGAGTTACCGCCGTGAAAGGGCGGTGTCTTAACCGCTTGACCATGGAGCCATAATGTATTGAATTTCATATAAAGATAAAAAGGAACCGGCGGTGTCCTACTTTCCCAGGCGGTCACCCACCAAGTATCATCGGCGC
>CAIFEY010000011.1:0-773 GCA_903789635.1 uncultured Eubacteriaceae bacterium
CTAAAAAAACCGTTACACTTTTCCCGTGTCTACTTGACAGGGACCTGATCAGCCGGCGTTGGGAATTTCGCCCTATCTCCGGCCGCTTTCCAAACGTTTCAAAAAAAGTTGGGAAGAACGACGCCGCAGATCCATTATTCCCAAGTCCGGAAGATGCCGGCGGGCGCTTCCGCCGCAGCGGGCGGAGCACGATCATCGATTGGACCAGTGGCGCCCGCCGTCAGCGACTGCACCGCCGCCATCATTCCGGACGAATTGCACAATCCGCTGCACAACATGGTCGCACTGTCGTCCATTTTTCAGCGGCGGCGGCGGTGCGCTGATCGATTGAGGATAATCATCGCCCCTGCATATACCTCTACGGGGTATAACGGGTCGATGGCCAGTCACAGGCGATGTGGGAATTTGAGGTGTTCAGGCGTCATTTTCCCAAATTTCCGGATGTGGGTGGGAAAATGGAGGTCTAACGCTGGATTTTCCCAAATTTCAGGCCGCAGTGCACCGTCGCCCTCGCCCGATATTCATGCAGCCGCCAAATTCCACCATTTTCCGGAAAATACAGTATACACGCATCGACGGAGGCACGCGTGTGTGGATGATCGAGGCGGCCGCGGCGCCGAACAGTACCCAGCCGCTTGGACTCTTATTATAAAATCGAAAATCTGAAATAAACAAAAGGACCGGGCAGACCCCCCGCGGTATTTGGGGGGGGGCCCCGGGGGGTCCCCAAACCTCCGCCCGGTTGCACCAAAATTTTTTTGGGAAGAACGTTT
>CAIFEY010000011.1:783-68218 GCA_903789635.1 uncultured Eubacteriaceae bacterium
CCGCGGCCCCTAACAGAACCCACCCGTTTGGACTCTAATAAAAAAACCCAAAATCTAAAAAAAAAAAAAGCACGGGGCAGACCAGCGCGTATATTCGCTGGTCTGCCCGGTCCTTCCGCATCACTGCATCCGTTTGCACCAATATGTATGTCCGCATCACTGTATCCATGTATCCCGGAGAGCCGGCACGGCGGGATCGGTTCAGGTCTTGCTGTCGATCTAGGGTTTAGGTGTTCAGGTAGGCGTCGATGAACGTCTGCTTGATGTTCTCGTCCAGTTCTCCGCCGGCGAATCCGTGCTGGAAGCGGTCCAGGACGGACTTCAGCAGGAAAGAGGAGATGGTCGTCAGGCTGTAGGTTCCCTTGCAGAGCGCCCAGTCGTACAGCATGGAGCGCTCGAACATCGCGTAGATCTTCACGAGTTGGTTGAGCGTGCAGTTGCTGCTGAACTCGCCGGACTCCAGGCCCTCGCGGATGATCTGCGTGACGTACTGGAAGTAGAAGCGGTCGCGGTTCAGCAGGTGGCGCTGGCCGTCCGTGATCAGCTGCGTGGCGTACATGTAGGCCAGCAGGTGGATGTCGACGTTCTCCTCGATCATGTGGAACAGCTCGTAGTTCAGGTGTTCCAGCTTCTGCGTCGCGGTCATGTTCGGGTCCTCTTCCTCGGAGAGCTCGATGTACTTCTGGTCGAACAGGTCGGAGAGCGTGCCGAGCAGCGCGTCCTTTCCTTTAAAGTAGTGGTAGAACGAGCCTTTGGAGGTCTTCGATTCCTTTATGATGTCCTCGATCGTCGTCTCGTCGTAGCCCTTCGTGTAGAACAGTTTCCATGCGGCGTCGACAATTTTCTGTTTAGTTGTTCTCTTTTTTCTTCCCATAACGATTGTATACTTCCCGGTATTCTGCATGGATCGACTGCACCGCTTCCGCCGCGTCCATAAACAAGTGAGCAGAGATTACGTCGGGGGGTCATGCACGGTGTACAGAACGCATCTCTGCTGGTAGATAGCTGATAGATATTTTCTTTAGCGTCGGTCCGGAAACCAACGATAATCAGGTTTTTTCAATTTGCTTACTATTATATAGGAAAATAGATGGATTGAGAATAAGTTTCAAAAAGAAAATACTTCAATGCACAATGTTTTTTTAAACGTCCCGTAAATTTGGGGGAATGTGCACGAAAAACAAAGGATCTTGGTGGGGAAACCGAAAACACCGTCGGCGGCAGGTGGTCAGAGGCGGCGTCGCGGTAAATTTTGCCCGGGGAAGGGGCGTGCGGAGGGCGGCAGATCGGTGAGTTAGAGATAAACGATATATTTGGTTGCGATGTTATGGATGATATCAATGGCGCCGGTGGGACAAAAAAAGCAATGGTAGGACAATTATCCGTTTTTGATGCATATTTATCGCTGAGATTGTATGCATAAATGTACAATATAAAGAAAGGATATTCGCGTGAAAAGGGTAAAAAATAACCATTTGAAAAACAGGAAAAGGGGAAAGCTGACAGTTTCCAATGGGATTGTGACGGCACGATAAAATAATCACAATTAGGATTAGGGATTTGTACCTGGAGACAACCAATAATCAGAATTATCTGCCGCGGGAATGGTATTCATATAATTAATAAATGAGAAAGAATGGAAATATAGATTTTCATGAGCGATGGAAATTTCTTACAATAAACTACGGAATAGAACGCGGTTCAGTTGTTCTATAGGAGAAAATCGTAAAAGCCTTGAAAAGTCAATGACAGAAGGGCAGAGAAAACTCTGTTATTTTTTTAATAATTTCATTGCATTCCATTTGAAGATGTGATATTGTAAATGTACATGAGAGCGAAACAAGCTATTTACAGGCGGCATAGTTAAGTTAATCACAATTGTGAAATCGTATAGTTATGATTTTCACGATTCTTGGTTGGAACGCACGCACTGGAAATCATGACCCTGACGGGCCGCTGCGCGGAAAGTAAACAGACAGTGTTATTTGTTTGAAAACTGGCGTATCATCCCCGTCCCGAGGGAAGCCGTTACATCGTGAAAATCCAGATATCTGGTAATAATAAATAGAGTGTTAGGCTAAGAGGAGTGTAACAGTATGGACAATTTACAGATTTTGCTCTCGCAGCATGTCGGCAAGCCGTGTGCACCGGTCGTCAAGAAGGGCGACAAGGTTAAGAAGGGAACACTGGTTGCAGAACCGACAGGGCTGGGAGCGAACATTTTCTCCAGCGTATACGGAACGGTAGAAGATGTTCTGGACGACCGCATCATCATTAAAGCAGATGATGAGCAGCCGGAAGAGTTCGAGAAGATCAAGGAAGGCACCAAGCTGGAGATGGTCAAGGAAGCTGGAATCGTCGGACAGGGCGGAGCTGGATTCCCGACCGGCGTTAAGCTGGACTGCGATCTGAACGGCGGATACATCCTGGTCAACGCATCCGAGTGCGAGCCGGGACTGGCACACAACGTTGCCCGCCTGGAGCAGAATCCGGAAAGCGTAATCAAGGGTGCTGAGTATGCGAAGGAAATCTCCAACGCATCCAAGGTCATCATCGCGGTAAAGAGAAAACATCATAAGGCAATCAAGACACTTGATGCCGCAATTAAGGATAGACCGGACGTCTCACTGCATTTGCTGGCAGACATTTATCCGGAAGGCGAGGAGCGTGCAGTCGTAAGAGAGTGCCTGGGCGTAGAGCTCGAGCCGTCTCAGCTGCCGTCCGCAGCCAACGCAATCGTAATCAACTGCGAGACATGCGCAAGAGTATATGAAGCGATCGACTTCAGAAAGCCTTCCTTCTCCAAGGACATGACTGTCAGAGGAAAGCTGAACGGCGGAAGCGAGCCGCACGTATTCTTCGATGTACCGGTTGGAACATCCGTAGGCGACATGATCGAGAAGGCTGGCGGAATCGACGGAGAGTACGGTGAGATCATCCTCGGCGGACCTTTCACAGGCAGACCGACGACGGTTGAAGCACCGATCACCAAGTCCTCCGGAGCCATCCTGGTCAGCATCCCGTTCCCAGACACGCACGGCGCTAAGTTCGGTATCCTGATCTGCGCATGCAGCGGAACAGAGGACAGACTCCGTGACATCGTCAAGAAGATGAACGGTGAAGTCATTTCCGTATGCAAGTGCAAGCAGGCTCAGGAGCAGAAGAACGGCTCCCTGAAGTGCGAGCGTCCGGGAATCTGCCCGGGACAGGTTAAGAACAACATGCAGTTCAAGAAGGATAAGTGCGACTACATCCTGATCGGAAACTGCTCCGACTGTTCCAACACTGTCATGGCATCCGCACCTAAGATGGGACTCAGAGTCTTCCACATGACGGACCACATGATGAGAACCATCGGCCACCCTCTGTACAGACACATGACTGTATCCAGAGAGGTCAGCCAGGAGATCGACTTCTAATAAAGCCAGTTATAGGCAGGATTGTCGAAATCCAAAAAATTAATGTATAGCAAATCAAGGCTTACCAACGCGAATTTAGGAAATCAATAATGCGACACATTATCATTTAGATAGAAAACGGAAGATCGTGGGGACGCGAAGGAAGCTTTCTGCCGCCCGAACGTCCGGGTCTGTCCGTCAAAGGACAGCTTTTCAAGGAGAAAACGGAACCCCCGATTCTGCGGACTCCCTGAGGCATATCTGACGTTTACCTATATATCTGTAACTTGCAGTCACGATAGATACGACATAAGGAGGAGAGACCAATGTCCATTTCATTAGAATATTGTAAAGAACATGCCGCCGATCCTGCAGTACTGTGCTGCAGGGCAGAAGAAGGAACTGTCATTTCCGAGCACAACCTGGAAGACCCATCGATCTTCCCTGATCTGGTAGATTCCGGGCTGCTGAACATTGACGGTGCACTGACGATCGGACAGGTTCTCGGTGCAACACTGACAAAAACAGAGGATTCACTGACCGCTCTGACTCCGGACAACCTGGAAGGATATTCCGAGGCAGGTTCCGGAGACGCAGAAGAGACGGCAGAGGAGACAGAAAGCGAAACCACTGAGGTGCCGGCTCCGGCAGCTCTGTCTGGTGCGACGGTATCTGCTGCTGTAACAGGCGGCATGATGAAGATTCATATCGGCGAGGGAAAGGACATCGACCTGGAGATCCCGACATGGGTATTCGGCAGTGGAGCACCTGCAGACCGTTAAATCGTGCTTAAAAGTTAAAGGAGGAAACGTATATGTCCATTTCAGCTGAAACAGCTAAAGAACATGCTAAGGATCCAGCAGTGCTGTGCTGCAGAGCAGAAGAAGGCACAGTAATTCAGGCATCCAACCTGGAAGATCCGGCAATTTTCGACGATCTCGTCGAGTCCGGACTTCTGGATCTCGACGGCGCACTGACAATCGGACAGGTAATCGGCGCTACAATGACGAAGACCTGTGATTCCCTGACAGCCCTGACCGCTGATAACCTGAAGGGTTACACAGAGGCAGAGGAAGCTCCTGCACCGGCAGCAGAGGCACCGGCTGAGGAAGCTCCTGCAGAGGCAGCAGCTCCGGCAGCATCCGTAGCAGGCGGAATGATGAGGATCCACATCGGTGAAGGTAAAGACATCGACCTGGAGATTCCTACCGGCGTGTTCGGAAGCGGAAGCGGCGTAGTTCAGGCAGCACCGGCTGCAGCAGCAGCTCAGGTTGCAGGAACCGTAGCAGCAGCTCCGGCAGAAGAGCTTGAGGGTAAGGTTGTCAGATCACTGACCAGAAAGCACTACACAATCACAGAGGTTAAGAGAGGACCGGAGACAAAGATCGAGGGAACTACTCTTTACATCCGTGAGGGAATCGAAGCTGATGTAATCGAAAACCAGGAGCTGGTTCACGATTTCAAGCTCGAGATCATCACACCAGATAAGTATCATACATATTCTGAGACCATCATGGACGTTCAGCCGATCGCTACCAAGGAAGGTGACGACCTGCTCGGAACAGGCACAACCAGAGTTCTGGACGGTGCAGTCATGATGCTGACAGGAACAGACGACAACGGAGTTCAGATTGGTGAGTTCGGTTCTTCCGAGGGTTACCTCGACGAGAACATCCAGTGGGGACGTCCGGGATGCCCGGAGAAGGGCGAGATCTTCATCAAGGGTCAGGTAACCATTCAGGCTAAGACCAACATGGAGAGACGTGGACCGATCGCTGCGCATACCGCATTCGACGTAATCACACAGGAAATCCGCGAGGCAATGAAGGAGCTGGATGACTCCCTGGTCGCAGACACAGAGACATTCGAGCAGTTCCGTCACCCTGGCAAGAAGAAGGTTGTCATCGTTAAGGAGATCATGGGACAGGGCGCAATGCACGATAACTTCATCCTGCCTGTAGAGCCGGTTGGAGTTCTGGGTGCAAGACCGAACGTAGAGCTCGGAAATGTACCTGTAGTCTGCTCCCCGCTGGAAGTACTCGATGGTTGTATCCATGCACTGACCTGCATCGGACCTGCATCCAAGGAGATGTCCAGACATTACTGGAGAGAGCCGGTTGTCCTGGAGGCACTGCACGATCCTGAGATCGACCTGTGCGGAGTAGTCTTTGTCGGATCCCCGCAGATCAACGCAGAGAAGTACTACGTATCCCGTCGTCTGGGAATGACCGTAGAAGCTCTGGACGTTGACGGCGCGATCGTAACGACAGAGGGATTCGGAAACAACCATATCGACTTCTCCAGCCACATCGAGCAGATCGGTATGAGAGGAATTCCGGTAGTAGGAATGAGCTTCTGCGCTAACCAGGGAGCACTGGTAGTAGGAAACAAGTACATGACTGCTATGATCGACAACAACAAGTCCAAGTCCGGTATCGAGAACGAGGTACTGGGATGCAACACACTGGCTCCTGAGGACGCTACACGTGCTATGTACATGCTGAAGGCTGAGATGGCCGGAGAGTCTGTAAAGGCACCGGAGAGAAAGTGGAATCCGGCAGTTAAGCAGAACAATGTTGAACTGATCGAGGAAGCATCCGGCGAGAAGATTGAGCTCGAAGAGAACGAGCAGTCCCTGCCGATGTCCCAGAAGAGAAAAGAGAAGTATGACTAATAAGATTGAGACGAAAGAACTGAAGTATGGCGATAAGATTATCCGGATGGAAGGCGTCATCGTAGAGGTGCACGAGGAGGGTATCGCGGTCGACCTGAAGGGTCGCCTGGGTTATCTGAGGGTTCCTAACCGTATGGTTATCTCCGACTATCCGTTTAAGGTAGGACAGGAGGTCGCATGGAATATGAGTTTCATCGAGCAGCTCGGTCCGGACGTCAATACCAAGTACGTCAGCAATCACGATATGTATCTCAGACGCCAGAAAGAGGCAGCTGAGAAGAACAACTCAAATGGTAATGAGTAGGAGGATCAATATGAGCTTAACTGTAGTTAAAGGATTACAGTCTGAAATCTTTGTACCTATTACTCCTAAGTCGATTTTCACACCTTGCACTAAGAAGCTGAAGGACATGCGCATCGCATTCGCAACAGCTGCCGGTGTTCATCTGAAGACTCAGGAGAGATTCAACCTCGCTGGAGATACTACGTACAGAGAGATCCCAGACAACGTAACCGATGATGATTTGATGGTATCCCATGGTGGATACGATAACTCCGACGTTAACAAGGACATCAACTGCATGTTCCCAATCGACAGACTGCATGAACTTGTTAAGGAAGGATTCATTAAAGAGACAGCACCGTACCATTACGGATTCATGGGCGGCGGCGGAGACATCGAAGTCTTCACAAACAAGACTGGACCGGAAATTGCCCAGAGACTTGTAGAAGAAGATGTCGACGGCGTTCTCATGACCGCTGGCTGAGGAACCTGCCACCGCTCTGCAGTTATTGTGCAGAGAGCGATTGAAGCTGCTGGAATCCCGACGGTAATCATTGCCGCACTTCCGCCAGTTGTACGTCAGCAGGGAACTCCGCGTGCCGTTGCACCGCTGGTACCGATGGGTGCTAACTGTGGTGAGCCGCACAACGTAGAGATGCAGACGGCTATTTGTAAGGGTGCTCTGCAGGCACTCGAAGACATCGAGACACCGGGAAAGATTGTTCCGCTGCCATACGAGTACACAGCTAAGCTGTAAGTCTTCGGAGATTACAGAATCCTGAACGATAGATATTTACAAGGGGGCAGATTGCATGATCTGCCCCCTTTTCTTTCCGAGACTGTGGTAAAATAATCACAGAGACAAAATAGATATTGGACAAGGAGGTTGAAGCTTATGCCGGAAAAGACGATCGATCACGGAAGGCTGGAAATCAAGTGCTTCCACATCGACGACGTCGACTTCGGGGAGAAGAACGAAGTCGATACTCACGGAAAACTCCGCGTGTGCAAGGACATGCTCCAGAAGCTTGCGGAAGAAAAGTCAGAATTTATCGATCACATTGATCTGCAGGTTATCCAGCCGGACGATCACGACCGCTTCACCAACACGATCATGGACTTCATCCCGATTTCCACGAAGGTTCTGGGCGCGATCGGCACGGGCGTGACGTATACGCTGACCGGCGTCTACTTCATGCTGACCGGTGTCGACACAGAGGGCATCCAGGCCCACGAGTTCGGCTCATCAGAGGGGAATCTGCAGGAGCAGGTGATCTTTGACCGCCCTAGTACGCCTAAGACCGGCGACGTCATCATCTCGTTCGACGTCACGATGAAGGCGGGAATGTCGGAGGAACGCAGGGGCTGCTACGCCGCCCACGAGGTCTGCGACAAATTCATCCAGGAGTTCCGAAACCAGATGAAGCATTTCAACGCCAACGACTGCACGGAGAAGCACGTGTACCACGACGTCGAGAGGCCGGGACGCAAGAAGATCGTCATCATCCGCCAGGTCGCAGGCCAGGGAGCGATGTACGACATGTACCTCTTCCCGGACGAGCCGAGCGGCGCGATCGGAGGCAAATCCATCATCGACATGGGCAACATGCCGGTCATCGTCACGCCGAACGAGTACAGGGATGGAATCCTGCGCTCCATGCAGTAGAACAGAAGGGAGAATATCATGGGAATTGGACCATCGACTAAGGAAACTTCATTACACCATTTCCAGGATCCGCTTCTGGAGGTCGTCTCCGACGACACGGACGTCGATCTGATGGGGATCATCATCGTCGGAACGCCGGACGACAACGTGGATAAGATCCGCGTCGGCACGAGGGCCGCGATCATGGCGGACTGCATGCGCGCAGACGGCGCGCTGATTTCCGCGGATGGCTGGGGAAACAGCGACGTGGACTTCACCAACACCTGCGAACAGCTCGGAAGAAGGGGCATCTGCGTGGCAGGCCTGCACTTCTCGGGACGCACGGCACAGTTCGTCGTCACGAACGACTACCTGGGCAACATCATCGACACCAATAAGAGCGAGGAGGGCACGGAGACGACCGTACTTGGTGAGAACAACATGACCAAGCTCGACTGCCGTAAGGCCCTGGTTCGCCTGAAAATGGACATGAAGAAGCACGACAGAGGCCGCGGTACCGAATAGCACCTGAGCGTATAAAAACACAGCACACGTAATTTCAGGCCGTCATCCGGGCCTGACAGGGCGATAAGCTGACAGCAGGACTAAACATAATGATGTCCTGACGTCACGACCTTATTCAGGAGGATGCGGGCCGGTCCGGTGCAGGACCGCGGGACGAGGCTGCCTTGGAGAATCGCGTTTTCGCGGCACGGACTGCGCTGGAAATTAACGATGCGGGAGCGGAGGAGCTGCGGACAAAGGCCTTTTGGTCAGGGCCGCGGACGGGGCTGCCGGAAGCAACCGCACGGACAAGTCAACTTAGGGACCGGGCGAACTGCCGCGGGACCGAAAATATAATAAGAATAATTGAACTCTCTTCGGGGCCTGGGACGGCGAATGATCGCTTTCCCTGGTCCCGATTTTTAATTATTTTTTATTATGTGGAGCTGATGCTGGTAAGTCCTTCAGGGCAATAAAAAAGAGAGTCATTTACATGACTCTCTGAAACGTTCTGTGGGCTAGACGTTTGATTAAGCGGCTGTGCCGGCTTTCTTTGCCTGCTTGTCCTTGAATCCGTCTCTCAGGAAGAGTACGGAGGTGAACAGTACGACGCAGACAACCAGGATCGTGAGGATCTTCAGCGGCAGGCTCTTTACGAATACGTAAGCGATGAATACGCCGATGCATCCGAAGATTGCGTTGGTGATAACGCCGATCATGTCGTAACGGGACTCCTTAACGAATACCGGAGTATTTCCGAATCCCATCAGGAATGCGCAGCTTCCCATCATGATTGGGAATGCAACCTGTACGTTCATTCCGAGCAGTGCTACCAGAGCCATGCAAGGTGCGTACAGTCCGACACCGACGTTCATCAGAGCGCCGAGTACGAAGTTGCAGACGATACCGATGATCAGCTTGGTTCCGTGCAGTCCTGTCGCTGTTCCGGTAACTCCGAACGGGCCTACGCCTGCGGTCTTGCAGGCCATGATGATGCCCAGTGCCAGGAGTCCGAAGCCCATTGCGAAACGGACGGTTGTACGGTTCCAGTTGGTTACTACTTTAGCTCCGAGTGCAGAACCCAGGGTTGCTGCGAGGAGCATGGAAATCAGTGTGAGCGGTTCTACGGTTACCAGGCTGAAGAACAGGAATGCCTCGGCCAGTACCGGAAAAGCGTCTCCGACGTTCAGCGTTCCAGGAACGTTGATGTCATCGATGGAGCCTCTGATCTTATACATAGCGGAAGATGTAGCGAAGGATCCGATACCCAGTGTATCGAAGAAGTTAGCTACAGCACCGACCATTGCGTTCCACCAGAAGAACTTCTTCTGCTTCTGATAGAGTGCCTCTCCATCCTCCGTGCTGCGTTTTTTACGGACGTCCCTGACTACCAGGAACAGGTCCAGAAGGAAAGCGATAACGCAGAGAATTTTCAAGATGTCACTTGGTTTCATAATATCTCTCCTATTAAATGTTCAATTGTGTCGAAATAAGTGCCAGTTGCCGCTTCGCCTGCATTCATTCAGCTGTTTCTGCGCCATGTGGAAGTGGCCTGAATGAGATGTCGCTTAAGTGAATAAATATACTGCAATCTGTGATTATTGCTGAGCGGCTGGTCTCGACGATGTTCCCCCGAAACGTCGTCTTTTAATGTACCTTCATTCTAACGGAGGGTATCAATTATGTCAATAAAAAAGCTGAGAAAAATTTGACAAAGTAAATTGTATGATTATGCATGAAATGATGAATAATAGCAATTCCAACGGATCTCGATGACATGGAAAATTCTGATAATAAAACCAGTACTAGTTTCTAGAATGCATTCTATAATAGATTCTAGACCTAATTTAACCGTGGTTTTACTATCGAAAACTGTGAGATTTCAACAAAAATATTACGCTTTGTTATATTTGCAATTCAGACTATACATAATACCAATGGGTATGGGCTGTTTTTAGAACGTGATTATTTTACTTAAAGTTTTCTGATGAAAGCAATTGAAAAATTATAAATATTTACTAATTGATTTGCGGGTTATATGTTGAATTTCACAAAAGTAGTAAGACAACTAATAGAAAATCCCAATGCAGGACATTGGGATTGAAAATGATTTTCAGATCTGGTGTGATTTACGGCTTGGACTGCAGGTCAGGCCCGGTCCTCGATGGCGTCGTCGGCAAGAAGTCTTATACATTTATAAAGGTACGGTTTATACTCACTGAACGTGACCGGCTCTCCGTGCAGGATGATGTTGTAGCAGGTGGAGTTGGTCAGTTCGATGATGGTGTAGATCAGCAGACGAGGCTCCTTCAGGCGGATTCCCTCGCGCTCGACCGCGTCCATGATGAACTTCTGGAAGTCGATGACGTCGTCGTTCTTCTTGACGTATTCCGCGGAGTTCTCGAACAGGCCCCAGCTCAGCGACTTGGAGATGAACTTCAGCAGGGCGATGTCCTTGGACAGCGCGGTGATGATGTAGTCGGTGATGAAGACGAGCTGGTCGGTGAACTGGTCGACCTCCGGGTGCGCCTGCAGGGCCTCCAGCGCGTGCGTCAGCAGCTGACTAGACTTGACTCCGATCAGCTCGTCGCGGATGTCCGTCTTATCGTCAAAGTACAGATAGAACGTCCCTTTGCCTACGCCGGCCTTCAGCGCGATCTGCAGGACGGTCGTCTTATCGAAGCCGATTGTGGTGAAAAGCTCGTAGGCACTGTCCAGCAGTGCGCTGCGCTTCTTTCTCTTCTTGATTTCATTCTTGCTCAGTGCCTGCGCAGTCATCTCGCCCTCCGTTTTCCTTCCATTTATATCTTCTAACAGATCATGTTATATCTTCTGACAGATCATGCATTCATTCATGCGTGATGCGGCATTCCGGGATTTCCCTGAAACGCTGTTCTGTTCAAGTACATGTACACTCGTATTTACAAGGCTATATTACCATTTTACTGACTGGACGTCAACTTTGTATAGTGAACGGATCACGATTTATTTTGTCTGACAAACGTTGGAATTTCAATAGAAATATATTATGATAAATATTTAAGAAACGGGATTATCGAGAAATATTGACTCTTGGTCAGTTTGGTGCTAGGATGTTTCATGTAATCAAATACGGTACTGCGGACCCGGCGTTCTATGGGGCGCAGCTGCAGTACAGTTACGGAAACAATTATCACTGCAATGATGAAAGAAGATAGGTAAGAGA
The DNA here is from genome assembly GCA_903789635.1 of uncultured Eubacteriaceae bacterium. Classification (GTDB taxonomy): domain Bacteria; phylum Bacillota; class Clostridia; order Peptostreptococcales; family Anaerovoracaceae; genus Aminicella. The sequence goes on from CAIFEY010000011.1 coordinate 12,493, forward strand.
GTTTACGGGAGGAATTAATGGAAGGATTTGGAGGAAAAGTCGTAAAATCCCGCTACGTTATCCTCGTGATCGCGGTCATACTGCTCGTCCCATCGATCTTCGGCATCCGGGCGACGCGCATCAATTACGATATGCTGACCTACCTGCCTAAGGATCTGGAGACGGTGAAGGGGCAGGACCTGCTGCTGAAGGACTTCGGCAAGGGCGGGTTCTCCATGGTCGTCACGGAGAATATGAAGACGAACCAGGTTTCGAAGCTGGCTAAGGACATCCGGAAGGTCAATCACGTGGACACGGTGGTGAACCTGAACCAGGTCATCAATCCGAACGTGCCGCTGTCGATGTACCCGGAATCCATCAGAAAGAATGTCCAGAATCCGAATGCGTCGCTGCTGGTCGTGTTCTTTGACACATCCACCTCGGCGGATCCGACGCTGCAGGCGATCACCAAGATCCGGCACGTGTGCACCAAGGATGCGTACGTCTCCGGCATGAGTGCGCTGGTCCAGGACCTGAAGAATCTCTGTGAGCAGGAGGAGTCAAAGTACGTCCTGATCGCAGTAATCCTCTCCCTGGCGGCGATGATGCTCCTGCTGGATTCCTACGCGGCGCCATTCCTGTTCCTGCTCAGCATCGGCATGGCGATCCTGTACAACCTGGGATCGAACGTCGTGCTCGGCGAGATTTCCTACATCACCAAGGCGATCGCGGCGGTGCTGCAGCTGGGCGTCACGATGGACTATTCCATCTTCCTGTGGCACAGCTACATCGAGAACCTGGACCGCGGAAAGCCGCGGGAGGAGGCGATGGCCTCGGCGGTCAACGACACGCTGGTCTCCGTAACCGGAAGCTCGGTCACGACGATCGCCGGATTCCTGGCGCTCTGTTTCATGACCTACACGATGGGGCGTGACCTCGGCATCGTCATGGCCAAAGGCGTAGTCCTGGGCGTCATCGCATCGGTAACGATCCTGCCGGCACTGCTGCTTCAGTTCAGCGGCCTGCTGGAGAAGACGCGCCACAAGTCACTGATCCCGGACACGCGCAGCCTGGCGCACCACCTGACGAGCAAGTACGGCATCTACATCGTGATCTTCCTGATCGCGATGGGACCGGCCATCTACGGATACACGCAGGACAACGTCATCTATGACTTCAGCAAGATGTTCGCGGGCAGCGGAAGCAAGAGCCTGACCGAGTCACAGGCGCCGGTCATCAAGGCGAACCAGAAGCTGGAGGAGGACTTTAAGATCGGCACGACGCACATGATCATCGCGAACGCTAATCTGCCGAGCAAGGACGGGCGCGGAATGTCGGACGAGATCGAGAAGGTCACCGGAGTCGACACGGTCCTGGGCTACGACGCCATTCTGGGCGAGTCGGTGCCGCGGCAGATTCTGCCGGACGGACTCGAAACCGCGCTGCAGGCCAAGGGACACCAGCTGATCCTGGTCAACTCCAGGTATAAGGTGTCGACGCCGGAATGCAATCGGCAGATCGATCGGATCAACACGATCATTTCCAAGTACGATCCGACGGCCAAGCTGATCGGCGAGGGACCGGTCACCAAGGACCTGATCCAGATCACCAACAAGGACTTCAAGGTCGTCAGCTGGATCTCCATCCTCGCGGTCTTCCTGATCATCCTGTTCGTGCTGAAGAGCGGCTCGCTGCCGGTGATTCTGGTCGCGGTCATCGAGTTCGCGATCTACATGAACCTGGGCATCTCGGGATTCACGCATCTGGAGATGCCGTTCATCGTCCCGGTCTGCATCAGCACGATCCAGCTTGGATCTACCGTAGACTACGCGATACTGATGTCGACGAGGTATAAGACGGAGCGCATGGCCGGGAACGACAAGCGGACCGCTATCGAGACCGCGACGAGCACATCGATCCCGTCGATCATCGTCAGCGCGCTCGGCTTCTTCACCGCGACGTTCGGCGTCGGGCTGTATTCCGACATCGGGATTATCAGCACGTTCTGCAACATGATGGCGCGCGGCGCACTGATCAGCATGGTCAGTGTAATCCTGGTCCTGCCGTCACTCTTGATGGCGCTGGACAAGGTCATCTGCGCGACGACGATCGGCCTCAGGAAGAAGGACCTCGCGAAGAATGCGGACGCGGGAAGCATGGGGGTTTAAGGGATTATGCGGAAAGATATTTCGGAGGATACAGACGTGAAGAGAGTTTTAAATACGAAGGTTAAGAAAGCCGCCGTGATCTGCCTCGCGGGAGCGATGGTGATCACGACCTGCACTGGTATCGAGCTGTACCGCAGCAATGCGGCAGACGGTGCCTATGCCGCATCGAAGACGCAGAAGGCCGTGGAGAAGGATTACCCGCAGATAACGCCTAAGGTTTCCGGGAACGGAAAGCTCAGCAAGAACGAGACCGTATACGTAATCAAGGATTCCAACGGAGTCCAGAAGCAGGTCTACGCGGAGGAGTGGCTCAGGAACGGAAAGAACGCCGACAAGATCACGGACGAGTCGACGCTGAACGACATCGAGAACACCGCGGGCGACGAGACGTACAACCGGACCGGGGACACGCTGGTCTGGAACGCGGGCGGCCAGGATATCCGCTACGAGGGGACGACTAACAAGGCCCTGCCGGTCAATGTCAACGTCAGCTACTACCTGAACGGCGTTAAGAAGACAGCAGACCAGATCGCCGGCAAGTCGGGAAAGGTGAAGATCTGCTTCAAATACAACGTGAACCGCACGGACATCGTCAACGTGAACGGAAATTCCTACACGCTGAAGCATCCATACACGATGGCGAGCGGCGTCATGCTGGACAACGCGCACTTCACCGACGTGGAAGTCAGCAGCGGAAAGACGATGGACGACGGAAACCACACCGTCTGCCTCGGCGTGGCGCTGCCGGGAATGAGCCAGAACCTGAACCTTCAGGGAAGCAGCCTGGACATCCCGGAGGAGGTCACGATCACTGCTAAGACGGACGATTTCGAGATCGACGGCACCTACACAGCAGTTCTGGACGGCGTGCTCGGCGACATGAACCTGAACAGTCTGTCCGGCGGAAGCATGAGCAAGCTCGACGAGCTGACTTCCGGCCTGAACCAGCTGAGCTCGGCGGCGAACAACCTCGTCAACGGGACGGACAAGCTGAGCAGCGGCGCAAGCCAGCTGCTGACAGGGTCACAGTCCCTGCAGACGGGCGCGGATTCCCTGGCATCCGGCGCGACTTCTCTCGCCAGCGGAGCGGGAAGCCTTGCGAGCGGCAGCGCGCAGCTGAACACCGGAATCCAGTCCCTGTACGACGGGCTCGGCAAGCTCAGTGCGAACAGCGAGTCGCTGCGTCAGGCGACCTACACCCTGGAGAATCAGATGTTCAAGACCGCGGGCTCCCAGATCAACGACGCCCTGAAGGCGCAGAACCTGACCACGACGGTCAGCCTGACCCCGGAGAACTACGTCCAGCAGCTGTCCGGCCTCTCCGATTCGGCGACAAAGGCAGCCGACACTCAGATCAGAGCCGAGCTGACGAAAGCCGGCGTATCCGACAAGACGACGCAGGACGCGGTGATGTCCCTCGCGTATAATCAGCTGATGACCGCGAAGAGCGCGGGCAAGACCATGAGCGTGACCGACGCCCTGACCAAGGCGGGCACGATGGCGCAGGAGGCGCAGGCAGTGCAGACCGCGCTCGCGGACAAGGCCATCCTGAGCCAGGCGGCTTCCCTGGTCGGCGCGGACGCGACGCAGCAGCAGATCTCAGCGGCGGCGACGGCAATCTACCTGCAGAAGCAGGGCATGTCAGCTTCCGACGCGCAGTCCAAGGCTAAGGAATACCTCGAGGCAGCAGCCCTGTATCAGGACGCGGCAAAGAACACGTCCTCCAACGTCACCGCACTCGATGCCTACGCGGCTGAGGCCTCCGGCAGCTCGAGCGGCACATCCTCCCAGCTGACGGAGGTGAAGACCTCGCTCGACTCCCTGGTCGCCTACGTCAAGGCCGTCGAGACCTACACGGCAGGCGTTGACAGCGCGTACGCGGGAAGCAAAAAACTCCTCTCCGGCGCGCAGCAGCTGGAAAACGGCGCCAAAAAGCTTAGCGGCGGAGCCGCCAGCCTCGCAGACGGCGCTAAGAAGCTGAGCCGCGGCACCCAGTCGCTGTCGAGCGGAATCAATTCCCTGGCAAGCGGCGCGAACACCCTGGACAGCGGCATGAGGACCTTCAATTCTCAGGGCATCCAGAAGCTGACCGGCGAGCTCAGCACGAGCGAGCTGAAGGACGTCGTCAACCGCCTGGAGGCGATCCAGCAGGCCTCCAAGAGGACCGAGTTCATCGGCGGAATCCCGGCCAACATGACCGGCGAGAGCCGCATGGTCGTTAAGACGATGGAAGTCAAGAAGTAGGCTGGGGCAGACGCAGTATGCGGATGTTCGGGAATAACTCGAAATCAATGAATTTAATTAAGAACTCTGCAGCTTTGCTTTGCGGGGGCGGCGGGAAGCATGCGCTTCCTGCTGCCCCTGTTTTGTTTGGGCCGGCCGGTGGCATTTCGAATGAAAGGCATGACATCTTTACGTGTGTAAAGATGGGAAATTGATGGTATAATCAAGTGTGTTATTTTATCTGAAAAGTATATTCGGAGGAAAGAAAGAGAGGAAATTTACTCATGAATCAGGAACAGACCAATACGACGCGTAAGACACGCAATGCCGTTCTGATCGCCATGTTCGGCGCGATCAGCATGGTGCTGATGCTGCTGGAGTTTCCGATCCCGATCGCACCTCCGTTCATGAAGATCGACTTGTCCGACCTCCCGGCAATTCTGGGAACGTTCATCATCGGGCCGGGCGCGGGATGCGCGATCGCGGCATTGAAAATCGTCCTGAAACTGGTCATCAGGGGTACGGACACCGCATTTGTCGGCGAGCTGTCCAACTTCGTCTGTGCGCTGATGTATATTTTGCCATCGTACTTCTTCTATCGCAAAAAGAAGTCTAAGCAGAGGGCAGCGCTGGCACTGTTCCTGGGGACACTGGCCGTCAGCATCCTGGCCGTTTTCGTCGACTACTTCATTATGTTCCCGCTGTACTCCAAGCTGTACGGCCTGCCGCTGCAGGCGATCGTCGCGATGGGAACCGCGATCAACCCGCACATCAACAGCTTGTTCTCGATGATGCTGATCATCGTCTTCCCGTTCAATATCGTCAAGTACGGCATAGTGTCGGTAATCACCTTCCTGGTGTACAAGCGGCTGAAGAAGGCGCTGATCCACTAGCCGGAAAGACCGCTGATTGGCAGGGCGGCGGAATACAGAATGTCCGGGAGGCTGCGTTTCATACAGAAACTGCGCTTTGCATTATATATAATGTAAGAATTTGAGAGAAGCTATAGGGGCTGCGTTTTTTTCGCAGCCTCTTTTCTGTGCGGTGGAATTAGAACGGAGAGATTGCAGCTGTGATTCTCTCGCCAGTATCACCGGGGTATGGCGCGCTGCAGTTGGGAATTTAGCCCATTCATCGGTCATTTTCCAAACTTCGCAAAAAAAGTTGGGGAAAACGGCGCCGAAACCCTGTATTTCCCAAGAGCCGGGCGAAGCCAGCGGGCGCCTACGTCGCTGCCGCAGATCACAGTCATCAATTTGACCAGTGCGCCCGCAATAATTGACTGCACCGCCGCCGTCGATCTGGACAGACTGTTCAATCCGCCGCACAACATCGTCGTGTTGTCGTTCGTTTTTCAGCGGCGGCGGCGGTGCGCCGATCGACTGTTTATCATCATCGCGACGAATATACCCCTACAGGGTATACCGATTCCGGATTTCGTCGCAGGTGAGTTGGGAATTTGAGCTTATAGGCGTCAATTTCCCCAAATTTCCGGTGATGCCTGGGAAAATGGCGAATTATCATGGGAATTCCAAACTCCGCGCCCGCGCGCCCCGACCCGGCCCGCCGCCTCAAGCCGACCTGCGGCGGCTGGCCTCCCGCCGCGCGCCGGCGCCTGCCCACCCGAATCCGCGCCCGCGCGCCCTGACCCGGCCCGCCGCCTCAAGCCGAACCCGGCTGCCGGCCTCCCGCCGCGCGCCGGCGCCTGCCCACTCGAACTCCGCGCCCGTGCGCCGGCGCCCGCCCGAACTCCGCGCCCGCGCGCCCTCTGCGCGCCTCTTCCATTATAATGGCGCGCCAAAAAATCAAAAAAACCGGATCGCAGAGAATCCTTTCACTCTGCGAACCAGCTTTTCCTTCAATTATTACCTTCGGCTGGTCGGCGGCCCGGCATTTTCACCGCCTTGTAGGATGCCGCTCCCTCGTTCACCGGCCGTTCGGGCGCTCGTCGGTCTGCCGGCAGGGCGCGTGACTTGCGCCGCGGCGCGGACTGCGGCCGGCGAAAGCAGCGGAACGGCCGCTGTCCGCGCGTGGGTTTTGCCGCTTACTGCTCGGACTGACCGGACTGCTCGGACTCCGGAGCGCGGGGTTTCTTCAAGCGCTCGCCGTGGAACTGGTAGTAGCAGACTTTCAGGTGGCCGTTGTAGAGTTTTCTGCGGCGGTCGGCCGGGCGGCGGAACCACTTCTTCTCGATGTCCTCGTCGGAGGTGATCATGAAGACGGACCAGTCCGGGCGGGCGCGGTAGAAGTCGGAGACGGTCTTGTAAACTTTCTCCTGGATGCGGCGGTCGCCGATTCGCTCGCCGTAAGGCGGGTTCATGATGATGACGCCGGATTTAGGAAGGGAATCGATGTCCGCGGTTTCAGGGTCGAGCAGGTCGGCCATGTTGTTGTTCAGGAAGCGGATGTCCTCGTCGACGCCGGCGTTCTCGGCGTTGATTTTTGCGGCGTGGTAGGCGCGGGAGCTGATGTCGCAGGCGGTGATGTCGAGCTCACGCTGGTAGTCGATCGCCTGGTAGGCGGCTGTGCGCTCCTCTTTCCAGAGCTCCGCAGGGATCAGGTCCCACTCCTCGGAGGCAAAGTGGCGGTTCAGCCCAGGGGCGATGTTTCTGCCGATCATCGCGGCCTCGATAGCGATCGTTCCGGAGCCTGTGCACGGGTCCAGGAGCATGCGGTCCGGGTGCCAGAACGTGAGCTGGATCATGGCAGCGGCCAGGGTCTCCTTGATCGGAGCCGGGACGGCCTCGGTGCGGTAGCCGCGCTTATGCAGGGCTTCGCCGCTCGTGTCGACGGCGACCGTCGCGACGTCCTTCAGCAGGGTCAGGCGGACAGTGTATTCCGCGCCGGTTTCCGGGAAGCGGTCCATGCCGTAGGCCTCGGAGAGGCGGCAGACGATGGCCTTCTTGACTGTCTTCTGGTTGATCGGCTCACTTCTGAGCTTCGACTTGACGGTCGAGACCAGGACGGTGAACTTACCGTCGGGCGGGATCAGGCTCTCCCAAGGCATGCCTTTGACCGTCTGGAACAGGTCGTCCGATTCCTCGGCGCGGAACTCTCCCATCTTCAGCATGACGCGGTCGGCGGTGCGCAGCCAGAGGTTGGAGCGCACGATGGCGCGCTCGTCGCCCATGTAGGTGACCTTGCCGTTTTCCGTTTTTTCTACTTTATAGCCCAGCGCCTCGACTTCCCGTCTGACGACGGCTTCCAGTCCGAAGGCAGTGATGGCAATCAGGTTTATTTTCATTGTTAAGTGTATCCTTTGTCTGAAGAGAAAAATCCTGCAGGCGGACGCCTACAGGGAAATTAAAATATTATTGATCATCAGCATGACGATCGCCATGATCAGCTGCGGGATCATAAGCAGCCAGTAGCCCAGGCTTCCGGACGCCATCGGGTAGGAGATCGAACAGAAGATGCCGATGATCGTGGTGCCGATGATCAGGTTGGTCGTCTTGGACGTCTGGCGGGTCGCGAACGCGTCGATTTCATAGAATTTCTGGACGACGCAGGCCTCGATGCAGCCCCAGAGCACGCATACCGGCAGCAGGACCGTCGCAGGGGTGATACCCTGTTTCAGCAGCACCAGGGAGATAAACTCCATGACCACGACGGCGGCAATGCCGAAGATGACGATCGTTCGGTATTGCAGGGCGGTCTGGTTTTTGATCTCGAACTGTGTGCGGATGCCGTCAATCGACATGTAAATCGTCCACACGGCGAGCAAGATGCCGATGACCAGCGCGATCTGCGCGATTCTCGGCCAAATTCCGGTCATAGGCGGATTGTGGTAGGTAATCAGGCTGTAAACCAGGTAGCCCATCACGGCGAACGTCATCCACGCCGTGCCGTTGATCAGGTGTTTGAGCCCATTTTCCTGTCTTTCTGTCATAAAAAAATTCAACTCCATTCTATTATAATGTGTTACAGGGATATACATGAAAGGAACCTGACAAAGGATGAACCTGCCAGGTTATTACGTACTTGCCGTGCAGCTGTGTGTATACAAGCCGCTCGGTCTGTTGTTTGGATGCATTATACCATAAATCGATACCCTGTGCGAGGAAATGAGGAAATCGGTCTCAGGCGCTTGCGTTTTCAGGATGAAAGGATAAAATAGAATAGTGTATACATGAAACACAGGATGGAGATAATGAGAGAAATTGGGAGGTTCATATGGATTACGCTAAGGAATCGCTTCGCCTGCACGGCGAGTGGGAGGGAAAGATCGAGGTCGTTTCCCGTGTACCGGTAAAGAATGAAGAGGATCTGTCCCTGGCCTACACGCCGGGAGTCGCACAGCCATGCCTGGAGATCCAGAAGGATGAGGGCCGCGCGTACGACCTGACCAGGAAGTGGAATATGTGTGCGGTCATCACGGACGGCTCCGCCGTTCTGGGACTGGGTGACATCGGGCCGCAGGCGGCGATGCCGGTAATGGAGGGCAAATGCGTTCTGTTCAAGTCATTCGCCGACGTCGATGCATTCCCGCTCTGCGTGGATTCCAAGGACGTGGACACGTTCGTCAACACGGTCGCGCTGATTTCCAAGTCCTTCGGCGGCATCAACCTAGAGGACATCTCCGCGCCGCGCTGCTTTGAGATCGAGCGCAAGCTCAAGGAGCGCTGCGACATTCCGGTCTTCCACGACGACCAGCACGGAACGGCCGTTATCACGCTCGCCGGCCTGACCAACGCCCTGCGCGTCGTAGGCAAAAAGAAAGAGGACGTCAAGGTAGTCACCTCCGGTGCCGGTGCTGCTGCGATTTCCATCACGAAGCTCCTGCTTTCCGCCGGTTTCAATAATATCGTCATGACCGACCGCCGCGGCGCGATCTACAAGGGCCGCGAAGAGGGCATGAACTGGATCAAGACCGAGATGGCCGAAATCACGAACAAACAGATGGAGAAGGGCTCACTCGCCGATGTCCTGAAGGGAGCCGATGTGTTCATCGGCGTCTCTGCCCCTGGACTCGTGACCAAGGAAATGGTAGGGACGATGAACCGCGACGCGATCATCTTTGCCTGCGCCAACCCGACGCCGGAGATCTTCCCGGACGAGGCAGCCGCCGGCGGAGCCGCGGTCATCTCCACGGGCCGCTCGGATTTCCCGAACCAGATCAACAATGTCCTCGCGTTCCCGGGCATCTTCCGCGGCGCGTTCGACGTCCGCGCCTCCGAGATCAACGAGGAGATGAAGATGGCTGCCGCGCAGGCGCTGGCCGACCTGATCAGCCCGGAGGAGCTGTCCGCCGAGTACATCATCCCGAAGGCGTTCGATCCTGCAGTCGGACCGGCAGTAGCGAAGGCGGTCGCAGAGGCCGCGCGCAGGAGCGGCGCTGCGCGCCTGTAATTAACGGCCGTGCGCATGATCCGGAATCCCGAGTTCTGCATGGCATTCGGTTATATCGGGTATATCGATTATAAATGAAGCGCTGCTGCGCCTCTGCGGGTCCTTTCGGGACCGCGGGGACGCAGTGTTGTTATACAGCGGACAGCGTGCTCACCGGGAACAGTCGGCAGGGCTGGATGCGATACGTGTCTGGTGTATTTTGTCTGACACAGCCGTGTTTATACTGAGTCTGTCGGGGTATGAATGAATTGTAAATAATTAATGGTGTTGCATTCTCTACGATGTATCAAAAAGCCAAACAAAATACATTAAATTTAGCAAAAAACGCTTGCCAAGCAGGCGAGTGCATGCTAAGGGAGAGATAGGAAAAAAGGTAACACAACTAAGGGATGAAAATTAAAAGGCACCCATACCGAAAGGTATGTTCGCAAAACTATAGGGCCTTACCCCGAAAGGGGCTGGCAGCCAGTTGCATTAGTTCGATCAACAACGACGAATGAAGGCGATTACAGGTGCTTGGAAAAGTTCTGTAATCGTATTTTTAGTTTTCAGATCCGGTGAATGAAAGTCTTCAAGGGCAAAGCAGCCGAAAGGCTGTGACGCAAAGCTACAGGGTCTTCTTCCGAAAGGAAATGACAGCCAGCTGCATACTTGAGTCGTTCGGGTCTATTTTCATGGAATTGAATCCCTCAAACGAGGGCAACAAAGCCCAGAAACTTCCAAAATATGGAAATCCCGAGCGGCGCTTGAGCACTGATTCCGGCTTTGCTTCCCTGCATCATGCAGAAGGGAGTACACGAAATGAAAGGGCTGAAGAGATTCGCGGGAACAATCATTCTGGCGGCTACGATCATAACAGTAATGATCATCGGCACAGCAGCAACTGCTTATGCGGATGACGCAACATTTGATAACTACAGTGAAACACAGCAGTATGTTTATGAGAACGTCATGGACATGAACACAGAAATCAATTACAAGGTCAAGGTTGACTCCATTGGTTCTGAGTTTACCAACTATGCTAGAAACAGCATCCTGGGACTGACAGAGATCGACAACGGAACTTCCGTTGCAGGTGATTATGCAGCACTGAACTTCTACAACGGAGACAGCTTCTCCTACAGCTATCAGAAGGTTGACGGACAGTACGTCGTCAGCGTAACTGATAAGGTGAGCTACCGTCTCACCAAGAGTCAGCAGAACACTTACACCAAGAAACTGGCTAAGGTAATGAAGAAAATCGGAACCTCCGGATCTGACTCCGCGAAATGTTCCAGAATTTACAACTACAGTTTCAGCCTTCCGAGCACCGCATACACATCGTATGCAGCACTCGTTCAGAAGAAGGCAGTATGCAACGGATATGCCGCTCTGGTATACGATATGTGCCGCGAGGCAGGCGTACCGTGCAGAATGATCGTCGGAACCGCTAACGGCGGACTCCACGCATGGAACCTGATCAAGGTCAACGGAAAGTGGTACAACGCAGATTCGACATGGGATGCAGGAAACAAGACATTCAAGTATTTCATGAAGTCTGACGCACAGTTCCCGGACCACACACGTTCCGCCGCTTACACCACAAGCTCCTTCAAGAGCCTCTGCCCGATGGCTTCCAAGAGCCTGAAGATCAGCAGGAAAGCTAAGTAAGAGCTTCACTAAAACAGATTGCGATATCGAACATATATGCCGTGAACGGCACTAACAAGCCGTTCACGGTAGGGTTCAGGACACCAGGTCCTGCTATGAATTCGTGCGATATAAAATATAAATAACCGAGCAGCTTCGCGAATCCGCAGAGTTGTTCCTTTATTTTTTGGCGTTTGCGTTTATGCGTGCTGACCGGGGCGTGGATGACTGGGGCTGGATGTCGGACTGCACGGTGCCGCCGCACCGCAGTCATCGTTCCTCTGTATGGCGCACCGACAGTCGGGCGTGTCCGCACGCCATCCTGTCCGCAGCGGCGCCGGCAGCTTGGCGATTGGATCGGCGGCGCTGACGGCTGTCTGCGGCGCGGCTGTGAATCACTGAAAAAACAAGAGCTTATTAAGAAACTGTGTTATAATAATGGAAATTTTAAGGTTTCTTGCGAAAGGAGAATGCGTGAAGGTACTCTGGATAGAATTATTGATGGCCATGATCCCCGTCGTGGAGCTGCGCGGCGCGGTCCCGTTCGCGATTGCCGCGGGCGCGCAGCCGTGGGCGGCGTATATCACGGCGGCGGTCGGGAACATGATCCCGATCCCGTTCATTATTCTGTTCCTGAGACGCATTTTCATCTTTCTGAGGGGCAGAAGCCCAAGGGTCGACCATCTCCTCGACCGCCTGGAAAAGAAGGCGGAGAGGAACCGTAAGAAGGCGGAGCGGTACGAGTGGCTCGGACTCTGTATTCTCGTCGCGATTCCGCTTCCGGGGACGGGGGCATGGACCGGTGCGCTCGTCGCGTCGATCGCGGAGATGCGCATGAAGAGGGCGCTGCCCAGCATTGCGCTCGGGGTTTTGATCGCGGATGGGATCGTCCTCGCCATCAGCATGGGCGTGAAGATTCTGTAGTGTGCGGCGGCGAGGGAATGTGAAAATTGCGTAAAGCCTTTGTATGGACGCGTTTTCCATGATGCGATATAATATATAAGTGAATATCAACTTGCGGGAAAGTGCCGCAGGGGTTTTACTGAATTTCGGGAGAGGTGACCGAGGATGGATCAGACGAAGCTGATTGCCGCATATGTGGAGAAGATTGCAGGTCTTCCTTATTCTGCGGGGACAGCGCCCAGGATTACCCTGAAGAAGGATGGAAAAATCTATATCACGCGGAAGAATGCGGATTTCGGGTATTTTTCCGGCAGCGACGTCTGTGACGTGACGAACAGGCTGGATCAGCTGGATACCGTCGAGGCGGCAGCGCTGATGAAACTTAGGAATCAGAATGCTATGATCCTTGCCAGGACACCCTTTGTCGGGAGATATATCGACGCAGGACGGCCGATCGGGGCATGCATGGACGACATGGCGCAGGTGATCGGAAGGCGGGTTCCTGTCGTGCACAGGAGCGTCAGAGAGATTCAGAGGGCGCTCGAGACGACGAATGCAGTCCTTTTAAACGGAAGATACGCGGTGACGTGCGGTCGGACACTCGGCGAAGCGTTCATGGCGCTGAAGGTGCTGGAGCGGTCAGCGGAGATCAACATCAAGGCTAAGGTGCTCGGCGGCGCGCGTCATATCGGGACGCTGGACTGCAGGATGATGCGGAGCCAGTATTTATACAGACTGAAAGCTAAGAAGGAGCAGGACGATGATGTTGAGGGCTGAAGAGGAATGCAGGGAATTGCTTGTCTTGTACGGGCAGCGTCTGCTCGCCGCAGGCCTGGCGCACAGCTTCTGGGGAAATCTTTCTGTCCGCATGAACGAGGAAGAAATGCTTGTCACGCCTTATGGGGTGGACTTTGCCAAGATGAGGCCGGAGGACATGGTGCGCATGTCGATCCGCAGCCTCAAGTTCGATCGGTTCGGAAACAAGCCGACCACGGAACGCGGTCTGCATGCGGCGATTTACCGTAAGCGGGAGGATGTCGGAGCCGTGATTCACACGCATCCGACGTACTGCAGCGTTTTTGCCGCGGCGGGGATGCCGCTGGAGGTGGAGAATCCGCTGCTTGCAGACGAAATCGGAAATATTATTCATATCTCCGAGTATGCGCGCCCGGGCACTAACGCCATGGCCAGGAACACCGTCCTCGCGCTCGGAAGCGGGAAGGGCTGCATCATGGCGCATCACGGGATGATCTGCTGCGGCGCGGATCTCAAGGAGGCTTTCCACGTCTGCGGCGCGATGGAAGAGGCGGCGAGACAGTACGTCGAAAGCCGGCTTACGGCTGATTAAGTTCGATTTGGCGGTCGATTATTTTTGGCTGAACTGTTAATTATTTACCGTTTGACGGTAGATTAGTTTCGGTTTATTATAGGATTATCGAAAGTTAGCACTTGCGTGTAAATAGTTTCACTGGAGTGCAGCTGTAGTATTGACAACAATATATAAAATATCATAATATAGTGTAAAATAGAATAGATTCTAGAGTGTATTCTATTCGAACTGAATAACCAGATGAAGTGATGTGAAGATTTCTCCTCATTTTCCAGGCGTCTTAGGGCGTTCCGGGAGGAGAAAACCGATGGAGAAAGTGCTGCCGCAGCCGACGTCAGTGCGAAGCTTTCAGGTACAAGGGACACATCACGGATGGACCTCTGGAAAGGTCTGTGGACTGCCCAGGCTGTGCTTTTGTCCCGCTCCCGCAAGGGAAGGACGGACCACCGCCGCCGGACGCGTCTGCCGGCCGCCGAAGAAGTGATGCTTTCAGGCGAATAAACTGAGATTTCGAGGCACGAGTGTTAGCGTGCAGTCGAAGTCTCTTTTCTTTTTTTGTCGGAAAGAGTTCGGGGAGAAGAGGGTGCGGAATCTAGTGATAGTATTAGTTAAAGCAGAAAGGGAGATGTAGTTATGAGTAACGAGAACAAAGCGGTTGAAACCACCGCGGCAACCTCCTCCGACGGGTTGAAGAAAAACCTGGGAGTAGGAACTGCCCTCTCGACCGTAATCGGTTGTGTAATCGGTTCCGGTGTATTTTTCAAGCCGCAGGCGATCTTCACCACGACGGGCGGAGCCCCGGGAATGGGTGTGCTCGCATGGGCGGTTGTCGGTATTATCAGCATTTGCGCGGCACTTACTTTCGCCGAAGTAGCCGTACTTATTCCTAAGACAGGCGGAATTGTAGCTTATATCAGAGATATTTACAGCCCGAGACTCGGATTCGTATGTGGATGGGTGCAGGTACTCCTGTTCTACCCTGCGATGATCGCGGCTCTGGCCGTAGCATTCGGAAACCAGGCGGCGATCTTCTTCGGACCGCACGCAACGGTTCCTCTGGCGCTGGTCTGCATCCTGATCGTAGTTGTCGTCAACTGCATCAGTGCCAAGGCTGCCGGAAATCTGCAGATCGTATTCACCATCTGCAAACTCGCACCGATCGTCCTGCTGATCATCTTCGGATTCCTCAAGGGAGGAAGCACGGAACCGGTGATGAGCCCGATGATCGGAGAGGGCGTCAACCCAGTATCGGCTATGGGTATGCTGCTCGTCTCCATCCTGTTCGCATTCGAGGGCTGGACTGGCGTAGGCGCGATCGCCGGAGAGCTGAAGAATCCTGGAAAGGACCTGCCGCGCGCGATCGTCGGCGGAGTTTCCCTGATCACAGCGATCTATCTGATCGTCAACGTCGCTTACCTGAAGGTTCTGCCGGCATCCACGCTGGCTACACTGGACGCACCGGCTGCTGCTGTTGCGATCAAGCTGTTCGGAAGCGTCGGCGGAAAGATCATCGCTGTCGGCATCATGATCTCCGTATTCGGTGCCTGCAACGGATTCGTACTTTCCGGTTCCCGTGTCCTGTTCTCCATGGCGGACGAGGGACTGTTCCCAAAGTACAAGATCTTCGCTAAGCTGAACAAGTCTCAGGTTCCGGCGAACTCCATCCTGCTGCTCGCCATCATCAGCGCGATCTACTCCCTGAGCGGACAGTTCAACACGCTGACCGACCTGGCCATCTTCGCATGCTGGACGTTCTACACACTGAGCTTTGTCGGCTGCATCAAGCTGCGTAAGGATCATCCGGAGTGGAACAGATCCTACAAGGTTCCGGGATACCCGATCGTTCCGATCATCGCGATCGCGAGCGGACTGTTCGTCATCGTCGACCAGCTGTTCCTGGCCGGAATGAAGGCGACGATCCTGTCCGTATGCTCCCTCGTCGTCATGCTCATCGGAGTCGGCGTCTACAAGCTGCTCGCGAACAAGCTCGAGGAAAACAGCGGAAAGTAATTCGCATTCCATCAATTGATACAGTCACAGTACAGTCACAGTTTTCGAAACTTGACATTATTATGTATCAACCATACAATTAACCTATGAAAAATTTGTTTGTGACAATAATTCATGGGCGGGAATAGATTTTATTCCATCTATTCCGAAGGGGGCCATTGAACGATGGCCCTCTTTTTTATAAGGAGTCGGGCGCTTCGCTGAGGCCGGGTTCGGCAGGCGCGCGGCTTAACGGAGGCTCGATGGCGGGCACCCGGCGATAATGGATGACTCGACGATTTTTTAGGACAAAGGGAGAACTCAGCAAGATGAAAATGGGACTGATCGGCCGCACACTGGGACACAGCTGCTCGCCGGAAATTCATGAAAAGATCTTTCAGGCCCTGCAGATGCAGGGAAGCAGCTACGAGCTGCTGGAGACGGAGCCGGATAAACTGGGGAAGCGGCTGGAGAGCCTGCAGGCGGAGGGATACCTGGGCGTCAACGTGACGATCCCGTACAAGCGTGACGTGATCCCGTTCCTGAAATCCGTCAGCAGGGAGGCCGAGGCGATCGGCGCCGTGAACACGATCCGGTTCGACGAGGACGGCATGCACGGCTTCAACACGGACTACACTGGGTTCGGGCGCGCCCTCAGCGCGATGGGCGCGGACCCGGAGGGTCGCGCGTGCGTCGTGCTCGGCACGGGCGGCGCCGCCCGCGCGGTGATTCAGTACCTCGCGGACAGCGGCGCGTCGAGCCTTCTCGCGGTCTCCCGCAATAAGTACGATGAAAAGCAGTGCGAATTTCAGACCTTCCTGGAAGGGAACTGCGGAAAGCTGATCTCGTACGACGAGCTCAAAAATGAGAAGGGCGATATTCTGGTCAACTGTACGCCTGTCGGCATGTACCCGAAGGTCGGGCGCGCGGCGGTCGGAGAGGAGATCGTCCGCAGGTTCTCCGCGGTCATGGACCTGATCTACAACCCGAAGGAGACCGAGCTGCTCCGGATGGGCAGGGTGAACGGGCTCAAGACCGGGAACGGCATGGTGATGCTGACGGCGCAGGCGGCTGCGGCTGAAGAAATCTGGCTGGACCGCGTGATCCCGGAAGATGTCCTGAACCGGATTGCGGAGGAGATGCAGGCATGACGAATGTGAATAAGAAACCAAACCTGGTGCTGATCGGCATGCCGGGGAGCGGAAAGTCCAGCTTTGGGCGGGCGCTCGCGAAGGAACTTGGCCGGCCGTTCCTGGATGCGGACGACGTGCTGGAAGAGCGCGAGGGTACGACGATCGCGGATCTGTTCCGAAATGGCGAGGACGCGTTCCGGGAGGCGGAGACGAGGACGAGCCGGTTCCTTTCCGAGCGGCGCGGGCAGATCATCGCCTGCGGCGGGGGCGTCGTCGAACGAATGGAGAACATCGAGGCGTATAAGAGATCGGGAGTCGTGATCTTCATCGACCGCTCGCCTGAGGCGATCATGGGCGACGTAGAGACGGAGGGACGGCCGCTGCTGAAGAGCGGACGTGAGCGCGTGATCGAGCTATATAGCAGAAGGATCGGGAAGTACTGCGCGGCGGACTTCATCGTCGAGAATGACGGGACGGAGTGGCAGGTGCTGGAGCGGCTGCTCCGCCTGATTGAGGAGGAAGAGCTGTGAAGAAGATAGGAACGGCGGAGCTCGGGAGCGGAATCCCGGCGGTCTGTGTCCCGGTCATGGGGTGCACGGCAGAAGAACTGGAGCAGAGCTGCGCGGCGGCAAAGGCGGTACCGCACGACGTCATCGAGCTTCGGGCGGACAGCCTGGCTGATGAGTTATTTCTAAGCGGCGCGGCGGATGGTTTGGCTGATGATCGGTTGGTAAACGGCACGGCGGATCGAATGGCGGAATGCTGGACGGCAGTCCGGGTGCTGGAGCTGGCCAGGAGGTTTTTGCCGGAGGAGAATCTGCTCTTCACGTTTCGGAGCGCGCGGGAAGGCGGGCTGAAGGAGATCGACGAGGATCGTTATTTTACGATGCTGAAGGATGCGACCCGGAGCGGGCTCACGGATGCGGTGGACGTCGAGTTTTGTCACGATGGGGAGCGGACGGCGGAGCTGATCGCGATGGCGTCGGAGAAACGAGTATTTACGATTCTGAGTTCGCATGATTTTCAGAAGACGCTGCCTTTTGATCAGCTGGTCGAACGCCTGACGGCGATGACAGAGCTCGGGGCGGACGCGGTGAAGCTTGCGTGCATGCCGATGACGCGAGAGGACGTGTTCGCGCTGATGGCGGCGACGGCGCGGATGAAGGAACGGTTTCCGGAGCAGCTGTTCATCACGATGGCGATGGGTGAGCTCGGCGTGATCAGCCGGATCGCGGGCGAGGCCGACGGGTCCTGCCTGACGTTCGGGTCCGCAGGCAAGGCATCTGCACCGGGGCAGATCGAGGCCGGGAAATTGTGTGAAATGCTACGTACTTATCATCGTACAATCAATAAGTATTAGTGATTGTTATATCGGAATAATTTATATTAGGGGGCTGTGTTGCACTTTTGTCTGATGTACAGACAAAAGTGCAATATTATACAAGCGTTGGAATTTCAATGCATATTGAATGCGGTTCATCGAAAAACAGGGCTGGATCCGGCCCTGTTTCTTTGTGTGGAGCGTGTGAATGGAAGATGATGTGATCTTGACTTTTTCATCACAATGGCATATGTTTGATTAAGTTGAGGATGGTAGGCGGATAAAATTTGTTTGTTGTAAACGATTGTGTTATGTATTCGTAATGCAGCATACAACATGCGGAGTTTTCCGAGTCCATTCTAAACGGAGTTTATTTTTTATTTTCTATTCATAACAATTTCATTAAAGTTAGGAGTTGAGTTGTTTTGGCTACATTCTTACTCGGAATTGTCGTTCTGATTGTAGGAGGTGCGCTCTACGGCAGACTGTGTGAGCACGTCTTCGGACCAGACGACCGTGAAACTCCTGCTTATGCGAAACAGGATGGTGTTGACTACGTTCCTATGGCAACATGGAGAAACTGTCTGATCAACCTGCTGAACATTGCAGGAACAGGCCCGATCCTCGGACCTATCCAGGGTATCCTTTTTGGACCTATCGCACTTATTACTATTCCTATCGGAAACATCCTCGGCGGATCCTTCCACGATTACTTCTGCGGAATGATCTGCACACGTGAGGGCGGACTGCAGATGCCTGAGATGGTAAGAAAGTTTACCAACAAGGGCGTTTACCTGGTCTACAACGTTTTCGTATCCATCCTGCTGCTGCTCGTAGGTGCTGTATTCGTTTACACACCTGGAGACATCACAGCAACACAGCTGTTCGGATTCTCCGGAATGGCTAATGACCCGAAGACATGGATCATCTATGCGGTAATCTTCGTTTACTACCTGATCGCTACCGTATTCCCGATCGATAAGATCATCGGTCGTGTATACCCGATTTTCGGATGCATCCTGGTCTTCTCCGCTGTAGGTATTTTCTTCTCGCTGATCTTCAAGGATCTGCCGCTGGTAAATATCTGGGATGCTTGGAACACACCTCAGTTCGCTTACGGTGATTACTTCCATGCAGGACACTTCGTTCCAATCTTCTTCGTAACGGTTGCCTGCGGAATTCTGTCCGGATTCCATTCCACACAGACCGCGCTGATTTCCAGAACGATCAAGACTGAGCATGAAGGTCACTGGACATTCTACAACATGATGATGGCCGAGGGCTTCATCGCTATGTGCTGGGCTGCCGGAACAATGGCTATGATTCAGATCACAGCTGCTAACGGCGGAATCAACTTCCAGATGGATCCTTCCACTGGTGTTATGAGCTACTTCCAGAACATTGACGGAAAGATGACCGTTATCTCTGCTACGTCCGTTGTAGGTGTTGTATGTAAATACTGCTTGGGCAAGGTCGGAGGAAGCATCGCACTGCTCGGAGTTATCGTACTGCCGATCACATCCGGAGACACCGCACTGCGTGCGCTGCGTCTGATGGTTGCGGATTCCTTCCACATCAAGCAGGATAACAACGCTAAGCGTTTTGCACTCGCAATTCCTATCTACGCACTGACCATGCTGATCCTGATCTGGTCCAAGTTCGACCCGAACGGATTCGCAACTCTGTGGAGATACTTCGCATGGTCCAACCAGACGATGGCACTGTTCGCACTGTGCGCGATCATGATCTGGATGATCATGAACAAGAAGAAGAAGTTCATCTGGATGCCGATGATCCCACTGGCATTCTACTCTGTAGTATGTGTATCCTACATCTGCAACGCGCAGATCGGATTCCATCTGCCGTGGAACGTCTCCTACATCATCTCCTTCATCGTTGCAGTCGTACTGATCGCTGTTTCTATCCACACAGGAAACAAGCGTGTTGCAATGGATAAGTCTTTGAACTAAGATAAGTCTTGCAGGCGTACAACAGCATGGAAACTGAATAAGGATTACATGAGAGGCCGCTGCACCTGCAGCGGCCTCATTTTTTTAGGGGACAAAGTCGGAACGGCAGGGCAGTTAACCCATCTGCCGCGCGAACTTTGTCTGTGTGCCGGGGCAAAAAATAAACAGCAGGAGGGACGTGTTTCTGCCGTGTAAACTTTGCCGGAAATGGGCATAGGTATTAGAACTGTTTACTGCGGGCAGGCACGACGCCTGACGCACATGCATGCGCACTGCGCCGACCGGACGGAAAGGGCCGCCGGGGGACAGGAGCGTTCGATAAGGGGGACGAGAGATGGAAAACAATCAGATGCTGGATTTCCTGAAAGAAGAGGGAATCAGCGACCGCATCATCGAGGATATCAAGTATTTCAGGGATTTTTACAAGCTGGACGAGAGTCTGGAGGACCGTGTTCCGGTTCCGCAGTACAACTATTACGGAAAGGAAGTCTGGGAAGAGGCGATCACGGCGATCCTGGCGGGGGAGAACATCCTGCTCGACGGGCCTAAGGCGACGGGAAAGAACGTCCTGGCACAGGGTCTTTCCAACGTGTTCCACCGTCCGGAGTGGGACGTTTCCTTCTATATCAACACGGATTCCGCGTCCCTGATCGGCACGGATACGTTCGAGAACGGCAAGGTCATCCTGCGCAAGGGCCCGATCTATCAGGTCGCGGAGAGCGGCGGATTCGGCGTCCTGGACGAGATCAACATGGCCAAGAACGAGTCGCTGGCTGTTCTGCACGCGACGCTTGACTTCCGTAGATTTATCGATGTCCCGGGATACGACAAGATCAAGCTGCAGGAATCCACGAGATTCATCGGCACCATGAATTACGGCTACGCGGGAACGAGAGAGGTCAACGAGGCGCTGGCATCCAGGTTCGTCGTCATCCACATGCCGTTCATCACCAAGGACGGGCTGAAGAAGCTGATCAGCGACAAGTTCCCGCATCTGAGGGATACGTACAACGAGCAGTTCGCCGACCTGTTCATGGAGATCAGGAAGAAGTGCGAGAGCGGAGAGATCTCTACCAAGGCGCTCGACCTGAGAGGCCTGCTCGCGTCGATTCACATGATGGACAGGGGCCTGGACCCGGTTCGCGCGCTCGAGCTCGGCATGGTCAACAAGTGCTTCGACGACTACGAGCGTCAGCTGGTCGACGACATGGTTTCTGTCCGCCTGCCGGGAGACCTCACCAGAGACAAGATTTTTACGAACTAAGGGTTAGGGATTAGAGGCAGATATGCAAGTCACAGATTTTGAGAAAAAGCGCGCACTGAACTTAATCTGGAATGCGGCGCAGGATTACAGCGCAGATCCGGGTTTTCGCGTGTACGACGACGATGGCCGCGCGGATCTGTATTGGAACTGCATCATCGGCGCGATCTGGAAGCACTACGACTGGGATAAGCTCTACGATTTCTACAAGACGTTCAACGGGCTGGTCGACCAGGGCATGTACGAGAACCTGTTCTGGATCATGTTCGAGAACGGCGCCTACGAGAAGGAGAAGGACGAGCGACCGGTCTTCCCGTACCTGAGGAAGGAATACGCTAAGAAGACACTTCCGCATCTCTACGCGTCGATTAACGCGAGCCGTCCGGACTGGATCCTGGAGGGCCATCTGCGCCATACCATGGGCGAGGACAGCGGTCTTCCAGACCTGGTCGACAGAAAGCTCCTGGACGCCCTGGAGATCAGCGGCGACCTGACCACGGAGCAGGCGATCGATCACCTGGCGGAAACGCTGTCGAAGTTCTTCACGTATCACCGCCCGGCTCCGGGAGAGAAGCGCAAGAGGTTCGAGATCAACCCGGTCATGCACCCGTTCCTGTTCTACAGGGCCAGGAAGGCCAGGGCGGACATGGGTCCGATGCGTAAGATGGCGTTTGGATTCGGCGAGCACCAGTCGGAATACGGCGGCTCGATCGTGGACCAGAGCCACGTTAAGGTATCCTTCTCCAAGTACACCGCGCAGACGGACGAGGGACTGAAGGAATACATCACGAACTACTTCGGAAAACCGCTCATGAAGGAGCAGGACATGAAGCAGATGGAGAAGGACTACTGCACGGGCAACCACCGTGACGTCCATCTCTACATCACAAGCGGCGACTACGACCAGGACATGCTGAACAAGGGATTCGCCGGAAAGCAGCTCGCCCAGGCCGTGGAGCAGCGCAAGGTCAACCTCGCCGCGTTCCACGAGCAGGAGCAGAAGCACCGCGTCACGATCGACCGCCTGACGAGCCGGATCAGAAACTCCGTCCTCATGCACATGGAGACGCAGACGGTCAACTCGCCGACGGGAATCCTGCAGGCCAACCGAATCTGGAGGGGCCTGTACCTGGACGACGACACCGTCTTCAAGAAGGAGATCAAGGGCGACAACGGCAACATCAGCGTCGACATCCTGCTGGACACGTCGACGTCTCAGGTGCACCGCACGGAGATGGTCTCCGCGCAGGCGTACATCATCGCTGAGAGCCTGACCCGC
This sequence comes from uncultured Eubacteriaceae bacterium, assembly GCA_903789635.1. Classification (GTDB taxonomy): domain Bacteria; phylum Bacillota; class Clostridia; order Peptostreptococcales; family Anaerovoracaceae; genus Aminicella. The sequence goes on from CAIFEY010000011.1 coordinate 35,027, forward strand.
TGCGGCATCCCGGTCCGCGTGCTCGGGTACTGCGCGATGAACGGCTATACGATCATGAACGTCTACCGCCGCTACAACGAACCGCGTGAGGCCAACCGGAACATCTTCCGGTTCTACACGACCGGCGCGAACCGCGACGGCCTGGCCATCCGCCTGGCGACGGGCCTGATCAAGAAGAATCACGCCGACCACCGGATCCTGATCATCCTGTCCGACGCCAAGCCGAACGACATGATCAAGATGCAGAGCGACGCGGGACAGCTCCGGGACTACGCCGGGGACAACGCCGTGGAGGACACGGCCGCCGAGGTCCACGCAGCGAGAATGGCGGGCATAAACGTGCTCGGCATCTTCTACGGCGCCGACGAGGACCTGCCGGGCGTCCGCCGCATGTACAACCGCGACTTTGTCCGTATCCGTTCGTACGACCGGTTCGCGGATACCGTCGGAGGGCTGATGCAGACGCAGATCACGAGTATCTAGCGGATAACGGGCGGGAAATTGATCGTAATTGATCGTATATACGACAGTCGATGCCTGGACACTGGACAGATGAAAAGAAATCCGGAAATCGGAGTTCCGATTGAATTCGACTGAAAATGGAAAAGGCCGGGAGGGAGCGCACATGCATTTCCTCCCGGCCTTTCCAGGTCTGTAAGCTGCAGCCGCGGCAATTTCGGGGGAGCTTCATACTTGGGAAATTAATTATTCGTGTATATTGTATTCCTTTCTGCAGTGTCGCGAATTCTTCGGTTTGGTGGAACGCGATTTGCGAGATTCCATAATAGCGAAAAACGGGTGCACTTACATAACATGTTCCGAGAGCTGTTCGATCGTATATATTTGCCATCACTATAATTTGTTATTCTCCAAGGAATTCATCTGCTTTTCGCGGTCTTTTCAGGCAAAATGTCGTCCGCAGCAATCCAACGACGACTTTATTTTTGACATTTTGTGCAAATATACATTTAACTTGATCGCATATTTGCCTCTACGGACACTTACAGGGGATATCAAGATCACATCAGGATCGCTCACGGATCATTTTCATGCAGCATCAGGACCATTTTGATTTGTCAGACTACTTCACCCGCTTTTTGGCGGTGAAAAAGTTCCACCAAGACGCAGGAAAATAGGCATTGCAGAAATTCGGAAAAGCCGTTCCACCAAACTTCAAGATTTAACCTCTTACTGAAAAACGAAAGTCAATAACGTCCTTCTGAGGGTATTTCGATAGATTAAATCTATGTGTACTGTATACCGGGACCCGCCGCTGTTAGATCATTTTGTCGCGGTGCGGGATGCGGCGGGCAAGCGTTGCGAAATGGCCGACTTGCCATCGTTTCATTTCGCTGCCGTCACCCGTTCACTGAAACTGAAAAAGAGGCCGCGAAAAAATGAACGAGCATTTTTTTCACGGCTCCAAGTCTGTAAGCTGATGGACGCGGCGATAAAAGCGCTCCCACAGCAATGATATGACGAATTGCTTCCCGGCGCTCTGCGGGTGTTCCGTTTACAGGATTCCGGGCGCCGCGTCAGGTTCTTTCCGCCTTCTGACCGCCGCGCCGCAATAGCTCAGCAATCAGATCAGCGTGTGGATCGCGCCGTCCAGGACCTGCGTCGGAGTGAGGAAGACCGGGTCGTTGTTTCGCAGGCGCATCTGCTGCGCGACGAGGATTCCGCCCGGCTGGTCAGGGAAGACGACCGTGTCGTACATATTCCCGAGACCGGAAGAAATTTTCACAAGAATCAGTCGTTTTTTGCCGGGATGAGGCTCGCAGCGGAAGGTGTGCGCGGCGAAAGGCGCCTTCTCCGCATCATGGTATCTCTTAAGCATGGCCTCGCGGATCTCCTGGAGGATCGTGTCGGAGACGAGGTGTGCGGCTTCGATTCCCTCCGCCGTCCTGCCCTGGCCGTCCTCGAACAGGAAGTCGAGGTGCAGGATCAGGTCGGACGATGACGGCGTTCCCGCCCGGTCAAAATATACCCGATCCGAGAGGATCCCTTCTGATGAGCCGATGTTCGCCGGCTGGAATCCGCTGCCGTCCTCGACGCCGTTCAGCATCGCGCGGATGCCCTTCAGCTCGAGTGTCGTCCCGCTGCCGAGCGTTCCGTTCTCCTTGACCGCGATCGGCTCGATGTCGAGGTTGGAATTTACGAAGATGTCGTGCTTATCCGGCGGGATGACGTCGACGTGGAGCTCCCGGATCCTCGTCTCGTCCTGGATCAGAGACTGGCCGATATCCTCCCGCAGGACGAGTGTCCCGTCCGGGCGGAGTTCCGTCTTCTCCCCGAAGGTCACGCGCTTTACCGGAAGCTCGATCCGCATGAGCTCACCGGCTGCGGCGAACCTCGGATCGACGCCTGCTGCCTGTGTGCGGCGGAAAGAGCGGTCGACCTGGTGCTTGAGGATACCGACCGCCTTGTAGGCGTCGTCCTCGGTGAGGTTGTTCTCACCCACGCAGCAGGTCTCGTAGCCGGACGCCTCCTTGTTGAAGTCGACGATCGTGTTGACGTATGGGTTGGTGCAGACGAGCCGGCCCTGCAGGCCGATATAGCTTGCGCCTACGGAGAGGATGCCGTTCTCCCCGAGCGCGCGGATGACCTCGGTGAAGTCGATGTGGTGGTTGCCCCAGCCGTCGATCGCGACGACGGCGCCGTCGGCGTGCATATCCGCCGCCATCCGGCCGGTAAGCTCCGCGGTGCGGACCTTTTCCGTGAAGTTCTCCGACACGCCGTCCAGCAGTACGCCGGCAAAGTCGACGTCCGGATCAGCGAGCAGCTGCCGCGTTACCGGGCAGTTGTAATGATGAAGCGTAGTCATCTTGATGCTAGGTCCAAGTCCCATGCTTGTGCTCCTTTCTTCATCTGAACCCTGGTCAGCTCGGGTGAAGGCTCTTAGCCCTGCGCGAACGGGTCCGCACAGTCCGTCTGGAAGTGGTTCAGGATGAAACGTATAAACAGTTTAACGAGGGGAGCGGCGTTCTTAGTGTTCTTGATTCCGACGCCCAGGGTCCGCTTGTGCGGAGGGTCCAGGGGCAGAACCTGAACGTCTGCAGGGGTGTCCGTCGTGGAAAGCTTCGGCAGGAGCGCGGCGCCCAGGCCGCGTTCGACCATCGCGATGATGGTCTGGTCGTCCTTGGAAGAGAAGCGGATGTTAGGAGTGATGTCCGCCTTCTGGATCGCACGGTGGACGTCGTACTCGATGCCGGCCTGCGAGATGATGAAGGGACGGCGGTCGAAGACGTCGATCGGCACGGAGGTCTGGCCCTGCAGCAGCGGAAAATCCGGGGGCAGGATCGCCACGATCGGATCGTCCGTCAGAGGGTAGAAGTGCAGCGGGCTGTTTTGATTCTGGCTGTAGAGACAAAAGTCGACTTCATTATTCACGGTCCACCTCTCCAGGTCATCGCTGCCGCCTTCCTTGATGTCGATCGTGATCGAAGGGTGTGAGCGGGCGAAGTCCTTCAAGATATCCGGGAGGACGTACAGGGCGATGCTCGGGAAGGTGCCGATCGTCAGCGTGCCGACTTCCATGCCGTGCAGGTCGTAGATGAACTGTTCGACCTTCTCGTTCTCATTCAGTAAAGCGTTGATATGCGGGAGCAGCTCGCGCGCCACGGGCGTCGGGTGGACGCCGTACCGGTCGCGGACGAACAGGTCGATCCCTGTCTCCTTCTCCATCGATTTCAGCATGTGGCTGATCGCAGATTGGGTGTAGCCCGTCAGGTCGGCAGTCTTGGAAATGTTCTCCGTCTGCGTCGTCAATACGAATATTTTGCATTTTTTAATATCCATCTGGTCCGCTTGCTCCGTTCTAACTTTGTCTAAATTCTAACGATTAACGGCTTAACTATAGACAGGTATGAATTTAATTCAATTCTATCAATACTATTTGTCGCTATACAAATACCATCTCAGACATTATAGTTTAGGCAGTGAGATAAAGCAACACGGCGAGTAAATATAGAAAAGATTATGAATTGCGCGCACATTGATCGAAAAGGCCAATCGATCTCATGGGAGTGGCTGTGCACGTAACACCGGTGAATCTGTTCTGAAGCCGCCGGCAGGCTTTACGACTAAATTAGTAAACAACGATTAGATAGGTAAATAATCGAGAAAATTTAGGAGGAAACTTATGTCAATCAATAAGGAAACGATGCTCCAGCATTTGAAAGATCCTGCAGTCATCTGCTGCAGGAAAGAGAAGGGTAAGGTTATCGGACCTGAGGACCTCGAGGATCCGGCAATCTTTGACGATATGATCGAATCCGGACTGCTCGAGCTGAGCAGCGAGGGTCTGACGATCGAGCAGGTCGTCGGCTGCACACTGATGCAGGATACGGAGGCGCTGACTCCGCTGACAAAGGATCTTCTGAACAAGGTTAACCCGGTAGAGGGCCCGGCTCCGAAGGCAGAGGCACCGGTTGAGACATTCGCACCGGTTGTCAGCCAGAGCGTAAAGAGCGACGGTTCCATTCACATTGAGATTGGAAAGGCTGAGAAGATCGAGAACCTGAAGTTCGACATTCCGGTCATCGCAGGCGCTGCCGCAGCAGCTGAGACAGCAGCACCGAGCGGACAGAAGCACGTAATGCGTACACTGATCAAGAAGCACATCAAGATCACGGACGCTGAGATCGGAACGGAGACATCCATCAAGGACGGAAAGATCACGATCGATAAGAACATCATCGAGAAGGCTCTGAAGGAAGATGAGCTGTGCGTAAAGATGGAACTCGACGTTATCCATCCGGACGAGCGTCATCAGTACACGAACACGATCATGGACGTTGTTCCAATCGCGACGAAGGTTGAGGGCGAGCACCTCGGTTCCGGAGTTACGAAGGTTGCTGACGGAGTAGTCTTCATGCTGACCGGTACAGACGAGGACGGCACACAGGTTCACGAGTTCGGTTCCTCTGAAGGATACCTCGACGAGAAGATGTACTTCGGCCACCCTGGCTGCGCTGATGAGAACGACATCATCATCCGCTGCAACACGACAGTTAAGCGCCTGACAGGAATGACCCGCCCGGGCCCGTTCGCAGCTCACAAGTGCCAGGACTACGTTATCCAGGCTGTAAGAGACGAGCTGAAGAAGTACGACGGAGAGGTCGTTCGTGAAGAGGTCTGCGAGGACGTCCGCCGCGAAGGAAACCCGAGAGTCGTCCTGGTTAAGGAGATCATGGGCCAGGGAGCTATGCACGACAACGTACTCTGCCCGACAGAGCCATGCGGCGTACAGGGCGGACAGAAGAACGTTGACTGCGGAAACGTTCCAATCATGCTGACACCGAACCAGGTAAGAGACGGATCCATCCACGCACTGACCTGCATCGGACCTGCAACTAAGGAAATGACCCGTCACTACATCCGTGAGCCGCTGGTCGAGGGACTCGCAGCTGATGAAGAGCTCGATCTGATCGGCGTAGTCTGCGTAGGTTCCCCACAGGTCAACGACGAGAAGATGTGGGTTTCCGAGAGACTCGGATACCTCCTCGAGACACTGGACATCGACGGATGCATCATCACGACAGAAGGTTTCGGAAACAACCACATCGACTTCATTCAGCACATCGGACAGGCTGGATCCCGTGGAATTCCGGTTGTAGGAGTTTCCTTCTGCGCTTACCAGGGACAGCTGGTTGTCGGAAACAAGTATGCGGATGCCATGGTTGAAGAGAACATGGATGCCGGCGGATTCGAGAACGACGTAGCTGGATGCTCCTGCGTAACCCCTGAGGTTGCTGCTCGTGCGATCCAGATGCTGAAGAATAAGATGGCAGGCGTAAAGATCAACCCGGCACCGAAGAAGTGGAACAACGACGTCATCAACGAGAACAACAAGCTCCTGGGACTGCCGGAGACTGTACTGCTCGATAACGGAACACTGCACTAATGGCGGATTACACGATAAATCCGGTCATGATGGGCGGTCTGGTCAAGGATACCTCCGGAGAGAGAATCAAGATCCACCTTCACGGGCGCCTCGGCGTAATCGAGGTACCGAGATGGCTGATCAGGGATGATATCGAACTGGAGCCGGGACACGATCTGGACTTCTACTTCAGCTACATCCAGGTAAACACGCATCCGTACGACTACGATGCGTCCTCCCTGGATCCCGCACTTGACCTGACCCCCTGCCTGATCGGCGGAAAATTGATCGAAGTCAACGACACGGCAGCAAAAATCGAGATGATGAATAATTTAGGAACAGTTGCAGTGCCGCGCAGATGGCTGTTTACCAACGACGCTCTGGAAGAGGGACAGAACTGCGAATTCTACTTCAGCTGCATGAACGTCGTCGGGAAGAAAGATATTCCGCCGGAGTCCATCTAGGGACAGCGGGCATTTTGAGAGAAAAGCAAGACCGATAAGGAGGAAAAATAGATGAAACTTACAACTGTAGAAGGCATGACTTCTGAAATCTTTGTGCCTGTTACACCGGCACCGGTGTTCAATGAACTGAAGAAGCCGCTGAGCGAGTGCAAGGTCGCATTCATCACAGCAGGCGGAATCCATAAGAAGGACCAGACTCCGTTCAACACATCCGGAGACTTCTCCTACAGAGTCATCCCGTTCGACACACCGTCCGATCAGCTGATGGTAACGCACGGCGGATTCGACAACTCTGACATCAACAAGGACGTCAACGCGATGTTCCCGATCGACAGACTGCATGAGCTGGTAGACGCCGGCTTCATCGGATCCCTGCCTGAGGAGACATACACATTCATGGGCGGCGGCGGAAACGTCGAGAAGTTCAAGAACGAGACAGGTCCGGAAATCGCAAGAAAGCTGAAGGAGCAGGGCGTCGATGTCGTTCTCTGCACAGGAGGCTGCGGAACCTGCCACCGTTCGGCTACAATCGTAACCAGATGCTGTGAAGAGGCTGGAATGAGCTGCTGCGTCATCGCTGCGCTTCCTCCGATCGCTCGTCAGCAGGGTGCTCCGAGAATCACTGCACCGCACGTTCCAATCGGATCCAACGCAGGTGAGCCGAACAACGTCGAGATGCAGACGGCTATCGTCAAGGAATCCCTGGAGTGGGTTCGTGACTGCCCGAGCTACAACCAGATCAAGGTTCTGCCTTACGAGTACAGCCATAACGTATAAGGGACAAAGGCGGCACCGGAACGGCAATGAAATGGACTGCTGTGCGATGGTGTGATGATAAGTAGGGAATATTAATAATAATCTTCCTGGTCGGTTAATTTAGCTGATGATAGAAACTGGCGCTCATTCTTCTGCACCTGGCGCCGGTTTCGCTGAAATACAGATATATATGGATTTTCAATTCCGTCCGGGACGGGCGCAGCGCGGGGCTGTGCCTGTCTCGGACGGCGTTTTTGCGTGGCCCGCGAGGGCCTGGAACGGTGGGCGGCAGGGAAGGATGTGCATCAGTGTTGGAATTGAAGAAGATATTCCTGCGGGCGTGAACTTTGTCTGAAATGGAAAGAATATTCAAGTAGTAAACAGGGAAAAATATGGTAATATAGGGATAAGGGAGGGGAGAGTATATATAGGAAGGGATGAATGATATGCGGAAGAAGATTGCTTTTTTTACCTCGGACTGGAACTACCAGCTGGTCAATCGTTTCCTGGAAGGGATGGAGCAGTTTCTGGAGATGAATCCGGACGTGGATATTTCTGTGTTCGATGAGTTTGGTGTTTACGGAAGTGATGAGCCGCAGGAGGCGTCGGACGAGTTCTTCTATCTGCCGGATCTGACGCGTTACGACGGGGTGATCCTGGAGGGGAATCAGTCCTGGCCGGGGGAGATGCGGCAGAAGTTCGCGGATCACGTGATGGGATTCGGGCTTCCGGCAGTGTCGATCAATTATCAGCTGCAGGGGGTGACCTTTGTCGGGACGGACAACTTCGAGGCTGAGAAGGAGGTCACGGAGCACGTCATCCGGGCGCATGGGGCGAGGAAGCTCCTGTTCGTCACGGGCCTGATGCGCAGCGCGGAGGCGCAGTCGAGGGAGCAGGGATTCCTGGCGGCCTGCAGGGAGAACGGGATCGGTTCTGCCAGCTACAGGATCGTCGAGGGCAACTGGTCGAGGCAGTGCGGTTACGACACCGCCGAGGATCTCCTGCTGGAAAACGGCTACGACGTCTCCAGGCTGCCGGATGCGGCGATTCTGAGCAACGACGAGATGGCAGTCGGGTTCTGCGACCGGATGAAGGAGGGCGGCGTGCGCGTGCCGGAGGACATCATCGTGACGGGGTTCGACAACCTCACAATCGGGGCGTTCCACGACCCAAGGCTCTGCACGATCGAGCGCGACTACCCGGGAATCACGTACACGGCGCTTTCCGTGCTGAAGGAACGGATCGAGGGAGGCAACGGCGGCGGGAGCGACTGCATCTACAGCCCGTACCGCCTGAAAAACAGCGCTTCCTGCGGCTGCCCGAACGACGCGGATGATATCCAGCGCCTGAAGAGGGATTACCACAAGCAGGAGACGTACATGCAGAAGTTCTACCGCAGCCAGTCGGCGATGGACCGCGCGGTGCTTGGTGCGGACAACCTCAGCGACTTCATGGACACGTTCGAGAAGTTCGCGCCGGTGCTGGGTGCGCGCAACGTGTATCTGGTCCTGAATGCTGAATACCTGCGCCAGTACGAGCGGGCTCGGCTCGGCGGGGAGTACTCGGAGCAGGCGGAGCTCATGGCGGTCAGCGGTGCGGATGCGGGGTCGCTCGTGAAGAACGAGGGCACGCACGTCTACTGCGAGTTTGCGGCAAAGGACATGCTCCCGGAGGCGATCCCGACAGAGAATCGGCTGATGATCTTCTGCCCGCTGCACAACGACCGGATTCACGTGGGATACGTGGCTCTGGACGGCCGCTCGCCTTCCATCGAGTTCAACTTCCTGCAGACGACGCTGATGCTGATGGAGAACGCGATGGAGAACATCCGGAGGACGCACCTTCTGAAGCAGCTGAATCACCGCCTGCACAACCTCTACGTGAAGGACCCGCTGACGGGCCTGTACAACCGGATCGGCCTGGAACGCTACGGCGTCCCGCTGTTCGAGCGCCTCAGCGGCGAGGATAAAGCGGTGCGCATCTGCTTCCTGGACATCGACAACATGAAGGAGATCAACGCGGTCTACGGCTACGAGATGGGCGACACGGCGCTGCGCATGATGGCGGACAGCATCAACGCGATCGGCAGCGAGGAGGGCTGCTTCGCGATGCGCTACGGCAGCGACGAGTTCCTCCTGCTCGGCGAGATCGTCGCGGACGGGCTAGACGAGAAGCTGATCGACGCGGTCAACCGCGCGGCCAAAGACAACGGCTACCCGTTCCGCCTGCAGGTCAGCCTCGGGCAGTACGTGCTGAATGCCGGTGAGAAGGCATCTCTCCAGACCTGCATCAACCGCGCCGGCCAGAACATGAACGCGGTCAAGAAGCTGCACCATTCCTAAATTACTAAGAACTTCCCGGATCAGCCTGATCTGTCCAGTGAGCGGTTACAGACGCGGCCTGAGCAGGCTGCGGGCAGACGAGAAACGTCACAGATCAGGGCGCATTATTATGGTAATGAATAATGCGGGACCGTATAATAGAACAGTATAATAGAGATAATGTCATTCTGCGGAAAGGAGGCGAAACGATGAGTAACCAAACGACTGGCCGCGATCAAAAACCGAATAAGCTGAGATACCTGAGGAACTGGAAGACGCTGCACTACTTCTGCACGTCTGAGCAGGGAAACGAGATCCGCGTATGCGGTGTAAAGAAGAAGGACACCGACATCTGGGTCGGCGGACGGGTCAGGATGGTTTCCATCGACACGCCTCCGCTGCGCTATTACTGCGGGAAGATCCCGGTCTGGCATTCGGACGGGGCCGAGGACGGCGAGGACCGGATCTGGTGGAAGATCTCCAGGGATCCGGCCGCGCTGAAGAGGTTCAGGAGGAACGCGACCGCGGTCGCTGCGTATTCCAGGACGCATAACGACGGGGTGCCGCTGTACGAGTACGAGGCCGCCAGGTCGGCCAAGAAGCTGCGCATCCGCATGTTCATGTTCGTCATGGTCATCTGCGTAGGCGTGCTCTGCGGCGCGGCGTTCTTCTTCACGCACGACGGAACGCTGGTGAAGCATAAGGGGCTGCCGATGATCATCGCGTCGAACGCCGGAAACTCGCTGGAAGGCGGCAACGGGCAGAGCGACTGACCGCCGCGCGGACTGCGGCTTCCCATCAGACATGGTCCGGGGAAGGGGGTCGTCTCCTTCTCCGGTTTGGTTTTTGTCTTAGGGACAGAAGCGGGCGTGCTATGGAAAATCAGGGCTTTCCATGGTACAATATATGATATTTGACCCGAAGTAATTATGAGAAAGAAGGCTCAATAAGATATGGAATATACCAACCCGAAGATGGGAAGAAACGATCTGTGCTGGTGCGGAAGCGGCAAGAAGTATAAGAAGTGCCACATGGAGATGGATTTAAAGATCGACGAATTCGAGGAGCGCGGCTACGAGGTACCGCCGCGGTCCATCATCAAGACACCGGAGCAGATCGAGGGCATCCGGGAGAGCGCTAAGATCAACATCGCAGCCCTGGACGCGGTCGCGGAGAAGATTCACGTCGGCATGCCGACGATCGAGATCGATGACCTCGTCTACGACGTTGTAACGAAGGCGGGCGCGATCCCTGCAGACCTGAACTACGAGGGATATCCGAAGAGCGTGTGCACCTCCATCAACAACGAGGTCTGCCACGGAATTCCGTCGGAGGACATCATCCTGAAGGACGGCGACATCGTCAACGTCGACATGTCGACGATCTACAAGGGATATTTCTCCGATTCCTCCCGCATGTTCATGATCGGTGACGTCTCGGAGGAGAATCAGAAGCTCGTCCGCGTCGCCAAGGAATGCGTGGACCTGGGCGTCAAGGCGGTCAAGCCATGGCAGACGCTCGGCGACATGGGTGACGTGATTCACCGCCACGCGCGCGAGAACGGTTGCAGCGTCGTCTGGGAGTTCGGCGGCCACGGCTGCGGATGCGAGTTCCACGAGGAACCTTTCGTCAGCTACGTCAGCAAGCCGGGAGAGGAGATGCTCCTGGTCCCGGGCATGTGCTTCACGATCGAGCCGATGGTCAACCTCGGCGGACCGGAGATCGAGGTCGACAAGAAGAACGGCTGGACGGTCTACACGCGCGACGGCAGCATGTCCGCGCAGTGGGAGGTCCAGGTCGTCGTCACCGAGGACGGGTGCGAGGTCCTGGCGTACTAAGCTGCGGGGGAGCATTCGCATCTATGGCAGAACTCGCCGGACTGCAGCGTTATAAGCATTATGGAAATGAAGAGATGGGGGCTGTGAAACGAATGCGTTTCACGGCCTCTTTTTTAGTGCGGAGAACATCGCGCCGTGAATATGATAATAAAAATGTTATCGAAAACGCGTGGGATTGGCATTTCAAAAGTCTCCCGGAAACTGATAAAGTTTTATCAGAGAGATACTTGAGTAGACTGAGGAGGTTGTAAGTATGAAGATTTTAGGCATTTCCGCCGGGACTAAGAACGGCAGCAACGACTGCATGTGTAAAGAAGCTCTGATGGGCGCGAAGGAGAGGGGCGCAGAGGTTGAATTTATCAACCTGTTCGATTTAAATATTCAGCACTGCACCGGATGCACGGCATGCGTCAACGCGATATTCAGCACCGGCAGAAAGGTATGTTCGCTGAAGGATGACTTCGAGTGGCTGATGGAGAAGATGCTGGATGCAGATGGGATTGTCTTTGCCGTTCCTATCTTTGAGAAAGGAACTCCGGGTATCTTCCACACCGTCATGGACCGCTTCGGACCGAGCGCAGACAGAGGCATGCTGACCGCGGCAACGGAAATCGCAAAGAAGACCGGCGCGCAGGCACCGGACCCAAGATGGCTTCAGGACAAGGTGATCTCCTACATGAGCATCGGCGGCTCTGACTGGCACACCCGCACGCAGTGCGACTGCGGCATCCAGGCGATGACGCCGATGTGGACGATCATCGATAACGAGGTATTCCAGTGGTCCCTGGGAATCCTTTCCGATGACAGCAAGGTCGCCAGAGCGCATGAAATCGGCGTAAACATTGCCGAGGCCGCTGCGGACATCCCGCACGCAGAGTACAAGGGCGAGCCGGGACTGTGCCCGCACTGCCACTGCCGCGAGTTCTTCTTCCACAGCGACGGCGTCGTAGAGTGCTGCCAGTGCGGTATTCGCGGAAAAATGGAAATTGCGGATGGTAAATACAAGTTCGTATTCCCGGAGGAACAGCTGGAGCATGCACACGACACCATGTCCGGCAAGTTCATCCACTCTCAGGATATCGACAGAGAAAACGGCGCAGCACATGAATTCAGAAAGACGGAGGCATATAAGGAGAAGCTGCAGAAGTATAAGGAGTTTATCGGCAGATCCGTTCCGGAGAGATAGGGAACTGTGAACTTTGTCTGCCGAAACCCGCGGCGGATCAGGGGTGCGGGCGGCCGAAGCCTGCGGTTATAAAGGAAAGTTATTATATTTGATAAGAAATGGAGATAGGTAAGAAATGGCTTATGATTTTCAGATTTCAAGAAGTTTGATCTATGTAGGTCTAGCGAAGGAGGAGTATCGCCCTAAGCTGATGGACTGGCTGTATCGCCACCACATTCCGGACAGCATGAGCAACTTCGGACCTTACTGCACCAAGTACGCGTTCTATCAGTCGTATCCGACCCCGCCGACCGGCGAGAAGTTCGGCGCGCGTGCGATGCAGCTGACGGAGCACTACTGGCTGGTCAATGAGCACATGCCGGAGATGAAGAACCGCAGCATGTCGGAGTTCATGCCGATGGATGTGCTGCGCTGGCAGGGCTGTCTCCCGGATATTGATATGGGGGAGCAGAAGTTTGAGAGCGGTGACGCCGGACGCACAGCCGGCGGCAACGTCGACTGCCCTCCGTTCATCTTTGCGTTCGTTCCGCTGAACTGGGAGGACGATTTCAAGGGTGCGGGCAGGACCGTAGAGGACGGCCCGAACTACAGATGGCAGTTCCTTCTGCAGTATCCGGAAGGGGTCAGCAAGGAAGAAGGAGAGAAGTGGTTCTATGAGGAATGGGTTCCGTACTTCGAGAACTGTCCGTATGTGAACCGCTTCGTCAGCAGCAGGGTCTCTGCCAACTACGGCGCGCCGAGTGCACAGTTCGACCGCTGTGCGGAGATGTGGTTCGCAGGTGAAGAGGAGTGGAAGAAGGCCGTCGATCGTGCGGCAAAGAAGATCAGGAAGCCGGAATGGGCTGAGTCTGATGAGTTCCCGTACCTGCGTCCGCAGTTCAACATTGCCTCGATCTTCACCGGAGACATGGCAACCATGGATGCATATTCGCAGTATCACGGATACATCACGATGCGGTAATACCGGTTTGATAACCAGTTTCATTCAATCGGGCGCGGGATGTTAAACCAAAGGCCGGCGCGTCTGCAGCGCCGGCCTTAATTTACTGTCCCAGCCTTGCCTTCAGGGCATCCCGGAAAATCGGGATGGACGGATGGGAAGACATGGCCTTCCAGACAAGACAGATATGGTGGTAATTATTGATGTCATATGTATGCATGTGCGGTTCGGAAATACCCTGGCCCCATTCATCGTAGAATGCGATGCCCAGGCCGCTGGCCACGTTGGCGATCACGCTGTCCGTGTTGGCTACGGTTTTCAGCTTGGGGATAAAGTCGTAAGCGCTTCCGAAGGACTCGATATGGCTGACCACTCGCTGCGTGTACCTGTCGTCGGAGATGAGGAAGTAGTAGTTGGCGAAGTCCTCCGGTCCGGTAATCTGCTCCGGGGAAATCAGATAGTCCGAGTACAGAATCTTTCGGCCGATGGAGGCGACGCGCTCGTAGTTGATCCAGGATTCGCCGGCGATATTGTTCTCGATGGTGAGGATGGCGTCCAGCGTCTCCTCATTCAGCGACTCGATCAGTGCTTCCAGGTGGAGGCAGTCCAAGGTCAGTTTGAATTGAGGCTCGATCCTTTTACATGCCAGGATGGTGTCGCGGAGAATGCTAGGAATGCTCCAGCCCGAATTGTAACCGAAATGCAGAACCGGGTAATCGGTTTTCATCAGCGCATTCGTATCCTTGAACTCCAGGGAGAAGCGAAGGAACATGTTGTAGTAGACCTTGCCTTTCTCGGTCAAAGCAAGCTTCTTGTTGCTGGAACGGCAGAACAGTTCGACGCCCAGCTCGTTCTCCAGCGAGGCGATATAGCGGCTCACGGCAGGCTGGGTGAGGAACAGCTGCTCGGCGGCTTTGGTGAAGTTCAGCTCCTTAGCGGCGATGAGAAAACAATTGATCTGCTTATCCGTCATAGGTAGGATCCTTTCGTTTCATTCTCGGTAAATAATTAAAATCTCAATATTAGAAATTATATCATACAGGAAAGTGGGAAATACAATGTCAGATAAATTTTATGCAAAAAGCCCGGGGAATGAGGGCTACATCAAGAACATGGAGGTGATCGGCTTCCACGACTGTGACCGGCACTACCTGTTCCAGACCCAGCTGTACAAGACGGCGGAAGGAAAATACTATCTGTACGGCGGCTGCTTCAAGGGTACGGGGATCGAGATCATCGATGTGACCGATCCAAGAAATCCGAAGACGGTGCAGTACATGGATGTGTATGACCCGGAGAAGTACTCCTACATGTCCACGCCGAAGGTACAGGTCTGCGAGGACCTGATGATCGTGGCTACCGGAAACTGCCTGGAATTCCTGCACGGCCCTGCGCCGGAGAACTTCACGCCGGTGCCGGGCGGAGTCACTATCTACAGCCTGAAGGAAGACCCGGAGCATCCGAAGAAGCTGTCCTTCTGGGCTACCGGAGACAGCAGTCCGGGTTCCGGCGTGCACCGTTTCTGCTACAACGGTGGAAAATACATGCATCTTTCCGCAACGGCGCCGGGCTTCATCGGGTACATCTACCGGATCGTGGACATCTCTGACCCGACATATCCGGTGGAGGCGGGCAGATGGTGGAATCCGGGACAGTTCCTGGGAAACCAGACCAAGGCAGCGCAGGAGAAGGAAATTCACGGATGGAACGGATACGATACCTATCCGGGATATGTGCACTATCCGTACGTGCTCGGAGACAAGGCTTACCTGAGCTGTGTCGGCGCAGGCTTCAAGATCCTGGATATTTCCAACCCGCAGGTTCCGCAGGTGCTTGGTGAGGTGGGAATGACTCCTCCGTTTGCGACAAAGTTCGGCGGTGCACTTTGTCACACCTTCATGCCGATTATCGGGACCAATTATGCGGTCGGCTTACAGGAGGGCGAGCGCTTCTGGTGTGTAACCCCTGAGCTGCAGGAGCATTTCGGCATCCAGTCCATGTGCGGCATCGAGATGTTCGACGTCTCAAATCCGGAGGATCCGGTCATGATTTCCGTATTCCCGTATCCGGAAGTTCCTGAGGATTTCCCGTACGAGAACTTCAACTACTGCGGGCTGGAGAAACCGGGTCCGTTCGGCCCGCATAACATCCACGAACCGATGACCAACAAGCCGTGGATCGAGAACCGGAAGGACCGTATCTATGACTGCTACTTCCATGCAGGACTCCGGGTCTACGACGTTTCTGACCCGTACGTTCCAAAGGAAATCGCCTATTTCATTCCTCCGAATCCGGAAGAACTCTATTTCGATGTCGAGATGGCGAATCCGCCGCTTGGAACCACTGAGGACTGCGTGGTGGACGACAGAGGAAACATCTTCGTCAACACGATGCATGACGGCCTCTATATCCTGCGTTCGCTGGTATAGCGTCTATCTGCGATAGACGATTCCGACGAGAGCCCCGCGCAGGGGCTCTCGTAATTGGCCATGCAGGCGGCGCCGGCATGGCGCTTGTTATTCTATTCCGTTTCGCCGGATGTCTCGCGCTGCCCGCTTTCCTCGCTGTCTTCCTTCTGCAGCGCCTCGATGTCGCTCAGGATCAGGTGGATGTGGCGGTCGTAGCTCTTAAGAGTGCGCTCCCAGGCGAGCAGGGTGCGGCGGCCGAAGTCGGTGATCGAGAAGACGCGCTTGGGCTTGCCGGAGGAGCGGTCGATGACGGAGCTCAGGCAGTTGTCCTGCTCGAGCTTCTTCAGGCGGCGGTAGAAGCCGGCCGGGTCGAGGCTGTCGTCGATCAGGCCGTCGGCCTTCAGCTTCTGCATGAGAAGGAAGCCGTGTGCAGGCTCGCGGCTGAGCTCGATCAGGATCGACGGCTGCAGCAGGCGGTCGAGGTAGACGCCGTTGCAGGCGAACTTCATGTCCGGGGTGCGGATGTCCAGGCGCAGCCACGCCTCGTAGAACGTGTTCTGGAACGTGCGGCGGTTTTTGGCGCGCGGGAGGTTCAGGACGCAGTTCGCGCTGTCGGTCTCCGTCGGGTGCAGGAAGCCGGCCTGCATCGCGCCCGGGTTGATGAAGCACGGGGTCGGGTTGTCCTCGAACATCTCCGGGTGAAGGAGGTAGGCCGCGGCGACGCCGTCCCAGAAATACGAGCTGTCCGCGCCGTAGATGACCTCCTTGTCGTGGAAGCGGTAGCCGCACTTCTGCGCGATGAACATGCCGGATGGATTGCCGTCCAGGCACATTTTATCCATAAACTCGTTCTTCGGGAGCTCGGATACCGGCAGGCAGTTGTTTCCTGTGATGATGCTGATATTTTGTCCATGGGTGAGGACGCTGCAGCTCGCCTCGCAGTTGACCGTGAAATTCAGCTCGTGGAGGGGCGTGGAGCCGTGAATGTACAGGGGCTCCGTGATGCCGCCCATCAGGACGATGCGGTGGATTTTGCTAAAGATGTCCGGGTCGAGCAGGTAGGCGCCGTAGAGGTTTCCGAGGGAGCCGATGCCGAGGTATTCCAGCTCACCTGGGTATTTATCTGCCGCGTCGACGATCATCCGGGAGGCGTCGCTGATCGGATCTTCGCCCTTCTCGCTGCCGATGCAGATCGGAATGCTGGTGAGCCCCGTTTCGTGCAGGAGCGCGCGTGTGCACTGGAACGTCTCCTCCGCGGTGCCGTTGCCGAAGTTGCAGCCGATGCCGACGATATCCACCTCGTCCGGGCAGCCCGCCAGGTACAGCAGAGCGAGCCCGTCGTCCATCGGACGCCCCTCGATCCCCATCGTGTTGTCACAGTCAAAAATGATATGTCTCATGCTCATCCCTCTCTTTTTCGTAAATGTTTCTGCCTCGTCCGTTTATCATCATTCAATTTCATTAATATTTATATATCTATCATTATATGTCATTTCCGCCTTCTTTTCCCGACAAAAATCACGCACCCAGGCAATTATTTCCTGTTCTGATGAAAAATGGTTTGTCTGTTCAGAAGATAGTGAAAATTATTGGGATAATCAATAGAAAAACAGCGCCGATTTCATTGACTAGGTCTATCATGTTGGGGTATTCTGTTAATATATATACTAGACTTGGTCAAATAGAGAGGACAATGATGGGGAAGATTCCGGTAATTCTGGACTGCGATAACACGATGGGCGTTCCCGGCTGCGATGTCGACGACGGCATGGCGCTGCTCTACCTTTTAGGATGCCCGGAGGTTCGGCTGCTCGGCGTGACCTGCGCATACGGAAACAGCACGCAGGAGACCGTGTACCAGAACACCGTTCGGCTGCTGAAGGCATGGGGCAGGGAAGACATCCCGGTCCTGCGGGGAGCGGAATCGGGGCATGGCGCCGATCTTTCCGCATCGATGGCGTCGGCGTTCCTGCGGGAGCATGCGCAGCGCCGCTCCGGGGAACTGGTCGTGATCGCGACCGGCTCGATGACCAATCTGCTCGGCGCGGAACGGCGGAAACCCGGGTTTTTCCGCGATGTTCGGATGTTTTCTTTGATGGGAGGGCTCACGGAGCCGCTGCTTGTCGGAGGGCAGCCGATGAGTGAGCTGAACCTGTCCTGCGACCCGGAAGCTTCGGTTTCCGTCTGCAGGCTGGGCGGAGACGTCCGGATCGCGACCGCACAGAACTCCCTCCGCTCCATGATCAATGAGGAGGTGTTCGTTCAGGAGATGGGCGACCATCCGGGCGAGCTCGCGGAGTTCCTGCGCAGGGAACTGGCGTACTGGTTCCGCTACTACCGGGAAAACTACAGGCTCGGCGGGTTCGTCTGCTGGGACGTGATGGCAGCCGTGCAGGCGATTCACCCGGAGATGCTCAACATGAAGAAATGCTGGATATCCCCGACGCCGGAGTCGCTGTCGACCGGGATGCTGATCTCGGAAGGGACGGATGAAGCAGACGGGACGGCTGCAACGACTGGGACAGACGGAACGAGCGTCCCGGAGGTGGAAGTATATTTACCGGAGATTGAGGATCTGGAAGCGTACACGCGGCACGTGTACGGGACGATCTTCTCGGCGGCAGTGGATATCCGCTGAGGATTTGTAACATGTTAACAACGCTGCGAAGCGGCGTTTATATTTTGTCTGATGAGTTAAGATGAAAAAGGAGTAGTTTATGAAAAAGAAAATCGCATTGGTGCTGGCGGTCGTGCTGGCACTGACGACTGCGGCGTTCGGACTGACCGGATGCGGAAGCAGCAGCTCGAGCTCCAAGAGCAAGGACAAGCTGGCCGACATGAGCTGGAATCAGGTCCTGAAGGAGGCCAAGGGCACTACGGTCACCTTCTACGGCTGGGGCGGAGACACCGACAGAAACGAATGGCTGAATAAGACGGTCAAGCCGTACGTGAAGAAGAAGTACGACATCAAGCTGAAGGTCGTCGGCATGGACATCGAGGACATCCTCGCCAAGCTGTCCAGCGACAAAGAAGGCGGCACCAAGAAGGGGAGCATCGATGTCATCTGGATCAACGGCGAGAACTTCTACTCGGCTAAGGACAACGGGCTCCTCTACGGACCGTTCACGAGCAGACTGCCGAACATGAAGAAGTACATCGACATGGAAGACCAGGAGACGAACTACGACTTCTGCAAGCCGATCAAGGGATACGAGGCGCCGTACGCGAAGGCACAGTTCGTATTCTACAACGACAGCGCAATCACCCCGCAGACGCCTAAGAATGCCAAGGAATTCCTGGCATACTGCAAGGCGAACCCGGGCAAGGTCACCTATCCTGCACTGCCGGACTTCACCGGAAGTGCGTTCGTCCGCAACATCATCTACGAGACATGCGGCGGATATAAGAAGTTCCAGAACATGAAGGCGGACAAGGCAACGGTCGAGAAGGCGATTCAGCCGGCGATCAAGTACCTCCGCAAGCTGAATCCATACCTGTGGAAGCAGGGCAAGACATTCCCGGAATCCAGCACGACAGTAGACACCATGTATCAGGACGGCACGCTCGTCCTCGACATGAGCTATAATCCGTACGCAGTTGCCAGGGGCATCGAGGACGGTCTGCTGACCAGCACGAACCAGACGTTCGTATTCGACAAGGGCACGATCGGCAACACCAGCTACATGGCCATTGCATACGATTCGCCGAACAAGGCGGGTGCGGAGGTCCTGATCAACGCGATCCTGTCGCCTAAGATGCAGCTGACGCAGTATCAGCAGGACAAGGCTCTTCCGGTCGTCGACAACAGCAAGCTGAGCGCCGCCCAGAAGAAGGCGTTCGACAGTGTCGACATGGGAACGGGTACACTGAGCCAGAAGACGCTCCTGAGCCACCGCGTTCCGGAGATGCCTGCTGACCTGGTTCCGATCATCGAAAAGATCTGGTCTGAGCAGGTTGTCGGTAAATAGGAGCTGGTGAGTTCATTATGAAAAACAGACGGGTCATCCCGTTTCTGCTTTTAATCCCATTTATGCTTGTGACCGCGGCGGTTATCGCCGCGGTCATTAACGTAATTGTGCAGGGACTGGGGTATATCAAGGCCTTCGGGCTTACGACATTTACGTTGGATTACTATAAAGAGGTTTTGAAGAGGCCGGACCTGGTGCAGTCTCTGCTTGTCAGTCTTAAGATCGCGGTGTTTTCCGCGGTGTTCGCCTCCGTGCTGGGCACGCTGGTCTGTGCGGCGCTGATCCGCTGCCGCCGGGCGTCGGGCGGGATGCTGACGATCGTGCAGATGCCGATCCTGGTGCCGCACGCGGTCGTTGCGGTGTTCACGGTGGCGCTGCTGACGCAGAATGGAATCATTCCGCGCATCCTGTATGCGGCAGGCCTGCTGCATAACTACAGCAACTTCCCGGACTTTCTCTACGGGACGAGCTACACCGGCGCGATCCTCGCGTATATCTGGAAGGAGGCGCCGTTCGTCGCCTACTTCACGCTGGCGCTGATGAAGAGCGTCGGCGAGACGCTTGGCGAGGCGGCGGAGAATCTGGGCGCGAGCCCGCTGAGGAGCTTCTTCGACATCACGCTGCCGATGAGCATGCCGGCGATCTCGCAGGCGTTCCTGATCATCTTCATCTTCGCGTTCGGCGGATACGAGGTGCCGCTGCTGCTCGGTGCGACCCTGCCTAAGGCGTTCCCTGTGGCGACGTACATCGAGTTCCAGGCGCCGGACCTGCGCGACCGCCCGTACGCGATGGCGATGAACGGGATCACGCTGATCCTGTCCGCGCTGATGGCTCTGGCCTACGCGCTGCTGATGCATCGGATGATGAAGAAGAGAGGAGTCCGTGCATGAACAAAAAGAAAAACAGACTGCTCCGCGCGGTGCTGGTCCTGACCGCGGTGATCATCCTGGTCCCGGCGCTCGTGATCGTGCTCTGGTCGTTCACGGGGAAGTGGCCGTGGCCGCACATTTTCCCGGCGACCTGGTCGCTCAGGACGTACGAGGAGCTGATCTTCGGCACGTCGCCGCTTCCGGGGCTGCTCGGGAGCAGCATTCTGCTGGCCTCAATCGTGGCGCTGCTCTCGACCGTGATCGCGACGATGACCGCTCGGGCGACTGAGATTTACCGGGTTCCGGGCAGGCAGCTGATCCGGTACGCGGAGTTTCTGCCGATGGTCGTGCCGGGGACCGTGTTCGCGATGGGCTTCCAGGTCACGCTGATCCGGGCCGGGCTGAACGACACGATGACCGGCGTCGTGCTGGTCCACCTGGTCTGCGGGCTGCCGTACGCGTACGCGATCATGACCGATATGACCGCCGCGGTCG
This sequence comes from uncultured Eubacteriaceae bacterium, assembly GCA_903789635.1. Classification (GTDB taxonomy): domain Bacteria; phylum Bacillota; class Clostridia; order Peptostreptococcales; family Anaerovoracaceae; genus Aminicella. Next base: position 56,156 of record CAIFEY010000011.1, read on the forward strand.
GCGACGCGCTTGAGGAGCAGGCGCAGGTGCTGGGGGCGTCAGGGACAAAGGCATTCCTGGACGTCACACTCCCGCAGCTGGTCCCGGGACTGCTGTCCTCGTTCAGCATGTCGTTCATCATCTCGTACAGCCAGTACTTCACGACGCTCCTGGCGGGCGGCGGGCAGGTCAAGACGATCGCGCTCGTGCTCGTCCCGTACATTCAGAGCGGTGACCGTGCGCTGTCGTCCGTGTATTCCGTCGTGTTCGTCGGATCGGCGCTGATCGTCTTCGCGGTCTTCGAGAAGGCGGTAAAGCGGGCGAACCGCGGCATGCAGCAGTAGGAACAGGGGAAAGGATTCGAATATGATTAAACTGAGTATAGAAGACCTGCAGGTGAAGCTGGGGAAGAACGTGATTCTCCCGGACATCTCCCTCCAGGTCGAGGAAGGTGCTTTTATTTCCCTTCTCGGTCCGTCCGGCTGCGGAAAGAGTACCCTGCTGAAGGCGATCGCCGGCATCTACCCGGCGTCAAAGGGAACCGTGCAGCTAAACGGCAGGGAGATCACCGACCTGCCGCCGCATAAGCGGAACGTCGTCATCGTCTTCCAGGACATGCGGCTGTTCCCGAACATGTCCGTAGCGGAAAACGTCGCCTACCCGCTGAAGATCCGCAAGGTGGGCGCGGAGCAGCGCCGCAGTGAGGCGGAGAAACTGCTGAGCGACGTGCAGCTTGAGGGCTTCGGCGACCGCCGCATCCACCAGCTCTCCGGCGGCCAGCAGCAGCGCGTGGCGCTGGCACGTGCGCTCGCGGCCAGGCCGGACGTGCTCCTGCTCGACGAGCCGTTCTCCGCGCTCGACGAGAACCTGCGCGAGGGCATGCGCGCGCTCGTAAAGGAGCTGCACCAGAAGTTCCGCATGACGACAATCCTGGTCACCCACGACCGCCAGGAGGCGATGTCGATGGCGGACAAGGCCGCCGTCATGATGGACGGAAAGATCCTCCAGTACGACGAGCCGACGGAGATCTATCACCACCCGGCAGACGAGCACGTCGCCGAGTTCTTCCGCGACTGCGTCTACCTGAGCGGAAGCGTGGAGGGCGGCGTCTTCCGCACCGACGGGCGGATCGAGCTGCCGCTCGGCATCGACGACGGCACGTACGACGTCATGCTGAAGGCGGGCGCGGTGCCGGAGAAGAAGGAAGCGGAGTAACGGCTTCCAACGGCGGGAGATAATCGCGGGCAGTTAAGCGCGCAAGTAAGTAGAAGTGGGGGGCTGTGCAGTTCTTTTGCACAGCCCCCTGTTTGTATGGTTATTCGATTTTCATGGCGGATGCAATTCCGCAGACTGCCTACGCGATCAGGCGCGCGACACTGGAATTCTCGTCATTTGTCAAGTTTGCTGCGCAGACTGACTATGCGAGCAGCCACTCGACCATCTCGTCGGCAGCCTTCAGGTCGTCCGGCTTCTCCAGGATGCTGGCAGGTGCGTTTGCGTCGCCTGCGACATGCGCCTTTGTCTCTGTGAAGCCTGCGGTCGCGAAGCTCTTGAGGTTGGTCTCGACCATGTTCGTGTAGGCGTCGACTGGGCCGAATCCGCAGAAGAAGTAGCCGGCGACTTTCTTGTCCTTGCGGCCTGCCATGGACAGGTCAGGCTGTGTGAAGTCCATGAAGGAGTAGGTGCGGTCGAGGAACGCCTTGAGCTGTGCCGGGAACTGGTCCCAGTGAACCGGGGCGAGGATCAGCATGGCGTCGCAGGAGTCGATCTCCGGGATCAGGGCTGTGAAATCGTCCTTCTGGATGCAGCTCGGCGTGTGCTGTGCCTTGCAGGCGTCGCAGGCGAGACAGGCGTTGACCTTCTTCTCGCCGATGCGGAAGGTCGTGACCTCGGCCCTGCCGTTCAGCTGCTCTGTGATGCGCTGCTCGAGTGCGTAGGAATTTCCTTTTTTGCGGTTGCTTGCGTTGACTACGAGAATGTTCTTCATTGTGTTTGTCCTCCCATACGTGAAAGCTTATATGTAACTAACTTTATTACAAGTATAGTACCACTGTGCCAAATAGTTGTCAATATTTTTGTTACAAGTTTCTCGGGAATATTTTTTGTGTCGAATGGTCGCGGCCGGCGGACCGCGTTTTTATCGTGTTTGTATATAGAACAGAAAATTGTGCATAGTTTTGGATATGGCCACGAGAATGGTCCGCGGCGTGCTGCCTGCTGGCGAATTCTCTGGCTTTTTCTTCCATTTGATGCGCGGATTTGATATAATCAAGAGCTGGCCGTAAAAAGGCCGTATGTGTAAACACATCAAAGAATTGCGGTATTACGCGGTAAAATATGTGGCTGAGCGCGGGAATGCGCGGCAGTTAAGACAGAATACTCGCGGATACAAGGGATAGAGAAACACGACAGAGAAGCGTGAGATGGGAGGCAAAATATGAAAAATACTCGTAAGTTTGTGCTGGATTCGGCCCAGCTTCTGCTGGGAAACGCGATGAGTGCGTTTGCGATGGCATGCTTTGCGCTCCCGTACCACATGACGGTCGCGGGCGTCACGGGAATCGGCAGGATGCTGCATTACTACTTCGGCTTCAGCGTCACGGGCTCAGTCGCGGTGATCAACATCTCGCTGTTCGTGATCGGCGGGCTGCTGCTCGGTAAGAAGTTCGCGGCAACGATCGCACTCGGAACCTTCTTCTTCCCGTTCTGTCTCGGGCTGTTCCAGAAGTTCACGGTCCTGCAGCACCTCGTCAATGATCCGCTGCTCGCGGCGATCTGCGCGGGCGTCATGGACGGCGTCGGCCTCGGCCTGGTCCTCAGGATGGGCGGGTCGACCGGAGGCATGGACGTGCCGCCGATCATCCTGAACCGGAAGCTAGGCTGGAAGATCGCGCCGATCCTGTACGTCTGCGACGTGACGATCTTCCTGATCCAGATCCCGGTCACGAGCACGAACGGAATCATCCTCGGAATCCTGTACGCGCTGATCTACAGCGTCGTCATGAATAAGATCCTCGTCATGGACCAGGGCGGCGTCCAGATCATGATCTTCTCGATCAAGATGCAGGAGATCAACGAGCGCCTGCTTGAGCTCGGCTACGGCACGACCCTGATCCACACGACCGGCGGATACATGCAGCGCCCGCAGAAGGCGATCTACTGCGTCGTCAGCAGCCGCAACCTGAACGTGATCAAGCGCGCCGCACTCGCGATCGACGACAAGGCGTTCATCACGATCAGCAACGTCAGCGAGGTCAACGGAAACGGATTCACGACCACGTTCCTGGACCAGGACTACGTGCCGGACGTCCACGAGCGCAAGGCCGGCCTCGAGCTCATGAAGCAGAAGATCGAGAAGCACAAGGACAGGGAGAAAGACAAGGACAGATAGGGTCAGATCAGGACTGATAGGACAGATAAGGACAGGGCAGGGCAAAGTCGACAAAATAAAACGGGATGCCGCAGCTGATGGACAGCTGAGCATCCGTATCGGTTTTCTTTATGATAAGCATAAATTTTGTCTAACGACAAAGACGATCTACGCCTCCTGACGGACCGGGGACTTGGCCGGAAGCTGGCTGCTGCCCCTGATGGTGAAGGACCAGAAGAACAGGACGGCCGCGATCAGCATGGCTGCATGGAACGAGCCCGCGCCCGGCAGGACGGCGCTCATGGCGCCCTTGATTCCCGTCAGGATGAATGGGGCCAGGAACTGCGACAGGTACATCGCGATCGACAGCAGCGGCATGACGGTGGAAGCCGCGGACTTGCCGGCCTTGATCGATGCGGAGGAGATCAGGAACGGGATGCCGACGCCGTTGGCGAATCCGACGAACCAGGATCCGATGACCGCACCCGCGAAGTTGGTCATCAGCGCGAGGAACGCGTAGCCGATGAAGAACAGCAGCGGTGCCGCGAAGCGGGTCGCGCCCTTCAGGTGCCTGCGCATGCCGGCATAGGCCAGGCCGCCGAAGAATCCGAAGATGTCTGCCGAGGCCATGACGACGGCGACCAGGTTCTGCGGAACGAGGCTCTGACGCGCGGACTCCATTGCGAAGTCTGCCGGGTAGATGAAGAACGTCAGCATGACGAGGAAAATCGCGATAATATAGGAATAATATTTCTTGAAGCTGCTCTCGTGGGCGGCTTCTTTTTCGCCTTTCTGCGGGGCGGAGTTCTTAGGCGCGATGGACTCGTTCGGCATCCAGATGGAGCAGAGGACGATGCTGATCAGCCCCATCAGGTAGACGAGGAAGCTGAAGCGCCAGCCGATCTGCGCGAGGAAACCGGCAATTAATGTGGCAACTACGCCGCCCATCATGTTCATCGCCGACGAGAGTCCCATCAGGCGGTCCTGCTTGTCCTTGGTGAAGTAGAAGGAGATCAGTCCGGTGGACAGCGGCATGATGATGCCGACGCCGACGCCGACCAGGGCGCGGCAGATCAGGATCAGGAAGATGTTCGTGAACAGCGCGGCGCCGCAGCCGAAGACGATGTAGAGCAGGAGCCCGGCGAGGACCAAGGACCTGGCGCGGAAGTGCGCGGCGAGCCTCGGGAAGAACGCGTTGGTGATCGCGATGAACAGTGCCGGCATGCTGATAATCAGCTGGACGTAGACGGCCGGGACGTTCCTGAAGTATTCCTGAATCAGGCCGAGCGCAGGAGCGACGGCGGCGCCGGCCATGACGGTCAGCAGAGACAGGGAAAGGATTGCGGCGGTCAGTTTCCACCGGCGATGAGCATTAGTTTTTGACATGATGAATAAACACCTCACTTGTTTGGATTTAATGGATTGTCTGGCGGTTTTGCGGCAAAAAGAAAAAGCGCAGGTCCGTTTGGACTTACGCTTTTCTCTCAGCTACTCAACTGTAACTATAGTTTATCACTGTAAAATCGGAAATTGCAATGATAGATTTTTGACGATTGTGCAAAATGGATGCAAACGCGACAGACGAAGAAGGAACCGAGGACGCAGCAGGAACCGTGGATGCGGCATCGGCTCAGCGGCGCGTGCGTTCGAAGCTCCGGTTCACCTCGTCCTCGCGCGTCTGGATGGAGTCCTCGAACCCGTTCAGTGCGGCAAAAGGCGCGAACTGCGCCGCGCGCGACTCGAGGGACATATGCGGGTGACGGTTGGACTGGTGGTGCGGCAGGTCGATGATGTCGCCATATTTCCTGAGCGTTTCCGCCGCCTCATCTGTCTTAGCTGTCTCCGCGTACGCAGCCTGCGGTTTCCCGGCGGCGGAGGCGGACGTCGGGCCGGCGCCTGAAACTGCAGGCGTTTTCTGCGAACCGGCGGAGATGCCGTTCTTGTTATTTTCTTTCGGTTTCTTACTGTTTGCCGTCATGTTTGTCCCTCCTCGTTCGCGTTCGGATCCTCGCTGTCGGCGCCGGCCTTTCCGAACAGCAGCTTGTTCGCCGCGCCGGCGCGGTGGCCGCCGATCTGGCCGTTCCGTTCGCGCTGGGTCCCGGCGTCCTCGTAGCTGATGCCCTTCAGGACAGCGTTCTTCCCGTACTTCTCCTGGATCTGCAGGACCGCGTGCTGGAGCTTCTTCTCCTCGTCCGGGGAATGTGCGATGCTGCGTGCCTGCCCCTTGTGGGTCGGTTCCTGCGGCGTCGGAGCTGCTGACGTTTCCCGCGGCGCGGAGGAGAAGGCCCGTGCGATGTCCGAGAGGTCCTGCGGCCTGCTGGCGGAATCCTGCGCGCCGCCCGCGAGGTCGAACATGCTGAGCTGCCTGGGCTGACTCTCCCGCAGCTTCTTCTCGCGGATCGTGACGGATTCCGGCTGGGTGTGGCCGGCAGTGATCGTGATGCGGCGGATGGTCAGGTCGGGGTCGGTGATGCGGTCGTACAGCGCCATGGCCTCCGGGACGATGCGTACGCCGGAGGAGGTCTGCTCGCCCAGGGACGCCGTACCGTGCGAGTGGCGCGGGACGCGCCTGCCGTAGCCGTCCGTGACGACCGGGCCGCGGTAGTCCTTCCCATTGATCGTGTGCTGCAGGTTGTCGATGTCGTAGCCGACCGTCAGGACGATCTGATCCGCGGTCAGGCGGTTCTTCACGAGGTCCAGCACGAGCTGCTCGGTCATCTCCTGCATGACGATCCGTGCCTCCTGATTCGTGTACGGGCGTGTGAGCACCTGGCCGGAGCCGAGGCTGCTCGACTTGGGACGGTACTTCTTGATCTGCTCGATCGTGCACGGCTCCCAGCCCCAGGCGTGGTCGATCAGGAGCTCCGCGTTGATGCCGAACATCTTATACAGCAGGTCCTCGTTGTAGAAGTCGGTCGGTGCGCCGAGCGAGCAGCGCGCGATGTCGCCCATCGTGTAGATGCCGCGGGAGGCGAGCTTCTTCTCCGTCCGTCCTCCGATCCGCCAGAAGTCGCGCAGCGGCCTGTGGTTCCAGAGCTCGCGGCGGTAGGAGGCCTCGGTGAGCTCCGCGATGCGGACGCCGTCCTCGTCCGGGTCCTTATGCTTGGCGACGATGTCCATCGCGATCTTACAGAGGTAGAGGTTGGTTCCGATCCCGGCGGTCGCCGTGATGCCGGTCTCGTGCAGGACCTCGCGGATCAGCTTCATCGTCAGCTCGTGCGCGGTCATCTTATACGTGTTCAGGTAGCCGGTTGCGTCGATGAACACCTCATCGATCGAGTAGACGTGGATGTCCTCCGGCGAGATGCTCCGCATGTAGATCTGGTAGATGTCAGTGCTTACCTTTATATAGGCGGCCATGCGGGGCGGCGCGACGATGTAGGTCAGCTTCCAGTCCGGGTGCGCCGCGAGCTCGTCTGCGTCGCTGGATTCCCCGGTGAAGCGGCCGCCCGCTATGCGTGCGGCGCGCATCGCGTTGATCTCGCGGACGCGGCTGACAACCTCGAACAGGCGGGCGCGGCCGGAAATGCCGAGCGCCTTCAGGGAAGGGGAGACCGCGAGGCAGATCGTCTTCTCGGTGCGCGAGGCGTCCGCGACCACGAGGTTGGTCTTCAGCGGGTCCAGGCGCCGCGCCGCGCATTCCACGGATGCGTAGAACGATTTCAGGTCGATGGCGATGTAGGTGCGTTCGCTGTTCACGTTCGGATTCCCTCCTTTTGATTTCCCTCTTGATGCCCTCTTGCTGCTCTCTTATTTCTCTTGCGGTGATCCCTTGAATTTACCCGGCAGGCAGGGCTATAACCATGCTCCGCAGACTTTGTCCCAGGATCATTCCCGTCACTCGAACTTGACTCGAACGTATGTTTGATGTTATTATAGCAGAAACAAACAGGCGTGTACAGAGGTCAATTCGGGCGTTCGGAGGTGTCGGAACATGAGGCAGGTCAATATGTTTGAGCAGAAAGGCGCGTCGGAACCGCTGGCGGCACGGCTCCGTCCGCGCACGCTGGAGGAGTACGTCGGGCAGCAGCATCTCGTAGGTGAAGGGAAGGTCCTGCGCCGCATGATCGAGCAGGATCAGGTCGGCTCCATGATCTTCTGGGGCCCGCCGGGAGTCGGTAAGACGACGCTCGCCCAGATCATCGCGCACCAGACCCGCGCGGAATTCATGAACTTCTCCGCGGTGACGAGCGGGATCCGCGAGATCCGCCAGGTCATGAAGGAGGCCGAGCAGAATCAGGCCTTCGGCGGCAAGACCATCGTGTTCGTCGACGAGATTCACCGCTTCAACAAGGCCCAGCAGGACGCCTTCCTGCCCTTCGTCGAACGGGGAACCATCATCCTGATCGGCGCGACGACCGAGAACCCGTCGTTCGAGATCAACGGGGCTCTGCTGTCGCGGTGCCGGGTGTTCATGCTGAAGCCTCTGACCAAGTCCGACGTGAAGGAGGTCCTGCGCCGCGCGCTCTATGACTCCCGCGGCTTCGGGAAGGATGCTTCCGGACAAAGTTCACGCGTCATCTTAGACGACGCCCTGCTGGATCAGATCGCTTCCTTCTCTAATGGGGACGCGAGGAACGCGCTGTCTGTCCTGGAGATGGCTGTCCTGAACGGCGAGCAGCACGAGGACGGGACCGTGACCGTCACGCAGGAGACTGTCGAGCAGTGCACGGGGAAGAAGATGCTGCTCTACGACAAGGACGGGGAGGAGCACTACAACCTGATCTCCGCGCTCCACAAGTCCATGAGGAACTCCGATCCGGACGCCGCCGTCTACTGGCTCGCCCGCATGCTGGAGGCCGGGGAGGACCCGCTGTACGTCGCAAGGCGCGTCGTGCGGTTTGCCAGCGAGGACGTCGGGATGGCGGACCCTCGGGCTTTGTCCGTGGCCATCGACGCGTACCAGGCCTGCCACTACATCGGGATGCCGGAGTGCAGCGTCCACCTGACCGAGGCGGTCGTGTACCTGTCGCTCGCCCCGAAGTCCAACGCGCTGTACCGCGCCTACGAGTCCGCGAAGCGCGACGCCCTGAACAGCCTCGCCGAGCCGGTGCCGATGAACATCAGGAACGGGGTGACCAGGCTGATGCGTGAAGAGGGCTACGGTGAGGGATACCAGTACGCACACGATACTAAGGAGAAGCTGACGGACATGCAGTGTCTGCCGGACGATCTGGAGGGGACGGTCTACTACGACCCGACCGAGCAGGGGCTGGAGAAGAAGTATAAGGAGTGGCTGGAGGCGATCAAGGACTGGAAGGCCAGGCACCGGGATTGAGGTCAGTCACAATGAATTGAGGCGGAATTTAACTGGATTTAACAAATGTGAAGATCTAAAGAATTGTTAAGGATTCTGTTGACTTCTTAATGAAACTTAAGTAATATAGGTCATGTGCTTGAGGGAAATATTACCAGACGGAATTAATTCCCTGCGGACACGTTAAATGAGAACCAATTACTTACTTAGGATACAGAGTTAAGGAGTCCACGAATGCATTACAATAAGGTAACGTCCAATCGCAGAAAGAACGCAGCTGTATGTCTCGGCATAGCGGCTCTCCTGACGGCTGGCTCCGCTTTCCTGGGCGTATCATCCGGAAGAGCGGCGGCATACGCCGATACAGGGAACTCCGCGAACACAGAAGTTTCTAAAGTCGTAGCGGACAACGGAAGCAAGACGACGACGTATTACGTCGCGACGGACCTCTCCTCCAGCGAGCTGAAGGACGAGATCGTCGACCAGGTGAAGGAGGACGATTCCAGGGCCACCTCCGTCTCGATCGGCGAGGACAACTCCCTGGATGTTCAGAAGACAGGGATGACAGAGGCCGCGGCGGAGAGCGACGGAAAGACCGTCGACTCGGAAGAAACTTTCTGCGAGAAGGTCGTCGACGACAACGCGCTCGACACGACCATCGTCTACAACGTGAAGAAGACGACGAAGCTCGCGTATAAGACGGTCACGAGGAAGAGCTCCGCGCTGAGAAAGACCACCAAGAAGGTCACCGGCGGCGTCAAGGGCAAGCTCGTCCGCAAGTACAGCGTCACCAAGACGAACGGCGAGACGACGGACAAGACGCTCGTCGCCACCGAGAAGACGAGCCCTAAGACCAAGGTCGTCACCAAGGGAACCGGATCGGTTACGGTCCGCACCGGAAAGACCTACACGGGAACGAGCGGCAAGGAGATCGCGCATTACGCGAAGAAGTTCGTCGGAAACCCGTACGTCTGGGGCGGCACGAGCCTGACCAGAGGAGCTGACTGCTCCGGATTCATCTATTCCGTTTACCGCCACTTCGGTCTGAACGTCGCGAGAATCCCGTCCACGGCGGGCAAGCGCGTTTCCCTGAGCAACCTGAAGCCGGGTGACATCATCCTGTACAGCGGTCACTTCTCGATGTACATCGGAAACGGAAAGGTCGTCCACGCGATCAACTACCAGTACGGAATCAACATCACTTCCCTGAATTGGGGAAAGACGGCACGCTCTGCAAGACGCGTCGTGCGCTCCTGATTCTTAATACAGGCAGCAGTAATTTAAATAGAATATAGGAAACCACCTTACCGGGAGAATCCGCAGTCGGCTGCGGGCCTCCTGGTATATTTTTTGATTTTATCTTAATTTATCGTAATCTGTCCGTAATCTGTCGTGGATGCGGCGCCGAAAATGGCGGCGGAAATAGTGCCGGCATTGGTGTCAGAAGTGGTGCCGGAAGCAGCGCCGGAAATGGTGCCGTGGGGACCGGCGGGGGTGCCTGGAGGCGCTGTCAGGCGCTAAAACGATAAAGCTTTAAAGCGTTGCAAATTCAACGCCTGCGGCGGTTTATACACAGGAAAGTGATGGGTTGCAAAATCGAACATTTTCGGTTAATATGCAGTTGCCCAGAAGGGTGAAAAAAGACGTATTCTGTTGTGAAGAACATACGTTTTTAGCATGATTTAGTCATTTGAGACAAAAGTTGCCCGGCAATACGGCGCCTTTCTCTGCCGAAGTAAATTTTGTCAAAAAATAATTGAGGAACGTGCGGAGCACGGGAAACGGATGAGGATTACGATGGATAAGAAATTATATCAGCAGTATGTGGATATTCTGAAGGAAGAACTGGTTCCGGCGATGGGCTGCACGGAGCCGATTGCGGTCGCGTATGCGGCGGCGCTGGCGAGGAAGACGCTGGGCAGGCTGCCGGAGCGTGCGGAGGTGGTCGTCAGCGGAAACATCATCAAGAACGTGAAGAGTGTCATCGTGCCGAACACGGGCGGGATGCACGGCATCGAGGCCGCGGCGGCTGCGGGAATCTCCCAGGGCGATGCGGACAGGGAGCTCGAGGTTTTAGCGGGAGTAGAGGAGGATAAGATTCCGGATATCCGGGATTACTTGGACACGCACGAGATCACGGTCGCGCAGGCCGACACGGACAGGGTGTTCGAGATCGACATCCGCGTCTTCCGCGCAGGTGAGTCGGCGAGGGTCCTGATCTGCGACAGCCACACGAACGTCGTCCGGATCGAGAAGAACGGCGAGGCGGTCTACGTGAACAAGAACGGCGGGGACGCTGCCCTGCCGAAGAAGACGGACCACAACGTCCTGAACATCGACGACATCATCGTGTTTGCTGACGAGGCGGACCTGGAGGACGTCGAGGAGACGCTGCAGCGCCAGATCGACTACAACACGGCGATCGCGCGGGAGGGCCTCGGAAACGCGTACGGCGCCAGGATCGGACAGGTTCTGCTCGCGTCCTACGGCGACTCGATCCACAATCAGGCCAAGGCGTGGGCCGCTGCCGGCTCGGATGCCCGCATGGGCGGCTGCGACCTGCCGGTCGTCATCAACTCCGGAAGCGGAAACCAGGGCATCACGGTCTCCCTGCCGATCATCAAGTACGCGGAGTACCTGGAGAGCGGAAAGGATAAGATGATGCGCGCGCTGATCATCGGAAACCTGACGGCGATCCACCTGAAGACGGGAATCGGATGCCTGTCGGCGTACTGCGGCGCGACGAGCGCGGGTGCCGGTGCGGCGGCCGGAATCACGTACCTGTACGGAGGCGGCCGCAGGGAGATCGGCCACACGATCGTGAACACGCTGGCGATCAACTCCGGCGTCGTCTGCGACGGTGCCAAGGCGAGCTGCGCGGCAAAGATCGCCTCCGCAATCGAAGCCGGCCTGCTGGGCATGAACATGTATAAGCACGGAAGTGAGTTCTACAGCGGCGACGGCATCGTCACCAAGGGCGTGGAGAACACGATCGCGAACGTCGGCGAGCTCGCGCGCGAGGGAATGGCCGGCACGGACAAGGAGATCATCAGCCTGATGCTGAGGAAGCACGCTGAGTAATCAGCCGGAAGGTGAGGAAGCGTGCTTAGTAATCAGCCGGATGCTGAGGGAGCGCGCTGAATAATCAACCTGGTGCTGAGAAAGCACGCTAAATAATAATGGAGCTGTGAAAAATGCGGATACATCTTTCACAGCTCTTTTCTCGTGTTTTAATTGTCAGGTGGGTGGCGGCGGGCAGAAGATTAGCGGCGGCGCGGCAGGGCATTGACGGCAGTGACACGGCGGCTTGGAAGTTGGGAATTTTCTTGAAAGATCGCTATTTTCCCACACACGACAGGAAATTTTGGAAACTGGCGCTTATAAGCTCTAATTCCAAATCGCCCGTGATATGATCACCCTAAAGTAGACAGCAAAAAGATCGAAATCTACTTTAGGG
>CAIFEY010000012.1 GCA_903789635.1 uncultured Eubacteriaceae bacterium
TCACGGGTGGTTAAAATCTTGCGAACAGGTGGACACTCCCTGAAGAATATACAGCCCTTAAAATCCGCCATTTTACGATTTTCCGGAAGCAATTTCGTCAACTTCCGGGAATATGGATAATCACTGATATTAAAGAAGTATTCTGCATACATTCGTCGTCCCACCCCAGTATCGCCGTCCTCACGCCTATCCACACGGCGCCTACGGCCCAGCAGGCGACAACACATTGGAGCCTGCGGGCCGGATCAGGAGAACTCGACCACCCGGGAGAGTTCTCCTTCCCCTTTCGCGGTCGCCCGCGCGAACACTGAGCCCGTCCACCATTTTTTGCCTTCGTCCGCATAATCATGCGAGCCCTTACATGTAAAAAGTCCCCCGTCCGCTTTTATTGGGGGTGATCATGTGCCCTGCTCGAATTCTTGCGAAGCACGTGTTCAGGCAATGCATGTGACCGCCCCTGTGAAATGCGGACAGCCTCACAGTGTGGAGAATGTGGTCATCCCTACAGACTGTGGACGAACGTGCTCCTTTCCGCGGAGCGGCCGCCCCAGCGACCTCTCAACGCGGTGAAACACTTATTCGCATGTAAAAGGGGAGGTCATGTGCGTTGGCCGAATTCTTGCGAAGCACGTGTTCGGACAATGCATATGACCTCCCCTGTCTATAGGCGAATCGTTATTTCACCGCGTTGAGAATAGCCGCGAACTTGTCTGGCTGCAGGCTCGCGCCGCCGACCAGGCCGCCGTCGATGTCGGCCTCGGCGAGCAGGGCTGCCGCGTTCTCCGGCTTCATGCTGCCGCCGTACTGGATGATCAGCTTATCGGCTGCGGCGGAGCTGTAGAGGGAGGCGAAGGTTCTGCGGATGAAGCCGCACATCTCCTCGGCCTGCTCCGGGCCGGCGGTTTTGCCGGTGCCGATCGCCCAGATCGGCTCGTAGGCGATGACGACCTTCTCGGCGAGGTCTTCAGGGATGCCGGCGAAGTCGGCCTTGATCTCGGAGGAGACGACGTCCTCGGCCTTTCCGGCCTCGCGCTCTTCCAGGTTCTCGCCGACGCAGAGGATCGGCGTGATGTCGCTCTCCTGCAGCAGCTTCTTCAGCTTGAGGTTGCAGGTCTCGTCCGTCTCGTTGAAGTACTGGCGGCGCTCGGAGTGGCCGATGACGCAGTAGTCGACGCCGATCTCCTTCAGCATCGGAAGGGAGACCTCGCCGGTGAATGCGCCCTCGTCCTCGAAGTGCACGTTCTGGGCGCCGACGCCGATGTCGGTTCCGGCGAACGCCTCCTTGGCCGTCATCAGGTCGGTGAACGGCACGCAGAATGCCGTCTTCACGGCAGAAGTGCGCTCCTGCTTCTTAAATGCCTCGGCGAACTCCTTTGTCTCCGCCATCGTCTTAAACATCTTCCAGTTTCCTGCGATAAATGGTGTCCTGCTCATTATTCAACCTCCGCAAAACGCTTTTGCTGTGAAATGAGGCCATTGCAATTCGATACAACAGCCTCATCCATACCATCATGCCGGATTCGGCATGGTTCATTTATTTTTTGCCGCACCGCGGTGCGCTGCCCCAGGGCGGGAAGCCCAGCGGCCGGGCCCTCGGTGATTATTGGTCGGCGACTATGTTCTACTTGTCTTCGATGACTGCGATTCCCGGCAGGGTCTTGCCCTCGAGGAATTCCAGGGATGCGCCGCCTCCGGTGGAGATGTGCGTCATCTTGTCCGCGAGCCCGGCCTTTCTGACGGCCGCGGCGGAATCTCCTCCGCCGATGATCGTCGTGCCGGCGCACTCTGCCATCGCCTCGGCGATGCCGTTCGTGCCTTTGGCAAAGTTCGGCATCTCGAACACGCCCATCGGTCCGTTCCAGACGACGGTGGCTGCTGCCTTGATCTTCTCGCCGTACAGCTTGACCGTCTCCGGTCCTACGTCCAGTCCCTCCATGTCGGCCGGGATCTGGTCACACGGAACCGTCCTGGTGTTCGCGTCGTTGTCGAACTTGTCCGCGCAGACGATGTCGACCGGCAGGAGCATCTCGACGCCGGCCTCCTTGGCCTCCTTCATCAGGGAGCCCGCCAGCTCGATTCCGCTCTCATCCAGGATGGAGTTTCCGACCTCATAGCCCATGGACTTGAAGAACGTGTACGCCATTCCGCCGCCGATCAGCAGCGTGTCGACCTTTCCGATCAGGTTCTTGATGACCGGGATCTTGTCCTTGACTTTGGCGCCGCCCAGGATGGCGACGAACGGACGCTTAGGAGACTCCACGGCGTCGCCCAGGAAGCGGACTTCCTTCTCGATCAGGTAGCCGGAAACCGCCGGAAGATAATCCGCGATTCCAGCAGTGGAAGCGTGCGCCCTGTGCGCCGTTCCGAATGCCTCCTGAACGAAGATCTCCGCGAGGGAGGCGAGCTCCTTCGCGAACGCCGGATCGTTGTCCGTCTCCTCCTTGCGGAAGCGGACGTTCTCCAGCAGCATGACCTGTCCCGGCTCGAGCGCGTCTGCAGCCTTTCTGACCGCATCGTCGACGACGGCCGGGCTGCTGATGAAGACGACCTCTTTCCCAAGCAGCTCGGACAGCCTGTCCGCAACCGGCTTCATCGTGAACTCCATCTTAGGCTCGCCCTTAGGACGGCCCATGTGCGACATCAGGATCACGCGCGCGTCATGCTCCATCAGGTACTTCACCGTCGGGAGAGCGGCGCGGATACGGGAATCATCCGTGATCGCGCCGTCCTGCATCGGGACGTTGAAGTCGCATCTGACGATGACACGTCTGCCTTTTACATCAATATCTTCAATCGTCTTTTTCATTGTAATTTGTCCTTAATGTACTTTGTCCTAAATTAACCCTGTGTACGCCCGAACGCTCCGGCCCCCATCAACACAAGAGGCACCGCCGCGCGGGCAGGCTTCCATTTTCTGGAAAATTCCTTATTTATGGTCTACGGAGTACATGTACTTCGCGAGCTCCAGAGCCTTGCTGGAATAACCGAACTCGTTGTCGTAGTAAGCGATCAGCTTGAAGACGTGGTCGTTCAGCTCGATTCCCTCGTTTGCGTCAAAGATCGATGTGCAAGGATCGCCGAGGAAGTCGCCGGATACGACCTGGTCGTCCGTGTACTCGAGAATGCCCTTCATCTCACCCTCGGAAGCCTCGCGGATTGCCTTGCAGATCTCCTCATAAGAAGTCGCCTTCTTGGTTACGACGTTCAGGTCGACAACGGAGACGTCGATCGTCGGGATGCGGTATGCGATTCCGTTCATCTTGCCGGCGAGATCCGGGATGACCTTGCTGACTGCCTTGGCCGCACCTGTGGTCGTCGGGATGATGTTTCCGAAGATGCTGCGTCCTCTTCTCCAGTCCTTCTCGGACTTGGCGTCTACAACCTTCTGCTTGGCGGTTGCGGCGTGAATCGTGGACATCATGCCGTTCTCGATGCCGAAGTTGTCGTTCAGGACCTTGCACAGAGGTGCCAGGCAGTTCGTCGTGCAGGATGCGTTGGAGACGACGTTCATGTCTGTCGTGTACTCCTTATGGTTTACTCCGCATACGAATGTCGGGGTGTCGTCCTTAGCCGGAGCGGAGATGATGACCTTCTTGGCACCGCCCTGCAGGTGGCCCTTAGCCTTCTCTGTCGTCGTGAAAGCGCCCGTGCACTCGATGACGTACTCTGCACCGCACTCGCTCCAAGGAATGGCAGTGATATCATTCTCTCCGTAAACCGGAACCTTCTTTCCGTTGATGACGAGTCCGCCCTCATACTTGTCGAGCGGCTTCGGGAATCTTCCGAAAGTCGAATCGTAACGGAGCATGTACAGCATGTAATCCAGATCCGCATTTCTCTTGTTAATTCCTGCGATCTCGATCTCCGGCATGTCCATAGCCGCGCGAAGAACGACCCTGGCAATTCTGCCGAATCCACTGATACCAATTTTAATAGCCATTATTGCCTCCTAAGGTAAAATAAAAAATCAAAACGCTGATTCGCCCACTGACCCTGCATCGCAGCGGCCGCCGCAGCATCGCATGACTAAGTGACCGCAATGCTCACGATCAGGGCATAATTCAAATACAGTATAACATTACCTGAATATTATTTCAATCCTGGAAACCCGAGCTGCCTGAGCCCCTCGAAAAGCACGATGTTCGCAGAATTCGCGAGGTTGAAGGAGCGAAGGCGCGTGCTGGCGCTCATCGGGATCCGGATCGACCGGTCCGGGTGCTCCGCCAGGAAGTCGCGCGGAAGGCCCCTGGTCTCCCGTCCGAACAGCAGCATGTCCTCGTCGCGGTACTCGACGTCCGTGTAGTACTGCTTTCCCTGCGTGCTGACGAGCCACATCCTCCTGCCCGCATACTGCTCCAAAAACTCGCTCAGACTCTCATGCACCTCGAGCTTGACGTACGGCCAGTAATCCAGCCCCGCGCGGAGCACCGACTTGTCGTCAATGTTGAATCCGAGCGGCTTGACCAGGTGCAGGACCGTGTCCGTCGCAGCGCACGTCCTCGCGACATTTCCCGTGTTCGGCGGAATTTCCGGCTCCACCAGGACCACATGCATAGCCATGTTTTACCTCCTTGACCGGCGTTCTTCGCGCCGTGATGATCCGTTTCTTTCAGACAAAATCCACCCGCCCTTCACACCACGCGGACTGCCGTAATCCGGTGCGCCCGCGCCGTGATTCCCATTGTTTGTTCGCGCGCTCGCGCCTCGCTTTTTTCATGGCGTGCGGCGCTGTCTAAACCCCGAGGCGCGGAACCCCGGAATCCATCAGACAGGTAATTTCCTGCCTGATTCGTTAAAATTTTGTCTGAAGAGAAAACAACAAAAACGGGCTCCAAAAAGAGCCCGAATGGTATTTATTTCCCGCTTAGGCGTTTTTGCCGCAGCAGTTCTTATACTTCTTTCCGCTTCCGCACGGGCACGGATCGTTGCGGCCCGGCTTCTTCGGTGCGTGGTAGGTCTTGGACTGCTTGTAGGACTTCGTAATCTCCTCACGCTCCTGCTCGTTCAGCACCTTGGCCCACTGCGGCAGGGAAAACAGGTGGTCCGCCTCCGCCTTATGCATGTTGAAGTACAGTTTCTTAAAGTCGATGGAAAGATCGATCTCCGTGTCCTCGGTCACGTTCTCCAGGTCCAGGGACGCAGGATCGTTCAGGCTGTCCTGCACGCCGTCCAGGAATCCGACAAAGATAACGTTCGTCGTATCGAACTTCTCTGCGAGCTCGGAAACCTTTCCCTTGAGGTTCTCCGTGTGGTTCTCCAGGACGCTGCCGTAGATCGCCTTCTCCGCAGCCGCATACTCCTCCCAGAACTTAGGGAAGCTCTCGTTGGTCTGATTCTTCAGGAGATCGTTCCATTCTTGATATAAACTCATTGTGATATACCCTCCGTCTTGTAAAGTTGTTCCGCGATGCGCGCTCTGCCCCGTCCGCACAGCCAAAAACCAATGCGCATGGGCCCCGCCGCATAGCATATTGTATTTTACCATAGAAACGCGAAGGCGCGGAGAAAAAATTCATCCGCGCCGAAAACGTTCTTATATTATATAGGTTATGCGCGGCATCGACGCACTGCGGTTGGATGCGGGATTCGCGCGCAGCGGCAAATTTCACCGGCCCCGCTCCGCTGCCCATTCGTCACGGACGCGTTTTCCACCGCCTCCGCCCGAACATGTACGCCGGGCCTCCCGGACGCGCCGCCTCTCTGACCGCCCGCCCCGGGCAATGCGCGTATACAGAATACGTGATGCCGTCACGCAGCCGCCGTAAGAATTTCCAGTCTAGAAACGCCCGCGCATGATCGCGATCAGGTCCCCGACCACCGCACTGCCAGTCGGAAGCGCGCCCGCGCCCTTTCCGACGAACATCGTCTCGCCGACCATGTCCGCGTCGAGCACGACTGCGTTGAACTCGTTGTTGACGCAGGCGAGCGGGTGATCCTGCGGGATCTCCGTCGGGCGGATCCAGCAGTCGACCGTGCCGTCATCCAGCAGGACCGCGTGTGAGATCAGCTTGAGCAGGACCTTCTTCTCCTTTGCCTCGCGGATATCGTCCTTGGTGATCGCGGAGATTCCGGTGCGCGGGATGTCCTGCGGCGGGATGTAGGTGTCGAAGCAGAGCGCCATCAGGATCGAGAGCTTGTTCGCGCAGTCGATTCCCTCGACGTCCGCCGTCGGGTTGGCCTCCGCGAAGCCGCTGTCCTGCGCCATCTTCAGGGCTGTGGAATAGGACAGGTCGTTGTCGGCCATCTGCGTCAGGATGTAGTTCGTCGTGCCGTTCACGATGCCGTCGATCCTGGTGAAGTTGTTCGCGGCGAGCGCCTCGTTGATGCTCGTCAGGATCGGGATTCCCCCGCCGACACTGGCCTCGTAGCGGAATGCGACGCCGTTCTCCCTCGCGCACTCTGTAAGTTCTTCAAAGTTGGCGGCGATGACCGCCTTATTCGGCGTCACGACGTGCTTGCCGTGTCTCATCGCTTCTAAGATGTATGTCTTCGCAGGCTCCAGGCCTCCGATGCATTCGACGACGATGTCCGTCTCCTCGTCCTGGAAAATTTCCGCCGGGTCGCTCGTGATCAGGGCAGGGTTTGCTCCCCTCATCTCCGCTTTCTCCGGATGGCGGGCCAGGACGTGGCTGACCGCGAAATCGGCGCCGATCCGCTTTCGGATGACGTCGTGATTGGTCTGTAGGATTTCATAGGTGCCGCTCCCGACGGTGCCGAAGCCCAGGATGGCGATTTTAAAGGTTTTCATGCGCTGCGTTCCTCCAATTTTTTGCTTATGATTATCCATTTTATGATAAAACTCTAGTTATGTCCATGATCTTTTGTGTATTCTTCACAAAACTCACGGATACAGCAGGTCTCGCACTGCGGATTTCTCGCGGTGCAGCAGTTTCTGCCGTGGAAAATCAGGAGGTGGTGCGTGCGCGTCCAGCGCTCCTCGGGGATCGCCGCCATCAGCGCCTTCTCCGTGTGCAGGACGTCCTTCTCGTGGACCAGCCCGATGCGGTTGCTGACCCTCTGGACGTGCGTGTCGACCGCGATGTGCTGCTGGTGGAACCCGTCCGCGAGCACGACGTTCGCCGTCTTTCTGCCCACGCCCGGCAGCTTCACGAGCTCCTCCATCGTGTCCGGCACCTCCCCGTCGTAGTCGACGACCAGCTTCTGCGCCATCGCGACGAGGTTCTTGGACTTATTCCTGTACAGCCCGATGCTGCGGATGTATCCCGCGATCGTCTCCGGGTCCGCCTGCGCCATCGCAAACGCGTCCGGGTACGCGGCAAAAAGATCCGGCGTAATCATATTCACCCGCTTGTCCGTCGTCTGCGCCGACAGCATCGTCGCCGTCAGCAGCTGAAATACGTCCTCATGCTCCAGCGCGCACTTTGCCTGCGGATACTCCTCCTTCAGCGCATCCAGAATCTCCAGCACAATTTCCTCTTTCATACTCTCTTCTCCCCTCGTATTTCTAATTCCTGTTCTTCGAATCCGTTCTTTCCCTTTAAGAAAAGCCGCCCTGATTATTCGGGCGGCTTCTGCTCGTTTGACTGTATAATTTTATTCTATAACTATTTTTCCGTGCTCCCGGTACTGCCGCATCACGATCATTCCGCGACAAAATCCGATGCACCAGGCACCAAACCCCGCCTGCCGTTCAAACGTTGAAATCCCGCCGCTTTAAAGCTATGCGGCGATTCCCACCCGGCAGCACCTGATTCCGGCAGCACCTACTCCGCCGGCTCAGACAGCAGTTTGATCCTGCGCACCGCCTCCTCGTACAGGCCGTCCAGCATGACGCGCTTGAGCTCCAGGTACGACGGCGCGTCATTCCCCTGCAGGTAATTCTTGGCCTCACGCGTGATCACGCGGAAATTCTCCTGCGCGTAGTTGATCTTGCAGATACCCGCCCGGACCGCACGGCGCGAGTCGCCGTCCGTGATTCCGGATCCGCCCTGCAGGATCAGCGGAAGGTCCGTCTCCCTGCGGATCTGCTCGAGCCTCTCGTAGTCCAGCCCGCCCTCCGGGACGTTATGCCCCGGCTGGTTGCCGATCGACACGGCCAGCCCGTCGATTCCGGTCTCCTCACAAAACTCCCTTACAATAGAAGGATCCGTCAGCGCATAGACGCGGTCGGTGCTCTTGTCCTCCGCCTCCCTGCCGTGCAGGACCGCCTCGCAGCTGACCCCGTACGGCTCAGCCATCTCGACAACCTTGCGCGTGTACTCGATGTTCTCCTCCAGCGTGCGCCTGGAGCCGTCGTACATGACGGACGTGAACCCCAGGTCCATCGCCTGCTGAAAAAGCTCCTCGTAGTGCCCCATGTCCAGGTTGACGCAGACCATCGTCGACGCGTTCTCCGCCGCCGTGACCATCGCCGGCCCGATCAGGTCGAGCGGCGCGTACTGCAGGAACCTCTCCGTGATCTGAATCACCACCGGATACTCCAGCCTCTCCGAAGCCTTCACGGCCGCCCGGATCATGTCCAGGCTCGCCACCTGGAACGCCGGCACGCAGCGATTCTCCGCCTGTGCCTCCGTAATCAGTTTCTTCAGTGTTGCAATCGGCATAACTCACCTAGCTTTCCCGGCCTCGCCCTTCCCCGGGCAAAAAATCAGGCCGCAACTCCGCATTCCGTTCCTTCTGTATTATTCTTTGTACCCATTGTAAAGGATTTGACCCTATAACTCAAGCGTAACGGACGCGGCTTTGTTCCGCCGTCCGCATATTATGGGGGAGATCATGTGCCCTGCCTGAACTCTTGCTTGCACGTGTTCAGGCAGGGCATGTGGTCTTCCCTATGGACTGCGGACCGGGGGACTCGAATGCGCGGATGCGGCTCGCTAATAAACTGCGGGCGGGCGGACAATGCTGTACGGGCGGCCGCACACCTTGACAGGGTAATTTTCCCCCCGTATAATGGAATGAGATTGTATACAATTGAGAAGGAGAGTTTCATGTCTGTACAGCAGTACCTAGAAGGTAAAAAGAACAATAACCAGCCTTTGTCCGATAACCTGTACGCCAAGCTGCAGGAGGATATCCTGACCGGACGGCTGAAGTCCGGGAGCAAGCTGACGGAGAACCACGTCTGCGAGAAGTACAAGGCGAGCAGGACGCCGGTCAGGGAGGCGATCCGGCAGCTGGAGGCGGAGGGGCTGGTTCAGCTGATTCCGAACCGCGGGGCGTTCATCATCGGGCTGAGTGAACGAGACATTTCTGACATTTACGTCATGCGGAACGGCATGGAGATTCAGGCGGCGAGCTGGGCGGCGGAGCGGATTACCGACCCGGAGCTTGACCAGCTGACGGAGATTTACGAATATATGGTCTTTTACACGCATAAGGCCGACATCGAGAAAATGCGAAGCATCAATGCGGCTTTCCATCAGATCATCTACCAGTCGTCGCACAACCGCATTTTGCAGCGGCAGCTGAATATGTTCCAGACCTATTTGAAATTTGCCGCACCCGACCGCTATACGCCGGAGAGCCTGAACGAGATCCTGGCCGAGCACCAGTCGATCTACCACGCGATCCTGACCCGCGACCCTGCGTCGAGCGCCCTTGCCATGCGCGATCACCTGCAGCGGGGAGCCGAGAGAAACAGCGCGGCCCCGGCCGAGGCACGTGCGCCGGAGAAGGAGGCAATCTGATGGCAAGTGACAGCGACAAAAAACGAAGAGCTCACAAACCAGCCGACACTGCGGTCAACCTGTTGATCGTCCTCCTGATCGGGGTCATGCTCTTCAGCGGCTGGCAGCTCTTCAAGGCCTATCAGCGCTACCACACCGGCACCAAGGCCTATAAATCCATGCAGGCCGCCGCCGGCACGGACTCCTCTGGCGAGAAGGCGCCCGACTTCAAGGCACTCCGGAAGAAGTACAAGGACGTCAAAGCCTGGCTCTACCAGAAAGACACGGTCATCAACTACCCGGTCGTCCAGGGCAAAGACAACCAGTACTACCTCTACCGCCTGCCTGATGGCACCTGGAACGTCAAGGGCTCACTGTTCATCGACTTCCGGAACAAGCACCCGTTCAACGACTTCCTGACCGTCATCTACGGCCACCGCATGAAGGACCACAGCATGTTCTGGCACATCGCCGACTTCCGCGACCCGGATTACTACAAGAAGCACAAGCAGATGACCCTCTTCACCCCGGGTCACACCTACACGCTGAAGATCTTCGCGGCCGAGACCATCCCGTCTAAGAGCCGACTCTACCGCTTCGACTTCCGCACCGCCACCTCCAAGGCCGCGTACCTTAAGAAGATCCGCAGGAGGAGCGACATCTCCCCGGAAATCAAGGTCTCCGCAGACGACCGCATCGTCATGCTGAGCACCTGCACCTACGAGTACCAGAACGCTCGGGCGGTCGTGTTCGCGAAGCTGGTGGAGAGGAAGTAGCCGGCGTTCCTGCGGCGCGTAGGCTGCGGCGCGGTTTCCACTATCATAAGCATCACGAGGCCGCAACAGCGCTTAGAAACTTTCGATGCCCGCGCGGAAATGCCGCGTCAAAATTTAATAATCGTACAGTAAACAGCGCGGGCGGGCGGCGCGGCGGGAACGACACCCCTCTGCGGGGAAGTGGCGGCGTGTATACTGCATACGCCGACATTCCTCCCTTTTCTAATAACAAACGAGGGGGTAAGCTGCGCCGCAGTTGGGAATTTCGCCCATTCATCGGCCATTTCCCAACAATGCAAAAAAAGTTAGGGAAAACGGCGCCGAAATCCTGTATTTCCCAACAGCTAAGCGAGGCTGGTGGGCGTCTCCGTCACTGCCGCAGATCACAGTCATCAATTAAACCAGTGCGCCCGCAAAAATTGACTGCACCGCCGCCGTCATTCTGGACAGACTGCATAATCCGCCGCACAACACCGTCATGTTGTCGTCCATTTTACAGCAACGGCGGCGGTGCTTTCAATACCCGTCGATGATCATCGCCCTGCGTATACCCCTGTAGGGTATACCGTTTTATACACCCGTCGCTGGCGACTTTGGAATTTGGGCTTATAGGTGTGCATTATCCCAAATTTCCGTTGATGCCTGGGAAATTGGCGAATTATCATGGAAATTCCAAAATTCCAGGCCGCCGCTGCTGCACTGCGCGGGCGGGTCGGCGCAGGAGCGGCACATTCTTCCCTCCGGCGGCGCAGGAGCGGCACATCCTTTCTCCGGAAGCGGCGTATACTGCATACGCCGCCGCCGTTTCATTTACATTTCATTTATATATCACGCGAAAACGAGGGGCCGCGTCTCCGCAGTCCCCCTCGTTTTCCACGTATTCCATGTTTTTCCATCTTATCAGTAACAACCGTAATTCGCGTCAGCCGCGGCCATCTCGCCTACTCCGCGACCGGGTCCTGGACGTCGAACGTCAGGGATCCGCCGCGCTCGTCGATCGTGATGCGGCTGCCGTCGATGATGTCGCCCTTGATGATGAGTTTGGCGAGCTCGTTCTCGACGTGCTTCTGGACGTAGCGGCGTACCGGGCGGGCGCCGTAGTTCGGGTCGTAGGACTCGTGGGCGATGAAGCGGCGTGCGGCCTGGGTGAGCTCCAGATGGATCTCGCGCTCGGCCAGGTGGTTCTCAAGCTCCTTCAGGTTCAGGTCGATGATGCCGCCGATCTGCTCCTCGGTGAGCGGGCTGAACACGACGATGTCGTCGATTCGGTTCAGGAACTCCGGCTTGAAGAACTGGTGCAGCATGCCGGTCACGCGGGCTTTGACGTCCGGGCTGATCGTGCCGTCCTGGTTGACGTTGTTGATCAGCTCCTGGCTGCCGACGTTCGAGGTCATGATGATGACCGTGTTCTTGAAGTCGATCGTTCTGCCCTGGTTGTCGGTCAGGCGTCCGTCGTCGAGCAGCTGCAGCAGCAGGTTGAAGACGTCCGGGTGGGCCTTCTCGATCTCGTCGAACAGGACGACGCTGTACGGGCGCCTCCTGACCGCTTCGGTCAGCTGGCCGCCCTCGTCGTAGCCGACGTACCCCGGAGGCGCTCCGATCAGCCTGGATACGGAGTACTTCTCCATGTACTCGGACATGTCGATTCGGATCATGTTCTTCTCGTCATCAAACAGGGCTTCCGTAAGGGCCTTGGCCAGCTCGGTTTTGCCGACGCCCGTAGGGCCCATGAAGATGAATGAACCGATCGGGCGGTTCGAGTTCTTCAGGCCTGCCCTCGCGCGCAGGATGGCCTCTGAGACGGCCTCGATGCCCTCGTCCTGGCCGATTACGCGGCGGTGCAGGATTTCCGGCAGGTGCAGGAGCTTGTTGCGCTCCGTCTCCACCAGCTTGGAAACCGGGATGCCTGTGCGGTCCGCAACGATCTCCGCGATCTCGTTCTCGCCGACCTCCATCTTAAGGAGCTGGCTGTCCTCGCTGTTTGCGACCTTATCCTGCAGCTGCTTCAGCTGAGCCTTCAGCTGCGGAATCGTGCCGTTGACCAGCTTGCCGACCTGATCCCAGTCGCTTCTCCTCTGCGCCTCTTCACTCTCGTGCTGGGCCTGATCGAGCTGTTCCTTCACGCTCTTGATCGAGTCCGCGATCTGGCGCTCGCCGCTCCACTGCGCGGTGATGGCGTTCTTTCTGTCCTCGAGGTCGGCGAGTTCCTGGTTCAGCTTCTCCAGGCGGCTCGCGGCGCTCCTGGTCTCGTCCTTCTTCAGCGAGCTCTTCGCGATGTTCAGTTCTGCGATACGGCCCTTGATCTCCTCGAGCTCACGCGGCTCGCTGTCGATCTCCGTGCGGATTCTCGCCGCCGCCTCGTCCATCAAGTCGATCGCCTTGTCCGGCAGGTAACGGTCCGTGATGTAGCGGTCGGAGAGCTTTGCACACGCAATCAGCGCGTCGTCCGTGATGCGGACGCCCTTGTGGTAGATCTCAAAGCTGTCCTTCAGTCCACGCAGGATCGCGATGGTGTCCTCCACCGTCGGCTCCCCGATCAGGACCTTCTGGAAACGGCGCTCCAGGGCCTTATCCTTTTCCATATATTTCCTGTACTCGTCCAGGGTCGTCGCACCGATGCAGTGCAGCTCGCCCCTCGCGAGCTTAGGCTTCAGCATGTTTCCGGCGTCCATCGAGCCTTCCGTCTTGCCGGCGCCGACGATCGTGTGAATCTCATCGATGAACAGGATGATCCTGCCCTCCGACTTCTCGATCTCCTTCAGCACCGCCTTCAGGCGCTCCTCGAACTCGCCCCTGTACTTGGCGCCGGCGATCAGGGAGCCCATGTCGAGCTCAAAGATCGTCTTATCCTTCAGCGTATCCGGGACGTTGCCCTCGTAGATTCTCTGCGCCAGGCCCTCGACGACCGCCGTCTTGCCGACGCCAGGTTCGCCGATGAGTACCGGGTTATTTTTTGTCCTTCTGGAAAGGATCTGCACCATCTCACGGATTTCCTTATCCCTTCCGATGACCGGATCCAGTTTATTCTCCTTCGCCAGGTCTACAAGGTCACGGCCGTACTTCTCCAGTGCGTCGTAGCTGTCCTCCGGCGTGTTGCTCGTAATCCTCTGATTTCCGCGGATCTTCATCAGTTCCTTGAGGAAGCCGTCCTTGGTCACATTATGCTGACGCAGGACATTGGCCGACGGCGTTCCATTCTCCTCAAGCAGGGTCAGGTACACATGCTCCGTGCTGACGTACTCGTCCTTGAACTCCTTGAATGCCAGGTTTTCCGCCTTGTTGAAGAGCTGATCGCTCCTGCGCCCCAGATACACGTTGTCCGCGTTTCCGGAAACCTTCGGCATCTTATTCAGCTCGGCACCGAGATCACTCTGCAGCGACGCGATGTCGACATTCATGTTGTTCAGGATTCGGTCGACCGTACCCTGTTCATCCTGCAAAAGCGCAAGATGGATGTGTTCCGGCATCAGCTCCTGCTGGCCGTATTCCAGCGCCAGCTGCCTCGCCGACTCCACCGCTTCCTGCAGTTTCTGTGTATACCTCTCAACCTTCATTTCTCTTTCACCTCTTATCCTTTTACCGGGCGGATGCGCGTCCCCCGCGCCATTCCCGCCTTCTGAGTCTTATTATACCCCCTTGCGGACGGATGTAAAGACTTTTTTAGCACTCATTTTAATAGAGTGCTAACATTTTTATTCACGCGGCCGATATTTATGCGACAAAACCCCTGCCTTCCCTCCACACCGCCGGACCTGATGTATTCCTGCAGCCGAACTCCGTCCGTAGGGCGTCCCTGCTCGGCGGCGCCGAACTTCTCCGGCGCCCGGCTGTACTCACCCACACGCCCACGCAAAAAACAGAAACGCCGCCAGCGGGTCTCCCCGCTCGGCGGCACTTCCGTATTAGATTGATTCTGTTAAATATGTTAGATTTCTTGAAAATAAGGAGAACAAATCTGATGTGCCTCGGCCAGAATCTACCGAATATCAGCACGTACAGCCGCTTCGGCGGGGCCGATCGCGGGACGGAAACCCGCGGCTCCCGCAGCCCGCCTGCACGGCAGGCCCGGCTGCTATCTCTATTATACTCCATTGCACCGATTTCGAAACAATTGATATTTTATTCACAATAAAAATGCACACCTTGGCAAAAAATGTGCATTTTTCCACTCATCTGTTAGGTTTTTCACAATGTGATATACGCGACTTTCGAGCATTCCCAACGCGCGCGGGGCGCGGCTCGCCTCCCGCGCGGCACCCCCACCGCCCGACCGCGCCGGAGGCTTCGCCGCATCACACCGCACCGAAGAACGCCGCCCCTCAGCCCTTTCACGCCCCCGGGCCGAGAGGCGGCGCCTCCCATCCAAACTTTCCTGACACCTGCGCGTCCCCCGCGCTTTCCGTCCGCTTGAGCGCGCCCCCGCGCCCTTCTTATCCTTCGCGGGCGCTCCCCCGGCGCTCCTGCCAGGCTGGGGCGGCGCCCCCGCGCGCTACTTCGCGGCTTCCTTAGCGGCCTCCTTCGCCGCCTCTTTCCGCGCGCGCTCCTTCAGCACCTTGCCGAACCAGTGGCCCAGGATGCCGGCGAGCATCTGCTGGAACAGGGTTCCGACCAGAACCGGAAAGATCGCGCCGCCCGGGAAGTACTGCGCGGCGAGGACCGCGCCGACGGAGATGTTACGGATGCCGCCGCTGAAGATCATCGTCGTCGCATTCTGGACCTTGGTGCGCATGATCAGTGTGATCGCGAACATGACGAAGTAGGCGAAGACGATGATGAACAGCATGAACAGGATTACCAGCAGGTACAGCGGCTTCAGGTGAAGCAGGTACGGCGCAACCTTGGTGCTGTTCAGCGTCATGACGAGGATCATCGCGATTCTGGCGAACGGGGTGACCTTTGGCCGCAGAACCTCCTTGGCCTTACCGTGGCTGAACTGGTTCATGCAGAGCGCGATCAGCGACGGGATGACGATCATGAAGATCATGCTGCGCATCATCGGCCAGGCCGGGATGTGGACGACCGTGCCGAGCAGCATAGACAGAATGACCGGCAGCAGGAACGGCGAGATCAGCGTGTCCACGACCATGATCGAAAGCGACAGCGCGATGTTGCCGCCGTACAGCTCCGCCCAGGTCATGCCCATCATGCCCGCCGGGACGATCTGCTCGATGACGATGCCCATCACGAGGTTCATGTCGTTGTGGAAAAATATCATGCCGAGCAGATAGCCGAGCACCGGCATCAGAATATGAAGAAAGGCGAGCACGACGAACACCGGAAGCGGGTGCTTGCTGACGTCCCGCAGCGCCTGGAAATTGGACCCGAGGCTCCCCTGGAACGCCATGACCATGAAGAAGTACGCCGCCAGCCACTGGTACTTGGCGAACCACGGCGAGATCAGCACGCCCAGCAGCACGCACGTCGGCGGGACGAACATGATGTGCTTCTCGATAAATGTGTTAAATGAATACAAATACCTCATATTTCTACAGAGCTTCCTTCCCTTCCCATGAAAACAAACTCCTTTCATATTAACACATTCGCCGGCAGCGATGAAGGACCGAAGGGGAATTTTCTGCCTGAGCAAGTGGTTTTTGCCGCGACAAAGGAAAAAGTCACAAGAAATTCAAGC
The DNA here is from genome assembly GCA_903789635.1 of uncultured Eubacteriaceae bacterium. Taxonomy (GTDB): domain Bacteria; phylum Bacillota; class Clostridia; order Peptostreptococcales; family Anaerovoracaceae; genus Aminicella. Next base: position 16,038 of record CAIFEY010000012.1, read on the forward strand.
AATCGCCGGTAATCCGTGGTAAAATAAAAATTCGTATGATGAGATTCTGCGCCCTTTTCCGTTCTCTTCCCGCCAGGGACAATTCGAATGACAAAACCGACCCGCGCGCACGGCGCACGGAGCCGCAGGAGGGAAACCGGGGCTGATGCAGAATGCCCGTCAATCGTCTTTTCAGGCATGTAAGCTAATGATTTTTAACGCATATAAAAGGAAAACTTATGTCTAGAAAAAATTCAGCTGTCGGCGGCGCCGCGATACTGGCTGCCGCTGGAATTATTGTTAAACTTCTGGGATTCGTCTTCCGTATCCCGCTGACCCGCTGGATCGGCGCCTCCGGAATGGCTGACTACACGCCGGCCTACGATGTATACAGCCTCCTGCTGATCGTCGCGACCTCCGGCATCCCGGTCGCCATCTCCAAGCTGGTCTCCGAGCGCTGCGCCGTCGGGGAATACCGCGAGGCGAGCCGCGTCTTCCACATCGCGCGCATGCTGATGTGGGGCATCGGCATCACGGGATTCCTGATCCTGTGGTTCTGCGCGGGACCGATCTCCCACGCGATCGGCATCGAGACTTCGGCGCTCTCCATGAAGGCGACCGCGCCTGCCCTGCTGTTCGTGCCGATCATGTCGTCGTACCGCGGATTCTTCCAGGGCCTCGAGATCATGCAGCCGACCGCGCTGTCGGAAATCGCCGAGCAGATCGCCCGCGTCATCGTCGGACTGGGTGCGGCGTACCTGCTGTTCCACGCGATCATCCTTCCGGACTCGCTGAACGGCGGCTTCACCGGAATTGAGGCGCTGCGCTCCAAGGGCGCTGCCGGAGCCTGCCTGGGCGCATCAGCAGGTGCACTCGCAGGTTTCCTCGTCATGATCTGGATTCGTTTCATGTACAGGCATATTTTGTCCAGAAAGATCGCCAAGGACCACAGCACGGTCCACGAATCCGGCAAAAAGCTCCTCAAGCGCATCATCTGGATCGCCTTCCCGATCACGCTTGCTGCCTGCATCATGCCGATCGTCAACCTGATCGACGTTGCGATCGTCCAGAACCGCCTGACCGGCATGGGCTACAGCTACGAGGCGGCAAAAAACCTCTACGGCCAGCTCACGGCAATGGCCGCGCCGATCATCAGCTTCCCGCTGGTGCTGATCCAGGCCCTGACGGCGACGATCGTCCCGATGGTCTCCCGCGCCTGGAAGCTGCAGGACCACGACCTGCTCGAGCGCGACTGCATCTTCGGATTCCGCGCCTCGTCGCTGATCGCGCTGCCATGCATCGTCGGCATGATCGTCATCGCGCAGCCGATCCTGATCCTGTTCTACGGTGACCAGGCCCGCCGCGCCCCGGCTGCGGCTTCCTGCCTGCAGATCTACGCGCTGAGCTTCTTCTTCCTCGCCCTCGTCAGCATCGCCACGGCCATGCTCCAGGGTCTCGGAAAGCAGCAGATCCCGGTCATCAACATCTTCATCGGCATCGCCCTGAAGATCGTGATCACCTGGACCCTGACCGGCGTCCCGGCGATCAACGTCCGCGGCGCGGCGATCGGAACCACCTGTTCCTACGCCCTCGCCTCGGTCCTGGACATCATCGCCCTCAAGCGCATCACCGGCGTCAAACTCAGGCTCCCGAGCAGCCTGGTCAAGCCGCTCGCGGCCTCGCTCGTCATGGGCGCCGCGGTCCTCCTGACCAACCTCGCGATGACCCACCTGACCTCGAGCCTCTACCTGAACACCCTGGTTGACATCGTCGTAGGCATCGCCGTCTACGCCTTCATGGCCCTCGCCGTCCACGCCCTGAGCCCGGAGGAGATCGCCTACCTGCCGCACGGCCACAGGATTCAGCGGATTGTAGATAAGTTGACGAGGAAATAACCGAGGGGTTGACGAGATCGGATAAGAAGAAGTGATGCAGTCGAATGACTGCATAGTGACTGCACAATATAGAGAATCCAACGTTATTCGATAACGTGAGAGATTCAAGAGATTGATGAATTGAAGGATTGAAGGAGTGAAGGAGTGAAGCGCCCGCCCGGGGATGATTCGGGCGGGCGCTGGTTTTTTATGATAATAGGAAGTGGCGCTAACTGGGCTGTTTGGGTATACTGTGTGCACCAATAACTGGAAGATTCGACTGCGGATGTGCGCTCATGCGGTCGATCAATTTACCGGGGGGCTGATTGGGTATACTGTGTGCACCAATAACTGTAAAATTTGACTGCGGATGTGCGCTCATGCGGTCGATCAATATACCGGTGGCTGATTGTGTATACTGTGTGCACCAATAACTGTAAAATTTGACTGCGGATGTGCGCTCATGCGGTCGGTTAATAGGAAAAAATGCCCTTTTCAGGAAGACGTCGCCAAGATCTTCGGCTATATTGAAAAATCATTTTGTGCCGAATCTCCCGCGGTCAGATCGCAGCTAATATCAGAATAGTCAGACGACTACCGGGCGATTCGGCCGGTAGTTTGATGATGATCGGATGACCTCTGCCCACGGCGGCGCAAATTGCATATAATAACATGCAAACGGCGCCGCCAGCGTTGGACTGCGCGATCATTTGTACATATAAATATCTGCTCACACGCGTATATTCAGATAATTTTACTCTGTGTCCAGGCGCCTGCGCCGCCTCGCATCGTCGATCCCCCGGTCTGCTCTGCACGCGCTCGCGGCGGCTTCATAATGTCGTAATGTTTTCGATATAACAGATGTTTTTTTGATATTTTTAGCTCATGATCAAATCGCGCCATTTTCAAAACTGCCCGCGGCGCAGGTAGCAATTATGCTATCGGGTACTTAGGCGATATATTGCCCTACTCATGTTTCATCGCGAGATATCGTGGCGATCGGCTGATCATTTCAGTAAAACACTCGTTATTTATGCATTGCTAATTGTATACAGTATACCCTCGTATCATTTTCCACATCGTCTTCCCTAGTGAATATGGAAGCGTCGCCTTTCAGCCCGGGACGGGCTGAGAGACGGCGCTGTTTTTTTGCGGCGCGGGCTCCGGCGCCGAGCTTGGCGGGATGGGGCGCGGCGCGGGAACACCGCCGCGGGCGCGCGCGGAATATAATGGGAAGCGGCGCGCGGCATTCGGGCAGCGGCGCAAACGCAGTAACTGCTGGGTGCTGCGCCGCCTCGATTATGATGAGCGGCGTCGTTGTTTGCCGTGCGCGCGCCGGCATCCCCGGTATCCGAACACAATCCCGCATCCCGCCGCAACAGCAAGGGATGCGGCGACCGCCCCTGCCACGAGCGAAAAACGGGATCCCGCCCCATGGGAATCCCGTTTTTCCGTCTATTAACTTATTATCATTTGCATTTCCTGGTTTTACCAGAGGCGGCGGCTGCGCCGGGCGGCCGGACCGCCGTGATATTCTGCGGCGGCGGCAGGCTCCTTCGTCCCTGCGCTCCTGCGGTCCGCGGGCTGCCGTCACGCCGCCGCCCTACCGCTCGCTGAAGAGCAGGTCCGCGTAGGTCGGGAACGGCCAGGCGGATTTGGCGGTGAGGGTCTCGAGGGTGTCGGCGGTGGTGCGGACCTCGGTCATGGCCGGGAGGACGGCGTTGTGGAAGTAGAGCATCGACTCTTCTTCGCCGGATGGGGCGTGGGAGAGGACTTCGGCCAGGGAAGCGGTCTTCTCGGCGAGGCGGTCGGTGAGGAGGCTGAGCTTCTTTACGAGGTCGGCCTCGTAGGCGGAGACGGCGCCGAGGGACTGCTTGCGGGCGGCGCGCTCGGCGACGCTGGCGGTATACTCGGAGACGGCCGGCAGAATCTGCCTGCGCGCCATGTCGACCATGGTGTTCGCCTCGATGTTCAGGACCGCGGAGTAGTTCTCCATGTGGATGCGGCCGCGGGCGTCCATCTCTTCCTTGGTGTAGATGCCGTGGCGGATCAGGAGGCTCTCGTTCTTCTCGGAGACGTAGGCCGGGAGGGCTTCGGCGGAGGACTTGAGGTTGGCGAGGCCGCGGCGCTCGGCTTCGGCGATCCACTCGTCGGTGTAGCCGTTGCCGTTGAAGATGATGCGGCTGTGTTCGGTGAACACGCGGCGGATCAGGGCGGACAGAGACTTCTGGAAGTCGTCCGCGCCCTCGAGTTCCTCGGCGAACTGGTCGAGCTCGTCTGCCATCATCGTGTTCAGGACGATGTTCGGGCCGGAAATCGACTGTGAGGAGCCGAGCATGCGGAATTCGAACTTGTTGCCGGTGAAGGCCATCGGGGAGGTGCGGTTCCGGTCGGTGTTGTCCTGGCGGATCTCCGGCAGAACATCAACCCCGATCTCGAGGGTCTTCTTCTTGCTGTCCAGGTAGTCTTTGTCGTCGTGAACGAGTGCGTCGACCACGGCGGAGAGGTCGTCCCCGAGGAAGATCGACATGACGGCCGGCGGTGCCTCCTGTGCGCCGAGCCTGTGGTCGTTGCCGGCGGATGCGACGGTTGCGCGGAGGAAGTCCTGGTATTCGTCTACGCCCTTGACAAAGGCAGCAAGGAACAGGAGGAAACGAGCGTTTTTGCTGGGCGTCTTACCCGGCTTGAACAGGTTCTCGCCGCTGTCGGTGGCCAGGGACCAGTTATCGTGCTTGCCGGAGCCGTTGACGTAGGCGAACGGCTTCTCATGGATCAGGCAGACGAACCCGTGGCGGTCGGCCACCTTCTTCATCAGCTCCATCGTCAGCTGGTTGTGGTCGCAGGCAGTGTTCGCGTCCGTGTATACAGGAGCCATCTCATGCTGGGACGGCGCGACCTCGTTGTGCTTGGTCTTGGACAGGACGCCGACCTTCCAGAGCTCACGGTCCAGGTCTTCCATGAACGCGGAGACGCGCGGCTTGATCATGCCGAAGTAATGGTCCTCCATCTCCTGCCCGCGCGGCGGCTTGGCGCCGAACAGGGTCCGGCCGGCAAGGCGGAGGTCCTCACGCTGGTTGTAGAGTTTTTTGTCGATCAGGAAGTATTCCTGCTCCGGGCCGACCTGCGCGGTCACACGCTTGGTCTCCGTGTCGCCGAACAGGCGCAGGATCCTTACCGCGGAATTGCTGACGGCCTCCATCGAACGCAGCAGCGGCATCTTCTTATCGAGCGCCTCGCCCGAGTACGAGCAGAAGATTGTCGGGATGTACAGCGACCCCTCCTTGACGAACGCGAACGACGTCGGGTCCCACGCGGTGTAGCCTCTCGCCTCGAACGTGCTGCGCAGCCCGCCGGACGGGAAGGACGACGCGTCCGGCTCGCCCTTGACGAGCTCCTTGCCGGAGAACTCCATGATGATCTTTCCGCCGCCGGTCGGACGGATGAAGCTGTCGTGCTTCTCCGCCGTCGCGCCGGTCATCGGCTGGAACCAGTGGGTGTAGTGGGTCGCCCCCTTGGACACCGCCCACTGCTTCATCGCCTCCGCGATCTCGCAGGCGGTCGAGATGTCCAGCGTCTTTCCCTCCGTCACGCACTCCTTCCACGCGATGAAGGACGCCTCGGACAGCCGCTCCTTCATCGTCTCCTCGTCGAACACCATGGAGCCGAACAGCTCCGGCATTTTCAGCTCCTCTTTCCTTTCAAATTCTCTTTCCATAGTTTTTTCCCCCTGATAACCCAAAATTAGAATCTGTTTCTGTTGACGGCCGCCCCGCGCTGTATTTCAATCCTGCCGGAGGCGGCATTCCCTGATCCCGCCGCGCGAACCCCTCGGTCACGACGGACGGCGGCCAAGCGCCGAAGCGACTTGCCCTGAATCATAATAGCGATAACGGACTGTATGGTTATAGATTATACAAATACCTGGGACTGCAGGCGCCCCGGAGGACTTATCGCAATCTCGGTAAGTATCGAATTGTCGCTGACCTCTTCAGCGGGCCGCCTGCGCCGTCTCATGTCATTTCCTCCCGGAAGCGGCGGCGGGCAGGCTTTCGGCTGTCCGGTGATTTTCGCGTTATGCCGAATCAGCTGTTCGTTGATCTTCGCGTTATGCCGAATCGGCTGTTCGCGCGCCTGTAGTTTCGCGGCTTCACGGCCTGCCGGCAGGGAAGGCTGGTTCCCTGGGCGGCCATGGATTTTGTCGAAAAATCTCCTACTTTCCGCTTGCCCCGTAGTTGCTGAGGACGCGGGCGGACGGATCGTCGACGCGGCAGCCCTCCCACGAGCGGTTCGGCATCCAGTAATCCTGGATCATCTGCGCCTGGCCCGGGTAGTACTTCTCGAAGATCTCGCGATAGAGCAGGCTCTCCTTGGTGAACGGGCGGCAGTAGGTGTAGCGGGCGCTGCGGCGGCGGAATTCGTCGTCGGTGTAGCACTGCTCGGCGTACTCCTTCAGGTCGTCTACCATCGAGTGGCCGACGGCGTCGGAGAAGGCGGCCTTCTCACGCCAGAGGATCTCATCCGGAAGAATATGATCCTTCTCAAACGCGTGGCGAAGGAGGTATTTCCCCATCTCATAGCGGTTCATCTTCATCTCCGGGTCGATGCTGAGCACGTAGCGGACGAACTCGGTGTCGCCGAACGGAACCCTGGCCTCGAGCGAGTTGACGGAGACGCAGCGGTCGGCGCGAAGGACGTCGTACATGTGGAGCTCGCGGATGCGCTTGACGGATTCCTGCTGGAATTCCGCGGCGCTCGGGGCGAAGTCGGTGTACTTGTAGCCGAACAGCTCGTCGGAGATCTCGCCGGTCATGAGGACGCGGATATCGGTGGTTTCGTGGATTTTTTTGCAGCAGAGGTACATGCCGATGCTGGCTCTGATCGTCGTGATGTCCCAGGTGCCGAGGAGCTTGATGACCTCCGGCAGTGCGTCGATGACGTCCTCCCTGGACATGTAGAACGCGGTGTGGTCGGCGCCGATGAAGTCGGCGGCCTCCTGCGCGTACTTCAGGTCGATCGGGTCGCTCTCCATGCCGATCGCGAACGTCCGGATCTTTCTTCCGAGCAGCTTCGCGCTGATCGCGCAGACCAGACTGGAGTCCAGACCGCCGGACAGCAGGAAGCCGAGCGGCGCGTCGGCGTCGAGGCGCTCCTCGACCGAGTGGATCAGCCTCTCGCGGATCCCTTCGCATACGGTGTCCAGGTCGTCTTTGACGAAGCTGTCCACACGCGTGATGTCCGTGTAGGAGAAGAATCCACTGTCCTCACCTTCCCCGCTGACGTAGTAGTGTCCCGGCGGGAACGGCCGGATCGTGCGGCAGAGCCCTTCCAGGTTCTTGGCCTCGCTCGCGAACACGATGCCGCCCATGCGGTCGTAGCCGTAGTAGAGCGGGCGGATGCCGATCGGGTCGCGCGCGGCGATCAGTCTGTCCCGGCGCCCGTCGTAGAGGATCAGCGCGAACTCGGAGCCAAGCGCCCCGAACATGTCCGTTCCCATCTCGCTGTAGAGCGGGAGCAGAATCTCGCAGTCGCTCTGGCTGACGAACCGGTACCTGCCCTCGAGCTTCTTCTTGAGCTTCCTCCAGCCGTAGATCTCTCCGTTGCAGACGATGGCGTCCTGGCCGAGCGTGAACGGCTGCATGCCGGTCGGGTCCAGGCCCATGATCGCGAGGCGGTGGAAGCCGAGGTAGCCAGACGGCGTCTCGATGAAGCGCGAGCTGTCCGGTCCTCTGGAAACCGTCCGCTGAAAGAACGGCTGGATCTCTTCTTTACTGTACGTTTTCTTCTCAAATCCGATAATTGAACACATAAAAATAACACCTCCGGAAAATACTGGCAGCTTGTCCTATGAATATAGGACGAATAGCTGCTATCCGCGGTGCCACCTAAATTACCGTACGCGTTTACGCACGATCCCTTTCTGAGTTCCAACAAACCCGTGTGATGTAACGATCACAACTCGTCTCTCTTACTGACCGTCCTTCCACGCCTCCCTTACTGAATCAGGAGGCTCTGGACGGCGTTCTGTTCGAAGCTCCCGAGTGTTCTTCACGAGGCGCCTGCGTCAGGAGTTCTCACTGTCCTCCCGTCACTGTAACCGGCCTTCCACGCTACTTTTCTCGATCAACGCCGTGCCATATTTCTTTGTTGTGGATACTTTACTCTAGAATTTGTGCGTAGTCAATATCTTTTTTGAGATATTTTGTGTATTATTACAAATACAAAGTGATGCGGTAGGATTAGAGTATAGTGCGGGCGCGCGGCTGGGACGGGCGTGGGTGCGGGCGCGCGGCGGGGACGGGCGTGGGTGCATCAGTGCGGCGGGCGGGATGTGAGCCGCGGCGGGCCGCCTTTCAGCCCGGGACGGGCTGAGGGGCGGCAGAGTTATGCGGCGCGGGCTCCGGCGCCGAGGCCTGGCAGGGTTTGGGGGACGAGGCGCGGGAGCCCGCGCCGCGATGCGAATGGGCGGTCGCGCGTCCGCCGCCGCGTATTCCCTCTAGAACATCCCCTCCCGAACAGGTATAATAGAGAGGTGCAGGCACTGCCGTATAATGCCGCAGCAGGCATTGCTGCAAAGTGCAGCAGATCATGCTGCAAGTGAAGAGGAAAAAAACATGAATCAGGAATACATTCTCGCCGTCGACCTCGGCGGCACGTTTATCAAGTTCGGGCTGTTTTCCCCTGCCGGGGAGTGCGTGTACAGCTGGAAGGCCAGGACCGCGCTCGAGAGCAGCGGGGACTTCATCCTGCTCCAGGCCGCGGAGGAGGCGCGCAGCGCGTTCACGTACTGCGGGCTGCCTCTGGAATCGCTCGGCGGGGTCGGCATCGGCGTCCCGGGCGCGGTCATCGGCGGCAGAATCGTCAATCGCTGTGTGAACCTGGGCTGGGGCGTCTTTGACCTCCGAAAACAGCTGCAGCAGCAGCTCGCGGATCGGGGCTTTGGGCTCGTGCACGTGCAGGCGCTCAACGACGCGAACGCGGCCGCACTCGGCGAGTACTACTGCGGCGCGGGCAAAGACTACCGCGACATGGCGCTGATCACGATCGGAACGGGCATCGGCTGCGGGATCATCCTGGACGGCCGGCTCCGCGAGGGGGCGTTCGGCGGCGCGGGCGAGATCGGTCACCTGCCGGTCAACCCTGCGGAAACGGCCTACTGCGGGTGCGGAAAGCGGGGCTGCCTCGAGCAGTACGCGGCCGCGGGCGGGATCGTCGCCAGGACAAAACAGCAGCTGACCAAGTCAAACACGCCTTCCCTGCTGCGCCACCTTCCGGATTTGACGGCCAAGGACGTCCTCGACGCCGCCGCTTCCGGCGACCCGTTCGGCCTGGACGCGGCACGCTTCGCCGGCGAAATGATCGGACGCGCGCTCGCGTGCATCTCCGGCGTCGCCGACCCGCAGGCATTCCTGATCGGCGGCGGCATATCTGAGGCCGGAGACGTCATCCTGGACCCGATCAAAGAGTCGTTCCGCCGAAACGTCTTCCACACGTCGACCGACGCGGTCATCCGCACCGCCGAGCTGAAGAACGACGCCGGCATCTACGGCGCCTATCACGCCGTCCGCGTGCATTTAGAAAACGAATAGCCGCGCCGGCGCCTGCGCAACGCACAAGCCGGCCGCATGTCAGCCGTCCGCGTCCGAATCCGCGCGCCACGCGCCGTTCGGAAACGCGGAGCACCCAGGGCGTCCGGCGCCCGCCCGTTCGGCAACATGGAACATCCAGGGACCTGACGGCGGCTGCACGTTCTGGGGCATTGTAAATCCAAGCCGCGCCGGCGCCCGCCGAAATATGTGAACTATGGGAAATATCGCAAAACCACTGAAAAAAACGCCCGCAGCAGGCGAGCGTAAGCAAAAGGAGTATACACGATGAAGGATTCTAAGGATATCGAGAATATTCAGGTCGGCGCGAAGCTGAAGGAGCTCCGCGGAAAGAAGAAGCTGAGCATCGCCGCGCTTTCTGAGGCGTCTCAGGTCAGCACGGGGCTCATCAGCCAGATCGAGCACGATAAGGTCGTCCCTTCCGTGGTCACGCTTTGGCGCCTCTCCCAGGCACTGGACGCGAGCATCTCCTGCTTCTTTGAGGAGGCCGAGGCCCCGCTCCACTACGTCCTGAAGAAGGGCACCCAGCGCATCCTCCTGACCGACAAGGGGAACACCGAGTACACCCTCTACACCCCGACCGACCCGCAGCGCCTGATCGACATGTGCAAGGTCGTCATCCAGCCGGGCCAGACCGTCGAGGAGGACTCCATGTCCTTAGTCACTCACGAGGGCGAGGAGTGCGGCGTCGTGCTCGAGGGCCAGATGACCATCCGCATCCGCGACCAGGAGATCGTCCTGGACGAGGGCGACAGCATCACCTTCAAGTCCACCGAGCCGCACAAGTACCTGAACCGCTCCGACCGCCCGTGCGTGTCGATCTGGAACATGACGCCAACGTTTTTCTAGAATATGCACAGGGGCTGTGAAAAACGCAGCCCCATTCTTTATGAGTGTGGCATGCGGCAAAATGGTCTAACGAGGGCGGATAATAACGGACTTGAGAAATTGAAGAATTGAAAAGACTGGGAAACGACGGGCGGACGGCTGGATACGCCGAAAAGACGGCGGTATACAGTATGCATTGATGACATCTATAGGAAAAACACTCCAATGGCCAATTAATCCTTCAGTTTTTCAGCAGGAAGATTAATCTTGTATTTTGGTGTAACAGGTTTTCCGAATTTCAGCAATGCATATTTTCCAGCGCCTTGGTGGAACTTCCTCGCCGTCTGAAAGCGCCAAAAGTAGTCTGACAATTTAAGAGGCTTGAATTTGACACGAAAATGATTCGCAATCAGCCTTTAAGACATCTACGAATGGCTAACCAGTGTCCGTGGAGGTGAACAAACGCCAAAGTAGAATGCATATTTACACGCAGCGTACAATAACCGATCACCATTTTGGCCGCTACGGACGATATTTTCCTGGGCAAGCGCAAAGAAGAGACAATTTTCTGTGGTTATGACAAATTCACAACGGCAGTAAATCTATAAGGTCAATCGGCGCTAGGAAGCTGTTATGTAATGATACTGAATTTGCGCCATTATGGAATTCGGTAAATTGCGTTCCACCAACATGGAGAAATCTCACTCCTGCAGAAAAACATACAGTATACAAAGGTGATTTTTTACCATTTTCATCTCAGCTTCAATTTTCACTGCCAATTTCGTCCCAGCGTCAACTGTCGCCGCCATTTCACTGTCAATTTCGTCTCAGCGTCAATTTTCGTCGCCAGTTCCCCGCCATTTCACTGCTGATTTCATCCCGGCTTCAATTTTTGTCGCCAGTTCCCCGCCAATCCGAAAACACTTCTCCGCCCTCGTCTCGTCTATGATCCGCCTGCGCCGCCTTTTCCCTTCTCTTCCCCTTACTATATCGGGTATCGGGCATATCGGGCGTTGAAAAAAACGAAGGAATTGGACAGACGCGTCAGCGTAGTCCAATCCCTTCGTTTTCTATTCTCTATAACCACGGAACTCGGCCGCCGCCGGAGGACCGCGGTCCGCCCATACTTTGACGCGCAGCCCCGCGCATTAATATCCGCGCGTGCGGTCGACTACGTTGTGCATCTTCTCGCCTGCCGCGTAGCGCTTGAGGTTGTCGCAGAACAGCTCGATGCAGCGGTAGGTGGTGTACCCCAGGGTCATGTTGCCCGAGACGTGCGGGGTCAGGATGCAGTTTTTGGCGTCCCAGAGCGGGTCGTCCTTCGGGAGCGGCTCCGGCGTCATGACGTCCAGGGCGGCGCCGGCGATTTTGCCGGTGTTCAGGGCGTCGATCAGGGCCGGCTGGTCGATCAGGCTGCCGCGGCCGACGTTGACCAGGTAGGCGGTCTCAGGCAGCAGTGCGAGCTGCTCGGCGCCGATGAGGCCGCGGGTTTCCGGCGTGTCCGGGACGCAGCAGATCAGGATGTCGGTGTCCGGGAGGTATTTGTCGATGTTGGAACTCGTGTCGATGGCGTTGAAGTCGTCGCCGGCAGGGCGGCCGCTGTGGTTGAGTCCGGTGATTTTTGCCGCACCTAACGCGTGCATGCGCTTGGCCGTCTCCCTGCCGATGTCGCCCGTGCCCAGGATCGTCACGCGGCTTCCCTGGATCGAACGGATGAGCAGATCGCTCCGCCAGCCGCGGTCCGCCATGACCTGCTCGTACTCCGGCAGTCGCTTCAGCAGCATCAGCGTCACCATCAGGATGTGCTCGGAAATCGTCACGCCGTACGCGCCCGCGCTGTTCGTCAGCAGCTGGTCAGGGTCCGTCATGACCCCCGGCTTCAGATACGGGTCCACGCCCGCGTTGGTGCTCGCGATCCACTTGGCGGCCTTAGCCTCCGGAATCAGCTGTGTGTTGCGGCAAAGCAGAACTTCACAGTCCCCAACCTTCCCTGATGCCTCCTCCGGCGTATCGTAAAACTCGACCGTGAACCCGCATTCCGCCGCGGTGTCCAGGATCATCTTCTTCTCATCTTCCGTCGCAAAATCCAGTACCCCTACTAATTTCCGCATGTTTTCCTCCTGATTCTCTCACGCTTACAGGAGACCATTCGATGAATCAAATCAATGAACCGAAACGAATCAAATCTGATCCAATCGAATTCAATCTAATCGTATCTATGTCTCCCGAGCAATTCTATATCTTGTCTTAAAACAGCTTGACCTTGTCTTAAATCAACCTGTCCTAAAACAGCAGTAACTGTTAACTTATAGCTTATATTCCGCGCGTTCGAGTTTACGAAGGTGCACTCACTACGTGAACTCTCATGGCGAAATCTCTGAAATCTCATAGTAAAATCGCCATTTACGCGCGCGCCTGTTCGTATTATACCATGAACGCGGCTGCTTCATTCACGCCATCCGAATTTTCACCCGGAAGGACCGAAGCAGAATCGAGACGACCGGAGGACGCGGGTCCAGAGCGTCCGCGGTTACCGTACGAGTTTTCCGTTGCAAAATCACCATTTCCGGGCGCGAAGGTTTTACACATCGCGTTTTCCTTCCACGATTTCGTGTGGAAAACCGTTTCGGTCCGTTCGCGGAAATATGCGCGCACATACGGTCGCATGTTTTCCGCACCGCACCCACATCTAGTTGTCGATTCATCCATACCACCTAGACCTAGTTGATGAGGAAAGTTATCCACCCCACGTTCGGTAATTTTATGAACGGCTATGCATACACAACGCATATTCTTGCAACTTTTCAGAATAGGAGTTCTGTAGTTGCGAACAAACCCATGTGGAAATTTTTACAATCCGGCGGGAGATGGTCCGCAATTACGTTCCGTAACTGCGAAAGAGTTCTCCACATCCGAACATAATTTTGTCACTCGAACAGGAAGCATTTATGCACATGCTGAAAATTGTGGATAACTTCCTATTGACAAGCCGTTTTCCCCGTCAGTACTGTTGAAATTACAATGTCTCACCGGATCATCAATTTCCACATACCCCTGTTCAGGAGATTGTATACGATTTTAATTATCCATGTGGAAAAGGCGCTCGACCGCCTAAATCAAGGCGTTCCGGTGATGTTGAAAAAAAGACGGGAATCGCGAACGGAGGTTTCCCTCCGCCCGGTTCCCGTACAATTATTTTTCCAACACTTGATTTTTTTCCATCCGCGAAAATGTATAAAATACAATTTTTTGCATAAATGGCGATGTGCAATGGGATATCGGCGCGTGCCGGACCCGCGCGTCATTGCCGACCAGAAGGACGGCGCGGCGCCCGCGAACAGGCTGACAGGCGCGCGGCATTGCGTCATTGCGGAATTGCCGAACAGCAGGACGCGCGGCGCCGGCGAACCCCGGAACGGACCGCTTCGCGTGCTATACCTGACAATCATACTGCGCACGCAGCGCCGGTGGACAACGGCATGGGCCGCTGCGCATGTTAAACCAGACGATCGTACCGCATTGAATCCGCATGAACCGCGCCGCGCCAGCCTCCGTCAACCGGCAAGTGAGGCCTCCTTAATAGATCAGCCCGTACTTCTCCGAGAGCGGCGCAAGCACCTTCTCCGGCAGCCCGCCGTCGTACATCGCCCTGCCCTGGTACGCGCGCAGCGCGCCTTCGAGCGCCTCCGCGTCTTCCGTAACGATGCAGAGCGGCTTTCTGACCGCGTACTGCGCATCGGCGAAGTCGTCGAGCTCGTCCGGCGAATCGATCCGAACGGCGATGACCTGCGCGTCCGAGTCCCCCGCCTCGTCGAGCGCGGAGGCGAGGTCGGCGTCGCATGGGAGCGGCTCCGGAACGGCGACCGAAGGGTCGAGCGGGAATACCTCCTTCTCGGTCGCGAGCGGGAGCTTTCCGATGAGCTCGACCGGGTTCAGCGGGGTCTCCTTAAATGCGTTCGCCGCCTCTCTGATCGCCCGAATGTGGTCCGGACCCGTGCCGCAGCAGCCGCCGAACAGGCAGACGCCCGCCTTCGCGTACGCGTACTGGACCGCGGCGAACCGTTCCGGCGGGCAGTCGTAATAGGTCCTGCCATCAGCCGTTATTGGCATGCCGGCGTTGGCCTTTGCCGAGAGGGGCACCTCCGCGTAGCGGTGCAGGCGCTTCATCTGGCGCAGCATGTCCTCCGGGCCGACCGAGCAGTTCATGCCGAACGCATCGACGCCCATGCCCTGGAAAATATCGAGGACCGCCGCGATGTCGCTGCCCGTGACCGTGCGCCCCTTCTCGTCGCAGGTGAAGGAGATCAGGACCGGCCGGTCGCTGACCGCACGCACCGCAAGCAGGGCCGCACGCGCGTCCGCCACCGTCATCATCGTCTCGATGACGTACATGTCCACGCCCGCCTCCTCAAGCGCCGTCACCTGCTCCAGGTAGATCTCGTATAGGTCCTCGAACCTGGCGTCGCCCATAGGCGCGAGGAATTTACCCGTCGGCGCGATGTCCCCCGCGACCAGGATGCGCCTGTCCGCCCCGGCCTCCTCGACCGCGCGCCTGGAAAGTTTTACCAGCTTCTGGTTGTACTCGGCCGTCCGGTTGAAGATCCCGTTCTCCTCGAGCTTCACCCGGTTGGCACCAAAGGTCGGCGCGTAAATCACATCCGAGCCCGCCTCGATGTACCGCTTCTGCAGGTCGATAATCGCCTCCGGATGCTCCTGCACCCACCTCTCTTCACAGATCGATCCGTCGTAGCCGCACTTCTGCAGCTCCGTCCCCGTCGCCCCGTCTAAAATCAAAGGGAAATATAGTTCCATATCCGTTAATCCTTCTGGTTATCATCATCTTATGCGTTTTATGCGTTGAAACCGGCTACTCCTGTGTTTCCTCAAACGCCATCTTGTCGATATACGCGTCGTTGAACGCCGTGTTCCCGGAAAGCTCCAGATAACGGCAGCCGCGCTGGATCTCCTGCATCGCAGCGAACGCCGCGTGGTCCGCGCAGGACATCTCCATGCCGAGCAGCGACGCGTTGCCTAGGTAGACGGCCTTGCCGGAAAGCGATTCCGGGAACATGCCGATCCTCGCCGCGCTGGCAAGGTTCAGGTGCTTCCCGAACCCTCCCGCGATATAAAGGTGCCTCACCTCGTCCTCGGAAACCCCGCTCTCCTGCAGCAGGACCTCGATCCCGGCCGCTATCGCCGCCTTCGCGAGCTGCAGCTCCCGCACGTCCTGCGCCGTGAAGCGGACGGCACTGTTGAAGCCGCCCTGGGCATCCTGGCCGTCCCGACTGCCCTGATTTCCTTGAGCGTCCTGGCCGCCCTGATCGCCCTGGTCGTCCCGATAGAACACGAACCTCCCGTTCCCGTCCTCGTCCTCTTCCAAATACGGCAGGATCGCCGGATCCACGCCCTCCTCGGCTGCCTCTTCAGGCGGCAGAAAATACCCGCTCTCATCGACCACGCCCTGCCGGAGCAGGAACGCAAGCAGGTCGATCAGGCCCGAACCGCAGATGCCGGAAGGCTTCCCGCCGCCGACAACGGAGAGCCGAAGCTTCCCGTCCTGCCAGGAAACTTCGGAAATCGCGCCCGGAGATGCCGCCATGCCGCAGCTGATCCTGGCCCCCTCGAACGCCGGTCCCGACGCGACCGCGCAGCAGAGGAACCCGTCCCGCCCGCCGATCGCCATCTCACCGTTCGTGCCGATGTCGAGCAGCAGGCTCATTCCCTCCTGCTCGCGCATCTTAGACGCCGCGAGCCCGGACAGGATGTCGCCGCCGACGTACCCAGCCGCGCACGGCGCCGCGTAAATGCCGCCGGTGCAGGCGGCATCACCGGCTACAGTCCTGCCATCGCTGCCGGCGGCATCACCGGCTTCAATCCTGCCGCCGGTTCCGGCAGCATCACCGGCTTTGATTTTGTCGCTGTATACAGTGTTCACACTGGTTCCAACGCTGCCACTCGTCTCGGTGCTGCCGCCGGTTCGGGTATGATTGTCTCTTTCTACATTCCGGAAATTCCGCAATGTCGTCCCTAACGTAAGAAGCGAAAACTTCTCCCTCCACTCGTCCGAAAACGGCTCCGCCATTACGCGGTACCCCGGCGATTCGCCGTCCGTGAACAGCGTTTCCGGCGTGAACGGCGCGGACGCGATCGAGACCGGCGAGATCCCGAAAAAAATGTGCTGCATGATCGTGTTCCCGGCGACGTAGAGCGCCTGGAGGCACGAAGACGCAACCCCCGCGTCCCGGCAGAGCCCCTCGAGCAGCTCCGCGGTCTGTTCCCGGATCGCAGAAGTCAGGACCGCGAGCCCGGAATGGTTCTCGCTTTCCTGGATAAACTGGATCCTCGAGATCACGTCCGCCCCGTACGCCGCCTGGCGGTTCCAGCCGCCGCGCCGTGCGATGACGGCCGGGCTTTCCGAGCCGCCCCCGGCAGGCGTCCGAACCAGCGCCGCCGCGACCGTCGTCGTCCCGATGTCCAGGGCGGCGGCGTAGGTAAATCCCCCGCGCCCGGATTCCGACGGCGTCTGCCAGGAAGTCCCCTCGGCCGCGGGCTCTGCAGCAAGGCTCTCGACACCTTCGACCAGGATATCCGATTCCGAGCGGTCCT
The DNA here is from genome assembly GCA_903789635.1 of uncultured Eubacteriaceae bacterium. Lineage (GTDB taxonomy): Bacteria > Bacillota > Clostridia > Peptostreptococcales > Anaerovoracaceae > Aminicella. Next base: position 32,929 of record CAIFEY010000012.1, read on the forward strand.
CGAGGATCACCTCCATGCCGTCAGTCACCTGCGTGCGGCACGCGAGCCGCTCCTGGAAACCGCCGCCGGCAGATGGATTCGCCTCGCCGGCAGTCCGCACCATCACGCGGCACTTCCCGCACGTCCCGTTTCCGCCGCACGCGGCAGGAATGAAGAACCCGCCGCGCCTCAGCAGCCCCAGGAGATTCTCCCCAGGCTCCGCGCGGAGGACGCTCTCCTTTCCGTTTTGCATGATTCTGATCGCTGTCATTATCTCCCTCTCCGTCATTTAATGCCGATCCCTTGTCCTTTCTTTTGCCCATCTCATTGTGAATTTCATCTATTATATACAAGAAAGATAGGGTATAATATGTTTATCTTACACAAGATCCGGGCGATTCGCAAGCCGGGAATGGGAAGACGGTCCGAAGAAAGTGTACTTGATTCTAGTACCTGGTTTCTATATATTATTTGTTCTTATATGTTCGTATAATATATTCATCGATGATCATAGGGACTGGGATCATTAGGACTGCGTCTGCGCGTCTATGATACCGGACATGGAACCGGAAAGTCGGTAAGTTGAATTTTTGGAGAGGGGGTGAGTTAATGGCGAATGAAGTGGATAACGAAATGACAAATGAATTGGCGGACGAATCAGCGAACGAATTGGCGAACCAAACGAATACGAACGGCAATCCCGTGGTTTCCGATGAAGTCGACGTTTCTGACGAAAATATGGTTTCCGACGAAAACATCGAAAACGACGAATGCGATGAATGCAATAAGACCTTCGAGACCCTGAAGAGGCTAGCGGGCGAGATCGGGTTCGAGCACTTCGGAAAGCTGAACACGGACGCGCTGATCTTCCGCGAGGAGGTCCGCGCGATGTGCGAGGACGACCGGTGCGGAAGCTGGAATAAGAGCTGGACGTGCCCGCCCGCGTGCGGCAGCCTTGAAGCGATTTCCCGGCGCGCCAAAAGGTTTTCCGAGGGCATCCTGGTCCAGACGACCGGAAGTCTTGAGGACCCGTTCGACATGGAGGCGATGCGTGACCTGGAAGCCCTGCACAAGCAGCGTTTCCAGACGTTCGTCCGCCAGGCTGAGCAGGTGTGCAGCAGAACCCTGCCGATGTCTGCGGGAACGTGTACACTTTGCCGCCGCTGCACCTACCCGAGCCGCCCCTGCCGCTTCCCCGGCCGTGCACACCCGTCGATGGAGGCGTACGGCCTGCTGATTTCCGAGGTCCTGGAGCGCTCCGGCATGCGGTACAACTACGGGAAGAACACGATGACGTTCACGTCGTGCATCCTCTTCCAGGGACAAAAACCCGAAAGGCCTTGAGACCACCGGACCTGCCGGCCCGGGAACACCCCGCGCCCGACGAACAGTAAAACTATAAGTTATAGATAGTATAAATAGCTTAAATCGAAAAAGAGAAATTTAGAGAAAAATCTAGAAGGAACTACCCCATGATGACACCGAGAGAAAATTTTCTGGAACTGCTGAAGAGGGACGGCCGCCCTGAGCGCGTCCTGGACCAGTACGAGGCCATCAACCTCGTGCTCTACGACCCAATCAACGCCTACCTGCGCGGAAACCGCAAGCGCGGCACCACGAGCCAGGACCGCTGGGGCACCGTGATCGACTGGCCGGAGGATGCCCCGGGCGCGATGCCGCACGTCACCGACGACACCAAGGTTGTGAAAGATATCACACACTGGCGCGACTACGTACACGTGCCTGACCTCGCCGCGAACGTCACCGAGGGCTGGGAGGCCTGCCGCGAGAAGGCCCGCGCCGCCGACCCGAACCACGAGAAACTGCTGACCGGGTTCATGGGCACCGGAATCTTTGAGCAGTGCCACTTCCTGATCCCGTTCGCCGACGTCCTCGCCTACCTCTACGAGTACCCGGACGAGATGCACGACCTGATCGAGACGATCACGGAATACCGCCTGCAGTACGTCAAGCTGCTGATCGACAATCTCCATCCCGACGCCATCCTCTCCCACGACGACTGGGGCGCCAAAGATGCGCTGTTCTTCCGCCCGGAGATGTGGCGTGAGTTCTTCAAGGAACCGTACGAACGCTTCTACGGCTACATCCGCTCCCGCGGCGTCATCACGATCCACCACGCCGACTCCTACCTCGTGCCGATCTTAGACGACATGGTCGACGTCGGCATCCAGGTCTGGCAGGGCGCGCTGCCGGAGAACAACATTCCGGAGGTCCTGTCGCGCATGGACGGCCGCCTGGTCCTGATGGGCGGAATCGGCGCAGCCATCGACCGCAAGGACGCTGAAGGCCCAGAGATCCGCGCCTACGTCAGGGACGCGCTGAACCGTTACTGCCCGTACGGCCACTTCATCCCGTGCATCACCTACGGCGTTCCGGGCACCGTCTTCCCGCACGTCGACCCGTTCATCGACGCCGAGATCGCAAGCTACAACGAGGAGGTCCACTTCCCGCGCTTCTGGCACGCGCCAGTCCGCAGACAAAAAAAACCATCCCCATCAGCACCGTCCCTGACGCCCGCCGCGCCCGCTGCTGCCGCAGCCGGCGCTCCCGGAACAGTTCACCCTGGCACCGCAGCCGGAACTGTATACCCTGCCGCCCCAGCCGGAACTGCCAATCCAAGCGCCGCATCCGCCGACCTTCCGCTCACCGCGCAGCTCTCCGCCGCCCTTGAGAAAGGCCGGAAAGCCAAAGTCGTCTCCCTCACCAAGGAGGCGCTGGAAGCCGGCGTCGACCCGGAATCCATCCTGGCCGACGGCCTGATCGCCGGCATGAACGCGGTCGGCGAGGCCTTCTCCGCGAACAAGGTCTTCGTCCCTGAGATGATCATGGCCGCCCGCTGCATGGTCGCCTCCACCGAAATCCTGAAGCCGCACCTGGTCAAGGACGCCCAAGGCACCTCCAAGGGCCGCGTCATCCTCGGCACGGTCAAGGGCGACCTCCACGACATCGGAAAGAACCTGGTCAAGATCATGATGGAAGGAAGCGGCCTCGAGGTCATCGACCTCGGCACCGACATCTCCGCAGAGGACTTCGTCCAGACCGCGATCGACAGGGACGCCGACATGATCGCCTGCTCCGCCCTGCTGACGACCAGCATGCCGGAGATGAAGAACGTCGTCGCCGAGGCCACCCGCCGCGGCATCCGCGACACCGTCAAAATCCTGATCGGCGGCGCCCCGGTCACCCAGGACTACTGCGACGAGATCGGCGCCGACGCCTACACCGACGACGCCGCGGCCGCCGCCCGCGCCGCGGTGAAGATCATCGCCGGCGCGGCCGTATAGCGCCGGCCCGTCTTCCATTCTGCTAAGCGTACGGCGCAGAGCGAATCATCACTTTCCAGCGCCGCGGTGCACTTGCAGCGCTGGGTCGACTTTCAATCGGCTCAGTCGACGGCGAGGCTTCTGGATGACTTCAATGCTCGCGGCGCATTGCAGCGCTGACGCTCTTGCCATCCGGCTTCGACGGCGCAGCGCAATGCACCTTTTCATTACATACATTTACCGAGATTATCAAGGGACCCGGTCCGAGGGCAGTCGGCCGGGTCTTTTTCTGCGCTGCAGTCAACGCATTATCCGCCGCGCCGCAAAACGCCATATCTGCTCCGCCGCAAGACGCTACGTTTTCACGCCGGAACGCGCGGCGAAATGACATGACGATGGCAGGTCCTGGTATACAGTACACATAGATGATATCTATCGGAAGTCCCCCGTAAGGACATTTTTGTCTTTCGTTTTTCAGCACGAACGCAGATCTTGAAATTTGGTGTAACGGATTTTCCGAATTTCAGCAATGCGAATGATTCTGCTCCTTGGTGGAACGTTTTCGCCGCCGGAAATCAAGTGAATTAGTCTGACAATTTAAGGATAAGCAGATGCTGCATATAAATAGCCCGCGGGCACTCCGGATGGGGTCCGAATACCCCCTGTGAGTGCCCGCGGCGGTGAACAAGTGCTCAAGTTAAATGTATATTTGTATGATATGTCGAAATTCAGATCTCCATTGGATCGCCGCGGACGATATTTTCCCTGAAAGGGCCGCGAAAAGCAGACGAATTCCTGAAAGCACAGCGAATTGCATATATGGTAATTCTATAAGACCACGAGACTCTCAGAACCTGTTATGTAAAGACATCGGTTTTTCGCTATTATGGAACTTCGCAAATCGCGTTCCACCAGGATAAATAATTTGCGATCCTACTGAACAGAATACAATATGCGCGGTCAATTAATTTCCCATCCAGGCTTACTTGCCCAGCGCTTCCTTTCTCTTATTACCTGCACTCTGGCCAACAAGGACGCGGATGATCAGGTTCACTGCGCACACCGCGACCGCGTACAGGATGCCGATCTTCAGCGTAATGCCCATGAAGAATACGGAAATTCCCAGGATCAGGCCGCTGTTGATGAGCCCCCATCCGTTCCAGTTCTTCGCGTAGCTGTAGAAATACGAACTTTCCGTATCTCTGGACTCGATGAACAGCACAACCAGACCGCAGATGCACAGGATCACCCCGATCCCAAGCGACACATTGTCCGCGATATTTACACTGTAAAAGTAGCGCACCGCCAGTCCAACTGCCGTGACGATTGCGATATAAATCACATTATACATGCCATACCGAAACGCTTTACTCATGACCCTTCACTCCTTTGGTAATCGAGTTCAGTCGATTGTAACCAGTCGGCTACAGCCTCTAATGTCAGTATTTCCAACATTACCGATGCCCGACCGATGTTCAAGTTTCTGTCCGCGTTCACTGCCTGCACTTCTTTCCGTACAGGCTCTCTATAACATTATAATATCATCTATATATTTTTTTGCAAGCATTATTTTCTGAAAATATAATCATTTCAATCGCACGTTATAACTTATTAACTTACACCTTAACCGGCCGCGATAAAGAGTACCAAGCCTACGCCCACGATGAGCAGCGAGACGATAAGGTCGATGAGCCCAAACACGATATCCAGAATCGAGGTTCCCTGCTCCCTGTCTCCATTAGTCCCGTTGTTCCCATTGCTTCCTCTGTTCGCGCCGGTTCCGGCATTCCCGTTCCCGGGGCCGTTCGTCTTTCGCAGGTCCGTGCCCGCCGGCAGGTCCCCGTCGTACCTGGTCACCCTGTAGTGCTCGTTTTCCCTTTTTTCCATAACTCACGTTCTCCCTTTCCTGATTCATTCACATCGCGCGGAGGCGTCGCCGCCGCCAAAACCATTTTACCCACCGGACATTTTCCCGTCAATGCACCCATGCCTGCCATCATCCCAATCGCCTCCCGGCAGACAAAATCGACGCCCAAGTGACCAGCCTGTACTGCCGACTTTGTCGTAAAATAAAAAATAACGAGCCGGCACACGTGGTGCCAGCTCGTTACTTGTAAGTACAAATCCGTATGTATTTGTAATACTCAGACTCGGAATTGAACCAAGGACACGGGGATTTTCAGTCCCCTGCTCTACCTACTGAGCTATCTGAGCAAAAAATTGGAGCGGATGATGAGAATCGAACTCACACCATCAGCTTGGAAGGCTGAGGTTCTACCATTGAACTACATCCGCATAAAATTGGAGCGGAAGACGAGATTCGAACTCGCGACCCCCGCCTTGGCAAGGCGGTGCTCTACCCCTGAGCCACTTCCGCATAGAATCGAGGGAGATGGATTCGAACCATCGTAAGCTCAGCTAACGGATTTACAGTCCGCCCCCTTTAGCCACTCGGGCATCCCTCGACATGATTAAATTGTAAGCATTCACCTGAATGAATGGAGCTGGCGGGGGGAATCGAACCCTCAACCTGCTGATTACAAATCAGCTGCTCTACCGTTGAGCCACGCCAGCATAAATTGGCGACCAAGACCGGGTTCGAACCGGTGACCTCCAGCGTGACAGGCTGGCATTCTAACCAACTGAACTACTTGGCCTCAGCGTCTCGCCTCGAACTCAAGGTGCCTAATTATAGTAACACGTTCCCCCGCTTAACGCAACCCTTAAATAAAAGTTGTAAAAAAATTACATTTTCCCTTACCCGTCTGCAGAAATCCCTGATTTCCGCCGCCTTCACCCCTCTCCCCAGGTCAAAGTCGACGGCCAACGGAAAAAACTTTTTTGCTGCCTCCCCTTTCCTCACCAATTTCAGTCCTTCTTCGAAGCCCAGCGCCGCTCCCATGCATTTCGCATCCGCGGCGTCAGGAATTGCACAGACACGGCGCCCCTGCTAATCCGCCGCCGGCGCCCGCAGCGCCGCGCCGGGTTTGCAGGGGAGCGACGTCGTGGTTTGCGAGGGCGCTCTGAAAAAAACAAGCGCAGCGGCCTGAAACTTGGGAAAATGGATCAAAAGAACGCACGTTTCCCAAACGTTTCCAGAAATGTGGGAAATTGGCACCTATAAGCCCAAATTCCCAAATCGCCTGCGCTGGGTGAGTGAATCTCTATACCCTATAGGGGTATATACAAGGCGATGATTATCGATGGGTGACGGGAGTACCGCCTCCGACGCTGGAATACGGACGACGACGTGACCCTGTTGTGCGGCGGATTGTGCAGTCAGTCCAGAATGATGGCGGCGGTGCAGTCAATACTGGCAGGCGCAGTGGTCAAATCCATGATCGGACTCTGCCCTCAGCGACGGAGGCGCCCGACGAGCTATCCGCGATTTGGGAAATAAGGATTTTCGGCGTCATTTTCCCTAACTTTTTTTGGAACGTTGGGAAATTGACCAGTGAGTTGGCCAAATTCTCAACAGCGAAGAGACATGCCCCCTTTTCTCCGGGTAAATTATGCTATCGTAGCTATCAAAACATGGTGAATATTGTATACACCGTCCCCCACGCCCTGCCCGTGAATTTGTTGTGCGCCGCGCTTTCTTTGGCCGCCGCCCCACAGAAAAACGGGACCTCCGGCCCCGTTTCTTTCTACATATTAATAATAACCGATGCTGTTGACGCGCGGCGCCCTACCTCTTATTCGACTTCTTCCAGATGCCCTGCTTCTCCGCCGCCGCGATCAGCTCGTCCCTGACCGCTGGGTGGGCGATGTTGATCAGGCCTTCGGTGCGCTGCCAGGTCGTGCGGCCGATCAGGCCGGCGACGCCGTACTCGGTGACGACGTTCTGCGCCTGGGTGCGCGGGGTCGTGATGATGTCGCCGCTGAACAGAGGCTTGATGTTGGAGTGGAGGCCGCCCTTCTTGTCGGTGAAGGTGGAGTGCATGGTCAGGAAGGAGCCGCCGCCCTCCGAGCGGTAGGCGCCGGTGACAAAGTCCAGCTGGCCGCCGGTTCCGCTGATCTGGCGGGTGCCCGCGGACTCGGAGCAGACCTGGCCGTAGAGGTCCACGGCGATGCAGCCGTTGATTGAGACGAAGTCGTCCATGCTCGCGATCGTCTCCGGCTTGTTGACGTAGTACATCGGCGCGCTGACGATGTCGATGTTGTGGTCGAGGAAGTCGTACAGCTCGCGCGTGCCGGTGCAGGTCGAGAAGACGCCCTTGCCGCGGTGAAGCTTTTTGTTCTTGTTCGTGATCTTGCCGGCCTTGTAGAGGTCGAGGTAGCCGTCGCTCATCAGCTCGGTGTGCATGCCGAGGTCCTTCAGGTCGGACTCGGCGATCAGGGAGCCCAGTGCGTTCGGGGTACCGCCGATGCCGAGCTGCAGAGTCATGCCATCATGTAAGTATGGGAAGAGATTTTCGGCTATTTTTTTGTCTGTGTCGGAGGCCGTAGGCTTAGGGAGCGTTCCGACCGGGGTATCGCCGCGGACGACCATGTCGACGTCGCGGATGTTGATGTGGTCGGTCTCCATGCCGTAGATGAACGGCATTGTGTCGTTCTCCTCGACGATCAGGATGTCCGCCGCGTCGACGATCGCCTGGGTCACGCAGTTGCTGAGGCCGTAGCTGAAGTTGCCGTACTCGTCCATCTTGGACATCGTCAGCATCGCGACGTTGACCGGTGCGTATCCCTTATAGTAGTAGGAGCCGCAGTCGCGGAACAGCATCGGCTGGAAGAACGCCCTGCCCTGCGCCATGTATTTGCGGTCGATGCCCGAACAGTGGAAAAGGTTGAGCGTAAAGGACTTTCCCTCCGGATCCTCCTCGATCGCCCTGACCTCGCGGATCGTGATGCCGCTCCTGATGTTGACGTCCTTCAGCTCGCCCACGCGCTTCGCGAGCGCCTCGTCCAGCGCCGTCGGGAAAGAGACCGCCTGGCCGTAGTCGACCCAGTCCCCGTCCTTGACGCACTTCACCGCTTCATCCGCGGTCACCAGCTTCCTGTTGTATTCCTCGTTGATGTTCGTCATCGATATTCTTCTCCTTCTTCACGTTTTCGCCGCCCTGATGACCGTTTTCGGCCGCCAGAAGCGGTTTCCCTCACTCAATTCCTTCTATTGGTTCTTCCCCCGCTCGCGCGGGAGGGTTTGTTGATATTTTTTCGGACAAAATCAGAAGTCCAAGCGAACCAGTCCCGCCCTGCCGGCCGAACTCGATTTCACGCCGCGCCTGGCTGCCCGCAGTCCATTCTGCGCAGCGCCGCCGATCATTTCCAGAACGAAGATGATGCAGCGCGCCGGTGGTTTACCGACGCGCGGCGCAGCGCCCATGCCCTGTCCAGCCGCGTGCGGACCGTCCGAAAACGGGCCTCTGCAGCCCACCGTTTCCAGTCTACCACAAACCGGATGGCCTGTACGCCCCCGCTTGAATGTATACAAGCACGGCAGGCCGTGACCGGCCGCGGCCCGCAATTTCCTGTACTTACCACGCAGCCCGCCGCGGGGGTCATTTCCGGATATTTCAAGCCGTGGCCGCGCGGTCAGCCTGCCGATCACGAGTCGACGGGACCGGCCGCGGCCCGCAACTTTCTGTCCTTACCGTGCAGTCCGCCGCGGCGGTTGGTTTTCCGTTATTCCCGGCCTCGCCCGCGCGGAGTTACCTCCTCCGCTTCTGTACGATTTCGGCGCCGTCCGGGTTTTGGCGGCAGGGGTGGACGGCGTAGCCGGCGCCCTTCAGCGTCGAAACCTGCCCGCGCATGTGGGCGAGCGCGCCGGCCTGCATGGACAGCGGGTAGCGGGAAATGACGCGCTCGATCGCGATCAGGTTCCCGCCCCTGGCCGTCCGGCCGCAGAGCTTCCTGACGTAGGGCAGGAACAGCCTGCGCTTCTCCTCCGCCTTGGTGACGAACGGGGAGCACGCGAGCCCGCTCAGGCGGCGGCTCTCGAGGTTTTCCTGCAGCGTCCTGGAGGTGAAGACGGTGTCGTAGGTGCCGGGGGTTTTCTTTGGCGCGTGCGCGGTGCCGGCGGCGCGGTTTCCTCCGGCGGTGCGGTCTTCACGGGCGACGTCCTTGACCGCGGTCTTGACGGCCCTTTTCCACTGATTGACGTCCAGGAAGCGGGCGTTCTCGATGCCGAGCTGAATCCTAAGCTCCTCGGCGAGGCGGATCGACTCCGGGCAGACATCGATCGCGGTGATCTGCTTGCCTGGGAAGGTCTTTGCCATAAAGAGGGACAAGAGGCCGACGTCGCAGCCCTGGTCCAGGATAGTCTCGCCGAAGGACTCGGGGTGCGCGGCGATCCAGTCGCAGGTGCGGACAAGCAGATCGCCCTCGTAGCCGATCGAGATCGCGAGGCTGCGCCGCAGATTGGCGTTCTTCATCCGATAGAACGAGCGGTGGTCGATGGCGGAAGCGCCGCGCTTTTGGTCGGCGCGGGAATCCAGCGCCCGCATGACCTCCCGCGCCTCGGCGTCGCCTAACTCGCCCGCCAGGATGCGGCGGAAGTCCTGCTCGTCCTCCGCGATCGCGTAACCGAATGATGTGATAAAGTCTTTTCCAGCTCCCATAAAATCCTCTGTATAATAATAATAAATAAATAATAAAATAAGCGGACGCGCGGAATCACTGGGATCCCGCGGCGTCCGCCAGGCTAAATTTCTGACATGCTTCCGGGCATCCGCCAAACGCTGCGATCAAACGATAATCGTGCTTGAGATCAGGTTCAGGACGGCGTTCACGACCGGGTTCAGGACGAAGCTGACGCCGTTGAAGATCAGGAGGATCATCAAGATCCAGAATCCGTTCCGGTAGAGCGGCTCGTACCAGCTGTACTTCCTCAGGTTGAAGATCTCGGTGACGATGCCGAATCCGTCGAGCGGCGGGATCGGCAGCAGGTTGAACGCCATCAGGCTCACGTTGATCACGACGACGTAGCGGAAGATGTCCAGCAGGATCTGCGCCATCGTCACGCCGGCGCCCGCGGTCGTCAGCACGATCCCGGAGTGGATCATCAGCCGCATGAAGAACGCGAACAGGCAGGCCAGCAGCAGGTTCATGACGACGCCGGCGATGCTGACGAGGAACTCATCCCTCCTGCGGTGCTTGTAGTACCTCGGGTCGATGATGACCGGGATGCCCCAGCCGAATCCGACCAGGATCAGGCAGAGAAAGCCGAACCAGTCGGTGTGGGCGAGCGGGTTCAGCGTCAGCCTCCCCTGCGCGCGCGGCGTCGGGTCGCCCAGGCGGTCGCTCATCCAGGCGTGCGCGAACTCGTGAAAGGACAGACCGATCACGATGCCCGGCAGCGTCAAAATTTCCTCGAGGAGCCAGGTCCTCGCGTCGCTGAATCCCCTGTCGAGCATGCGCATGATGAGCAGCCCCGCTACGAGGATGACGACGAGCAGTACGTTGCGGTTTCTTAAATTCACGGTGGTTATTCCCCTCCTGTTTCTTTACGGTAACTTCTGCGTCCCACGGCAAAATTCGATGCATCAGCGCACGAACCCGTCTGCCGGCGAGTGGACGGTCCCGGCCTGACTTTGTCTGCCGGCAGGCGGACTCTAGTAGATAAATCCCCTGTCCGGCTCGCTGTACTCGGCCAGGCGCTCCTCGTAGGCCTCCATCGCCGCCTTCTCGTAGGCCGGGTGGATGTCCTTTCCGCCCGCCTCTTCCAGCACGCGGACCATGAACTTAGGGTTCAGGACGAAGATCGGTCCGATGATGTACGTCGCCATGAAATTCTTATAGTGGATGCCCTCCTCCATGACGTCCGGGTTCAGTCCGCAGCCTCTGACCGTCTGGAACAGCGGCTCGAACTTGCCGTCCGCGTAGCTGTGCGTGAACTGGCTCTTGTATCCCACGATGCTGATGTCCTCGTACTTTCCGATGTACAGGGAATTGTAGCGGTGCATCAGGTCGCGCTCCGTGTGGAACGGCAGGATGTCCAGGAACTCAGTGTCGCCGGTCTCAACGTCGTGCACGCGGGTGCCGAAGATCTCGAGCGCGTTTCCGGTGATCAGCATGCGCTGGCCGCGCTCAATTGCCTGTTTCAGCTCCGGCAGGAACTCCTTCATCACGTCGCGGACGACGATCTGCGCGCTCTCGGTCATCGTGCCCATGTAGACCAGGTCGATGTGACTGTCCTCATCCAGGAAGCGCGGGCGCTCGTTCAGCGCCGTCTCGATGATCTCCGCGTCCGGCACGGACAGCTGCAGGTACTTGATGTTTCCGAGCTCACCGTAGAGGTTCGCGACTTCCGGGTATAATACTTCGATCTTCATTACGCTTCCTCCTCATTATTCTCGTCGTTCACGCTGGAAATGCCGTGTGCGTCGTTGTAGGCGCGGACGGCGGCTTCCGCTTCTCTGGTCGTCTTCATGCCCAAATTGAAGGAGTCGGTTCCATAGAAAACGTAAATATTATCGTTCGGGATCATTTTCAGCTTCGATACGCCGTCCGCCGCGTCCTTCACGAACGTGATGCGGTCCTCCGGCACGCCGGCGATCAGCATGCGCAGCTTGTAGTCAAGGCCGCGGTCCCCGTAGACGATGATCTGCTTGATCTTGTCATCCGCGAGGAACTCGAAGTCGCAGTCGTACATCCAGCAGGTGTTCTCCGACCAGTGGTGGGTGTCGCCGATGCAGTTGTTGAAGAGCAGGATTTCCTTGTCTCCCGGCTGCTCGCCGACGTACTCGAACACGCGGGATGCCGCGTACGCGTTCTTCTCCTTGCAGAGGATGTTTCTGATCGCCTTGTCGCCGATCCGGTGGACGCCGAAGCGGGAAGCGGTGATCTGCGTCTTCTCCATCGCGGACTTGATTTCAGAAAGAGAATAGCCCATCTGCTGCAGCATCGTGATCGCGGAGACCTGGTTGTAGATGTTGAACGTGCTCGGGTTCAGCAGGGCGAACTCGGCCTTCTCGCCGCCGCCCTCGTACTCCATCGTCATGTTCTTTACATCGACGTTTCTCGCAACGCAGTCGTACTCCGGCGACTTAAAATCGCAGTTCGGACAGTACGCCTTTCCGATGTTGCTGTAGCGGATGTACTTGTATTTCAGCTTGGTGTGGCACTTAGGGCAGATCTGCATGTCGTTGATCAGGTTCCTGCACTCGGTGAAGTCGCCCGGCATCTGATCGATTCCGTAGTACACGCGCGGGTTCTTCTCGGAAACCGACGACGCGATCAGGTCGTCCGCGTTCAGCACGAGTTTGGTCTTCTCCAGCATGTAGCGCTCCAGGATGTACTTGATGTACTCCGGGTGGCCGTTTCTCATGATGGAGTCCCTCGACAGGTTGCTGATCAGCATCAGGTCCGGCTGCACGTACGGAAAGAGCACCCTCGCCGAACGCTCGTCGATCTCGAGGACGGCCGTGTCGTACTTCTCGCGCCCGAACAGGCTCACGCCGCTGATCAGGCACGTCGCGATACCGGTGTTGATGTTCGAGCCCATGCCGTTGTTCAGCACCTTGCGCCCGAGTTTAGACAAAAGGTCATTCAGCAGGTTGGAAACGGTGGTCTTGCCGTTCGTCCCGGTGACGCCGATGATAGTCTCAGGCTTATGGATATATTTCAGGAAATCCGGGCAGATGCGCAGCGCGACGATGCCCGGGAAGTTCGTCCCGTTGTGTTTGGTGACCTTCAGCGCGAGTACCGACATCTTGGCCGCGAGCAGCGCGATGCCGTATCTAAACTTTCCCATTTCTCTCAGTCCCCCTGTCTTAATGAATCTCTCGGTCATCCAACACGGCAGTCAGTCTTCCTTCCAGGCTGAACGTCTTTCCCTGGGTGATCTCTACCTTGGCAAATTTTCCCGTCCACTCCTCAGCGAGCGAGCTGACGGACCGTCCGCCCCTCCTGATGGATTCCGGAAGGTCCTCCGGCAGGACGGAGAAGTTGACGAGCTTGTAGCCGTCCGTGCGTCCGCACAGGGCCTGCGTGTTCCGCTTGCTCTTTCCCTCGATCATGATCGTCTGGACGGTGCCCTCGTACGCCTTGTTCTTCTCGGCGCTGCACTCGTTCACGAGGTCGACCAGGCGGTTGAACCGCTCGTGCTTGGTCTCCTCCGGGACCTGGTCCTCGTAGGTCGCGGCCGACGTGCCCTTCCGGATGGAATACAAGAAGGTGAACGCGGAGTCGTAGCGGACCCTCCGGACGACGTCCAGCGTGTCCTGGAAGTCCTCCTCGGTCTCGCCCGGGAAGCCGACGATGATGTCGGTCGACATCGTGATCTCCGGGACCGCCTCGCGCAGCTTGTCGACCAAGCCGAGGTACTTCTCCCTGTCGTAGTGGCGGTTCATCTTCTTCAGGATGCGGTCCGAGCCGGACTGCACCGGAAGGTGGATGTTCTTGCATAGCTTGTCACAGGTCCTGAACGTGTCGATCAGCTCCGGCGACAGGTCCTTAGGGTGCGAGGTCATGAAGCGGATCCTCTCGATGCCGTCGATCTCAGCGACCAGGCGGATCAGGTGGGAGAAGGTGCAGATGCCCTCGTTCTTCTCGGCCAGCTGCCTTCCCTCTTCCGTGGCCGGCTCCCAGACCGCGCGCTCCGCGGTTTCCGGCAGCTCGTATTCTCCCCTGTAGGAGTTTACATTTTGTCCGAGCAGCATGACCTCGCGGACGCCGTCATCGGCGAGACGCTGAATCTCCTTCAGGATCTCCTCCGGCTTGCGGCTGATCTCGCGGCCCCTGGTGTACGGGACGATGCAGTAGGTGCAGAAGTTGTTGCAGCCGAACGTGATGTTGACCAGCGCCTTCTCCTTATACAGCCTCTTCATCGGCAGGTGCTCCGGAACGCTTCTGTCCGCGCCGCCCTCCAGGATCTCCATCTCCTGGTCGTGATTCTGCATGACGCTGCGCAGAAGGTGCGGCAGCCTCTCGATGTTGTGCGTCCCGAAGATCAGGTCGACCCACGGGTATTTCTTCTGGATCTGGTCGATGACGCGCTGCTGCTGCATCATGCATCCGCACACGCATACGCGGAAGTCCGGATCGTTCATCCTGCGGCGCTTCAGCTGCCCGAGCGTCCCGAAGAACCTCTTGTCGGCATTGTCCCTGACGCTGCAGGTGTTGATGATGGCGATGTTGGCGTCCTTCCTCTCCTTGACCGGGGTCAGCCCCATGTCGCAGAGCAGGCCCGCCATGATCTCCGAATCGTGTTCATTCATCTGACATCCGAATGTCGTGATGTGAAACGTTGTACTCATATAACTTATACTTCTCCTTTTATCCGTCAGGCAGAAAATCTCCCGTCCTTCACACAGCGCCCTGCCGTTTCTCCGACAAAAAGAACCACTGCCCTCCAGACGACAATCTGCCGTCTATATGGCAAAAATCCGCCTAACGGAAGTTCATCTCATTCTTTCTGTCTCTCGTCATCAGCATGTCGACCGCTTCCTTAGCGGTGATCTCCCCGCTGACGCAGGCGTTGATGCACTTGGTAATCGGCATCTCCACGTGGTGGACGCGCGCGAGCTTGGCCGCGGCACCCGCGGTTGTGATTCCCTCGACGACCATACCGATCTGCTTCACGGCCTCGTCAGGCGCGACGCCCTGGCCGATCAAAATTCCGCACCTCCTGTTCCTGGAGTGCATGCTGGTGCAGGTGACGATCATGTCGCCCATGCCGGTCAGGCCGGCGAACGTCTCCTGGCGCGCGCTTATCTTCAGGCCCAGGCGGATCATCTCGGTGAGTCCCCTGGTCATCAGGGCGGCCTTGGCGTTGTCTCCGTAGCCGATACCGTCGCTGACGCCGGCTCCGAGCGCGATGATGTTCTTCAGCGCCCCGCCGAGCTCCACGCCGACCACGTCGTCGTTCGTGTAGACGCGGAAACGGTCGGTCATGAACAGGTCCTGGACGAACTCCGCGGCCTCCTGGTCCTTGGACGCGGCGACAACAGTCGTCGGCAGGAACCGGCAGACCTCCTCCGCGTGGGACGGCCCGGAGATCGCGACGTACGGGAAGTCCGGGCGCAGGATGTGCGCGACCATGTGCAGCTGCAGCAGCGTGCCCTTCTCGATTCCCTTGGCGGCGTTGACGACGATCGTGCCGTCATCCATGTACGGGATCGTCTCCTCGAACGCGGAGCGGAATCTCTGTGCAGGTGCGGCAAAGACGACGGCGCAGGCGCCTTCCACGGCGTCACCCCTGTCCATCGTCAGATGAATATTCTCCTCCAGCTTGATGCCCGGCAGATATCTGCCGTTCTCGCCGGTCTTCTTCATGTCGTCGAGGTGCTTCTGACTGTGCACAACCAGATGTACCTCATGGCCCTTGTGTGCCAGGGTCATCGCCAGGGCCGTGCCCCAGCTTCCAGCGCCGATTACAGCGACCTTACTCATGATTAACTCCTTTGATAAATAACTAATGATTGTATATTAATATATTTTCTTGTGATTCGTGTGTATTTACTTGCGATCATCTTCGGCTTCGGCGGCCTCTTCCTTCTTCTTCTTAAGGTTGAAGCTGATCGGCTTCTCCTCGTGGTGGATCAGGCGGACGATGTTGGTCCTGTGGTTGAACAGGACCAGGAGCGCCATGACCAGGCCGATCCAGAAGAACTCGCGCAGCATGAACCAGCACAGGATCGGGCACGCGATCGCGACCACGACCGAACCGACGCTGACGCGCCTTGAAATCAGCACCGTCAAAACGATGATCAGCAGCAGGGAGAGTCCCAGCTTGGGACTGAACGCCACGATCGCGCCGAACGCGACGGCGACGCCTTTGCCGCCCTTGAACTTATAGTAGATCGGCCAGCAGTGCCCCGCGAATGCCGCAGGGACGGCCGCCATCGCGCCGATGTGGCCGGCCAGAAGATACCCGATGCCGACCGAAACGGCGCCCTTTCCGATATCGATCACCATGGTCGCAAGCGCCGCCTTGAGGCCCAGCACGCGAAGTGTGTTGGTCGTTCCGGCGTTTCCGCTCCCGGCCTTCTTGATATTGATGCCGTGCTTCCTCGCAATCAGCGTGGACGGAGAAATACTGCCGAGCAAATAGGCGATGACGATGGATAAGACAAGCATCCCAATTTCATGACTGCTCATTTCTACTGATCCTTCTCTCTCTTCTCACGGAATATAAACTTGATGGACGTGCCCTCGAATCCGAACGTCTCGCGGATCCGGTTCTCCAGGTAACGGTTGTAGGAGAAGTGCACGAGCTTTCTGCTGTTGATCTGGAACATGAACAGAGGCGGCTTGACGCCGACCTGGGCTCCGTAGTAGATCTTAAGATGCTTTCCCTTGTCGGACGGGGTCGGCTTCATCATGACCGCGTCGGCGATCAGGCTGTTCAGCTGGCCCGTCGGTACGCGCTGCGCGCGGTTCTCGGCGACGGCCTTGGTCATCGCCATGACGTTGTGCAGGCGCAGCTTCTCGGTCACGGACGTGAAGATGATCGGCGCGTAGCTGCAAAACTGCAGCTCGGCCTCGACCAGGCGGACGAAGTCGCGCATCGTGTTCGTCTCCTTCTCGACCAGGTCCCACTTGTTGACGACCAGGACGATGCCCTTTCCGGCCTCGTGAGCGAGTCCGGCGATCTTCTTATCCTGCTCGGTCACGCCCTCGGTCGCGTCCATCATGACGACGCAGACGTCCGCACGCTCGATCGCGGCGATCGCGCGCACGACGCTGTACTTCTCGACCTCGTCGTAGACCTTGGAGCGCCGCCTGATTCCGGCGGTGTCGATCAGTGTATACAGGTCGCCCTCCCACTCGAACGGCGTGTCGACAGAGTCCCTCGTCGTTCCGGCGATCGGGCTGACGATCACGCGGTTGTCCTGGATCAGCGCGTTGATCAGGGACGACTTTCCGACGTTCGGCTTGCCGATGATGGCTACGCCGATGCGGTCCTCCTCGTCCGTTTCCGCGTCGCTCGGGAAGCTCGCGACGATGTCGTCCAGGACGTCACCGACGTTCAGCTTGTTCGCGGAAGATACCGGGATCGGCTCTCCGATTCCGAGCGTGTAGAAGTCATAGAAGGACTCCGGCAGGTTGGTCGGGTTGTCGATCTTATTCACGACGAGCAGGACCTTCTTTCCGGTCCTCCTCAGCATCTGCGCGACCTCCTCGTCCGCCGCCGTCAGGCTTTCCCTTCCGTCGACCATGAAGACGATGACGTCCGCCATATCCATCGCGATCTCCGCCTGCGCGCGCATCTGCGACAGGATCACGTCCTTGCTCGCAGGCTCGATTCCGCCGGTGTCGATCAGGCCGAAGCTCTTTCCGTTCCACTCCGCCTCCGCGTAAATACGGTCTCTCGTCACGCCCGGCGTGTCCTCTACGATGGACATCCTCTGGCCGACAAGCATGTTAAAAAATGTGGATTTTCCCACGTTCGGCCGTCCAACGACCGCTACAATCGGTTTACTCATCGAAAATCCCCCTTGCGAATTCCAGCGGCTCGAACTGCTCCAGGTCGTCGATTCCCTCGCCGACGCCGATGTACTTGATCGGCATGTCGAACTCGTCGGCGATCGTGATCGCGATTCCGCCCTTGGCGGTTCCGTCCAGCTTGGTAATGACGATTCCAGTCAGCGGCGCGACCTCGTTGAACTCCTTGGTCTGGGAGACCGCGTTCTTGCCGTTCGTCGCGTCAACGATCAGCAGCGTCTCCCTGTCCGCGTCCGGATATTCCCTGTCGATGACCTTGTTCATCTTCTGAAGCTCGGTCATCAGATTCTTCTTATTCTGCAGGCGTCCCGCCGTGTCGCAGATCAGGACGTCGATGTTCTTCGCCTTTGCCGACTGGATCGCGTCGAACAGAACGGCGCTCGGGTCCGCGCCCTCTTCATGGTGCACGGTGTTGCTGCCGATCCGGTCTCCCCAGATCGTCAGCTGCTCCGCCGCAGCCGCACGGAACGTGTCCGCGGCCGCGAACATCACGGTCCTGCCCTCATTCTTCAGGCGGTTTCCGAGCTTGGCGATCGTCGTCGTCTTTCCGCCGCCGTTGATGCCGATCATCATGATGACGAGCGGCGACTTATCGCTGAGCTTGAGGCGGTCTCCCTTATCCATCAGCTCGGCGATGATCTCGGTCAGCTTCTTCTTTACCCTGTCCGGGGCCTGGATGTAATCTTTCTTGATGTGCATGCGGAGCTTCTCCATGATCTTCTCCGTCGTCTCCATGCCGATGTCGGAGGTGATCAGAACTTCCTCGAGCTCGTCCATCATCTCCTCGTCGACCGTGTTATGCATCATAATGACGTCGCCGATGCGCTCCGCCATGCGTCCGAAAAATCCCTTTTTCTTCTGTAAAATTGCCATATAGTCTGGTTACTCCTTGTTTCTTATTCGGTATACAGGCTCGGGTCGTACTCGCCGAGCTTCAGGCTGATCACCTTGGATACGCCTTCTTCCGCCATCGTCACGCCGTACAGGGCGTCCGCGTGTTCCATCGTCGCCTTCTGGTGCGTGATCAGCGCGAACTGCGTCTGGTCGAAGTGCTTCAGGTACTCGGCAAAGCGTGCGATGTTCGCCTCGTCCAGAGCGGCCTCTACCTCGTCCAGGATGCAGAACGGGGTCGGCTTGACGCAGAGGACCGCGAACATCAGGGCGAGCGCAGTCATCGTCTTCTCTCCTCCGGAGAGCAGGTTGATATTCTGCAGCTTCTTGCCCGGCGGTCTCGAGATGATCTGGATGCCCGACTCCATCGGGTGCTTCTCGTCCTCCAGGATCAGCTCCGCATCGCCTCCGCCGAAGAGTTCCTTGAACACCCTCGTGAAGTTCTTCTGGATCGCCTGGAAATTGCTGGTAAACTTACGGATGATCTTGTGGTCCATGTCCTCGATGATCATCTCCAGCTCGGTCGCCGCACTCTGCACGTCGCTCTGCTGGTCGGTCAGGAACTTGTAGCGTTCACTCACCTTCTCGTATTCATCGATCGAGCCGATGTTGACGTCGCCCAGTTTCCGGATCTGGTCACGCAGCTCGTTCGTCCTCTTGACGGCGCCGTTCAGGACGAATCCTTCCCACTTCAGGTCCAGCGCCTGGGCGTAGGACAGCTCGAAGTCGTCGAACAGCCGGTCCTTCAGGTGCTCCAGCTGCGTCTCGTTCTTTGCCGCCTTGACCTCCAGCTGGTACTTCTCGTCGCGGTAGGCCGCGCTCTCCTTCCTGAGCTGGTTCTTCTGCTCCTCCAGGCGTTCCTTCTGGCGCAGAAGCTCCTTTCTCTCGTCCCGGCTCTGATCGATCAGCTGCTCGGCGGTCTGCTTCTCCTGCTGCAGGCGGATCAGCACCGCGTCGTCGTCCGATGCCCCGTAGGACATGTGATTCTTCTCCCGGGCGATCTTGTCGGCCTGCGCCTCCTTCTCCTGCTGCTCGCGGATCAGGGTGTTCAGCTCGCGCTCGCTCCTGGATGCCAGCGACTTGGCGGATTCCAGCTTGGCGTTCCAGCGGTCGCACTCGATCCTCTGCTGCGTGACCTCGTCTCTGGCCAGCTGCAGGGCGTTCTCCTGCGCCTCGTCCTCCGCCTTGACCTTCTCCATCTCGTGCTCGAGCTGGACGATCTGCTGATCGGCTTCCTTGCTCTCGTTCAGGAGGTTCCTGGACATCTCGTCGGACTCCCTGAGCTCGCGCTCGGCGTCTCTTCCCTCCTGATCGTTCTTCTTCATCTGCTCGTCCGCCTTGCGGATCTCCTCCTCGATCGACTTGAGTCTCGGGGTGACCGCGGTCAGGCGGATGTCGTTCTCCCTCTGCGCCTCGCGGATCTGGCGGATCTGCGAATCGACCGTCTTCAGTGAGTGCTCGATCGACTCGCCGCTGTTCTTCAGGCGGCTCATCTCGTCCTGATCCTGCTCGATGTCGTTCTGCAGGCGGGCGATCTCGTTCTTCCTTCCGACGACGTTCGCCGTGTTCCTTCTGCTGATTCCGCCGGTGATCGCTCCGCTCGGGTTGATGACCTCTCCGTCAAGCGTGACGAAGCGGAGCCCCGTGCCCTTGATCTTGGAGAGGCGGATCGCCGCGTCGAGGTTGTCCACGATCGCGACCCTGCCGAGCAGGTAGCGGAAGATGCTGCGGTAACGCTCCTTGAATTTTACGAGGTCGACGGCGAGTCCCATGAAGCCCGCGTCCAGGGAGATCCTCTCCGGAACCTGTGCGCTCCTGCCCTCGATCGTCGATACCGGAAGGAACGTCAGCCTTCCCGATTTATTGTGCTTCAGGGCGTTGATCGCGCGCTTGGCGCACTCGTCGTCCCGGATGATGATATTCTGTCTCGCTCCGCCTAACGCCGTCTCGATCGCGGTCTCCATCCCGTTTGGAACGTCGATCATGTCCCCCGCGACGCCCTCGACGCCGATCAGGCCGGACTGCATGATGTAGCGAACCGCGTAGTTGTAGCCCTCGTAGTTGTGCTCCATCTCCTCGATCGTCTTCTGGCGGGTCGTCATCTCGCTGATTCTGATCTGCAGGCGGTTCAGCTGGTTCTGGAGGTCGGTCCTCTGCTGGAGCAGGTCCGTGCGCTGCTTCTCCGCCTCGCCGAACTCCTTCTCCAGGCGCTGCTTCTCATTCTGAGCGTAGCGCTCGCTGGTCGCGATCTCCTTCTGCTTGTTCTCGTACATCTCCTTGGTGCTGCGCAGGAGCTCGGACTGGCTGTCCAGTTCGCGGCGGCGCTTCTCCAGCGTCCCCTTGTAGCTCTCGACGCTCTGCGCCTCGCTCTTCTTGGACGCCGACGTGCTGTGCAGCTCGTAGAGCTGGTTCGTCAGGTCGGAGAGGCTCGGGCCCCTCCTCTTCTTCCTGGACAGCTGATCCAGGGCGTTCTTCTTCTCGTCCAGCGCGTTCATCGCGACACGGGCCCTCGCGTTGACCTCGGAGACCTTGCTCCTTCCGTCCTCGGCCTCGGCGCGCATCTCGTCCACGCGGCGGTTGAGCAGGCTCAGCTCGTCCTGAACCCGCTTCTCTTCCTTGATCATGTTCTGCTGGCGCTCGCGCTTCAGCTGACGCTCGCGCTCAAAGTTTCCGATCGACTCGACGATCTCCGGAATCTTCTTATGCGCAGACTCCTCCTGGCGGATCAGGCGGTTCTCCTTATTCTCGATGGCGAGCGCGTCGGTGTTGATCTTCTTCAGGTTGTCTTCCGTGAAATTGATCTTGCCGGCCAGGTCGGACGTCTCTGTCTTATACTGCTCGGCGTGCTCCATGTCGTCCTTGATGTTCTTCAGGATGATGTTGACGGACAGTTCCCGGTACTGCTTCTTCAGCTCCTGGTACTGCCTGGCCTTCTGGCTCTCCGTCCGCAGGGTCGTGATCCTTCCCTCGAGCTCCTTGACGATGTCGTCGATCCTGTCCAGGTTGATCTTGGTCTCCTCAAGTTTCTTCTCGGCCTCCGCCTTCTTGGACTTATACGCGACGATTCCTGCAGACTCCTCAAAGATCTGGCGCCTGCTGGCCGGCTTGTCGCTGATGATGTCCGCGATCTTGCCCTGCCCGATGATGGAGTAGCCGTCTACGCCGATGCCGGTGTCGACGAACAGCGCGCGGATATCCTTCAGCCTGCAAGCGTGGTTGTTGATGAGATACTCGCTCTCACCGCTCCTGAACATCCTCCTCGTGACCGCGACCTCGCTGAAGTCGACGTTCAGGGAGCCGTCCGTGTTGTCGATGACCAGGGAGACCTCGGCCATCCCCTTAGGACGCCTGCTCTCGGTGCCGTTGAAGATGACCTCTTCCATCTTGCCGCCGCGAAGCTCCTTGGCGCTCTGCTCGCCCAGGACCCAGCGGATCGCGTCGCTGATGTTGCTCTTTCCGCTTCCGTTCGGCCCGACGATCGCCGTGACCCCCTCGTTGAAGTCGATCACTGACGGATCGGCGAACGACTTGAATCCGTGTATTTCCAGTCTTTTAAAGTACATTGTATACGTAACCCTCCTCGAGAGACGCCTTCGCGGCGTTCTGCTCGGCTTCCTTCTTGCTCTTCCCGCTTCCGGAGCCCATCTTCTGCCCGTTGCAGATCATATGGACGTAGAACGTCTTATCGTGGTCCGGTCCGGTCTCGCGGTCCAGGACATAACGAATCTCCGGCGCGGTTCCGCTCTTCTGCAGGATCTCCTGAACCTGCGTCTTATAGTCCGCATAGAGCTTTCCGGCGAGTGCCAGATCGATCAGCGGGCGGAACTGCCGGAGGACGAATTCCTTAACCTGCTCGTAGTCGCTGTCCAGGAAGATCGAGGCGATCACGGCCTCCACCGCGTCCGCGATAATGGACTCGCGGTTTCTGCCGCCCGACATCTCCTCTCCCTTTCCCAGATACAGGTATGCACCGATATTCAGATTTCTTCCAACTTCTGCCAGTGCTTTTTCGCATACCACCAGGGCCCTGAGCTTGGTCAGCTTTCCCTCATTCGAGTGGTCGAGCCGCGTAAACAGCTCGGTCCCGATAATGGCATCCAAAAAGGCATCGCCCAGAAATTCCAGCCGTTCGTTGCATTTCATCGGCGGGTAATGGTGTTCCTTGCAGTACGAACTGTGTGTGAGCGCGCGCTGCAGCAGTTGTATGTCCTTGTAATGGTACTGCAGTACCTCTTCAAACTCTTGCTCGTTCAACTTTTGCCTCCGCAATAACAGACTTCCGGCCGGCAGATGCCGGCCGGCCTGTCTCGTATTCTATTCTTCTTCCTTCTTCTGTTCGGACTGCTCTTCCTGCTCGGCGCTCTTCTCCTCGTCGCGCAGCGTCCTGGCACGGTTTCCCAGAGCCTCGGCGATCGTCTCGACCACGCCCTCCTCTACGTAAGGCACGGCCTTCATGATCGTCTGCTGGACGGCCAGCGCATCGGAGGATCCGTGCATCTTCAGCAGCGCCTTATTCAGGCCCAGGACCGGCGCACCGCCGTACTCCTTATAGTCGAGCTGGCGCTTCAGGTCGGACAGCTGGTCCTTCATCATCAGGGCCGCAAGCTTGGTCTTAGGGCTCGTCATGAACATATCCTTAGCCAGGCGCAGGACCGTGAGGCCGATGCCCTCCGACAGCTTGATGCAGGCGTTTCCGGTAAATCCGTCCGTGACGATGACGTCACAGACCGCGCTCTGCAGCTCCCTCGTCTCGATATTGCCGATGAAATTCAGATCGCTGCGTTCGAGCAGGGCGTAGGCGTCCTTGGTCAGGGTCGTGCCCTTCTCCTTCTCCGTGCCCAGGTTGACCAGGCCAACGGTCGGGTTAGGACGGTTCATGACCTTCTCCATGTAGATGCTGCCCATCACCGCGAACTCGAACAGGTTCCTCGCGCGGCACTCCGCGTTTGCGCCCGCGTCCGTAATGAGCGAAGGCGGGAGCCCGCCCAGCACCGGGTAGACCGCGGCCAGTGTCGGCCGGTCGATGCCCTTCACGCGTCCTAAGATCAGCAGTCCTCCTGCGAGGAGCGCGCCCGTGCTTCCGGCGGAGATGAACACGTCTCCCTCGCCGTGCTTCACCAGATTCAGGCCCTTCACGATGGAAGACTCCTTCTTGCTGCGCACAGCCATGACCGGCGCCTCTTCATTGGTGATGACATCCGGCGCGTCGCAGATCGTGATCCTCTTTCCGTGATAGCCGTATTTCCTGAGTTTTTCGCGAATCAGTGCCTCCGGACCGGTGATGCAGATTTCATCACTTTCCTTCAGCATGGCGATGGCCTGCACTGCGCCTTCGATAATGGCGTCAGGTGCGTGGTCGCCGCCCATTCCATCTAGTATTATCTTCATATGTGCTTATTCCTTTAAAAATACATTAACTTCCTGCAGCAGTCAAAGTCAATCGATAAGGTGCTTTTACTTTGCCCTGCGGATCGTCCCGCCAGGCCCTTATCATTCTGCTGCCGCCGCGGAGACTACTCCGCCTTTGCCTGGTCGAGCTGCTTGA
This sequence comes from uncultured Eubacteriaceae bacterium, assembly GCA_903789635.1. GTDB lineage: Bacteria > Bacillota > Clostridia > Peptostreptococcales > Anaerovoracaceae > Aminicella. The sequence continues at coordinate 57,016 of CAIFEY010000012.1, forward strand.
CGACCTCGTCGATTCTCCTCGCGGTCCTGCGGAAGTCTTCCTCCTTGAAGCCGCGGGTCGTCATCGGAGCCGTTCCGACACGGACGCCGCTCGTCTGCTTCGGTGACCGCTTCTCGCCCGGAACCGCGTTCTTATTCAGCGTAATCCCGACCTCGTCCAGCGCGTCCTGCAGCTCCTTGCCGGAGAACACGTGGTCGGAGAGGTCGATCAGGAACAGGTGGTTGTCCGTTCCTCCGGTCACGATCTTATACCCCATCTTCAGGAATTCATCGCAGAATGCCTTGCAGTTGACGACAACCTGGTGGATGTACTCCTTGTATTCCGGGGTCTGTGCCTCCTCCGCGCAGATCGCCTTGCCGGCAATGATGTGCATCAGCGGGCCGCCCTGTGCGTACGGGAATACCGCGCTGTCGACCTTCTTGGCCAGATCCTTCCGGCAGAAGATCATGCCGCCGCGCGGTCCCCTCAGGGTCTTATGCGTCGTCGTCGTGATGATGTCCGCGTAGCCGAACGGTGTCGGATGCTCGCCCGCAGCGATCAGTCCCGCGATGTGCGCCATGTCGACCATGAAGTACGCGCCGTATTCCTTAGCGATCTCGGAGAACGCCTTGAAATCGATGATTCTGGAGTATGCGCTCGCGCCGGCCAGGATCAGGTCCGGGCGGTACTGGCGCGCCTTCTTCTTCACGTCCTCCATGTCGATCACGCCGTTCTCGTCGACATCGTAGAATACGCAGTTGTACAGCTTGCCGCTGAAGTTGACCGATGACCCGTGCGACAGGTGACCGCCGTTGTCCAGGCTCATCGCCAGGATCGTGTCGCCCGGCTTCAGAATCGCCTTATACGCGGCAAAGTTCGCCTGCGATCCGCTGTGCGGCTGAACGTTGACGTGGTAGTCCGTGTGGAAGACCTTGCGCCACTCGTTGCAGCAGTACTCCTCCAGCTCATCCACGTACTTGGTTCCGCCGTAGTATCTCGACTCGTTTCCTGAATAGCGGTTCGTCGGATAACCCTCCGCGTATTTCCACGAGAGGCAGCTTCCGCATGCCGCCAGAATCGCCTCCGAGCAGTAGTTCTCCGACGCGATCAGCTCGATGTTTCTCTGCTGACGCTCGTACTCCTCGCGGATCAGTTCGCCGACCTTAGGGGATGACTTCTCGATAAAGGTGTAATTATCTACGTTATACGTGCTGTTGTCCTGTCCGTTTCTGTCAAACATATTGTCCTCCGTTTCCCAGTAAAACCAACAAAAATTAACCCCTCGCGTTCTCTCACATGCCCTGCGCATATGTATAATTATTATACCATAAACAAGGCATGGGTTCTACTATGCGGACAAAGACCCAGGGCGCCGCCTACGCGCCGCCTCCCGGCCTGTCATCCTCATGGGACCTGCCGTCATCCGTATGCTTCGGATTCATCGCATCCGTCGCATTCGTCACGTTTTTCCCATTCGTCATGTTCGTCATCTGCATCGCATTCGTCCCGTCCTTCTTTTTCTCTCGCTCCTTCTGCTTCAGCCGCTTCTTATGCTTGCGGTAGCGCGCGGCGAACACAAAGTAACGGCGGAAGATGCTGACGACGATGAACCCGAGCGCAATCGCCATCGCGACCGCGATCACCTGGAACAGATTGTACGCCGCCTGCGTGAAGTTCTCCTGTACGGCGTTGTACATGCAGTTGTAGAGGCTGGCTCCCGGAACCAAAGGGAACGCGCCGGAGGTCAGGAAGATTGTCGACGGCGCGCGCAGTGTCCGGGCCATGATCTCCGCGAACGTGGCGACGAACACCGCCGCCGTGAACGTCGCGATCAGATTGCTCCCCGTCAGGTCGTGCACGATGATGTCGACCGCCCAGGTCAGGAACGCGCCGACGCCGTTCGCGACGAACTGCCGCCCCTTGCTGTTGTACCAGAAGCAGACGCCGAGGCAGCCGATCGTGCATGAGATCAGCTGTGCCGCAATGCTGGAATTCACTGTCATATCAAACCCTCCTGAAAAGCATCATCGCGAGCATGATCCCGCAGGCGATCGCGGCCGCGCCTAGGCAGGCGTTCGTCACGCGCAGGAACCCGGACATGATGTCTCTGTGCAGCACGTCGCGGATGCCGTTCGTCACGCCGAGGCCGCTGATCAGGAGCATGATGCAGCCGATCGTGACCGCCGAAGAATGCGTCCCGAGCCCGAGCCGCGTGAGCGACGCCGACAGGAACCCGATCAGAAACGACAGCACAAAGTCCTTGATGAACCCGTTGTCCTCGAGCCTCTGCAGCATCCGGCTGACCGCCATGACGATCAGCGCGACCGCCCCGGCCGCCGCCGCGTCCAGCATCGTCCCGCCGTAGAACACGCAGAACCCCGCACCGATCAGCAGCGCCCCGATGTAGAATTTCCACTTTCCCGTCGATTCCCGGCTCATGACGTCCTGGAACTTCACGGCGAGGTCCTCCTCGCTCGGACGGTTCCTGACCACGTAGCGCGAGAGGTCGTTCAGGTAGTCCAGCTTGTCGAAGTCGTTCGCCCCCGCGCGCACGTTCCGGATCTGCGTCGTCATCTTCCCGTTCTGCCACTGCACCGTCGCCATGATGCAGCTCGTCAGCACGAACAGGTCGCACGACCTCGCGTTATACGCCCGGCACATGCGCTTGATGCTGTCCTCGCACCGGCTTACCTCCGCGCCGCACTCCAGCATCGCCTGGCCGACGTCGATGATTTCCTTCAGTATGATCTCTTCATTCATAGTGTCCTCAATTCCCCGGATTGTTCTTTCCGCGCATTTTCGACAAAGCCCCCGCCCGCCGCAGACCACCCGGACTGATGCACAGCCCGCGCTGCCGCGGAGATTTTTCACGCGCGGCCGGGCGGGTGTATACATTATCCATCCGTACCGATGGTACGGCGTGCAGGCAGTGACTTTGTCACAGCGGAAACCGGAAAAAAACAGCCCGACAGAACCGGGAAAGCCGCGCCTCCCCTGTTCCGCCAGGCCAGATGTTATGCTATTTTCCGAGATGTTCAGCAACCGTGTTCAGCTGCTCAGTCGTATTCTTCAGCATTTCCTTATACTCTTCCAGCTTGTCGCGCTCCTCCTGGACGACCTTTTCCGGCGCCTTGGAGACGAATCCCTGGTTAGAGAGCTTCTTCTCCGCCCTCGTGACCTCGCCCTCGAGGCGCTTCTTCTCCTTGGTCAGGCGGTCGAACTCCTCGTTATAGTCGACGAGCTCGTCCATCGGGATGAAGACCTGTCCTGCGGCAGTCGTCTTAGACATCGCGTTCTTAGGCGCGTCCTGGTTTTCGCGGATGAAGGATACGCCGGTCAGGCTGCCGAGGTCGGCGATGTGCGCCTGTTCTCTCTGCAGTTCCTCCGCGCCCTTTCCGTCGGCCAGGATGACTGCGCTGACCTTCTTGGACGGCGCGACGTTCGCCTCGGAGCGGATGTTTCTGATCGCCGTGACGATGTCCATCATGCTCGCGATCGCGCTCTCCTCCTCAGGGAAGCTGCGCGCCTCGCTGTACTCCGGCCAGTGTGCGCAGATCAGGTAACCGTTCTTCAGGCCCTCGGACTCCTTCTCGGCATGCGGCAGTGCGTCCCAGATCTCCTCCGTGATGAACGGCATGAACGGGTGCAGCAGCTTCAGGATGTTCTTCAGTACCAGGACCAGAGCGAATCTCACGACCGCCTTGTCCTCCTCGTCGTCGCCCCAGAGGCGCTTCTTGACGAGCTCGATGTACCAGTCGCAGTACTCGTTCCAGATCAGGTCGTAGACCCTCTGGGAGGCCAGGCCGAGCTCAAACTTCTCGAACTGGTCGGTGACGTACTTGACGGCGTCGTTCATCCTGGAGATCATCCACTTGTCCTCATCCTTCAGCGCGATGCCGGAGAAATCGTCCGCCATGTCGAATGCCAGGTTCTCGCCGTCCGCGATCGGAAGCGCGTTTCCGTCGTCGTCCTGCAGGTTCATGATCACGAACCTGGACGCGTTCCAGAGCTTGTTGGCAAAGTTTCTGGAGGCAATCAGCTTCTCCTCCTGGTAGCGCATGTCGTTTCCAGGCGTGATGGAGTTGCTGAGCATGAAGCGGATCGCGTCCGCTCCGTGCTGCTCGACGACCTCGAGCGGGTCGATGCCGTTTCCGAGCGACTTGCTCATCTTGCGCCCCTGGGAGTCACGGACCAGGCCGTGCAGGTAGACGTAGTGGAACGGCGTCTCGCCCATCGCCTCGATTCCGGAGAACATCATGCGGACAACCCAGAAGAAGATGATGTCATAGCCGGTGACCAGGACGTCGGTCGGGTAGAAGTACTCGAGGTCCCTCGTCTTCTCCGGCCAGCCGAGCGTGGAGAACGGCCAGAGCGCGGAGGAGAACCAGGTGTCGAGGACATCCTCGTCCTGCTTCAGGTTCTTGGAGCCGCACTTAGGACAGGTCGTCGGATCCTCCTCGGATACGATGATCTCGCCGCAGTCCTGGCAGTACCATGCCGGGATCTGGTGGCCCCACCACAGCTGACGGGAGATGCACCAGTCGTGAATGTCCTCCAGCCAGTGGTTGTATGTCTTGACGAATCTCGGCGGCACGAACTGGACGTCCCCGTCTGCGGCAGCCTTCAGCGCCGGCTTGGCGAGGTCCTCCATCTTGACGAACCACTGATCCGACAGCATCGGCTCGATGGCCGTGTGGCAGCGGTAGCAGGTTCCCGTCGGAATCGTCATCTTCTCTGTCTTAACCAGGTAGCCTGCGGCATCCAGGTCCGCAACCCACTGTTTTCTGCACTCGTAACGGTCGAGTCCCGCGTACTTTCCGGCGAGCTCGTTCATCGTTCCGTCCTCGTTGATGCAGCTCAGCACCTCGAGGTCATGTCTCTGGCCGACCTCAAAGTCGTTCGGGTCGTGCGCCGGCGTGATCTTAACGGCACCGGTTCCCTTCTCCGGGTCCGGATACGGGTCGGCGATGACCGGGATCTCCCTGCCCACGATCGGCAGGATGACCGTCTCGCCTACCTGAGCGGCGTAGCGCTCGTCGTCCTCAGCAACCGCGATGGCGACGTCTCCGAACATCGTCTCCGGACGTGATGTGGCAACGATGATGTCTTTGCCGCCCTCCTTAGCTGCCGGATAGCGGAAGTACCAGTAGAATCCTTCCTTATCCTCATGCTCGACCTCGGCGTCGGACAGCGACGTCTTGCAGCTCGGGCACCAGTTGATCAGGCGGTTTCCCCTGTAGATCAGACCCTTGTTGTAGAGTCTGACAAAGAATGAACGGACGGCCTTGCTGCAGCCCTCGTCGAGGGTGAAGCGCTCGCGGGACCAGTCACAGGAGTCACCCAGCTTTCTGCACTGGCGCGTGATTCTCCCGCCGAACTCCTCCTTCCACGCCCATGCGCGCTTCAGGAACTCCTCGCGGCCCAGGTCCTGCTTCTCCAGTCCCTCTTCCTCGCGGATCTTATTCGCAACCTTGACTTCCGTCGCGATGCTCGCGTGGTCCGAACCCGGCAGCCAGAGCGCATTGTATCCCCTCATCCTCTTATAGCGGATCAGCGCGTCCTGCAGCGTCTGGTCCAGCGCGTGGCCCATGTGCAGCTTTCCGGTGATGTTCGGCGGCGGCATGATGATCGTAAACGGCGGCTTGTCATCGGTGTTCTCCGCGTGGAAAGAGCCGCTCTCCTCCCACATGGAATAGAGTCTGTCCTCGAATTCCTTCGGGTCGTATGTTTTCGGTAAATTCTTCTTCATAACTTCCGTCCTTCAATCCTATAATCCAATTATTCTCTTTCGACAAAGTTCACCCGTCCAGGCAGCCGAACGTCCTGCCGCCTCCCGTGGCTCCCGTCAAATGTGAATCCCAACCATAATTGCGTGAATTCTAACCGTTATTTTAACATAACTTATCCGCGAATAAAAGTGACGCAGCCAATAAAACAGCCGCCTCCCGGCGAATTCCCCGCCCGCCGCCGCGGTGGCGGGAATCCCACTAATGGAGCCGGCGGGAATCCACGCAGGGCGGCGCGAGATTCCACGGACAGCGGCGGCAACGGCGGCGAAGTCCGCGCCTTTACCCCATCGCCAGCATCACAGCCGATAACCTGCATAGGAATTGGCGCGTATGCACCTGCGCCTCCCCGCTTCATCAGCTCCGGCAGGCCGCCGTTCGCCGTTCCTGCGCGCGCTGTTTCCCGCCGCTGTCCGCCGCCGCGTTCGCCGTCCCTGCCGCCTCCGCACGCTGGTTTCGCGCTTCACCGAGTTAACGTGTTATTAATTAAATACAATTATATATATTCAACAATTATTTCAGTCTTGATTGTTGACAATTCACAAATATCGGAGTATCATCATTATTGTCATCGGGGCAGTCCCACAATCGGACGCAGGTCGGTCAGGAAATCACCCGCATCGATCCGATCCGTTCTTACGACATTTCAATGACGACAACTTCACATTTACAGGAAACAAGCAAGGATTGGTTTGAAAGAATGCATCAGTTAGAAACATTACGTTTCCAGATCAATGCCCTCTCCGTTTTCAGAAGCATATTGGATACTCCGACAGTATCTTCGCTTCAGAAACTTTTATATGCAGTTGAAAACGGCTCCCTGGACGAGCAGATCGCTCAGATAGGAGCCTTTTCAAGTGCATTATTTATTTCTGCGGACGGCGACCTGGGAAGATTCGTTCGGGATTACATCGAGAACGACCTGAACGTGTACACGAGAAAACGCACCACAGATTCCGAGATCCCGCAGGAGCTGCGCCGCGCTGCCGCGCGCGACCTGGGCATCCTGCAGAATCTCGCCGGGTTCACGCCGGAAGACGCCGCGGCGGCGCTGGCTTCTGCCCTGAAGGCGCGCGGCCTTGACCCGTCGCAGTCATCCTCATGGCTGCCGCGCTGGACCAACTCCCGCGTCGACCTCCTCTCCTCGTACCAAAAATTCCTCGAGGAGATCCCGACCAAGGGCTACGGCAAGTTCCGAACTGCACGCTCCTTCACGGTAAGGGACGGCGAGATCGTTCCGGTCAGATTCGCCGACCCGCAGACGCTGGACGAGCTCTACGGCTACGAGCGCGAGCGGCACCTGGTCTACGAGAACACGCGCGCCCTGGCGGAGGGCCGCTCGGCGGCCAACGTGCTGCTCTACGGCGATGCCGGCACGGGCAAGTCCTCGACGATCAAGGCCTGCGCATCCGCCTTTGCCGACCAGGGCGTCCGCCTGATCGAGTTCGAGAAGACGCAGCTGCACGAGATCCCGCAGATCATCGATCAGCTCTACAATACGCCGCTGAAGTTCATCTTCTTCATCGACGACCTGAGCTTCACGACCGAGGACGACAACTTCAGCTGCCTCAAGGGCATGCTCGAGGGCAGCGTCACCGGAAAGTCGGACAACATCGCGATCTACGCGAGCAGCAACCGCCGCCACCTGGTGCGCGAGCTCGCCGAGGACCGCTCCGGCAGCGACATCCACTTGAACGATACGCTCCAGCAGACGATGAGCCTGTCCGCCCGCTTCGGCCTGACGATCACCTTCCAGCGCCCGGCCAAGGACCTCTACCTCGAGATCGTAAAGAAGCTCGCCGCGGAGGAGAACATCGACCTCCCGGACGACGAGCTCTTCCGCAAGGCCGAAGCCTTCGCAATCCGAAGCAGCGGCCGCAGCCCGCGCACCGCCCGCCAGTTCATCCAGCAGGTCTCGCTGGGACTGCAGTAGGGCCCGGGGCGGCGCACGGCACGAGTGCGATTTCCGTTTACTGTGTACGGCGCGCCGTTTCAGCGGCTTACTTTAAGGTGCGAGGCGAGGCGACTTTCTGTCAAGGCACGTTGCGCCGTTTCAGACAGCATGCCGTGAGGCGCGCGGCGCCCGCATAATACGAACAACGAATTAAGGGGGATGTGGAAAATGACTCTGCAGCAGATGTCGGGTCATTTTCCACATCCCCTTTCTATTGCTTGCGGTACGCGGCGGAAGAGTGCGGCGGCGGGACGGGGTATGACGCGCCGCAGTTGGGAATTTCGTCCATTTACTGGCCACTTTCCCAACAGTGCAAAAAAAGTTAGGGAAAACGGCGCCGAAATCCTGTATTTCCCAACAGCTAAGCGAAGCCAGCGGGCGCCTCCATCACTGTCGCAGATCACAGTCATCAATTTGACCAGTGCGCCCGCAATAATTGACTGCACCGCCGCCATCATTCTGGACAAATCGCACAATCCGCCGCACAACATCGTCGTGTTGTCGTCCATTTTTCAGCGGCGGCGACGGTGTGCCGATCGACTGTTGATCATCATCGCGACGCATATACCCCTACAGGGTATGTCGGCTCCGGATTTCGTTGCAGGGGATTTGGGAATTTGGGCTTATAGGCGCCTATTTTCCCAAATTCCCGGCGTGATATGATCACCCTAAAGTAGACAGCAAAAAGATCGA
>CAIFEY010000013.1 GCA_903789635.1 uncultured Eubacteriaceae bacterium
TCTAAAAAAACCGTTACACTTTTCCCGTGTCTACTTGACAGGGACCTGATCAGCGGCGCCTGGGAAAATGGCGAACTATCATGGAAATTCCCAAATTCCGGGCCGCCGTGCCGTCGCCTATCCGCGCGATCACCTCGAACTCGGCGGCGCGGCGCGACATCCCCCGTTGATCCAGGCGCGGGAATTGCATTCGTGCTATCGTTACGTCAAAACATGTGGATACTGTATGCATTCGTCTTCCTTCGCTAAGGATCCGCAGCAGCGTTGTCAATACGCCGCTACGCAGCGCGGCGGCGTATGGCTCAAAGTAAAAAAGGACCGCGAAGAAATCTGCAGCGATTTCTTCGCGGTTCTGCATTATTGTGTGTATTCACCTGCCGCCGCAAGCCGCGCCGCCATCAGGTCGGGCGGGTTGGGTTGTCGGCTGCGGCTTTTGTCGCACGAAACGCTCGGGCTACTTCAGCGAAACGGTTACCGTCACTGTCGTGTCGGCTGCCGGGAAGTGGGCGGCGTCGATGTGGTACGTTCCCTCGGAGGAATAGCCGTTCGCCTGGTTGGAGATCGCGCCGTAGTAGCAGCTGTTGGTGTAGATCATGCAGCCGGACGCGCTGACGATCTGATTCGGCTGGTTTCCGGAGAAGACCATGTCGAGCTGCGGGTGATTTCCGTTGTCGTCGAGCAGGACGTCCTCCAGCGGAACCGAAGTAGTCTGGCCCGGCCAGGTCAGCGTGACGTTGACGTGACTGTAGTCGGCGTTTGCGATCTTGGAAGGATCGTCGCCGATCTTTTCGCCTGCCTTCAGATAGTTTCTGCCGGTGCTCCAAGGCTTGCCGCCGATGGAGATCAGGCCCTCGTAGAAGGCGCCCGGTACAGCGTAGTACGGGCACTGCGCCTTCAGCATCGCCCAGCGTGCCGTCGTTCCCGTGCGGGAGACGGAGACGTGCATCGTCTTGCTGCCGTCGAGGTAGCTGCCGTTGACGACTGCCGGGAAGGAAACCGTCTTGTTCGTGTGGTCGATCGTGATGCCGTCGATGGTCTCGACGCCGGTCGTGACGGTCGAGGATGCCTTGGTGATCTTGATCTTGACCTTGGCCGTTACCTTCTTATTGTACTTGGAGGTCGCCTTGATCGTGACCGTTCCAGCCTTAAGCGGGGTGACGACGCCCTTGCTCGTGACGGTCGCCAGCGTCTTGCTGCTGGACGTCCACTTGACCGACTTGCTCGCCTTGGCCGGTTTTACCTTGGTCACGCGGACCTTGACGGTCTGGCCGACCTGAACCGTCGTCTTGGCCGCCTTGATCGTCAGCTTGGTCGGCTTGACGACCTTGGCCGCATCAGACGGAAGCAGCATGCCGGTGCAGAGGACGGCGATCAGCGCCGCGATCAGGACCGAGAACGCGGCCTTTTTCCACGGCGCGGCGTTTCTGTTCGTTTCTGTGTTCCACATTGTTATTTCTCCTTATATGTATCCCTTAGCAGTGTCTCCATGTGCCCGAATGCCGTTCAGAATAGATGAAATCTATATGAACGCCGTTCAGGCTCCCCTTTTGAAAAAAGACGGGACCGCCATTCCGCAGCCCCGTCTTTTAATAGTTCATGTATACGCTTTGTCGCTCGGATCACTTAGCAGCAGTTCGCCTGAGTATCGTACGTGAAGCCGATTGTGTAAGTGAATGTCTTCGGAGCGTATGTGTTTACGGACTCGCCGTCAACCTCAGCATACGGATAGCCGAAGTTGTTCAGAGCCGGTCCCTCCTGCTTAGGAGTCAGAGTGATGTCTCTGCCTGCAACAAGCTGTACCCAGTTCTGGTCGTTGTTTCCCCAATAGTGCTCGATATAGCCCTTAGCCTCTGCGGAAGTCTTATCGTCTGCACAGTTGTTGTGGATCATCTTCAGTGCGTCAGCAGGATCTGCCTCTACCCAGCCAGTGCCCGGCAGGTAGAACTGCGCTCTGCAGTGCTGAGACTCTGTGATGTCTGTTGTCTTAGTAGCATCTGTTCCGGTCATGCGGATTCCGAACATCTCTCTTGCCGGGATTCCAGCGGTGCGCAGCATGGAGATGAATACGGAGTTGATGTCGGTGCAGTGTCCGCCCGGCTTCTCCTCGCTCATGATTCTCAGAACGTCTCCGTCTCCGCAGCCCTGAACCTTGCCGGTAGCTGTAGAATTCGTGTCCTTACGATACAGATTTGCAATGACCCAGTCATAGATGGCTCTGGTCTGTCCGACTACCGTCGTCGGGTTGCCTGCAGCCTTGAGTGCGTCTGCAATGTAGCCCTTAACCTGATCAGATCCTACAGCGCTCTTGGAAGTAGCTGCGAGGTAGTCTGCCATAGCTGTCTTGTCGACGTCAGCTAATGTAGCCTTGCTTGTTGCCAGCGTTGCAGGAGCGATTGCTGCCTTTCTGCATGCGTGGAAGCTTACGGTTGCTGTGCGGTCAGCAGGAGCAACGGTGGAATCCCACTCGATGTAAGCGATGACAAATCCGTACTTGTCTGTCGTCTGCTCTGTCTTAGTTGCCTTAGGAGCGTCAACCTTAACGTCTGTGATCTTCTGGTTGTCTGTGCTCTGTGCAACCGGTACCCAAACCTTGATGGTCTTTCCAGCAGGATAGAGTGTAGCGTTGGTCATGTCGATCTTTGTCGCAACTGTTCCCTGCTGTGTCTTAACGACAGTCAGGTTGTAAGTTGCAGTGACGTTCTTGTCTACTGTGGAAGTAGCGGTGATCGTTACATTACCCTCGGCAACGCTTGTTACCTGGCCGGTGGTCCTGTCAACCGTCGCGATGGTCTCGTCGCTGGATGTGAATGTTACGCTCTTGCTTGCGGTGGAAGGAGTAACCTTGTCAACGCTGATGATGCAGGAACCGTTCAGTCCAACGGTGTTGTGCGTGCATGTGGACGTCAGTGCGATCGTCTTAGGTGCTGTTACTGCAGCAGCCTTAACGGTGATCTTGACGTTAACCTTCTTGGTGCCCTTCTTAGCCGTCAGGACAGCGGAGCCCTTCTTCAGAGCCTTAACGACTGCCTTCTTGGAAGTCTTGGAAGAAATCTTAACGACTTTCTTTCCCTTGGTTACTGTCCACTTAACGGACTTGTTTGCCTTGAACGTTGCCTTCTTTCCGACCGTCAGCGTCTTGCTGGACGGGGAAACCTTCAGCTTGGTCGCAGCGAATGTCTCTGCCGGATTCACGCCGCAGAATGCGATAGTAACCATGACTACCAGCATTGCGACGAGGATCTTGCGGCTCAAACTTTTAGAATTCATTCTCGTGAACCCTCCTCTTTCATACAATCAACATATTTGATACATAAATGAACTAGCTAAAGTATATATTGCCATCACATACGACACAAATTCATAAATTCAATAGTAAAAAATCGCGATTTTATTGTTGATGCGACAAAATCAGCACTAGCACAGAGGTAGGTAATTTGATGTCTTTAACCTCGTGTAAAGTCCCTCATTGCAAGGGAAAGCGGTTTTTCTAAACACGATTATTTTGATTCCCCTCCTGTTATCAGGGAATTTTGATCGCCTGCACCCACTTTGTTTTCTATAGGGATTTTCGATTCATCGTCAATTATTTGTCATTTTCACAAATACCGGATCTCTTTATACCGCGTTCTGGTATTCGTCCTGTAAGTGTAATTTTTCAACGTTTCCGGGCGGTTTTACCCTGTCATTTCCCAGTTACCCTGTTTTTAATACAGGTTTATTGACGGCGCGGCGGCGCGCACCCATACACAAAAAGTACACCGACGCGCGGCGATATTTTTCTGCAGCGCGCCGCGCCGGAAACGAACTTCAGAAATCAGGAAGACAGATCAGGCTGTGGCGGGCGCGCGCATGAGCACCAGGGGTGCGCGGCGGCGTGTAATACAGCAGGGCGGGATTGGCGGCGGGAGGGTTCGGATTTTGTCCGAGGAGGCGGATGTGCGGAACGGTCGCGCATGAAAAAACCCCGCCGCGGAAAAACCGCAGCGGGGTGAATATAATCGTTATTTAAATTTAGTCGGCGTCGTTGACGACTCTTCTCGCTGCACGCGGTGTCTTGGTGAAGTACATCGACGTGACGCGGATGCCGTACTGATAGTTGATCGCGTGAACGACCTGGCCGTTGCCGGCGTACAGGGCGAAGTGGCCGCTGTAGATGATGATGTCTCCCGGGTGCAGATTGCTCAGGGAAACGGCCTTGCCCGCGGTGTACGGGATTCTCGGGACGTTCAGACCGAAGTGCCTGTATACGGAATAGATGAAGCCGGAGCAGTCGCATCCGTTGGTCAGGCTGATGCCGCCGTAAACGTACGGGTTGCCGACGAACTTCTTCGCGTAGTTGACGATCTGTGTGCCGGTTGTGCCGTCGAATGTGCGTCCGACAGCGTTGACGGAAGCGGTTCCTCTGGTGACGACCTTATCGACCGGATCCTTGGTGATCGTGTCGACGTAAGTCTTATCGGTAACCGTGCTGTTTTCTTTAGTAACCTTGTAGCTCTTATAGACCTTGCCCTTGACTCCGCCGGTGACCTTCTTGGTGGTCTTTCTCATCTCGGAGGAAGTGGTGCGTACGGTGTCGTAAAGAATGGTGGAAACGAGTTCCTTGACGGTGGAAACCGTCTTGATGTCCAGAGCCTCGTCCTTGACGACCTTCTTGCAGAAGGAGTCGACGCTCAGTGTCTTCTCGCTCTCTGTGTCTGCATCGGCAGAAGCATTTCTGACGGAAGAAGTGACCGGAGTAACCGTGATCTCGTCGTTCGAATCGATCGAAACGGTATCGATGTCCTCGTCGGAAGCCTTCAGGTAGTCGATGATTTCTTCCTTGATTTCCGAAGGACTCAGGTCAGCCTTGACGTAGTAAGTGAATGTCTTGTCTCCGTTCTTAGTCACGACCTTGCTGACCGTGCTGGAATCGGATGCCGCGAATGCGTTGGCAGATGCGAACCCAAACACCATAACCATGGCCAAAACTGTAAGCACGACAGCCAGAAGCACGTGATGGTTCCTGACCCCCTTGTTCGCCGTCTCGATGTCATTAAAATGATGCATGATGAAACCCTGCTTTCTATAACTTCATAAACTCCAACGGACGTCGAATCCTTCGATCCTCGGTCCCTTTCTTACAAAACATGTACATATTTTATCTAATATACATTAAGAAGTCAACAGGTTTCTTAAGTTTTTCACATAACCAACATATTAAAATCCGATAAATCGTTAAAATCAAGCCATTTCTATTTCTTATCTCCATTTAATACTTCTTAAGGATTTGCTTTAGAAACATACTTGCATTCATTTATTTTGCATAATTATCCATTTCTGATAGTAAAACATGCTATGTCCGGCAAAATATTACCTACTATATACGTATTTTTTTGGCATCTTAGGGAATAATTTATGTTTCTTAAGAAATACAGATGGTAAACTTGACGAGAATCCTTAAGAGATGCTGAAAGATTTTACAGGGAGTTGAGGGCGGCGCAGGGAAACGCTGGAGAGGCGCGCCCCTGCCCGGCCGAACGATATCACATGCGGCGCCGCGCGCCCTGCCAGTTTCGACGGCATTCCTGCCATCGCCGCGCCCCGCGGGGCCGCGCAATTCTTAAGAAACGAACAGGGACCGTGAAAATCCAGCATTCTCACGGTCCCCATGCTCAGTTTTTATTTTCTAAAGGAAGGGCGCGGCGCATACTCGGCTCCCGCGCCGTTGACTGCTGATGCCTTCGCGGCGGGCGGAAATCCTCTCGGCTGCGGCAGGGCGCTGCCTTCGCGGCGTCGCGGAAACTCTCCCGGCTGCGGCGCGGGCACGTCTTCCCTGCGGCGCTGGCGCGTTCCGGGTAAAGAGGGGCGCTGCATCATCGCGAACGCCTACTTCTCGTTACGGCGCTCGGCGCTGCCCTCCTCGTTGACGAGGATGTCGACGGCGTTGTGACAGTTCTCGATCACGATGCGGTGGGTGCCCTCCTGGTATTCGCCGTCCAGGGTCCACGGCATCATCGGGTCGGCGATGATCTCCATCTTTCCGGAGCTGAAGAAGGAGATCAGCTTGCAGGAGTCGTACTGCTGGCGGGTCAGGGCGTAGATCTCCTGGCTGAGCTCGATCAGGTTCTGCGGCATGCGGACGAGCATGACCTCGAACTGGCCGTCGCTCATGTCCACGACGTCGCTGCTCAGCGTCAGCATGCCGCCCATCGACGTGGAGTTGCAGATCGCGCCGAAGACGTAGCTGCCGCCGTACACGCCGACCTCGTCCTTCAGCTTGAGCTCGAACGGCTTGATGGAGAGCAGGTCTTTGGCGCCCTCCAGGATGTACGCCGTGTGGCCGAGCAGGTTCTTCAGGTTCTGCGGGACGTCGTAGGCGGTGTTCGTAAACGCGCCGAAAGAGGCGACGTAGGAGAAGTACCTGCCGTTGAACTTTCCGATGTCGATCGAGTGCGGGGTGCCGGAGACGATGTCTTTGGCCGCCTGCACGAGGTCGGACGACAGGCCCAGGCTCGTCGCAAAGTCGTTGGTCGTCCCGGCCGGAATATAGCCGATCGGACGCCGTACGCCGGACTCCATGACGCCGGCGATGACCTCGTTGAACGTGCCGTCTCCGCCGACCGCGACCACGATGTCCGCGTCCTTCGCGCGCTCCCTGGCGATGCGCGTGCCGTCCCCGCTCCTTAGGGTAGTTGCGATAACGGTCTCAAAACCCGCGCGGCAGAACACCTCACAGATGTCGGCGAGGTATTTGGCCGCCTGCAGTGTGCCCGACTTCGGGTTGATGATGACTAATATTCTCTTCATAATAATGGTCTCCCGGAGCTCCCGGAGGAACTCTTTTAATAATAATTTATTTTCTTGCTAAAATAATATCCGATTACGCCCGGACGGTCAACTTAATCGGTGATCCATGGCTGTCGGTGATGCCGGTACCGGCGCTGTGATGCGCGCAGGGTCGACAAGGGTTACCCGTTCCCCGAATCCGAGCCGCGGCCGATGGGCAGCAGCTAGCGTTTGGTGCGCTTGTGGAGGTGGCCTTTGCCGACGAATTCCTTCTCTTTCTGGGCGATGCCGCCGCGTCTCCTGGCGGACTTCTTAGGGGCGAGGTCTAAGGTATCGGACCAGACCTTGTTGAACAGAATGCCGAGGACGACGACCCACGAAAGCAGCCAGAACCAGAACAGCAGCGCGACGATCGCGGAGAGCGAACCGTAGATGATGTTGTAGTGGGCGATCAGGCCGACGTAGATCGAGTAGAACAGCGTGACGACCAACATGCCCAGGGACGCGAAGATCGTGCCCGGCATGATGTCACGCAGCTCCAGGCGCGTGATCGGCAGTGCGTAGTAGTCGTACAGGACGACCAGGAAGTACAGCACCAGCGCGAGCGGCCAGCGGAGCCACGACCACAGTTTGGCCAGCAGCGAGTGCTCGACGACCCGTCCGAACATCAGCATCAGGATGATTTTGCCGTAAACCAGGATGAAGATGACGAACGTGATGGTCAGGATGAACACGATCATGACGCGCAGGGAGCGGAAGCGCTCCTTCCAGTAATTTCCAGTCGTCCGGCCGCTGGAGTACGTGTAGTTGGCGATCCTCATCAGGGCGAACTGCGCGCGCGATGCCGCCCACAGCGCCGTGACGATCAGGAAGATGTTGTTCCCGGTCGACGAGTCGTTCATCAGCATCGACCGCATCTTCTCGACCATGGAAGGCAGGATGTAGCTGTTGACCAGCTGATTCAGAAAATCCATGGAAATGTTGAAGAATCCGAGCAGCTGCGAGATGATCGTCACCGCAGGCACGATCGACAGGATCAGGAAGAACGCGATCTGCGCGGCAAAGCCCTGATAATACGGGTCCCACAGCTGACGCACGGCCAGCAGCACCATCGCCCTAAATCTCTTCTTTGACATCGCCTAACTGTCCTTCTCTTTCAGAAGGCGCTCCAGGTTCTGCAGGGCGTGGGCGCGGTGGCTGATCCTGTTCTTCACCTCCGCTCCGAGCTCGGCGAACGTCTCCTCGTACCCGTCAGGCAAAAACAACGGATCATAGCCGAAACCGTTGCTGCCGTGGCGCTCGTGCAGGATCCTTCCCGGGCACTCGCCTCTGGCCGTCAGCACCTCTCCGTCCGGATAGACCAGCGTGATGACGGAGACGAATTTGGCCGTCCTGCGCTCGTCCGGGACGTCCTTCAGCAGCGTGAGAAGCTTGTCGTTGTTCTTCTCATCGTCCGTCGGCTCGCCCGCAAACCTCGCGGAATACACGCCCGGCGCGCCGTCCAGCGCGTCGACCATCAGCCCCGAGTCGTCGGCGACCGCGATCTTCCCGGAGTACTTCATGATCGACTCCGCCTTCTTGAAGGAATTGGCCTCAAACGTCTCGCCGTCCTCCACGACGTCGAACTCGTCCGGGATTCCCGCGTCCGCCCTCGAGATCACGTGCAGCCCCATCGCGCCCATGATCTTCTCCATCTCCTGTATCTTATGCTGGTTCTTGGAAGCAGCGATAATCGTCTGTTCATCCTTCATCTGCATCCCTCTCCTTCCCATCTGCATTTATCTGTTTTCCGGCATTCCGCCGCGTAAACTTCTCTTTATAATACGCCGAGTCCCGTCAGCAGGATCCTCGCCCCGATCACGATCAGGACGGCTCCGCCGACGATCTGCGCGTGCTGCTCGAACCGGCTCCCCAGGAGTCCGCCCAGCCTGATGCCGAGCACGCTGATCACGAACGTCGTGCAGCCGATTAATAATGACGCCGGCAGCACGCTGACCTTCACGAACGCGAACGTGACGCCGACCGCGAGCGCGTCGATGCTCGTCGCGACCGCGAGGAGCAGCATGATTTTGGCACTCATCGAGTCGTTCTGGTCCTCGTCGTCGCCCATAATGGCCTCGCGGATCATGTTCCCGCCGATCAGCGCGAGCAGGATGAACGCGATCCAGTGGTCGTAGCGGTCGACGACCTTGGCCGCCGCGCTGCCGAGCATCCAGCCCAGCACCGGCATCAGGAACTGAAACCCGCCGAACCAGAAGCCCGCCTTCAGCATATCCGGCAGGCGGACCCTCTTCAGCGTCAGCCCCTTGCCCACAGAAACGGCGAGCGCGTCCATGGACAGCCCTACCCCGATCAAAAAAATCTCTAAATAACTCATAGTTTACTTTCTATATTACTTTTCGTCCGCCCAGCTGCACGCGCAGCGAACCGCGCGGTCCCAGCCCTTCACGGCGCGCTCGCGCTCCGCATCGCTGATGCTCGGGCGGAAAATCTTCTCCACCTTCCAGTTGCCCGCGATCTCGTTCTGGTCCTTCCAAAATCCTGCCGCAAGCCCGGCGAGGTAGGCGGCGCCGAGCGCCGTCGTCTCCACACAGTCCGGCCGCATGACCGGCAGGTTGCTCAGGTCCGACTGGAACTGCACGAGCAGGTTGTTCCTGCTCGCCCCGCCGTCGACCTTCAGCGTCTCCAGCTTGATGCCCGAATCCTCGTTCATCACGTCCAGGACCGCGTTGACCTGGAACGCGATCGACTCCAACGCCGCGCGGATGATGTGGTACTTGTTGACGCCCCGCGTGATGCCGACGATCGTGCCCCGCGCGTACTGGTTCCAGTAAGGGGCGCCGAGCCCCGTGAACGCCGGGACGATGTAGCAGCCGTTCGTGTCCGGCACCTTTCTCGCCATGTATTCCGAGTCCTCCGAGGAGTCGATCAGCTTCATCTCATCCCTAAGCCACTGGATGACTGCGCCTGCGACAAAGACCGAGCCCTCCAGCGCATACGTAATCCTGCCGTCCAGACCCCAGGCGATCGTCGTCACGAGGCCGTGCTCCGACTCGATCGGCGTCTCGCCGGTGTTCATCAGCAGAAACCCACCGGTTCCATAGGTATTCTTTACTTCTCCAGGCTTGAAGCAGGTCTGTCCGAACAGCGCGCACTGCTGGTCGCCCGCGGCCCCGCCGATCGGGATCTCCCCGCCGACCAGGACCGGGTCCGTCACGCCGTAGATGCAGCTCGACGGCTTGACCTCCGGCAGCATGCAGGCAGGGATGTCCAGCAGATCCAGGATCTCCTGGTCCCACTCTAGGGTGTGGATGTTGAACATCATCGTCCTCGACGCGTTGGAATAGTCCGTGACGTGGACCCTTCCGCCCGTCAGCTTCCAGATCAGCCACGTCTCAACCGTGCCGAACAGCAGCTCACCGTTCTTAGCCCTTTCCCTCGCACCGTCCACGTTGTCCAGGATCCACTTGAGCTTGGTCGCGGAGAAGTACGCGTCCAGGATCAGCCCGGTCTTCTTCCGGATCTTGTCCGTCAGGCCGCGCTCCTTCAGCGTGTCGACGTAGTCCGCCGTGCGCCTGCACTGCCAGACGATCGCGTGGTAGACCGGCTCGCCGGTGTTCTTATCCCAGACGATCGTCGTCTCCCTCTGATTCGTGATTCCGATGGACGCGATGTCCTCCGGGCGCGCGTCGGCCTTGCTCATCGCCTCGACCGCGACGCCGATCTGCGTCGACCAGATCTCCCTCGCGTCGTGCTCCACCCAGCCAGGCTTAGGGAAGTACTGATGAAATTCCTTCTGCGCCATGCTGACGATGGCTCCGTTTCTGTCGAACAGGATGCAGCGGTTGCTTGTCGTCCCCGCATCGAGTGCCATTACGTATTTACTCATGCTTCACCTCGGAAATGATTAACGAAATTATTATCCCTTCATTATATCAAATTATTCACGTGTTTGCATTACCTGCACGGCGGCGCGGCGCGGGCCCCGGGCGGACGCCCGGGCCGCGCCGCCGGCAGCCCCGGTATCTGAAACGCCGGCTGTACTGCAGTCCAGTTTTCGGCCGGCCGCGGATCAGCTTTCCGGCGGCCGCCTGTACTTTAACTTTACTCCCGCCGGCCGATTAACCAGCTGTCCATCAGCCCATCAGCGCAAAAAAAGCCCGCAGCCCCGGGAAGCCGTATTCCGGATCCCCGCAAGGGCTGCGGGCCGCACAAGACTTGCTTGCCGCGTTCTTATTTTGTCAAAGCCGCTGCGAGATCGTCCATCGCGTCGCTCTGGTAGTCCTCGACCGCGCCGTGATCGCAGGCCTCGGCCAGCTTAGCGTCGATCGGGAGTCTCGCGATGCGGGAGATTCCGTGCTTCTGCGCGACCTCCTCGACACGGCTCTCACCGAAGATGTGGTGGATCGAGCCGCAGTCCGGACACTTGAAGTAGGACATGTTCTCGACCAGGCCCAGGGCCGGAATGTTCATCATGTCGGCCATGTTGACGGCCTTCTCGACGATCATCTCGACCAGTTCCTGCGGAGAAGTCACGATGACGATTCCATCTACCGGCAGCTGCTGGTAAACCGTCAGCGCAACGTCGCCCGTCCCCGGAGGCATGTCGACGAACATGACATCGATGTCTCCCCAGATGACGTCCTGCCAGAACTGCTGAATCGCGCCGCCCAGGATCGGTCCCCTCCAGAGTACCGGATCTGTGTCGTTCTCCAGCAGAAGATTCGTGGACATGATCTCGATGCCCGTCTTGGTCTCCACCGGATAAATCTCATTGTCCGCATTTCCCTTCGGCATCTCCGTAGCACCGAAAGCCTTCGGAATGGAAGGTCCCGTGATGTCCGCGTCTAAGATCGCCACGTTCTTACCCTGACGGTGTGCTGCAACCGCGAGCATCGAAGTGACGGAGGACTTGCCTACGCCGCCCTTTCCGCTGACGACGCCGATCACCTTGCGAACCTTGGAATGACGGTTGGCCTCCAGCTTCTGAATTCCCTGTCTTTCTCCGCAGTTTTCACCGCAGGAACTGCAGTCATGCGTACACTCTGCCATTTCTTTCTCCTTTTGTCAAAAAGCCGACAGGGGCAGCTAACCCCCGTCCTGCTGTATTCTTGTAAATTAACGAATGTAAAAGCCTGTACAATTATAGCACAGCTTCCGACAAATAAATACCCGCAAGAAATACGGGTGAATCACCGTAAACCCCGCAGATCTCAGGCAAAACAGCCCCCTCCGCCGCTCCCTCCACACATTCCTTCCCTGCCGCCCATCCGATTTATCCACCACTTCACCCGGTTTTATATACCGCGTACACAAACAACAAAATGTATTTTTGTTGTTTTTAGCTAATTGTATTGACACACGTGCAATCCGACGCTATAATATAGACAAAGTTAAGGATCAGAGAAAACAAGATAAAGCAACATAGAGGTTAACCCGAAATGCTTTATGAAGTCAGTCCGGAAGGGACTGGAGCCATTCCCTTGATACCGAGACCGGAAGTCCTAAGGGGATATCCGATAGCGGAAAACAGAGAATGGAAGCAATTGGATTCATTGATCCAAGACAAGAAAGGAGATGGTAAAGAATGAGAAATCTTCTTCACAGAAATGGTCCAGGAGACACAGATGGGCAGGGTTCCGTCGATTGAGAATGGCATCTTCAGATCAGCTTATTAAACACGATCGAGTGTAACGGTGTACGGCAATCAAGCCTGCCGAGTGATATATGACCAATGAAAGGTGCAGGAAACGTTTTCAATCCTCTGAAAATCGGAGCCAACGCCCGAAGATATCGTAACAGGCAGAGATCTTCTGCAGATGGGTAGTGCTGGGGAGATCAGCAAGAGAACATATTTCCAGTGGAACGCAGTGAAAGGCGTCATTTGGATATAGATTACGATAGAGAGGTACAATTGAATACGATTAGAGCAGTTTACTAAAGCCGGTTGCGGAATGACGATTCAGCAGCCGGCTTTTTAGTGCGCGCCGGGGAGCTCGGGCGGCTGGGACAGGTGGACGGCCGCCGGAGCGGGCGCGCGCAGTTGACAGGTCGCCCGCCATCGGCGTTTGCAGGCTGGTCTGCCGATGGCGCCCGCCTCGACTGCGAGGCGGGGCCGGGCGAGGCCGGGAGGCACATATCACCTGTGCTGTCAATCCCGCCAGTGCTGCTTCCCCGGCGGCGCGTATACTGTATATCTGCGCTCCCCGCCGCACGCTTTCATATTAAATGGTACGTGAATTGTGCGGCGCACCCGCACGACGGAACACCGGGGCGCGCGGGTGACGCGAGTATACTGCATATTTCTGCAAAAGCGTTGAAAGCAACGCCTTTACGAACATTTGCCGCGGCTGGGGCGCTTCGAAGAGCGACGATCGGGATGCAGGGCGGCGCGGCGGCCTGAAAGTTGGGAAAATCCGTCGATAAATCGCCATTTTCCCACCCCGCCCCCGGAATGTTGGAAAACGGCCTCAAAATTCTGGAATTCCCAACTCGACTGCGATGGAAGCCTTAAACAATATACCCTATAGGGGTATATACAGGGCGATGATTATCGTCATATGGTCAGTGTACCGCCGCCGCCGCTGAAATACACATGACGATATGACTATGTTGCGCGGCGAATTACGCAGTTCGTCCAGAATAATAGCGGCGGTGCAGTCGACTGCGGCGGACGCACTGATCAAATTGATGATTGTGATCTTCCCGCACCGCCGCAGGCTCCTACGGGACTTTGGAATTATGAATTTTTGTCGCCGTTTTCCCTAACTTTTTTTGAGGTCTTTGGAAAACGGCCCCCTAGCAGGCAAAATTCCCAACGGCAGCCGCGCCATACCCCACTGATCCGGACCGCGGGACCGCATTCGCGGCGCCGTCCATATCATTCGCCCCATCAATCCTGTCCACGCAGCGCCCCAACGCCGCGTATATTGTATACCGGCGACCCCCTCCGGCCGCCGCTCGTTAGCTCCGCAGTCCAAGTCGCTACCCGTAGCCGCGTTGCCGCACGCAGAAGAGGCCGGCGAGAAATCCTTCGACTCCTCCCCGGCCTCTTCCTATGAAATCAAGTATCTATTTCAGTAGCGATCATCGGTGCCTGCATACTGCATCCAGGCGCGCCCGTCTGCTTGTCTTCTGTCAGTCTTCTATTTATCTTCCATCGGGTTCGATTCCGGCGGAGCGCAGAAAAGGTTCAGCATGCGCTGGCGGGATTCTTCGTTTCCGACGAATAAAAGCGTATCGCCCGCCTGGATCTTCTCATAAGGTCCCGGGGAGACGATGAAGGTGTCGTCGCGCATGACTTCGACGACGGTGGCGCCGGTCTCCTGCCAGATGTTGACTTCGCCGATGGTCTTGCCCAGGTAGTAGCAGTGCTCGTCGATGTGCAGCTCGTACGGCTCCAGGGTGTAGCCGGCGCGGTCTCTGGTCATCTGGCCGATCAGCTTGTTCTGCAGCTGAGAGAGGTGTTCGATCTCTTTCTGCTGATTTTTGACACATGCGTTGATTTCGGAACGGACCTGCTCGACGGAGACGGTGTTCTGGTAGCGCTCCAGGAACTGCTGGGCTTTTTGGCGGGAGAGGACGTAGGTGCCGCTTCCCTGCCTGACCTCCATGATGCCAAGGTCGCAGAGGATGTGGACGGCCTTCCTGGCGGTCTCCGGAGAAACGCCGTAATTGCTGGCCAGCGTCGTACGCGCGTTCAGCCTCTCGCCCACCGCATACCAGCCCTCCGCAATCCTCTTCGCGATTTCCACGGAGATCTGCTGATAGCGCGATTCATAGACATATTTTTTCTTCGAACTGCTCATTGGCACTCCTTCTCCTCTTCACTGTTGGCACTATGCTGTAACTTATCATTATAATAGCACAGATTGCCGGTTTTCTAACATTTAATTTCTCTGATTTCCCGACTATTTCTCGACAAAATCCACTTTTTCCCCGCATCACTCCGGTCCTGCCGGATTGTCCATACCCACCAACTCACTTGGTAGTCAATCACGGCGCCGCAGCAGCCGAACAGCGGCGGCACAATGACCAAACGCACGGCGCCGGCGCCCTGCACTGACTGAAAAGGCGTCTGCAGCGCCCAACCGACCTAACGGCGCCGGCGCCCTGCACTGACTGAAATGGCGCCTGCAGCGCCCAACCGACCTAACGGCGCCGCTCCGGCGGCCCTCCCCACAATCCGAGGCCGCCCGAGCTCCCCAGCCGCGCACTCCGAGCGCCCCAAACCGTCCATGCGCTCCGAGTGCCTGCCGCCGCCCGCCCCCGCGCAAGAAAACAGGACAGCGCCGGAAACTGCATCCCACGACTGCCCTGTAAGAGGTTACTCTGTTATTCTTTTTCTAATGGCCGTAAAAGCCGTAAAGCTGCAGACCGAAAAAGGACTACTCGTAAACTGCGGTAATCTCGATCTCGCACAGTGCTCCTGCCGGGATGTCCTTGACTGCGACGCAGGAACGAGCCGGCTTGTGAGCGAAGTACTTTCCATAAACCTCGTTGAATGCAGCGAAGTTGTTGATGTCGGACAGGTAGCATGTTGTCCTTACGACGTTCTCATAGGAAAGTCCGTTAGCCTTCAGCAGCTCACCGACGTTCTTGCAGACCTGCTCTGCCTGACCCTCAACGGTGTCAGCGACGATCTTTCCCTGTGCCGGGTCGATGCCGATCTGTCCGGATGCGAAGAGCATTCCATTAGCTGTGATTGCCTGAGAATATGGTCCGATTGCTGCCGGAGCCTTGTCTGTTGCGGTTACCTTAAACATGACGTAATTCCTCCTCATTATCTGAATTCAATATTTTTGGCGGCAAAAAAATTCCCGCTGAATCTATAGCGGCCTGCCTGCTGCATTCTGTGCAGTAACCTCGACGCCGATGAGAATAGACTCGGCGGTCGATCAGCCGCTGGCTGATTCGGCGGCTCGTCTGCCGCTTACTGACTAATCTAAAGTATAACATATTTCCCCGCGGAAATAATGACGGTTTCTTCACGGAAGGCGCGGAATTTTTCAAAATTGGTCATTTTCGTCCGCAATCTGGCGAGTCGCATAAAAAAACGCCCCGGAACCCTGCCCCAGCGGACAACCGCGGGGTTTAATGTTCGAGGCGAAGATCTGTCTGTAAGTTTGTCTGCAGCACAGTCTGGACCGTATTCTATTCTACGTTCTGCACCGGTCTGCGGTCGTGCGTACCGTCGGCCGCCGAATCACGGTCTGACAGCAGGGCGGTTAGGCCCGCTGCTGGAGGTTGTTTTGCCAGAAGTCGATCGGTTCGTACTCGCTGAGCGGGGCCAGGAAGCCGCGCTTCTCGAGGTTGTCCTGGATCAGGTCGAGGATGTCCTCGCTGTCGGCCTCGATCGTGTGGTAGTGATAGCCGGACGTGATGTTCAGCAGCTCACGCGACTTGCCCGAGGAGATCTCCTGCAGGTAGACGGCGACGTCGTGGCGCGAGCGGGCCTTCAGCTCCGTTCTGATCAGGCCGTAGGCGCGGTGGTAGACGAACACGTCCAGGAACCTGCCGCCGAGGTCGACGACCATGTTCATCTCCTCTTCCGTCTGCTCCTCCGTGTGGTGGACCTTGAAGACGCGCTGGCACGACGGTTTCTGCTTCTGCAGCACGTAGCCCCGGTTCGTCGATAAGATGTCCAGGCCGTTCGCCCGTAGCAGCGCGATGTCCTGCACGACAACCTGACGGCTGACCTGAAAATGGGCCGCCAGCTTACTCCCGGAAAGCGGTCCTTCACTGGCCAGCAGGAGTTTTTCCATCTCTTCTCTTCGCACTCTGTTGTTCAAGAAACACCACCCTCGCTTTCTGTCCTCCGGGAAGACACACTTCCATCCTCCCGTCCGCCGTCCTTCGGCGTCTTTTCCCTATCTTACTTATGTATTTATTCCCTGTTTGTTATATTTTACACACAGCGCGCCGTTCTTGCAAGCCGCCCCGCGCCCGCTGAGAAGCCCCAGAGACCCCGCGCACTGCCGTCAGCATCGGCAGCTCAGGCGTTTTGGAGAAGCTTCCATTTTTTGTCATATGTGACAAAGATGGCAGTACCTCTAGTCCACCGGGTGCAGATGCTTGAGGGAAAGGTCCAGGATCGGCGCAGAATGGGTCAGCGCGCCGCTCGAGACGTAGTCGATACCGAGGTCCCGGAAGCTCTCGAGGTTGTCCATCGAGACGTTGCCCGACGCCTCGATCTCCGCGCGGCCCGCGATGAGTTTGACCGCCTCTGCCATCATGTCGTGGCTCATGTTGTCCAGCATGATGATGTCCGCGCCCGCGTCCAGCGCCTCCTGGACCATCGCGAGGCTCTCGGTCTCGACCTCGATCTTCCGGACGAATGGCGCGTATTCCCTCGCCGCCGCGACGGCCTGGCGGATTCCCCCGGCCGCCCCGATGTGGTTGTCCTTCAGCATGACGCCGTCGGAGAGGTTGTAGCGGTGGTTCGATCCGCCGCCCACCGTGACCGCGTACTTCTCGAATATGCGGTTGTTCGGCGTCGTCTTGCGCGTGTCCAGCAGCTTGATCCCGCTGCCCTTCAGCTTTTCCGCCATCTTGTGCGTGTACGTCGCGATGCCGCTCATGCGCTGCAGGTAGTTCAGCGCCGTGCGCTCCCCCGACAGCAGCACGCGGATGTCCCCGTTCACGACGGCAAGCCGCATGCCCTTCTCGATCGGGTCGCCGTCCCGCTTCTCCCAGATGACCTCCGTCTCAGGATCCAGCAGCTCAAAAGTCCTCTGGAACACCTGCATCCCGCAGAGGATCCCGTCCTCCTTGGCGATCAGGTCGACCGTCCCCGGCTTAGGCTCCGGCATGACGCTGTTCGTCGACACATCATCACTGGTAATATCTTCCTTCAGCGCCGAGAGAATCAGCGGATCTGCGTTCAGTTTCAACGTGATTGGATCAAACATAACTTTTGTATTCCTTATTGTATTCTTTTTAATCTATTCCCGCGGCGGAGCCGCACATTTCTATAACCTGCGGCACCGTCGCGTGTACTTCGGCACGGGCGCCGGCAGCCTGTGATGATTATGCCGTGATCTGCCGCGGCGCCGCCGGCTGCTTGTCGCCGCGGTGATGGATCGCCGGCGGAAGGTCGGCCGCCTCGGCGGTCTCCTTGTCCTCGATGATCTGCATCTTCTGGTCGGCCTTCTCGATTTCCTTCCTGACGAGGTCGGCGTAGAGCTTCATCAGCGCGTCCTCGTCGCGGTACTGGTCGAGGTCGACTTTGTCAAACAGCTCCGGATTCTTCCGGACCGTGCCGTAGGACGCCATCAGGTCGTCTGCTGCCCTGCCAGCAAAGACCATGCTCTCGAGCAGGGAGTTGCTGGCCAGGCGGTTCTTTCCGTGGACGCCGTTACAGGCCGTCTCGCCGACGGCGTAGAGGCGGTCCATCGAGGTTTTGCTCTCGTGGTCGACCCAGACGCCGCCCATGTAATAGTGCTGCGCCGGAACGACCGGAATCGGCTCCTTGTCCGGATCGTAGCCCATCTCGAGGCAGTGCGCGATGATGTTCGGGAAGTGCGCGTGGCGCTCCTCGTACGGGATCGGGCGCAGGTCCTCCCAGACGAAGTCGGTCCCGTCCTTGGCCATCTGCTTCCGGATCGCTTCCGTCATCTTGTCGCGCGGCATCAGCTCGTCGGCGAATCGGTTCATGTTCTTGTCGTAAAGCTTGGCCCCTTCCCCCCTGACGGACTCGGAGATCAGGAACGAGCGGTCCTCCGGGTTGGTCGTGTAGAACGTCGTCGGGTGGATCTGGACGTAGTTGACGTCCCTGAGCCTGAGGCCCTGGCGGATCGCCATCGCGACGCCGTCTCCGGTCAGGTGGCGGTAGTTGGTCGAGTGCTCGTACAGCCCGCCGACGCCGCCGGTCGCCATGATCGTGAAGTCCGCCTGGACCGTCTCGATCTTTCCGTCCGCCGTCTTGATGACTGCGCCGTAGCAGGTGTTGTTCTCCTCGACCAGGTCGAGCATCGTCGTGTACTCTAGGAGCGTGACGTTCGGCAGCGCGCGCGCCGCGGCGAGCAGGTGCTTGGTGATCTCCTTGCCCGTCTCGTCCTCGTGGAACAGGATGCGCTTGTGTGTGTGCGCGCCTTCCCTGGTGTAGTCGAGGTTTCCGTCCGCGTCGCGGTGGAAGTCGACGCCGACGTCGAGCAGGTTCTGGATGACCTTCTGTGAGGAGCGGATCATGATCTCGACCGACTTACGGTCGTTCTCGTAGTGTCCGGCACGCATGGTGTCCTCAAAATAGCTGTCGTAGTCCTTCGGGTCCTTCAGCACACAGATCCCGCCCTGAGCGAGAAAGCTGTCGCAGGACTCCGCGTCCGACTTGGTGATGATCAGGATCTTCCGGTCCCTCGGCAGCTTCAGGGCTGTGTACAGCCCTGAGCAGCCGGATCCGATGATTAAAATATCCGTATTCAGCATGGCAATAGATCCTTTCCTGAATAATACTGGAAGCCGAGGCTTAGGTTTGATTCTTTCGATTCTTTCCGTATTTCCCTTTCGTTTCTTCTATTGTAAAACGGGCTGCCCGCGCGCTTTCCCTTACGCTTACCGGGGTTTACCAGTATTTTACAATCGAATTGGGGAAATTCCGAAAATTTTCACCGGCCGCGCGGATTACTTGGGATATCGTCACGAGAATATGGTGTGATTAGTGACGATTGTCGCAATTATCACATTTTTCACATTCAGCTTCCGTAAACGTCCTGCGCACGTGCGGCGGGCGAAAGCGGCTGCGCGGCGAAAAGCCTTGCAGCTGCCTGGTTTCAAGCGGCCTCGGCAGAGAATTCTCAACCTGTTTCTCCGTATGAATTACCGACATTATAGCACCTAAATCGACATGTGACAAGACACCTATCAAGATTATTCTTTACAATTATCTTGACAGTACAGCCGGCGGGCTCTATACTGAAAATCAGTTAAGACAGGTCGGAGGGATTTCTCGAATCTCTACGGATCCGTAAATTTTTGATCAAGTCGAATGGTCAAACCTAATGATCAATTCAATTAAAATATGAACCATTCGGTCTGCATCGTATCGAAGGATATCAGCGGATCATCAGGGCGGGATTCCAGGCGTGACGGGCATTTTTTGTCCCTAATACGCCTATGACGGCCTGCGTACGGTAATAGTCACTGCTTATCGGAGGTATTAAATGAATACGAGAGAACTGCAGGATGCAATCATGGAACTGAAGAAGAAGAACGACGTCTGCATCCTGGCACACGCATACCAGAGTCAGGACATCTGGGACGTCGCGGATTACGTCGGAGACTCCTACGGGCTGAGCGTTCAGGCGTCCAAGGCGCCGCAGCAGACGATCATCATGTCGGGCGTCCGCTTTATGGCGGAGTCGGTGAAGATGCTGTCCCCGGACAAAAAAGTCCTGCTCGCCAACCCAGGCGCGAGCTGCCCGATGGCTGCCCAGATGGACAGGGACGACATCCTGGAGCTCAGGAAACAGTACCCGGATGCCGCGATCGTCGCCTACATCAACACCACGGCCGACCTCAAGCGCGCCGTCGACTACTGCGTCACGTCGTCCTCCGCGGTCAAGATTTTAAAGCAGATCCCGAATAAGCAGATCGTGTTCATCCCGGACTGCAACCTGGGATCCTGGTGCGAGGAGCAGCTGCCGGATAAGGAATTCATCCTGGTCAACGGCGGATGTCCGACCCACATGCGCATGATCGAGCGCGACGTGAAGGCCATCAAGGAGGCCCACCCGAACGCCGAGGTCCTGGTCCACCCGGAGGTCCTGGAGGAGATCAGAAAGTACGCCGACTACATCGGGAGCACGACCGGCATCA
This sequence comes from uncultured Eubacteriaceae bacterium, assembly GCA_903789635.1. Classification (GTDB taxonomy): domain Bacteria; phylum Bacillota; class Clostridia; order Peptostreptococcales; family Anaerovoracaceae; genus Aminicella. Next base: position 20,581 of record CAIFEY010000013.1, read on the forward strand.
TGAAGCGCGCCCAGGAGAGCGACAGTAAGGAATTCATCATCGGCACCGAGAACAGCATCGTCCAGCACCTGCAGTTCATGTGCCCGGACAAGGTCTTCTACCCGCTGTCCAAGGAAACCGTCTGCCACAACATGGCTTTGACGACCCTGATGGACATCTACCGCGCGGTCGAAGGCACCGGCGGCGAGGTCATGGAACTGGACGACCAGGTCCGCACGGAGGCGCTGCGCCCGATCGAGCGGATGGTGGAGATGGGCGGCTAGATAAGGCTTATTAGACAGGAAGGCGCCGGCGAAGCCGGCGGTAAGGCACTCGGAGCGCCTGAAGGTTTGGGTGCGCTCGGAGTGCGCCAGGGGCGCCGCCGGCATCGGCGGTTTCAGGCTGTTTTGCCGATGCCGCCCGCCTCGCGTGCGAGGGGGGGGCCGGAACGGCCCGGGCGGCGCAGTGGGCCGCTCGGGCGGCAAGGTCAGGCTGAGAGGCCGACGATGAGGCACTCGGAGCGCCTGAAGGTTCGAGGGCGCTCGGAGTGCGGCGTGCGATTACAGGAGCCGCCGACTATACAATGAAATCCACAAACATACATATATCATCATTCTTCATAAGAACGAGGCCGTGAAAAAATGCTGATTCATTTTTTCACAGCCTCGTTTTCATACGCCGAAATTACGAGTTCGCAATTGCCGCTGCTGACTCCCTGCCAGGCCACCAGATAATAGTTACGGCAAGTAGATCTTCGACTCCGCCGGGCGCCGGTAGTCGCGCTCGAGCATGGCCTTGTGCGAGAGGAAGCCGGGGTCGTCGAGGTATTTCGCGTGGGTCGGGCAGACCTGGATGCACGCCTGGCACTTGATGCAGATGCCGGTGACGGTGTCGGGGTGCGCCTGCGGGATCGACCCCATCGGGCACGAGCACGCGCAGAGGCCGCAGAGGTCGCAGAGCGCGGGGTCGGTCTTGGGCCTGGCCTTCAGAAAGTTGACCGGGCGGCCGTCGGTTCCGCAGGGCGTGTAGTACGGCCCGATCTCGCGCCCGCCGTCGATTGCGACCGATTTCAGGGGTGCGCCCGATTCCAGCGCGTCGGCAGCGGAGTCGGCGAGGGATTCCAGGTGGTTTTTGTCGGAAAGGGTCGGGTGTTCGAGGCCGATCTCTGCAAAGGCATGCGGCGCCGCAAACGCCCCCGCGGCAAAGACGCAGAACCCCAGCCCCTCCAGGATCTGCTGCAATTCGCGCAGGGCGCTGTCCTCGCTGCGGTTGCCGAACGTGACGATCGCGACGGCCGGGACCTTAGAACGGACGCCTTCCCGCTCTGCCCCGCCTTCCGGATCAGCCTCGCCTTCCGTCTGAAAAAGCTCCTTGATCCACGGCACGATCTTATTCGGAACCCGCCCGGCGTACACCGGAATTCCGAAGACCACAAGGTCGTTGCTGCCGTACACCCGCCTGTTTTCCCGCTCCCCCGGCAAAGTAAACGCGTCCTGCCTCACCGGAACACCGAGCCTGCCGCCGATGCGCGAGGCGAGCTTGATCGCGGCGCGGCGGGTCCTCCCCGTCGGACTGAATACGACTGAGTGAATGTTCCGAATCATGAGTTTGCTCCTTTCCCGCCGCGCGGCATCGCGCGCGAATTAAGTATCTGTTTCCATTATACACGCATTTTTTATATAGATACAATGTATACACCGATGGCGCTGACTTAGGAGGACTTCTATATATTTTCCATACATTACTATCCACACTATCCACGATCCACGTCCCCGTTGTCCACCCATTTCCGGGACTGATTCTCCCCGCCTCTGACAGACTCGGTCTCAAGCTCGACTCCTGCCAGGTGTTTTTCCCTGCACCGGGTTCCAGTTATAAGATAAAGGGTTCCGGTTATAAGAAAAATATGCGCGTCAGCCGAACGAAATTGATTTTCGTCCGGCTATATTTCAATTCTTTTGCACAGCCGAAGATTCCCGCGCGCCCTAGGCACGTGGGAAAATGGAAACTTCGGCAATACCTTAAAACGGTGGCATTGCCGAAGTTTCCATTAACTCCGAATCTATATTATCAGTCTTTGCGCACTCACCGGCAGAGTGTATTCTATATACATCGATTTTTCTGCGCTTTTTCCCTCGTCAGCGGAGCGCGGAACCCCCGCTCGCCGCGAATCGACGATCGCCGATTCGGTTCACGATCAAAATTTCGATGCAGCTGGACTTGTGTACTGCATACTCCTGATACGCGAAAATTTATCATATAGCCGAACGCCCGCTCCGGCGGCACCCCAACTTACCCGGCCGCCCGCCGGGCGCGACATCCCCGGCACTGCTCGCTGCGCAAAAAAATAGGACTGTAAAACGCAGACCCTTTTTATGTGCTGGAATTATGACGGCGTATTCGCTATCGCTCCGCATCCATCTCGAGGGAAGTTCATACCTGGGTAATTAATCGGCTGCTTATATTGTATTCTTTTCTGTAGAGTCGCAAATTATTCATTTTGGTGGAACGCGATTTGCGAGATTCCATAATAGCGAAAAATCGATGCACTTACATAACGGATTCCCAGAGCTGTTCGATCTTATAGGTTTACCATTACTGGAATTTGTTATGCTCTTAGAAATCAATCTGATTTTCGCGGTCTTTTCAGGCAAAACATTGTCCGCAGCGACCCAACAGAGACTTGATTCCCGACGTTTTATATAAATATACATTCAACTTGAACACATATTCGCCGTCGCGGACACTTACCGGGGACATCACTACTACATCAGGACCGCTCGCGGACCATTTTCATGTATCATCTGCTCAGTCTCAAATTGTCAGACTACTTCACTCGTTTTCCGGCAGTGAAAAAGTTCCACCAAGGTGCTGAAAAATACGCATTGCTGAAATTCGGAAAAGCCGTTCCACCGAACTTCATGATTTGATCTCCTACTGAAAATCGATAGTCAATTATGTCCTTCCGAGGGTTTTTCGATAGATTTCATCTATGTGTACTGTATACCGGGACCCGCCGTCGATAGATTATTTTGTCGCGCGGCGCCCGCATCATCACCTGACGGCGGGCGCCGCGCATCCCGCGCACTCCGAGCGCCCCAAAACCTGCCGAGCGCTCCGAGTGCCTTACCGCCGGCCTCGCCCGGCCCTGCCCGGCTCGCCCTCCCAATGCCCGCTCCGGCGGCACCCCAACATTTCGACCGCCCGGGCGGCGCCGCTAGCGCGGCGTCCCCGACGCTGCCCGCCGCGCCGAAAAAAAAAAATGGCCCGGACTCCGTCCGCGCCATTTCCACACATCACACGTCTACACGCGCCGCGCCTACCCCAGATGCATTCCCAGCATCACGCCGCACACGCAGCAGAATACCGACAGCATCATGTAGACGGCGGCGGTGATCCAGCTGCCCGACTCGATCAGGCCGAGGCTCTCGACGGAGAAGGTCGAGAACGTGGTCAGGCCGCCGCAGAGGCCGACCTTGAGGAACAGCAGGTGGTTCGGGCTCATGTTCGTGTCGCGCGCATAGGCGATGATAAATCCGATCATGATCGCACCGATGATATTCGTCAGGAAAGTGTTGACTGGGAAGTCTCCCTTTGTCTCCATCGGAATCAGCGAGATCAGGTAACGTGCACAGGCACCGACAAACCCGCCCATCCCGACGGCCGCAACTTTAAAAAACATATCTTACATCCTTTCATTTTTTGTCGCCGGAGACGACAAAAAGTACTGGGACCTGTACGATTCAACAAATGGCTCAGAGTCCCTGAATTGCCCGATAACAATCGGGGATAAAAATACCGCCAAGCGCTGCATCGCAGGCTCAGCGGTATGATTAACTGTTTAAATTCTGCCACGGGGCATCGGGTTTCGCGGAAACGCCCTTATTTCGCTGCTTCAGCCTGCTGCTTGGCAACTTCCTCAGCGAAGTCCTCGTTTCTCTTCTCGATTCCTTCTCCGACCTCGTAACGGACCATCTCTACGACAGCCATGTCCTGACCTGCAGCCTTTGCCTCGTCAGCAACGTACTGCTCTACCGTCAGATCTCCGTTCTTTACGAACTTCTGGTCGAGCAGGCAGACCTCCTTCAGGACCTTCTTGATCTTGCCCGGGACGATCTTCTCGATCATCTGAGCCGGCTTGCCCTCTTCCTCGAGCTGCTTTCTTGCGATTTCCTTCTCGTGCTCCAGGTACTCCTGGTCAGCCTCGGAGTCCATGACGAACTTCGGTGCCATGGAAGCAACCTGCATGGAAACGTCCTTACCAACCTTCTCAACTGTCTCGTTGAACGCGTCGGTCTTAATTCCCGTAACAGCTGCGATCTTTCCGCCGCCGTGGATGTATCCTACGTAAACAACGCCCTCAGTCTCCAGCTTGGCAAAACGTCTGATGGACAGCTTCTCACCGATCTTGCTGATCTTCTGAACGAGTGCCTCGTCAACTGTGCCCTCCTCGCCGTACGGCAGAGCCTTCAGCGCGTCGACGTCAGCAACGTCATTGTTCAGAACGATGTCTGCGATCTTCTCAACGAACTCTACGAACTCAGGGTTCTTAGCGACAAAGTCAGTCTCGGAATTGATCTCCACAACTGCTGCCTTCTTGTGATCGTCGGAAAAAGCGACGGTTACCAGACCCTCAGCTGCGATTCTGTCAGCCTTCTTGGTAGCCTTGGACAGTCCCTTCTCACGAAGTACGTCCATAGCCTGATCGATATCACCGTCTGTCTCTGTCAGAGCCTTCTTGCAGTCCATCATGCCTGCGCCGGTCTTGTCTCTGAGCTCCTTTACTAATGCTGCTGTAATCTTCATCTATATTACCTCCAGATTGTATCTGCTGATTTCTAAACTTCCCTGCAATTGAGCAGTCCCGTAATCCAGCAGCTGAGCAGTTATGCGGCAAAGCTGATTTTGCGCCCTCACACCACTGCATCGCTGCATCACTGCAATTATGCCATCAATGCATTACTGCATCACAGCAAACATGCTATCACGCAATTACTCAGCGTCAGCGATCTCCTCGATGCTCTTCTCGCCTGCCTCAGCATCAGCCGAAACGTTGGCAGCCTCTGCCTCGTCCATGCTCTCGCCCTGCTTTCCTTCCATAACAGCGTCAGCCATCTTGGAAGCGATCAGCTTGACGGCTCTGATAGCATCGTCGTTAGCCGGGATGATGTAGTCGACATCGTCCGGATCGCAGTTCGTATCAACCATTCCTACGATAGGAATGTTCAGGATTCTAGCCTCGTGTACCGCGATCTTCTCCTTCTTAGGATCTACGATGAACATTGCTCCAGGCATGCCCTTCATGTCACGGATTCCGCCGAGGTTCTTCTCCAGCTTCTCACGCTCCTGCTCCAGCTTGCTGACTTCCTTCTTGGACAGCTTCTCGTAAGTTCCGTCCTCAGCCATCTGCTCGATCTCCTTCAGTCTTGCGATTCTGGTAGCGATCGTCTTGTGGTTCGTCAGCATTCCGCCGAGCCATCTTTCGCAGACATAGTACTCGCCGCATCTCTTCGCCTCGTCAGCGATTGCGTGCTGAGCCTGCTTCTTGGTTCCGACGAACAGGATCGGCTTGCCCGTAGCAGCGATCTCCTTCAGGAAATCATAAGCCTCATCGATCAGCTTAACTGTCTTCTGCAGGTCGATGATGTAAATTCCATTTCTCTCTGTGAAGATGTACGGAGCCATCTTAGGGTTCCATCTTCTCGTCTGATGTCCAAAGTGAACACCTGCTTCAAGTAACTGTTTCATAGAAACTACTGACATAATAATATCCTCCTGGTTTATACTTCCACCCGGCGGCCGCATTAAACCGCTCCCTGAGCGGCACCATCTGCGCTGTACCCGGATGTGTAAAATAACTGAAGTGCAGAAAAAATACATGTACCCCACGTACACGTACCCCGCACAAACATAGATATTATACTTTTCCTGCGGCGCCATTGCAAGCTTTTTTTGCCATTTCTTGGTTTTTCCTCACCCGCATCCGCCGCCATTTTCCAACACTCGCGCGATTCTGTCAACCCGCCTGAAAAACGCGCGGGAATGGGCGGCGTAGCGCGGGACGGGGATGCAAGTATACAACATACACCATTTCCTGACAGCCTCAATAGCAAAACTGCGCTTCCCGCACCCGGCCAGGCGGGGTATGGGCGCGCCGCCGTTTGGAATTCAGTCCGTTCAGTGGCCATTTTCCCAACAGTCCAAAAAAAGTTAGGGAAAACGGCGCAAAAAATCCTTAATTCCAAAGTCCCGCGAAGGCCGGCGGGCGCCTCCGTCGCTGCAGGCAGACCAAGATCATCAATTTGATCATGGCGCCCGCCGTCACTGACTGCACCGCCGCCATCAAAATAGACAGAACACACAATTCGCCGCACAACACGGTCACGCCGTCTTCCATTTTCCAGCGGCGACGGCGGTGCTTCCATCTCCCGCAGGCAGTCATCGCGATCTATATACCCCTATAGGGTATATAGATTTCCAGTATCCGCCTGCGGCCAGTTGGGAATTTCGAGATTTTAGGCGCCATTTCCAACATTTCCGGCGGCGGTTTGGAAATCAGCGCATTTTCATCGAAATTCCCACATTTTAGACTAGATCTGATCAGTTCCCGCGGCGCGCCCAGGTCTACTGCCTCGCCGCCCGCCGCCGCCCACTCCGGATATTCGTAAAGCCGCTGATTTCCAACGTTTTACTGAATTATGCAGTATACAGCCATCACCTCCAGTGTCCCAGTGCCCCATCGACCGCCGCCGCCCACGCCGGATATTCGTAAAGCCGCCGAATCCCATCGTTTTACTGAATTATGCAGTATACACGCATCATCTCCCATGCCCCGGCGATTAGCGCCACGTGACGATCACCTGGCGGCGGCGCAGCGGCAGACCGGCGCCCCGAAGTTTTCAGTCTCTCGGCGCGCCCAGTTTGTCCGCTCTCGCCGAGCCGCGCACTGCGGCACAGAAAACGGGCTGCGAAAAACGTTCCGGCATTTTTCGCAGCCCGTGGTCATTTTTATTCCAGGTTTTCATTATTGTGTTTCTGGTATTGTCTGGTTTTCTAGTTTACCTTGATCCCCTGCTCCTCGCGCTTCTGCTCGCGGTCGAGTTCGCGGTTGCGCTCGACGATGGCGATCTTCTTGCGGTACTTCTCGGCCTCGGCTTCCAGGCCGTCGGCCTCGTAGATCTCGAGCATCTGCTTCATGGCCTCGCTGTTGCTCGGGGAGAGCTGGAGGACGCGGCGGTAGCAGTCCAGGGCTTCAGGGCCGAGGCCGAGGGCGCGGTAGGCGGCGCCGAGGTAGTACCAGAGCGGCCACCACTGGTTGAAGCGGTCGTCGTCCTTGTAGGACTCGAGGATCTCGATGCCCGATTCCAGGCGGCCGCTGACGATGGCGTTGCAGCCTTCCTCGATTCTGCAGGGATCCATCAGCTTCTCACACAGGCCTTCGACTTCGGTTCTGGCGGCGTCTTTTTTTGTCAGCTCCAGGAAACGGCGGAATGTCAGTTCCGCCTTCTGGTAGAGGCCAAGGTTCAGGTAGGCGTAGCCGAGGTAGTAGTAGCCCTCGTCGAACTCCGGCCACTTGCCGACCAGGGTCTCAAAAGCGCGCATCGACGCAGCCTTGAAGGTCCCGACGTACTCCTCCCCGCTGCCCTTCTCGTAGGCGTCGTGCAGGGCGCGGGCGTAGCAGTACTGGGCGTCCATGAAGTCCGGGTCGATCTGCAGCGCGGAGCGGAAGTAGACGCAGGCCGTCTCGTAGTCCTCGGCCTGGGCTTTTTCGGCGCCCTGCTGGACGAGCAGCTTCGGGAACTGGTCCGGGAAAAACCGGTTGATGTACTGCTTGTACTGCCTGGCGTAGCGGAAGTCCGGGTCGCAGCCGATGACGAACGCCATCGCGTCGGCGATTCTGACCGTGCTGAACTCCTGGACCTTGACGATGTCCGACTTCCTGAGCGGGATCGGGACGCCGTGCATGAAGTCCGCGATGTGTGCCTTTTGCAGGTACTCGTCCGACAGGCCGTCGAAGAAGAATTCGTCCAGCTTGCCGACCAGGTAATCCTTTACTTTGTCTGTATTTTTGTCTGTTGTCGTTGTATTAGTCGTCAAAAAAAATTTCCCCCTCAGTTCAATACTTTTCTGCTGGCAGGTCCGCGCCGCCCGAGCGCCTTCTCGCCGCGGCACCGTTCCGACGCCCCGACAAACCCGCATCCGCGTCCGAACGGCATCCATCCGTACTCCGCGGCACACGCGCGCTCCGGCGGCCGTCAAACCTAGCCGCCGCCCGAGCGCCTCTCACGCGGCCTCTTAATCCGTACGGGCCGCGGGCTAATGCCGCGGCCTTACAGCATCCGCAGACCCTCGCTCTTCAGCAGGCCGGCGTTATCGGCAGCCAGGTCGAGTTCGGCGAGCAGGCGGTCTTTGTCCTCCGGGAGGTTTCCGGCAAGGGAAAAATAGTTGGAGGCGTGGTTGCTGCGGAAGACGCAGGTTTTGGTCGGGTTCATGTTCTCCAGCATCAGCCTGGTCTCGGCGATGACCTGCTCCGGCTCCAGGAGCTTCATCTCGCCGCGTTCCATCTGCTGCGTCAGCGGGGCGCGCGGGTCGAGCATCAGGGTCAGCAGTGCGACGTAGGACGCGTTCATCTCGCTGATCATCGTGCCCGTCTGGATCGCGTGCTCCCTCCAGCCCTCCTGGCCGGCGAGGCCGGAAATAAAGGTGACGGAGGCTTTGATGCCGCTCATCTCGAGCTTCTGCACTGCGTCGATGATCTCCTGGCGCGTGCTGCCCTTGTTGATTGCCTTCAGCACCTCGTCGCTGCCAGACTCCGCGCCGATGTAGACGATTTTGACGCCGTGCTCGTGCAGCTCCTTCAGCTCCTCGACCGTCTTGTGGCGGACGTCGACCGCGTTTCCGTAGACGTTGACCTGCTCACACTCCGGGAACAGCTCCTCGATCTTCTTCAGGATCACGAGCAGCTTGTTGTTGGAAAGGCAGAGCGCATCGCCGTCACAGAGGAAGATCCTCCTGATCCTGCGGTATCTGCTGCGCGCGTCCTCCAGGTCCTCGATGACCTCTTCCACCTTCCGCACGTGGAACTTCTTATCCTTATACATGCTGCAGAACGTGCACGAGTTGTGGGAGCAGCCGACCGTGACCTGGCAGAGCAGGCTCCACGCTTCGCTCGGCGGTCTGTAGATATCTCCTTCGTAACGCATAGTACCCCTTCCTTTCCTTTTGTATTGTATTTTTTCCGGAGTCACAGATCAGTCTGGGACCCCGGCCGTAAATGCCCAGCTTATATCTGACTGTTTCCGGCGGCCGGACTGGGCGGCTGATAAGTGCCGGCGTCTGACCCGACCAGGTGAGTCGCCGGACCCGTTGGCCGGGCTCCATTCTGTCTAATCCAGGTGCCGGCCCGATCAGGCGAGCTGCCGGAATCGACGTCCGGCGCCGATAATTTTCCAGAAATTACCATTTCGCCCGGTGTTCCGGGCGCCGGTTCGGTTCATCCAGTGGTCCAGGCACCGGCTCGGTTCGTCCAGCAGTCCGGGCGTCGGCCCGTTTTCGTCCGGCAGTTCAAGCGGCGGCTCAGTTTATCTGGCGGTCCAAGTGCCGGCTGGATTTCGTCCGGCAATGTTCCAGCGGTCCAGCATTTCGGCGGTCCAGCGACGCGCCGGACGAACTACATTCTGTCCGGTGCCTTGACGCCCAGCAGGTCCAGGCCGTTTGCGATCGCGTTCTTGGCGGCGATGGTCAGGGCGACCTTTGCCAGCTTCTCGGCCTCGTCGTCGACCAGGATGTGCTCGTCGTGGTAGAACTTATTATACGCCTGGGCGATGTCGATGATGTGACGGGTGACGATGGACGGCTCGTACTTGTCGGCGGCGTCCTGGACGACCTCCGGATACTGGTACAGCAGCTTGATCAGCGTGTAGGCGGCGTCTCCCGTCAGGAAGGACGTGTCTACGTTGCCGGTCTGGGCTTTGGCGACGGCATCCTCTCCGGCCTTGCGCAGGACGCTCGCGCAGCGTGCGTGCGTGTACTGGACGTACGGGCCGGTCTCTCCGTCGAAGTTCAGGACCTGATCCCACTTGAAGACATAGTCCTTGATTCGGCTGTTGGACAGCTCGTTGAACATGACGGCGCCGATGCCGACTTCCTTGGCGACCTCGTCGATGCTGGCAGCGTCGGCGTCAGGATTCTTCTCCATGATGATTTCCTTGGTCTTCTCGACGGCCTTCTTCAGCACGTCCTCCAGGAAGACGACGCGGCCCTTTCTGGTGGACAGCGTTCCCTCTTCCAGCGCGACCATGCCGAACGGGACGTGGACGCAGTCCTTGGCCCACTCGTAGCCCATCAGCTCCAGGACCTTGAACAGCTGCTTGAAGTACAGGCTCTGCTGGGAGGCGACGACGTAGATGTTCTTATAGAAGTCGTAGTGCTCCTTTCTGTACTCGGCGGTCGCAAGGTCTCTCGTGCAGTAGAGGGACGTTCCGTCGGACTTGGTGATCAGCGCCGGCGGCAGCTTGTACTCGTCCAGGTCGACGACATTCGCGCCCTGGGACTCCTGCAGCAGGCCCTTGTCCTTCAGCTCCTGGATGATTCCCGGCATCATGTCGGAATACATGCTCTCGCCGTCGTACGCGTCGAACTCGATGCCCATCATGTCGTAGACGCGGTTGAACTCGCGCAGGGACAGGTCGGAGAACCACTTCCAGATGCGGATCTCATCCTCGCCGCCGTGCTCCAGGTTGTAGAAAGTCTTGCGCGCCTCCTCGTTCAGCTCCGGATCCTTTTCCGCCTCGACGTGGAACTTGGTGTAGTACGCGAGCAGCGTCTTGATCGGATCGCGCTCGATGTCCTCGTCATTGCCCCAGTGGCGGTACGCGCAGATCATCTTTCCGAACTGCGTGCCGTAGTCGCCCAGGTGGTTCGTGCGGACGACATTGTAGCCCAGGGAGTCAAAGATCTTGTAGATCGAGTTTCCGATCACCGTAGTCCTGATGTGGCCGATGTGGAACGGCTTGGCGATGTTAGGAGATGAGAAGTCGATGACGATCGTCTTTCCCTCTCCGACGTTGCTCTTGCCAAAGTTCTCCCTGTCCAGTGCGGATTCCAGTGCAATGCCGGCTACCTGCTGCTTGTCCAGGAACATGTTCACGTAGGCGTTGACCTGCTCGACCTTCTCGAACATGCTGTCCCCGCTGAGCTTCTCGGCGATGTCCTTCGCGATCAGCGGCGGTGCCTTATGGTAAACCTTGGCCAGGCGGAAGCACGGGAACGCGTAGTCACCCATCTTCTGGTCCTGGGGAATCTCGATAATCTGCTCGATCTGCTCCTGCGTCAGATCGCTTGCCTGCTCGGCGATGCGCTTTGCGATTTCTTCTTTGATATTGATCATTGTGTTTCTCCTTCGGTCTATCTGTCTTCTTCCGTCTTCACCGGGATGCCGCAGGAGATGAGAATCTCCGCAAAGCAGCCGTTTCCGTCCGTTATATTCCCTGTAAAACTGCCATCGTAAATCTTTCCGGATCCGCAGGACGGGCTCCTCGCTTTCAGGATCGCGCCCTCGATCGGTTCGCCGGCCTGCTCGGCCTCCTTCTGCGCCCTTTCCCAGCAGGTTTCGGCGCCTCTCTTAAAGTACGCCGTCCAGTCCTCGCCGGACCTGCTCAGGACCCGGTCACCGACCCGTTCCGCCGGCTCGCGCGGGGCCTTGAGGCCTCCCTCCGTCTCCGGGCAGACCGGGATCACGCGGTGCGTCTCAGAGAACCGGATGACCCGGTCGTCGCGGTTGTTCCCGCCGCTGTATTTACAGTTTTTTCCAAGTAAACAGGCGCTTACGATGTACATATTATGCGTTTCCTTGCTCTATTTTTCAATGATGAATAGCGTTAACCGCCAATATTTTTATTTTAACGGGATTTCCGCCGCGATTCGGCCTAAAAACGATGCGAAATGCGTCTATCGGCATCTTTTCGGACAGGATCCGGCGTTTGTCCTGTGTTTATCGGTGTTTGACCAGCGTTTTTCGGCGTCAGATGGGCGTTTGCCCGGTGTCGGCAGGGTGTTTGTCTGAAAATTAACAAGCTGCCCATCAACCGGCGTTGGTTTTCCTTAGCCGTGAATTTTGTCCAGGGGCAGAGCCCTACTCGTCCTTCATCTTGACCAGGGTCACGCCGTCGCCACCCTCATTATAGGTGCCGGGGCGGATGGACGCAACATGCGGGTTGCGCCGGAGCAGGCTTCGGATCTCCTGCTTGAGGATGCCCTCGCCGCGCCCGTGGATGATCGTGACCTCCTTCAGGCCGCTGATGTAGACGTCGTCCATATACTTCTCGACGTCCATCCTCGCGTCGTCGGCGTTCCTGCCGCGCACATCGACCGACGTGGAGACCGTCATCGTCTTCTGGCGCTTGATGCCGTTCATGCTGCGGTTACTCACGGTCTTCTTCTTATTCGCCTTGGCCGAGCCGTCGTTCAGGAGCACGAGGTCCTGCAGTTTCACGGTCATCTTGGCGATGCCGAGCTGCACGACGACCTGGTCCTTCTCGTCCGGCAGGGTCAAGAGGTCTCCCTTCTGGTGCAGGGACAAAACCTCCACGCGGTCTCCGACCGCAAGCTGCGAGGCATCAACCGGGTTGCTGTTCACGCGCTGGACGATGTGCTCCGCGTAGCGCTTCTCCTTCTTTCCGAGCTTGTGCTTGCTCTTCGCGAGCGCCTTGTTCCGCTCGCCCAGGCTGTCCATCTTCTGGATCTTGTTCAGCTCCTTCTGGACGTCGTGCGCGGTGTCGCGCGCATCCTTCAGGATCCGCCTGGCCTGGCGCCTCGCGTCGACCAGGATCTCGTCCTTCTCCTTCTCCAGGCGCGCCTTCTCGCGCTCGAACTGCTCGCGCTCCTCCTTCATGGAGGCGTAGATGCGGTCCGCCTCGCGGCGCTCCTCCTCGGCCTTGCGCTTGTCCTCGTCGATCGCGGAGATGACCTCCTCGAACTCGAGGTCACCGCTCTCGATCATGCGGGATGCGCGGTCGATGATCCGCTTGGGAAGCCCGAGTTTCTTGGAGATCTCGAACGCGTTGGAACGGCCCGGCACGCCGATCATCAGGCGGTAGGTCGGGCTCAGCGTCTCGACGTTGAACTCCATCGACGCGTTCTCGACGTCGTCCGTAGAGAGCGCATACTTCTTCACCTCGTTGTAGTGCGTGGTCGCGGCCGTCGTCGCCTTTCGCTGGCGCAGCTCCTCCAGCACGGACACGGCGAGCGCGGCGCCCTCGGTCGGGTCGGTTCCGCCGCCGAGCTCGTCCAGCAGGACCAGCGTGCGCTCGTCCGCCTTCCTCGTGACGAACACGATGTTCTTCATGTGCGAGGAGAAGGTCGACAGGCTCTGCTCGATGCTCTGCTCGTCGCCGATGTCGGCAAAGATGTACTGGTAGATCGGCAGTTTGCTCTGCGAGGACGCCGGGATGTGCAGCCCGCTCTGGGCCATCAGCTGGAGCAGTCCGATCGTCTTCAGGGTCAGGGTCTTTCCGCCGGTGTTCGGACCCGTGATAACTAAAGTGTGGTAGCTCCCGCCGAGCTCGACGTTGACCGGGACGGCCTTCTCGGGATCCAGCAGCGGATGGCGCGCGTCTCTTAGGATCAGCGGCCCTCCCGGGACGATCTCCGGCGCCGCGCCCTGCATCCTGCAGCTGAGCTTGCCCTTGGCCATGATGAAGTCGAGCTCAGTGATCAGCTCCTGGTTGTGCTGGATGTCGACACCGACCTCGCCGACGTGCTCGGAGAGGTCTCTTAAGATCTTCTGTATCTCCTCCTGCTCGGCGAGCTGCAGCTCCTTCAGCTCATTGTTCATATCGATAATAACCTGCGGCTCGATAAACAGAGTCGATCCGGCCTTGCTCTGGTCGTGGACGATGCCCGGGAACCTCGCCTTATACTCGCTCTTGACCGGGATGACGTAGCGGCCGTCACGCATCGTGACGATCGCGTCACGGAGGTAAGGCGCGTTGGATGCGCTGCTCGCGATCTTCTCGAGGCGCCTCCGGATCTGCTCGTTGACGAGCTGGATATTGCGGCGGATTTCATAGAGGTCACGCGACGCCCGGTCCGCGATCTCGTCCTCGGAGAGAATGCAGCGGTCGATGTCCGACTCGAGCTGCGGGTGCAGGCGGATCAGGTCGACGAGCTCGCGCACGTGCGGGAGCTCCGGCAGGTCGCCCTTCATGAACGTGATGACCTGCTTCGCGATCTTGAGGTCCGACAGGACCTGAAGCAGCTGGCGCGTCGTCAGCACGCCGCCCTTCCTGGCCAGGCTGACCGCGTCGGAGACATTGTAGAGGCCCTCGGTCGGCAGTGCTCCTTTACGCACAATAAGGTCAACCGCTTCCGTGGTTGACCTCAGGCCTTCTTCAATATCTCTTCTGTCGCTTCCCGGCGTCAGGTGCTCCGCCATCGCGCGGGACAGTTCCGAACCGGTCTCCTGCGCGAGCATCGCGATGATTTTTTGATATTCCAGGATTTCAAGTACTCGTTTATTCATAGGCAGTGATTACAATCCCTTTTATATTTCTCGATTATTTCTCGTTCTTCTTATCGTTCTTCGATATTTTCCAGGTTATTTTTCCTTATTGTCCTTGCCGTCGGTGCTGTCCGTGCGGGCGGACAGGCCGCTCTGGTTCATCTTCTCGAGCTCGCTCTTCAGCTGGATGTTCTCCATCTGCAGGTCGAAGATCGAGTTCTCGTACTCGGCGCACTTCTTCTCCAGGTCGCGGCGGGCGTTCTGCTCGTTCTGGCGCTCCGCCTTCATCTTGTCCATCTGCTCCCTGGCCTTGACGTAGGAGTCCTTGGTCTCCTCCATCGTGTGCGCGTACTGCCGGCTCTCGTTCAGCACCTTCTCGTGCTCGGCGCGGAGGCGGTCCAGCCTCGAGAGGACGTCAAAGTATTCCTCGGCAATATTCAGGCAGGTTAAAGCCGGAACGCCGCTGACGGATCCCCCGCCCGCGACCTTCGCGATCAGCTTCATCTTCTCGTCCACGTAGGACGCGATCTTCTCGATCTCCTCCGGTGTCTTATCCCCGGTAATGTTGTATTCCTGTCCGAAGATCCTAACTTTTACACTGTCTGCCATACTGCATCCACCTTTATCATCTGCCGCGGGTATTCTCCCGCGGACGGTTCATGTATCCGTATATCCGTAAATGTATCCAAATAATGTCTTAAAATGCTGCGTTTGCTGTGAGCTGCGGCCAATGAGGCCAATGCGGCCGCCTGAGCAGGTGCCGCGGGCCGGTTCTCTGATCTGCCGCGGACTGCCGCGCCGCCGCCCTCTTCATCATACCACGGCCGCGCGCGGAAAAACACCCTCCCGGCATTCCGAAAAGCCAAGAGGAAGTTCAGCAGAGGAAGATCATATTCCCCGCCGCCCTGAACAGAAAGAACCTTAGTGCCTGCCGCGGATCGCCTCGTACATCAGGATCCCGGCCGCGACGCTCGCGTTCAGGGATTCTAAAGGCCCCGCCATCGGGATCGTCACGCGCACGTCGGCTCCCTCAAGGAACGCGGTCTGTACCCCGTTCCCCTCGTTTCCGATGACGAGCGCGGTGCCGCTCTGAAGGCCGGCCTCGTAGTACGGGTAGGCGCCGTGCACGTCGGTCACGGCGATCCTCCTTCCGGTCCGGTGCGCGAGTTCGATCGCGTCCTCCGCGCTCTCGACCGTGAAGATCGGGAGTCTCAGCAGCGATCCCGCGGCCGCACGGACCGTCTTAGGCGCGTACACGTCGGCGGTCCCTTTCACACAGACGACGGCCTCGTATCCCGCGCCCTCGGCGGTGCGAATAATGGTCCCGATGTTGCCCGGGTCCTGCAGGCGGTCCAAAATGACGAGGTTGCGGAGGTTTCTGTCGGTTCCGTCACCGCCGTCACCACCGTCAGAACCGGAGGCGGCTGAGCCTTCTGCATCAGCCCTGTCCAGCTCGTCGATGGTCTCCTGGCTGTATTTCCTTTGTCTGGCGACGGCGAGGACGCCCATGCTGGTCTCGGTGTCGGTCAGCTGGCTGAAGAGCTCACGGCTGAACAGATACGTCGCGCGGAAGTTCCAGTCCTCCGCGTGCCTGGCCAGGCGCGTGCCCGCGCAGAAGATCAGGTCCTCCGCAAGCCCCGCGCGGACGGCCTCGGCGCAGAGGTTGTCGCCCTCGACCAGGAAACGGCCCTCCTTCTGGCGGTGCTTCTTATGCAGAAGCTTCCTGCAGTCCTTGTAGACCGGATTTTCCTTCGATGTGACCGTTGTGACCATAGTTCTCCTGCCTTTGCTGCCGTGCTTACCGCATGCGCAGCCTCTATGATTTCCAAATTATTCCGCGCATACGGTGAAAAATAAAGCCGGCATAGGCACCGGCTTTATCTGCTTATCTGCTTGATCTAATTATTTAATAACTCGTTATTTATTCAGGAACGTCGGGATGTCGAACTTGGAGTCCGCCGGATCCTCGCTGCGTGTGCTGTTGAAGATGTCGTCCAGCGTGACTTCCCTGCCGCGCAGACCGTTCTGCGTGGTGACGGTGCGGCGGTTGTTCATCGCCCTAGGCGTCTGGTAGTTATCCGGCCCTTCTTCCAGTCCGTTGCTGCCGAATCCGGTCGCGATTACGGTGATGGACAGCTCGTCCTTCATCTCCTCGGTCACGGATGCACCGAAAATCAGGATCGCGTCGTCCGCAGCCTGCTCCTCGACCTGGCTGGCGATCTCGTTGACCTCCATCATGCCCAGGTCGTAGCCGCCTGCCACGTAGAGCAGGATCGCCTTGGCGCCGTCGATTCTCGTCTCGAGCAGCGGGCTCTCGATCGCAGCCTGGACAGCGTCCTTGGCTCTCGTCTCGCCTTTGCCCTTGCCGATACCCATATGCGCGATGCCGCGGTCGGTCATGACCGATCTTACATCCGCGAAGTCCACGTTGATCAGAGCGTCCTGAGAAATCAGATCGGAGATGCCCTGAACACCCTGGCGCAGGACGTCGTCCGCCATCGCGAACGCCTGCAGAAGCGACGTGTTCTTCTCACTGTTCTCTACGAGCTTGTCGTTCGGCACGATGACCAGAGAGTCGACGTACTTCTTCAGGAACTGCAGACCCTTCTCGGCCTGCTGCATTCTCTTGCGTCCCTCGAACGTGAACGGCTTGGTGACTACGCCGACGGTCAGGATGCCCATGTCCTTGGCCGCCTTGGCGATGATCGGTGCCGCACCGGTTCCGGTGCCGCCGCCCATGCCCGCGGTGATGAAGACCATGTCGCTTCCCTTGATCAGCTGCACGATGTCGTCCAGCGTCTCCTCCGCGGAGTGCTGTCCGATCTCCGGGTTTCCGCCCGCGCCGAGTCCCTTGGTCAGTTTTTCACCAATCTGGACCTTCGTCTCCGCATTACTCTTCTTCAGCGCCTGCTGATCTGTATTGACTGCTATGTAGTCGACTCCGCCGAGTCCGCTCTCGATCATCCGATTGACCGCATTGCACCCGCCTCCGCCGACTCCGATTACTTTCAGAACCGCAGACGTGTCCTGTTCATTTTCAAATTGCAACATCCCCACTGCCTCCTTGGATACACATGATAGTATGTTTTATTCTAACATATTATTTCGTTGTTTGCATTACCATTCGATGAATTGAATACATGCAGCCTCTCGGATAATTAAGAAACCGACGGAGAGAAATACATATAATTCGATTTTCCTATACTGATTGTGCCTCTGTAGATCTTACTCTTGAACAGCTTGTTCACAACCTTCTGCAGATTTCCGTCCTTGACGGCCTTCTTCAGCTGTGACGCGCTGCACTTCACCGCCAGCGTCTTGGTGATGTACGCCTTCACGATGACGCCCGACATGTTGATCTCGCGGAAGTAGAAGTCGCCCTTCTGCGTCTCCCGGATCATGTCCAGCATGTACTGGAGCGACCCGCTCTCCTCCGCCTGCAGCTTCTCGCCGACCTTGATCCGGCTCAGCGTCAGCCCCTTCAGCGTCGTGATGTCCGGCTTGACGTCCGTGATGCGCAGCACCCTCGCGTTCTTGTCGATCACGATATATTTGTCACCGTACAGCGCCGCCGCGACCTGCCTGCGCTCCGTCACGCGGATGACCAGCGTGGACGGCAGCCGGCTCCGGAACTTCACGTCGGTGAAGTACGGGTTCTGCAGCAGCTTCTTCTTCAGCGTGCGCCGATTCTCGATCGAGAACAGGTTCACGCCCTTCTGCGCCGTCGCGATGTGGATGACCTCGCTGTCCGAGTAGTAATGGTTGCCCTCCACCCGGAACACCTTGATGTTGAACACCGGCGACATGAGGAACAGCAGGACGGCCAGAATCACCGCGATCCCGATCAGCACGCGCAGCAGCCTGTGACTCTTCTTGTGCTTCTTCTTCTTCCGCGGCACCTCGTGGAACTCCGGCGGCAGGACCCCTTCACTCTCGGGTTCCCGTCCGGATTCGTACTCCGTTCCGTCAGGTGGGACAAAGCCCGCCCGGTCCGTCTCACCGCCTGAGCTGCCGCCCGCCGGGGATTCCTCCTCCCCGGAAAGCCCATCTTCCAGCGCCGCCTTATTCATTACCGCCGTCTTCCGGTCACGTTCCCGAAAAAACCGCATCGCCTCGTCGGCCGAGGGCTCGTCATGGATGGATCCGGTGTTCCAGTCCCAGTCCACGTGAACCGTCGTGCGGCTTAGGTCGACGGAATCGCGCCGCTGAAAGCCGTCCCTCAGCGTCTGCCGGGAAGAGCTCACGCGCTGCGTCGTGTCGTTATGCCCATCGCCTGACCCGGCGGCGCCGGTTCCGGCGCCCGAACCTGACGGCGAACTCACCGCATCCGCCCCGCGGTCGATGCGCGAAGTCGATGTTTCGGCCTTCGGCGTCGTTCCGCCGCCGCGGTCCTCGCTCTTCTCCTCGTCCATGGCGTCCCTCCTTTCTTTTCATTAATATATCAATAACAATTTATCAAAATCGTAATTTCCGGCCGCTCCATCGTGAATGCCCACATTGACAGAGATACGAACACGGTCGCAACGATCTGCCAGGAATGAATACACGATCGGCACGATCTGCCAGGAATGGATACATGATCGATACGGCCAAATCGTATCTTTTTCAATCGCTGTCAGCCGCCTGTGATCGGCCTGCAGGCTAGTATTTTCAATACGAATCGCCTATTTACGATTGACGATCGCTCTTCCTCAGTCTATGATAATCCGCATCCGCGATCTGTGCACTAACCGCGGTCCAGGTCCGCCCGGATCGCCCGGTAGATCCGCTCGGTCGAGTTGGACGGCGCGCACTTGGATGCGGCGTCCTCCATCGCGCGGATCTCCTCCGGGTGCTCCTGCAGGCGGTCGATCTCTTCCATGACCTTGTCCGCCGTGAAGTCCTTCTCCTCGATCAGGATCGCCCCGCCGTGGTCACTTACTGAGCGGGCGTTGAAGTACTGGTGGTTTCCCGGCACGTTCGGCGACGGCACCAGGATGGACGCACGGCCCGTGACGCAGATCTCCGCGACGGACAGCGCTCCTGCGCGCCCGATGACGAGGTCGCTCGCGCCGAGGTAGTTCTCCATGTCGGTGATGTAGTCCAGCACGCGGACGTTGTCCTCCAGCTTGACGCCGTCAGATTCCATGTGCTTTAAAACCGTCTCGTAGTGCATCGTTCCCGTGCAGAAGAGGAACACGAGGTTTTTGCGCCCGTTGAGCCTCTTCATCGCGTCGTACATAACGCGCGTCATCTGGTTCGCCCCCTGGCTTCCCGCGAACGAGAAGACCACGAAGTCGTCCGGCCCGATGCCGAGCCTCTTCCGGCTCTCCTCGCGGCTGACGCCGAAGAAGCGGTCCCTGACCGGGTTCCCGACGACCGTCTGCTTGGAAGGCTGCTTGAAGTATTTAGAAGCGTCGCCGAATCCCAGGAACACGCGGTCGACGAACTTCTCCAGGAAACGGTTCGCGACGCCCGGGAACGCGTTCTGCTCGTGGATGTAGACCTTGCATCCGTAGCGGTGCGCCGCGTGGATGACCGGGACGCAGACAAATCCGCCCGTGCCCACAACCGCGTCCGGCTTGAACTTCTTCATGATCCTCAGCGACTGGTTCGATCCGTGCAGGGTGACGAGCGACGTCTTGATGACGCCCGGGATCGTCTTCTCGAACCATCTGGCCGCGACCAGCTTCATCTCGCAATTCGTCTTCGGGACGATGTCCACCTCCAGGCCCACGTGGTTGCCGATGTACAGCACCTCCGAGCCCGGTTCCATCTTGCAGACCTCGTCTGCGATCGCGAGGGCGGGATAGATATGCCCTCCGCTTCCTCCTCCAGTGATGATCAGCCTCATTTAAGCGTTTTCTCCTCTAACTGTTACTCTTCGTATGTTCTCTTTATTTCGTATGCTCCGAAGCACTGCTGCCTCTTCGCTTATTTACTCTTTTGCTATTTCTTCACTTTATAATTATTGTTTTACATTTCCCGTATCCCGCATCTCTGTGCCCATGCGCTTCCGCGGACAAAATCCCAGCCTGCCCGCACACAAGGTTCTGCCAGCGAGCCGGTTTAGTCTCCGAACGCGTAGACTTTGTCGAAGCAGCGGCAAAGTCAGCCTGCACTAGATGCCGGCCGTCCTGCGGCGGCGCAAACGGACGCGGCTGTCCCTCTCGGACGAACGGTCCCGGAGCCTGACATCGGACTGCGAAGACCCGGAAGATCCGGAAGACCCCGCCGAAACCTTAGGTGCGATGTGCCGCGAGACGTTCAGGACGATGCCCATGCCGCCCATGCAGACCCACAGCGTGTTTCCGCCGTAGCTGATGAACGGGAGCGCGATTCCGGTCGGCGGCATCGAGGACGTGACGACGGCGACGTTCAGGATGACCTGAAGGCCGATCATGACCCCGCATCCGGCCGCGAGCAGCATGCCCAGGCGGTCCGGCGCGTCCATCGCGACCATGAGGCAGCGGAACAGCAGCAGCAGGAACACGCAGAGCAGGATCAGGATTCCGACGAACCCGCACTCCTCGCCGATGATCGACAGGATGAAGTCGTTCTGCGGCTCAGGCAGGTACAGGTTCTTCTGGATGCTGTGGCCTAAGCCCAGGCCCTTCAGGCCGCCCGTGCCGAGCGCCAGGAGCGACTGCACGACCTGGTAGCCGTCTCCCCGCGCGTCCGCGAACGGGTTCATGAAGCTCGTCAGTCGCTTGGCCCAGTAGGCGTCGCTGTTTTTCAAAAGCTCGTGCGCCGAGACGACGAACACGCAGCCGGCCACGCCGATTCCTGCAACCAGGGTGATCCAGATCTTCTTGAGCCCCGCGACGACCATCATCAGGAAGATGATGCCCGCCAGCGTGATCGCGGTCGACAGGTTCGGCTGCTTGGCGATCAGCCCGCAGAAGACCAGGACCAGCAGCGACATCGGCAGGATGGCGCCTTTGACGGTCTTGATCCGCTTAGCGTCCGCCGAGAAGTACGCGGCGACAAAGATGATGACCGCCAGCTTGGCGATCTCGCCCGGCATGATGCTGATCGGGCCGATGTAGATCCACCTGGTCGCGCCGTTGACGTTGGTGCCGAGCGGGGTCAGGACCAGGACCAGCAGCAGTGCGCTGAACATCAGGATGTAGAACGACCACCGCCTGAGGTAGTGGTAGTCCAGCTTGGACATCCCGTACATCAGTCCGAAGCCGATGATCGCCCAGATCGTCTGCTTCTTCAGATAGGAGTACGGCGTTCCGGCGTTGTTCAGCGAGAAATAGTAGCTCGCGCTGAAGACCATGACGACGCCGAATATCACGAGCGCCGTGGTCAGGAACACGATGCTGAAGTCGCAGTCCCCCGCCTTGCGGTGAATCGCAGGGCGCCTCCATTTTTTCCGCAGTTTCTTCCCCATTAAGCCTGTAACCTTCTAACCTTCCAGTTTCTTCACGCAGTCCTTGAAGTGCCTGCCCCTCTGCTCGTAGCTGTCATACATGTCCCAGCTCGCGCAGGCAGGGGACAGCAGGACCGTGTCTCCCGGCTCCGCCATGTCGTAGGCCGTGCGGACGCAGTCCTCCATGTCCTTGCATGACGTAAACTGGGTATATCCGATCTTTTCTGCCGACTCGCGGATGAAGTGCGCATCCCTTCCGAGCAGCAGAACGTGCTTGACCCTTCCCTTAAAACGATGGACGAACTCGTCGAAGTTCTGTCCCTTGGCGTCCCCGCCGGCGATCAGGATGATGTCCTTCCCGACGGCCCGGATCGCGGTCTCCGCCGCGTCCGTATTGGTTCCCTTGGAGTCGTTGTAGTAGTCGACCCCTCTGATGTTTCCGCAGTACTCGAGGCGGTGCTCCACGCCGTTGAACGCGCGGACCGCCTCGCCGATCGTCTCCTCGTCGACGCCGGCGCAGTAGGAGACCGCGGCGGCCGCGAGCGCGTTCTGGACGTTATGCTCGCCGATGATCTTAAGCTCATCGATGCCGAGGAAGTCGACGATCGTGCCGTCCTCCTTCTTTAAGACCAGCCGGCCGTTCTGGACGAACGCGCCGAACCGCAGCTCCTGTGAGGAACTGAACGGGACGACCTTTGCCCTGGACTGAAGCATCAGCTTACGGCAGATCGGATCGTCCATGTTCGTGATGAAATAGTCGTCCGCGGTCTGGTGGGCGAACACCTTGGACTTGGCCGCGATGTAGTTTCCCATCGTGTGGTGGCGGTTCATGTGGTCCGGCGACAGGTTCAGCAGCGCGGAAACCACCGGGCGGAAGTAGCGCGTCGTCTCGAGCTGGAAGCTGCTCGCCTCGGTGACGAACCATTCGCCCGCCTCGGCCTCCTCCGCGTCCGCGATGACGGCGTTTCCGATATTCCCTACCACGTGGGTAGGTCTTCCGGCCTTCTTGAAGATCTCGCCGACCAGCGTCGTCGTGGTCGTCTTTCCGTTCGTGCCTGTGATCGCGACGTAGCGGCCCTCGCCCAGTCTGTAGGCGATCTCGAGCTCTCCGGTGACCTCTGCGCCCGTGTCCCTGGCCGCCTGAATGAACGGAAGCTCCGGACTCACGCCCGGGCTCACGATCAGGAGGTCGAACTTGGCCATGTCCTCCGGCACCTCGTTAAGGTAGAGCGTGACGCCCTGCTCCTCGAACCCCTTGACCAGCTCGGGATCGTTCTGCTCGATCTGCTCACGGGTCTTGGAGTCCTGGATGCTGACCTTCGCCTTCCGGTGGATCATCGCGTTCGCCGCGGCGATTCCGGAGCGGCCGAGGCCGACAACCAGTACGTTTCTTCCTGTCATGTCTGTATATGTCTCACGAATCATCTTTCGTGCTCTCCCTTCTGATGCGATATTCCTGTTCATTCCGCCGCCTTCCGGCGTAGGTTTATCCGTATCCCTGCAGTACTCTTCCTTCAGGACTTAACTCTGCAGGCCCTGATCCTGGTTATCCGATCTGCATGATTCCGTACGCGATCACGCAGCAGATCAGCGCGATCAGCCAGAACATGTGGACGACGCTCGTCTCCTTCATGCCGCCGAGCTCAAAGTGGTGGTGGATCGGGGACATGCGGAACACGCGCTTTCCGGTCGTCTTGAACGAGATGACCTGGATGATGACGGACGCCGACTCCATGACGAACACGAAGCCCGCGAACGGGATCAAAAGCTCCGCCTTGGTCAGCAGGACCGCACCCGTCAGTCCGGCACCAAGAGCGAGCGAACCCGTGTCGCCCATGAAGATCTTGGCCGGATGGTGGTTGAAGACCAGGAATCCGCCGCACGCGCCGGCCATGGCCAGGCAGTAGATCTCCGTCGTCGGGGACAGGAAGTGGCTGCCGACGAGCACAAAGAACAGCGAGACGATCGCCGTGACTCCTCCGCACAGTCCGTCCAGTCCGTCGGTCAGGTTGACGCTGTTGGTCATCGCGACCATGACAAAGATCACGAACGGCACATACCAGACGCCGAACGCGACGTCGCGGTTGATGAACGGGATCCAGACGTTGGTTCCCTGGTCGGTAAACTTCACGATGTAGACGCAGAGCAGGATCGAGAACAGGATCTGCAGCGCGAGCTTCTGCCACGCCCTGAGGCCCAGATTGTGCTTCTCCGCGACCTTGATGAAGTCGTCCAGGAAGCCGATCAGCCCGAACAGGAAGCCGAACGCGACGACCGCGATCATGCTCTTCAGGCTGTCCAGCGTCAGCGCCCCGAACACGAGCGAGGTCACGATGATCGACGCGTAGATCGCGACGCCTCCCATCGTCGGCGTGCCCGACTTCTTCTGGTGGGACTGAGGCCCCTCCTCGCGGATGTACTGCCGGAACTGCTTCTTCTTCAGGAACGGGATCTCAAGCCCCGTGAACAGCGCGGACAGCAGAAATCCCGCGGCGAAAACACTAAATAATATGATCGGCTGCAGTGCATGCATGATGGTTGATTCCTCTCTATTTCGATGTTATGGATCAGCTGTTTCCATGTTGTCGATATTGTCGACATTATCGATGTTATCGACATTGTCGATGATATGGATCAACTGCGCCGGGCGCCTGCGGCAAAATCCGATGCCGACATCGTAACCGCCTGGCGTGATGGTATACGTTTAAGTTAATAGTTATTCGTTACGGTTTTAGTAACAGCAGCGCAGTGACGATAAAGCCCCGTTTCTACGTCAGCGTCCTATTTCAGTTCCAGGATCGCGTTGACGACCTCGGACAGGTGCATCGAGTTGGACGCCTTCACGAGGACCGCGTCCCCATCCTTCAGCAGGCTGGCAAGTTCCTGCTCCAGGTGCTCTTTGTCCTCGAACCACCGGACGTCGGAAACTCCGCCCTCGGAGGCCGCGTCGGCGATGTTCTTCGCGAGATCTCCGACGGCGAGCAGCAGGTCCACGTGCTTCTCGGCGGCGTGGGTGCCGACCTCACGGTGACCCGGGATCTCCTCCTGGCCGAGCTCGTACATCTCGCCTAAGACGGCGACGTGGCGAGGCGCCTCGGTGTTCATCAGCGTGTCGACCGCGGACATCATGGAGACCGGCGCCGCATTGTACGTGTCGTCGATGACCGTGAAGCGGCCGTTCGTCTCGAACCTGAGCCTCTTTCCGGTCAGGTTCTGCATCTTCTCGAGTCCGTTCTTGGCGTCGTTCAAGTCGCATCCGAGCGTCGATGCCGCCGCGCAGGCGAGCGCCGCGTTGATCGCGTTGTGGATGCCGTTGACCGCGAGGTGGATCCTTACGGAATCGCCGCCGCAGTGCAGGCGGAAGGAGACGCCCTCGCCGCCCTTCTCCTCGATCTCGTCGACGTAGAAGTCCTGGCGGTCCGTGCTTCCGACCGTGATGACCTTGAAGTTCGCGCGGATGCCGCTCCGGTCGAGCATGTCGTTGTCCTCGTTGATGACGAGCGTGTTGTCCGGGCCGAAGAAGTCGATGATCTCCATCTTGGCCCTCCGGATGTTCTCGCGCGTCTTCAGGTGCTCGATGTGCTGGATGCCGATGTTCGTGATGACGGCGGTGTCCGGGCGCACGATGCGGGAGATCTCGTGGATCTCGTTCCTGGCCGCCATGCCCTCCTCCAGGACCGCGACGTCCATGCTGGAGTCTAAGCGGAAGATCGCGAGCGGCGTTCCGATCGTGCTGTTCAGGTTCTTCTGGGCACGGCCGGTCTTAAACCGCTCCGAGCAGATCGCGGCGGTCATGTCGCGGGTGGACGTCTTTCCGACGCTTCCCGTGATGCCGATCCTCTTCACGTCGATCCGGTCGAGGTAGTATTTCGCCAAGTCCTGCGCGGCCTTTACGGAGTCCTCCACGAGGATGACAGCAGGGCCGGTTACACCCTCCGCCGCCTCTTCCCTCATCGTGAAGACGGCTGCCGCGCCGTTCTCCGCGACCTGAGGGATGTAGTTGTGGCCGTCGGTCCTGGCCCCGATGATCGGGATGAACAGGTCGCCCGCGTTGAGCTCCCTCGAGTCCGCGCAGACGCCGGTGATCGCGCCGTCCGCCGGACCCGCGATCAGCTTTCCGCCGGTCGCGTCGATGATTTCCTTCACCGAAATCTTATCCATGTAATACTGCCTTTCCGTTTTTTTCGTTATTTTATTATTGTTACATTATCGGTATAACACTGCGGTTATGTCCTATATGAATAGGATCATTTAGTATATGCTCCTATTCGGCGCCGTCCGCGTCGTCCGCCGATGCCGCCTTCCGGGCTGTCCGTCTGTCCGACGAACCCTTTTTCAGCAGGAGATTCGTGTCGCGGCCGGCGTGGATTTTGTCCCAGGCGCGGATGCGGAAAAAACTATTCCCGGTAAATATACACCGTGGAGCCGCGTTTGACAACCTTGCCGGCCTTAGGGTACTGGGCCTTGACGGTGAACTTGCTGCTGCCGCCGGACGGGGAGACCTTATACTTCAGGCCGACCTTCTCGAGCGCGGCCTCCGCCTTCAGGGAAGACATGCCCGTGACGTCCGGAATCGTCGAGATGGACGAGCTCAGGCTCTTCTTCTCGGAATCGCTGTAGTGCGGGGCGATCTCCTCGTACTCGAGGGCCTTCTTCAGGAACGCCCTGGCGATCGGTGCCGCGGTCTGCGCGCCGTAGTGCACGCCCTGCGGGCTGTCGACGACGACCAGGACGGCGAGCTGCGGGTCCTCCATCGGCGCCATGCCGATGAACGAGCTGAACGTGTCGTCGGAATAGCCGCCGTTCACCGCCTTGTTCGCGGTTCCGGTCTTTCCGCCGATGCTGTAGCCGGCGATCTTGGCCGTGCTGCCGCCTCCCTTGCTGACCTCGTACTCCATCATCTTGCACATCTCGGACGCGGTCTTCTTAGACATGACCTGACGGACCTTCTTGACCGGGAACGTCTTCACAGTCTTTCCGCTTGAGGTCGTCAATTTCTTCACAATTCTCGGCTTCATCAGCACGCCGTCGTTTCCGATCGAGGAAATCGCGGTGATCAGCTGGAGCGGGGTGACGGCGATGCCCTGTCCGTAGGCCATCGTCGCCAAGTCGACCTTGCTCAGGCTCTTCTTGCTCTTGATGATCGCCGACGTCTCCGCAGGGAGATCGACGTGCGTCTTATCCGTGATGCCGAACAGGTCGAGGTAATTGTAGTACTTGTCCTTGCCCATCTTCAGCGCGAGCTGCACCTGGACCGGGTTGCAGGAGTTTCCGACGGCGGACGTCAGCGTCTCCGAGCCGTGGCCGGCCTTCTGCCAGCAGTACAGGGTGGTTCCGGCGACGTTGATCGAGCCGCTGCAGTAGAAGTGCGTGTTCGGCGTCGCGATTCCCTCCTCCAGCGCCGCGGTCGTGTTGATCAGCTTGAACGTCGATCCAGGCTCGTACAGGTCGCTGACGATCGGGTTCTTCCACATCGCGCTGAGGTACTTGGACTGCTGCTTGGTCGTCATCTTGTTGAACGCCGCGCGCTCCGACGCCGTGGCAGGCTCTGTCGCATCGTTCGGGTTGAACGACGGGGTCGTGACCATCGCGAGGATGTCGCCCGTCTTAGGGTTCATGACGATGCACATGATCTTCTTGGCCTGCGTTTTCTTCAGTCCAGCCGCGACCGCGTTCTCCGCGTAGTGCTGGAGCACCTCATCGATCGTCGTCGTCAGGTTATATCCGTTCTTGGCCCCGTAGAGCAGGCTCTTTCCGTAGGCGAGTGTGTTTCCGTTGATATCGGTCTCCTTGATCATTCGGCCGTTGACGCCCGCGAGCTCGCTGTTGAACTCGAGTTCCAGGCCGCTTCTGCCGGTGTTGTTGGAGTCGACGCTTCCGATCAGCTTGGCCGCCGAGCTTCCGAGCGGATAGTACCGCTTGGTCGTGCGCGCGGTCAAAAGCCCCGTGATGTTCATGTTCGTTACGCGATTCTTGGTCTTCTCGCTGACATACGGCGAGATCAGGTTCAGCGCCTGCCCGTTCGTCAGCTTCTTCCTGACCGTCTTGGAATCAAGGTTCAAGATGACGGCGAGCCTTCTGCTGATCTCCGTGATCTTCTCCTGGGAGTAGGTCGTCTTCAGGTCCGACGGCCTCGCCCAGACCGCGTAGCAGTCCGCGCTGCTCGCGAGGACCTTCCCGTGCGTGTCGTAGATCGCCCCGCGCTTGGACTGCACCGGCAGGTCGCTCGTCTGCTGGCTGATCGCCTTATCCCGGTATTCCGTCGCATGGTAAATCTGTATCCACGCCGTCCTGAGCAGCATGACCAGCATCAGCGCCGCCAGGAACAGGAACACATACATGATCCTTTTTTTATTTTCAAGAGAGATCTTTCTCATTCGATTATCGTTTCCCTTATTCTATTTCAGACAAAATCAATCCGGGGGCTTCATATCTGCCCGCCCTGATGGGCACCGTGCATCCGCGCTGCCGCGAAAGCGCATTGCACCTATCATACCATAAAATTCATACCATAAAAAAATGAAAATCGCCGGACAGCTGAGATGCGGTGAGTTGTCCGGCAATATAACGGATGCCCCGCGGGCAGATCGTTACTGGTAAGCCTGTTCGCGGATGACCGCCGCAAAGTTTCCCTGCGGCTTATCCTTGGAAGTGATGTAAATCCTCTGGTCGGAAGTCGGGTAGACCATCCCGAACTTATTCTTGGCAACGCTCTCGATGTGCTCGATGCTGTTGCTCGTCTTGATCTTCACGCTCAGCGTGTCGACTTCTCCCTGGATCGCCTCGTTCTTGGTGATCAGCTTATTGTTCTCGCTTCTCAGCTCCGCCGCAAACGCGGCCAGGACGACCATGATGATCAGCATGATCCCGACGACCACCATCATCATGATCACTCTTTTCTTCTCGCGGATTTTCATTTCACATCTCCATTACTTATCAGTTTCTCTATGCATCAACTTTTTCTATTACGCGCAGCTTGGCGGAACGGGAACGCGGATTCTGCTCGAGCTCCTCGTCCGTCGGCGTGATCGGCTTCCTGGTGACCTTACGGATGTCGGCCTTTACGCCGCTGCTTCCGACCAGCTCCTCAGGAAGTCCCGCCAGGAGGCCCTGGTCCGGGTTCGCCCTCCGCTGGAACGCCTGCTTGACGATGCGGTCCTCCAGCGAATGGAAGGTGATGATCGCGAGCCGCCCGCCGGGTGCCAGCACGTCACAGAACGCGTCGACCGCCCTCTCGAGCTGCCCGAGCTCGTCGTTGACCTCGATCCGGATCGCCTGGAACGTTCGCTTGGCCGGATGCGGTCCCTCACGCCTGCTCGCCGCCGGAATCGCCTTCTTGATGATCTCGACCAGCCTTCCGGTCGTCTCGATCGGCTCCTGTGCGCGCTCGCGCGCGATGAACTGCGCGATCCTGGCCGCCCAGCGCTCCTCCCCGTATTTAGAGATGACCTGCTTGAGCTCCTTCTCGCTGTACGTGTTCACGACGTCGTACGCAGTGAAGTGGTCCTGCTGGTTCATCCTCATGTCCAGAGGAGCGTCGTGCATGTAGGAGAACCCGCGCTCCGGCTCGTCCAGCTGGAAGGAGGAGACCCCCAGGTCCAGCAGCGCGCCGTTCAGCGCCGGAATACCCTCCTGCTGCAGCACCTCGCGGATGTCCGAGTAGTTGCTCTGCACCAGGATCTTCCGGCACGGAAACTCGCCGAGCCTCTCCCCCGCGGCGTTCAGCGCGTCGCGGTCGCGGTCGATGCCGAGGAGCGTGCCGTCCTCACTCAGGCGGCGGCAGATCTCCCGGGAGTGGCCGGCCCCGCCGAGCGTCCCGTCCGCGTAGACTCCGGATGGATCAATATTCAAGCTGTCAATGCATTCCCGGAGCATGACCGGAACGTGGTGAAATTCCATGCTTCTCCCTTTCCATTTGCCGATCGCGCGGTCTCATGGGCCGCGCCGGCGATCCTAAGCCCGCGCGAGGCAGGTTTTCTGTCGTTAAATCGTTCGTTATCGTTAAAACGTTAAATATCGTTACTTGCCGTTAATGGCATAAGTTGATGTACAGTAATGTTGATGTGAAAAACACTATCTATATAATATGTGGTCTGTCGGCTGCACCAGAACCTGCATGTGTGCACACAGAGGCTGCACTATCCAGTCTCGACATTGTATTTCTATAACAAGTCATTAGAAGTTGTATTTCTTCAGTGCCTCGGCGAACTCGTCCGAGTCCATCCTGCCCTCGTTGTCCGGCGTCTCCCAGACCTCGCGGCTCCAGACCTCGATCTTGCTCATCGCGCCCATCGTGACGAGCTCCTTCTGGATGCCCGCGTAGCGCACCAGCTCGGCCGGGATCACGATCCTGCCCTGCTTGTCAAAGCTGCACTCCGCCGCATTGGCGAAGAAGTGGCGGATGAACGAGCGGACCGCCGGGTCCGAACCCGGAAGCTGCGCGATCTTCTCCTCGAGCTTCTCCCAGGCGTCCATCGAGTAGATCTCGAGGCAGGTGTCGATCCCCTTGGTCAGGATGCAGCCGCCGTCGAGCTTCTCCCGGTAACGGGACGGAACGATCATGCGGTTCTTCGCGTCTATGGAATTGTAGTATGTCCCCATGAACACCGCTGACACGCATCCTTTCCGGGATTCCCTGGACTTTCGTGATTTCTGGGATTTCCGTGATTTCCGGAGCTTCCGGAATTTCCGAGATTCCCGGGATTTCCTGGATTTTCCTCAGTCGGTTTCGCCGATGCATCGAAATGAATAAAAACACACCTGCGATAACCGCCTGCAATGTACGAATATTCGTACACGATCTCAGGATCCAGTTATCCACTGTTAAATACACCACCATTTTACACCACTTCCCCCCACTTTTCAACAAAATACAAACTCATCACCCACTGACTGCATCAACGCCATTCCACCCGCTCGTCGCCTGTAACCCTTGCAATCACTGCATTAAAAAAAGAGGGGCCGCATCCGCAGCTCCTCTTCGCCGATATATTTCCCACTTCACGTAAAATTAAACCGAAGCGGAAACATCATATTTTTTTTATGTTAAATAATCGTAATACTTATGCTTCGTGAATGCGATAAACAAGCGATTTTATGCTTATTTATTCGTAAAAATCGAGCGTTCCTTCTTCTTCCTCCTCGGGAAGCGGTTCCTTCTGCGGCCGTTTCCGAAGATGTCCTTGTCGTGCCTGCGCTTTCCGCCGAAGCCTCCGCCTCCGCCGAAACCGCCGCGTCCGCCCCTTCCTCCGCGGAAGATGTGGACGATCAGGATGATCAGCAGCAGGACGACCGCAATGATGATCACGGCGATCGCGATCATGACGCCGGCGACGCCGTTCGTCTCCTTAAAGATGTGGCTCGGCAGGATGCTGCCGTCGTAAACCATGCGCACGCCGGACTTGCTGTACTTGGACGGAATCGTCGAACCCATCGACTTCAGGTAGCGCGCCGCAGCGCCCCAGACCTTGATCACCGATCCGTTGTGCTTCAGATACGGCGCTTCCTTCAGCGCCTCGCCGCTGTGGCCCTTCATCGTCACGGAGAGCGACTGTCCGTGGCCGCTGGCAATCGTCTTCAGCACCGACGCCGCCTGTTCATCAGCCACGACGAGGTACTTCTTGCTGCTGTCGACCTTTGTCGCCTTACCGTTCTGATCGATCAGGCGGAACTGGTAGACCTTGTTGCTCAGCACGCGGTGCGGGTTGTAGATGTACGTCAGGCCGCCGAAATACAGGCGCTTGGACGCATCCTGCTTATACTCCGTGGAGGTCAGCTCCGCGACGTTCTGCAGCTCCTTGCCCGTCAGGAAAAAGTACTTCAGCGACTGCCCGGAGGTTCCCGCGCTGCTGCCCTTTCCCAGGTCCGCGTACACGTCCCCGGACGTCAGCGTGCCCTTCGCGAACACGCTTGAGACCGCCGCAGGCGACATGATCGACACGATGTTGGTGCGGTTGACCCCCGCGATATTGCGCGCCGCGTACAGGTACGCGTCCGTCAGCAGGTTCGTGAATCCGAGGTCCGTCCTGCTCGACAAAAGATCACTCGTACTTCCGAAATCGATGGTATTGCTGGTTACAGTCTTAGCGTAAGACAGGCCATACTTGGAGAAGTACGCACTGTCGCTGAGCTTCTCGAACTTTTCGACCTGGGACGTCACCGTCGCGGTCGCGCTCTCCTTGCTCAGCTTGCTCATGACGACCTTGCTGTACTTATACGAACTTCCGCTCGTCTTGAAGACGACCGTGTTCAGCGAGGACGCGTCCGTGCTCTGGACGACCGTAGCCTCGTCGGAACTTCCCTTGCTGACGTTTCCCTTTCCGCCGCCGGTCAAAACCAGATCCAGCCCGGAAACAGACGCGAGCCTGCTGCTCTCCGTCAAAGATCCCCTATCCGTCGTGTTCGCCAGGCAGACGATCAGGTCCGGCTTCTCCTTCTTCTGGATCGTCTTGACCTCGTCCTTGGCCGCCTGGACGTAGTCGCTGTACTTCACGCCCTTGATGCCGGCCTTTTCGAACGCGCTCTTAGAGATGACGGAGAAGATCGCGACCTTCTTTCCGTATCTCGTGATTACCGTGTATTTCTCAATGCCAAAGTTGGAATACGCCTTCTTCAGCGAACCGCTTACGGTCACGTTGCTGCAGGACAGGTACGGCACGATCTCCGAGCTGCTGACCGCACTGTTCAGCGCGGACGCGAGGCTGGACGCGCCAAAGGAAAACTCTCCCTGTCCGATTCCCGCCGCGTCGTAGCCGGCGGATCCCATGATGCGCCAGATCGGCGCCTGCGAGCTGAAGATCGCGGAGAGCGGCGCCGCGGAGGACGCGTCACCGGTGTCCATCAGGAACGAGACCGGATAGGCCTTCTGCTCGTTTGTATACAGGGTCGCGATGCGGCTCATGTAAGCGATGCTCGCGGCGTCTCCGCCGGTGAAGCTGATCGCGATCGCGTCCTTGTTCCTCTTCTGTGCCTTCTGATTGCTGTCATAGTAGTAATCGGACAGCGAATCCAGGCTGTAGCTCGCCTTGTTCGTCTGGTGCTTGGCAGAGCCGGAGGAAGACGTCGACGTCCCCGTCGTGCTCGTGCTGTCCGTCGTCGTGGACGTCGTTCCGCTCGTTGTCGAGCTGTTCGTCCCGTACGTGCTCGTGCTTCCGGAGGTCGAGGAATTTCCCTGGCTGTAGGTGTTCGTCGAACCAGAGGTGCTGCCGGAGCCTGAGCTGCTCGAGCTCGATCCGGAAGATCCGGACGTTCCGGAAGAGCTTGAAGAGCCCCCGCTCTTCTGACTGGTGCTGCCGGAGGTTGACGAACCCGACGTCGTCGTGCCCTTGCTCTGGGAACTGGAACTCGTCGACGAGCTTCCGCTCTGACTTCCTGATGTCGGTGCCGCGAACGCGATCTCCGCGGACGGAAGCAGCATCATCATCGTTACAATTCCTGCAATCACCGCAATCCCGGCGCGTTTAATAAACTTCATACCTACCTCTCCTCTGCTGTGCCTCATTAATTTCCTTATTTCAACCTCGTGATTTCTGATTCTCTCTTTTTTCGTGCGTTATATTCGTTTTAGTTTAACGCTGCAGGCGGCTGTGCGTCGTGCGCGGCGGGTTTTCCTACTCCGCCGGCATTCCGCGCATTCCGGCGCGGCCGCGGGCGCAGTGCCCACATATAAAATCTTAGTATATTAATATCTTGTGATCATTTATTGCCGTTCATTTGATTTTTTCATCACTGTATCAAATGGCGTACGAGTCTGCCCGAATGATGTTCCGAACCACATTCCGAACGGCGTTCCAAATCTAATGAAGAACGTTCCTTCGACTGGCTGCCGGATAAACAGCAGAAAGTGCCTGATTCCCGGGCGGTTCGGATTTTGTCTGGACCGCAGGCAGCGCCTGCCTGATGGTCGGTTCGGACTTTGTCGCAAAAGGACCTACTTGAACGCGCGGAAGATCGACTCCTTGCGGCTCGGCTGGGAATGGGTCAGCTCGCGGAGTTGCTCCTCGTCCCAAAGCGGGTCCTCCAAATCGCGGAGCCCGAACACGGCCTCGACGTTTTTGGTGCCGTCGAACGACGACTCCAGCACGTACGTCTGCTGGGCGCGCGGGTCCTTGGACAGGCTGCTGTCCGCCTCGGCGCCGCGGATCTCGACCTCGGTGTTCAGCATCGCCGCATGCGCGTAGCGGATGTTCAGCGACGTCACCGCCTTCTCCTCGATGTCCGGAATGAAGTTCCAGAGCATGTCCGGATAGTACGTGTTGTTCATGTGCCCGTTCAGGTCGACGTTGCTGTAGAGAACCTTCTCTGTGCCGAGCTTCTTCAGCTCGAGGTCCTTCGGGATGCGGAACCGCTTAGGCAGGTCCAGCTTGAGCACCTCGTCCGTCTCGTAGCTGGAGAAGTCGACGTCCGTCGTCCTGACGAGCCCGCCGGTCTTCATGTCGGTCAGCGCCCACTCGGAATACGCGTTCGCGCAGAGCTCCTTCCCCCTCCAGATCTGGTAGCATCGGATGAAGGTCGCCGCCTTCCCTTCACAAACCCAGCACCTGACCTCGATGTCCTGGTACTGATGGATCTGCTGGTAGGCCTCGATCGACACCCTCGTGATGATGAACGACTTCCCCGAGAAAAACAATTCCTCATAGCTCGGGTGGCTGTCCCTCATCTGCCGGTTCGCCGTCTCCTGCATGAACCTCAGCAGGTTCGACGGCTTGATATTGTTGTTCACGTCCACATCGTGGCTGCTTACTGTATAGCGTTCAGCGTAATACATCGCTGTTCCCCTCTCATCTCTGCATTAACATTCACAGCCCTTACATTCCTATTACAATTACCATTCACGGCTACCATCCACGGCCATTCGCGCAAAACTTTACCTTAAGCTTCACTTATTTTAAGCTTTACGCATATTTCTCGTGAAATGAACAGGTAACGGCTGATTATCTCTTTTTCCCTTTTCCGTCCTAGCGTGGACATTTCCAAAGCCGCATTGCCCTGCGGCAGCGCGCCCGCATTCTGCTCAGTCATAGGACTGAGCGGCGCGGCGCATTGCTGCGCGATCGCCCGGCTGCGCGTTGGCCGTCCCGCTGCGGCTGCGCCGGCTGAGCCGCCGCAGCCGCGTCATGCGAAAGCCGCGGAAAGGCCGCGGCCGCCCGCTCCTCCGGTTGAAATCCCGGCGTCCGGTTCGGGCCCCCACTTAGACAGATGTAATTATTATAGCATAATCGCGGATTTTTTGTTGACATCCCGGGCAAGAATTGGGAGGCGATTTCCTTAATTATCATTAATGGTTGGGAGGGCGGCGCGGCGGGGCGACGAAGGGACGAAGAAGGGGCGACAGCTGCTTGAGGCAAATGTATGCAACATACACCACTTTCTGACAGAGCAGATAGCGAAATTGTGCTCTCGCCGTTCCACCATCTCCATGATCATTCTTCGCTCAATTGGGAGCGGCGGGAACGGGACACATGTATACACCATGCACCATTTTCTTACAGATTCGATAGCTCATTTGCATTCTCAGCGCCTGGATCACCTGGATCGACGGGGGTTATGACGCGCCGTCGTTGGGAAATATGCCCGTTCGTCGGCCACTTCCCAAACGGTTCAAAAAAGTTGGGAAGGACGGCGCCGAAAGTCCATTTTTCCAAAATCCCGGAGAAGACGGCGGGCGCATTAGCCGCTGCGGGCAGAGCGCGATCACCGATTTGACCATTGCGCCCGCAGACATCGACTGCACCGCCGCCATCTTTCTGGACAAACTGCACAATTCGCCAAACAACGTGGTCGTGCTGTTGTCCGTTTCCAAGCGACGGCGGCGGTGCTCCCCTCGCCTGCCGGTAATCACTGCCTCGCATATACCCCTATAGGGTATATCGATTCCAGATTCCCTCGCAGGCGATTTGGGAATTTCGCAGATAGACCCTTATATTCCCAGTTAATTTTTTAACATTTGGAAATGCGTGCTTTTTCACCTCTTTTCCCAAATTCCAGGCCGCCGTGTCAGCTTTCCCGGCGCGGCGACAGCACACTCGCCCTCACTATTACCAGTAAATGGTACATGGAGTATACCTCAACTGTCCCCAGTATCCTCCCCCACCCCGGTATCATTCCATCCTACGTTTCCTGCCGCCCGTCGCCCCCTCTTCATCCCGTAAGGCGGCGCACAAAAAAACGGGAAGAGGCTCCCTAAGAATCATCTTCCCTGTAAACCCTGTCAGCTAAGAGCTGCTGGTCCTAGTTGATACAATCCATTCCCTTCTGGAATGCTTCCATGTTCAGCGGAACGAGCTTAGCCTTGCGTCCGGTGAACATGCCCTTGATCATCTCCTGAACGGTCTCCACCTTCAGGGCGCCGGTCGCCTTGACGTATGCGCCGAGCATAACCATGTTGGCTACCTTGGTGTTTCCGAGTTCAGTTGCGATGTCGACGCAAGGGACGTAGTATGCCTTGACGTCGGTTCTCTCTACCTTCTCATCGACGACGGAGCTGTTGACGATGATCATTCCGCCAGCCTCTACGTTCGGCTCGAACTTCTCGAGTGCCGGAAGGTTCATCGCGATCAGCTCTGACGGGTGTGTGAATACCGGGGAGCCGATCGGCTGGTCAGAGATAACGACGGAGCAGTTCGCTGTGCCTCCGCGCATCTCCGGGCCGTAAGACGGTGCCCAGGTTACTTCCAGTCCTTCACTCATGCCGGCTTCGACGAGGGATTTACCGATTGACAGCACACCCTGTCCACCAAAACCGGATACTGTAATCTGCTTCTTCATGTTTATCCCTCCGCTCTTGTATCTTTAATTACGCCTAATGGGTAATAAGGAATCATGTTGTCCTTCAGCCACTTCAGTGCATCGACCGGAGAAAGTCCCCAGTTGGTCGGGCAGGTGGACAGAACCTCGACGAACGTGAATCCGTCGCCGTCCATCTGACGCTGGAACGCAGTCTTGATGGCCTTCTTAGCCTTGTTCAGGTTCGGGATGTCGGTTACGCAGACTCTTGCGACGTATGCAGCGCCGTCCAGTGTAGCCAGCATTTCAGCCTCTCTGATTGGGTAACCAGCCTGCTCCACGGTTCTTCCCAGAGGGCTGGTGGTTGTTTTTTGTCCAATCAGCGTCGTCGGTGCCATCTGGCCGCCGGTCATTCCGTAGGTTGCGTTGTTGACAAAGATTGTCGTGAACTTCTCACCACGAGCTGCCGCATGAACGATCTCTGCAGCACCGATGGAGGTCAGGTCTCCGTCGCCCTGGTATGTGAATACCGGCATATCCGGATGCGTTCTCTTGATTGCCGTTGCTACCGCAGGTGCCCTTCCGTGAGCAGCCTCCTGCATGTCGCAGGCGAAGTAATTATATGCGAATACGGAACATCCTACCGGGCAGACACCGACGGTCTTGTCGATGATTCCCAGCTCTTCCATGGTCTCAGCAACCAGCTTGTGAATAATACCGTGGTTGCATCCCGGGCAGTAATGAAGTTCTGTATCGGTCAGTCCCTTTGACTTCTGATATACGATTGCCATATCACTATCCCCCTTATTTTAATCCTTTCATCGCCATCTCAGCGATTTCCTCTACCGTCGGCATAACGCCTCCGGCGTGGCCCAGGAACTCGATCGGCTTGCGTCCCTGAACGGCAAGCTCTACGTCCTGGATCATCTGACCCTCACTCATCTCTACGACGAGGAACTTCTTGACAGAGTCCTGCTTGGAGATCTTGCGCAGAGCCTCGTATGGATACGGCCATACCGTCTTAGGACGGAACAGTCCGGCCTTGACGCCGTGCTCTCTCAGCGCTTCCATAGCAGACAGGGAGATTCTTGCCGGTGTACCGTATGCTACGAGTACGACTTCAGCGTCGTCGCAGTCGGTCTCTTCCCAGCGGCACTCGTTCTCTTCCATCAGCTTGAACTTCTTCTGAAGCTCTGTGTTGAAGTTATTGCACTCTACAGGATCAATGTAGAGGGAATTGATGATGTTGTGGTGGTCTCTTCCGTTGCGGCCGTCTGTAGCCCAGTCCTTAGGCGGAAGGTCTCTGTGCTTGACCTCGTGCCACTCGATCGGCTCCATCATCTGTCCGATCAGTCCGTCGATCAGGAGGAGACATGGGTTTCTGTACTGATCCGCGATGTCGAATGCTTCCTGAACCATGTCGACGGCTTCCTGCATGTTGCTCGGTGCCAGAACGACGTTCTCATAGTCGCCGTTTCCGCCGCCTCTGGTAGCCTCAAAGTAGTCGCCCTGTGCCGGCTGAATCGTTCCCAGTCCCGGGCCGCCTCTCATGCAGTTGCAGATTACGCACGGAACCTGAGCACCTGCCAGGTATCCCATACCTTCCTGCATCAGCGCGAATCCCGGAGAAGATGTCGTCGTCATAACTCTGACACCGGATCCTCCCGCACCGTACAGCATGTTGATTGTTGAAACTTCAGACTCCGTCTGGAGGAATACTCCGCCGGACTGCGGCATATGCAGAGACATATACTCCGGAATCTCACTCTGCGGAGTGATCGGATATCCGAAATACGCTGTGCAGCCCGCTCTGATCGCAGCTTCCGCGATCGCTTCGTTACCTTTCCATAATTCCTTAGCCACAGCAGTTCACTCCTTTCTAAAACTTCTCAACCGTGATGATTGAATCCGGGCAGATCTTAGCGCAGCTCGCGCATGCGATGCACTGACTCTGATCGATGATGCCCGCCGGATGATATCCCTTAATGTTCGTGTGATCCATGTCTAACGCAAGGATATGCTTAGGACATACCGTTACGCACAGCTCACATCCTTTGCACCTGTCGGTGTTAAATGTAACCTTGGCTTCCATGTGCTGTACACCTCCTGTTCAACAGCTGAATTAAACTTCCCAGGGTTTTTTTAAATATATATTGATCGGATAGACATCCTCCCCGTCCGATGGGAACTTGCCGTTCTCCACCGTGTGGCATACGATGTCCAGACCAGTATGTTCGTGAATTTCTTCACAGAGCTTCCTGCCCTTCAGGAGCTCCTCCTCCGTCGTCTCGCGGCAGAGGTGCGTGTTTCCGACGATTCCCGTGGTCTTGAGACCGCTCGCCTGCTCGATCGCCTCGATATATGCAGTCGCCTTATCCAGCGTTCCGGTCTCCGGACGGTTCGCGTTCACGACGACCAGCATCGCGTACGGAACACTCTCCAGCCAGCGGCGGTAGCCCCTCAGGACGTGCGCCCCGGTCGGGTCCCCTCCGACATCGAAAACCGTGAAGAGCCCCTCCTGATCGAACGCCGCGCGGATTTCCGCCGGCAGCGTCGGCAGATCGGCATCCGATGCCGCCTTGGAGCTCGCCATCATGCGGATCCCGTACTTCTCGTACAGCGACCCGTAATCCCTTGATCTGAAATACGGATTGACGACATCCATGTCCGCGATCGCAACCTGCCGGTCGTCCCGCTGCGACTGGTCGATCGCAATATTCATCGCGATCTCCGTCTTTCCGCTGCCGTAATGGCCCGTGATGATCAGTACCTTCGACTGATCACAGAACTGTTTTAACTTCTCCGTCATTTCCGGCATCACACCATCTCCCTTATTTCGATCCTGCGCAGCCCTTGCGGTCCCGCACGGTCCAGCGCGGATCTCGATTAACCTCTTTTGATATTTTAAGAATATTTTAACCCGCAATTTATGTCAATAGATTATCAAATATAATCAAAGAGGCAACGAAAATCCGCCGTATTTTTGGGTTCGTAACACAATTATACGTGTATTTATTTATATACAAAAACATACCGCAATTTATCCCTTTTCTAGCATTTCCAACGATTACAGCGCGCGCAATTAAATCGTTTTCTCTACCACCCTCATGGTTTGGTGCGTTTGTAAGCACTCCGAACGGGGTTTGGCTAAGTTATGATATTTTTTAACTAGATTTTACCATATCTTTTTTGTATCGTTCCCCAATTTCCGCCCGATCCAGCGCTGTGAAATCCGTCCCCTTCAACCAAATTTTCCCTCGGGAAACGAAATCCCCACTCGATATTTCTGTGGGAGGGACAAAATTTACGCGCCAGGCACAAAACTGGTTTGCTGCGTTTGCTTATCGGGGGGAAAGCGCGCGGGGGAACTTGAGGTATACTGTATCCCGTATAATAATCACATTCAAGGTGAAAAATTACCCGTCTCAGGTGCACTCAAAATCCCTGTCAATCAGGGGAATTTCTTACTTTCCCTGATTACGTTCCAACAGCAAGAAGAAATGGAAAAACTTCGTGGATTTTCGCGATTTTGCTTTAAATAAGAAGCGCGTCGGGCACCGGATCTGTCTCTGCGCCGCCTGATCCATCGCGGCGAGAGACATCTTATATCACATATGCGTTCTGATTTGCCGTTTGACAGCGAATCCGCAGTCATCACATACACGGTTATCACGGAAAACGGTGCGGATTCCCTTCGCCGCGATCTCACCCCGGCGCAGCGACCGCAAATTTTCAAGAAATAACCCGGGCAGTTGTCTGACAATTTCAGATTGCGCTGGTCAGGCGGGAAGGACGCTTCTTATTTAAAGGAATAAAATGAAAATCCACGACCATTTCGGGAAAGTTCTTGCTTTTGAGCGTTTCGGGCGGAAAGTAAGAAGCGGGCAGCGGGAGATGGTAGCAACTGGACTTCGAACGGGCGAGCGGGTCCAGTTGCCTGGATTATTATAGAAGGAGGGCGGATGCTCCCTGGTGGTCGTATCCGCCAATTTGCAGCGACCGCGTGTAACCATGGGGTTTGCGGCCGAAGGTAGAAATCGTGCTGCGCAGGGTGCTCGCCCGATTTCTGTGATTTTAATGATGGTGAGAGAATCCTCCGCTGTTCGCGTCGGATTCTCCAATTGTAGTTGCCGCCTGGCGGCGGTAAGGTCGCCGCTTCCTCGGCGGAGCTCGGAATCGGGATTGAGCGCCGTGCCAATAGAATGAAAAGCACGGCGACGGTTAAAACCCGACTTCGCTGACGCGATCGTCGGGTTTCTTTGTTGCGCCGGGCGACCGTCCGATTCGCCTACGCAGCTGATCAAGCGGCTCGGACCGTCGCCCGCGCAGGTGCGGTCCGGCGATTTCAAAGCTAATGATCGCCCGACCGCGTGTGTGGAATCGGATGGAACTCGTCCTCCGCTGCCAGACGAGTTCCTCCGATTTTTTCGCCGCGCGCCGTAAACGCTGAGAGAGCGCGCGGCGAGGGGCCGCCGGCCCTTCTGAAAGCTGGAATTGGGCCGCGGCAGGTCGCGGCAAATGAAAATGTCAAATGCCGCGACCTAAGGTGGGAACTCGGTCTCAGGAATTCGACCGAGTTCCTTCGATGGTTTCCCCCGCGCGCTGATGGAATAATTGAAGGGCGCGGCGGGGGAACTTTAGGGATACTGTATGCACCATTAAATGGTAATTACGGGCCGGATGGAATCCAATAATTACCATTTCTGTCGGCTATATCGTAATTATTCCCGTGAGCCGGAAAGTTTTCGATTTTTCCCGACTATAACTCATTTTTTTCGTGGTACCGAAGTTCGCCAGACGGTCCACACGCTCCAGAGCAGCGGGATTTCGGCTATTATCCGACTGTGGAACATGGCCGAAATTCTGTTCGCCGCCGTGATCACGTAGTCTGTATTAATATGCAGATCGCCCAGTTGTATCCTGGACTTATCCTAAATTCCCGCGATACGCGCCCGCTCATGCGCGCTCTTCCCGCCTTTGGGCGCGGAGATCTTCGGCTTGAGATCATATTTTAATCATAGCCGGCAGTGTATACAAAAGTTTCGGCTGAACGAGAAATTTGATTTATAGCCGGCGGCGGCGCTGCTAGCGGACTGTATATTATTCGTGATCTGACCACTTGTTCGCAACTTTATGACCACCTGTGAT
>CAIFEY010000014.1 GCA_903789635.1 uncultured Eubacteriaceae bacterium
CCCCTAAAGTAGATTTCGATCTTTTTGCTGTCTACTTTAGGGTGATCATATCATTGAAATTTGGGAAAAACCACCGTTAGACCTCCATTTTCCCACTCGCCTCCAGAAATGTGGGAAAATGGTCACTGAACAGGCTGATTTCCTAACGGCGACGCGCCATACCCCCGTTGAATGATCAAGTGAACAGGCAGGAGCGACCCTCTGAGAGATCGGCATCCCGTATACTATAGATTGTATCAATGGAAAATCCCTGCAAGGGGAATTTTGGCCGATTGTTTTTCAGCAGGACGTAAACTAATGAACTTTTGTGTAACGGCTTTTCCGAATTTCTGCAATGTGAATTATTCTGCTCCTTGGTGGAACTTCTTCACTGTCAGAAAGAGGGAGAAGTAGTCTGACAAATTAAAATGGACCTGATACTGGATGAAAATGGTCAGCGGGCGTCTTGGTGTGGTCCGGATATCCCCTGGATGTGTCCGCGGCGATGAACATGTGCTCAAATTAAACGTATATTTGTATAATACGTCGAAAATCAAGACTCTATTGATTTGCCGCGGACGATATTTTGCCTGAAAAGGGTGTGGGAGGCAGATGAATTTCCGAGAGTACAATAAATTAAAATAACGATAAATTTATAATGCAAAGTGGCTCTTAGAACCTGTTATGTAGTGACGTCGGTTTTTCGCTATTATGGAATTCCGTAAATCGCGTTCCACCAAAAAGAATAATTTGCGGTCATACAGAAAAGAATACAATTTAAAAGGTTAATTAATTGCTCAGGTATGAACTTCTCCTGAAATGGACGTGCAGCGATAGCATTCTTGCTGTTTGGTTTTGCCAATATGTGGTGCATGGAGTATACAATGATGTCCAGTCTTCCATTTCCTTCAATATAGGTACCTGCGCTCCAATCTCCGCCCGTCCATTCCGGAGGCGAAGACAGCCTAAACCTGAAAATCAACAATCCGAAAACAACAATCCGAAAACAACAATCTGAAAACAACAATCAAAAACCAAAAAGCCACCGCCGCGAAGGACATTTCCTCCTTCGCGCGCAGTGGCTTTTTCGCTGTTTTCGCTATCGCTATTAAGGTCTGCTTAATTTAGATTTACTTATTCATCGCCTCTTCCACCGCAACGGCGCATGCGACGGTGCAGCCGACCATCGGGTTGTTGCCCATGCCGATGTAGCCCATCATCTCGACGTGTGCCGGGACGGAGGAGGAGCCTGCGAACTGCGCATCGGAGTGCATGCGGCCCATCGTGTCGGTCATGCCGTAGGATGCCGGGCCCGCGCCCATGTTGTCCGGGTGCAGCGTGCGGCCGGTGCCGCCGCCGGATGCGACGGAGAAGTACTTCTTGCCCTGCTCGATGCACTCCTTCTTATACGTTCCCGCAACCGGATGCTGGAACCTGGTCGGGTTCGTGGAGTTTCCGGTGATGGAGACGTCGACGTGCTCGTGGTGCATGATCGCGACACCCTCGCGGACGTCGTCGGCGCCGTAGCAGCGGACCTGCGCGCGGTCGCCCTTGGAGTACGGGATCTCCTGAACGATGGCGAGTTCGCCCGTCTTGTAGTTGAACTTGGTCTGGACGTACGTGAAGCCGTTGATTCTGGAAATGATCTGCGCGGCGTCCTTGCCGAGTCCGTTCAGGATGACGTGGAGAGGCTCCTTGCGGGCCTTGTTCGCGTTGTTGACGATGCCGATCGCGCCCTCAGCCGCGGCAAAGCTCTCGTGGCCTGCGAGGAAGGCGAAACATTTGGTCTCGTCTCTGAGGAGCATCGCGCCCAGGTTTCCGTGGCCGATGCCGACCTTTCTGTCGTCCGCGACGCTGCCCGGGATGCAGAAGCTCTGCAGTCCGATGCCGATTGCCTCGGCTGCGTCAGCGGCCGTCTTTACGCCCTTCTTGATCGCGATCGCGCTTCCCGCGACGTAAGCCCAGCCCGCGTCCTCAAAGCAGATCGGCTGAACCTCCTTGGCCGTCTGATACGGGTCGACGCCCGCGTCCTTGCAGATTTTCTCAGCATCCTCCAGGGAGGCGATGCCGTATTCCTTCAGTACGCCGTTGATTTTGTCGATGCGGCGCTCATAGCTTTCGAATAATGCCATGTGTTACTCCTTTCTCGGGTCGATAACCTTCGCCGCTTCGTCGAATCTTCCGTATGTACCCTTAGCCTTCTCCAATGCCTCGTTTGCGTCCATGCCGTCCTTGATGAAGTCCATCATCTTTCCAAGGTTGATGAACTCATAGCCGATGATCAGGTCGTTCTCGTCGACGGCAAGGCGGTTGACGTAGCCCTCCGTCATTTCCAGGTAGCGGGAACCCTTTGCCTTGGTGCCGTACATCGTACCGACCTGGCTGCGCAGATTCTTACCTAAGTCCTCAAGACCCGCACCGACCGGAAGTCCGCCCTCGGAGAACGCGGTCTGGGATCTTCCGTAGACGATCTGCAGGAAGAGCTGGCGCATCGCGACGTTGATCGCGTCACATACGAGGTCCGTGTTCAGCGCCTCGAGCAGAGTCTTTCCAGGCAGGATCTCCGAAGCCATAGCCGCGGAATGAGTCATGCCGCTGCAGCCGATCGTCTCGACCAGCGCCTCCTCGATAATGCCGTCCTTTACATTCAGCGTCAGTTTGCATCCGCCCTGCTGCGGCGCGCACCAGCCGACACCGTGCGTCAGTCCGCTGATGTCCTTGATCTCCTTGACCTGAACCCATTCTCCCTCTTCCGGGATCGGAGCAGGTCCGTGATATGCGCCCTTCGCGATCGGACACATATTTTCTACTTCCGTTGAATAAATCATCTATTCACATCCTTTGCTGCTTGGTTTTAACATATCTATGAACATTTTAACGCGCAGCGGCCTCATCTTCAAGGATAAGCGGCTTTCCCCCGCCGTTTTCCGGAAATCCTGGGGAGAATCTGCGGCGATTGCGGTATAATATTCACAGGACAAAAAAACCACCCGCCCCTGCACACGCCCCGGACCTGATGGCCACCCGAACGCCCATTTCCGAAACGCCGGTCCTATTATTCGTATCGGCGAAATCGTTCGGATTTTCCGGAGCTGAACGGTCAAGTCTCAACGCCGTCGTGCCAGTACCGTGGGTTTACGTAACGTCCACATGTACATAACCGAAATCCCGTTATAAAATCCAGCTATAATAGAAATATATGCATACACTA
Organism: uncultured Eubacteriaceae bacterium; assembly: GCA_903789635.1. Lineage (GTDB taxonomy): Bacteria > Bacillota > Clostridia > Peptostreptococcales > Anaerovoracaceae > Aminicella. Next base: position 3,191 of record CAIFEY010000014.1, read on the forward strand.
GAAATTAAAGGAGTCAATCATGAAAAACAATAATGAAAATAAAGCAACTGTCGAATCCACCGCCACCGTCGCCGAATCGGCCGTCCTCGCGGACACGGCGTACATCGCGGACGGGGCGCGCCTGGTCGGTCCGAACATCAGAATCGGTGAGCAGTCCAGCGTCTGGCCGAACGCGGTCCTGCGCTCGACCAGCTCCTCCATCGACATCGGCGACCGGAGCAACGTCCAGGACAACTGCGTCTTCCACGCCGAGGAGGGCAAGCCGATCCGCGTCGGGGACGGCGTGACCATCGGCCACAGCGCGATCATCCACGCCTGCACGATCGGCGACAACACACTGGTCGGCATGGGCGCGGTCGTGATGACCGGCTGCAAGGTAGGAAACAACTGCCTGATCGGCGCCGGCGCGCTCGTGACACAGGGAACCGAGATCCCGGACGGCATGATGGCGTTCGGAAGCCCGGCCAAGATCCGCCGCCCGCTGACCGAGGCCGAGATCCAGGACAACCGTGACGCGTCCCAGGAATATGTGGACGAAGCCACGGAATACCGCAGATAAAGTAAAATCCGCAGGCAAGGGGAAACTTTGTCCGGGGAGGGCCGGCCGGCAGGCGAATACCGCAGGCAGGGAGAAACCCGCGGATGAGGGAAACTTTGCCTGGAAACGGCCTGGGAAACAGGGGAATGCCGCAGATCATGGTGACAAAACATAAGGTTTGCGGTAAAATATCATGGATAATGTATAACATGAACCAAGGAGTATTCATCAATGGGAGAGAAAATCATTCTTACGGGCGATCGTCCGACCGGAAAGCTGCACATCGGTCACTATGTCGGATCGCTCCGCAATCGTGTCGAGCTCCAGAATTCCGGAGAATACGATAAAATTTACATCATGATCGCGGATTCGCAGGCGCTGACGGACAATTTCGACAATCCGTCCAAGATCCACGACAACCTCCTTCAGGTTGCCCTGGACGACCTCGCAGCAGGCCTGGATCCGGAGAAGATGACGCTGTTCATCCAGTCTGAGGTATCCGAGCTGACGGAGATGACCTTTTATTTCATGAACTTAGTCACCCTGTCCCGTCTCGAGAGAAACCCGACGGTCAAGAGCGAGATCCAGCTCAGGGGATTCAACAACAGCATCCCGGTCGGCTTCCTGAACTACCCGGTCAGCCAGACGTCCGACATCGTCGCGTTCAAGGCGACCACCGTTCCGGTCGGAGAGGACCAGGAGCCGATGCTGGAGCAGGCGAGGGAGATCGTCCGCCGCTTTAACATGATCTACGGAGAGACACTGGTCGAGCCTGAGATCATGCTGTCCAGCAATAAGGCGAGCATGCGCCTGCCGGGCACGGACGGAAAGAATAAGATGAGCAAGTCCATCGGAAACTGCATCTACCTGGCCGACGATCCGGACACGATCCGTGAGAAGGTCATGTCCATGTACACCGACCCGGACCACCTGCGCGTGGAGGACCCGGGAAAGATTGAGGGAAACACCGTATTTACCTATCTTGACGCGTTCTGCAAGCCGGAGTACTTCCAGGCATTCCTGCCGGAGTACGAGGACCTGGACGCCCTGAAGGCGCACTACAAGCGCGGCGGACTGGGTGACGTCAAGGTCAAGCGTTTCCTGAACGAGGTGATGCAGGAGACCCTGCGTCCGATCAGAGAGAGAAGAGAAGATTTATCGCATAACCTGGACTACGTGTTCCAGGTGCTGAAGGACGGCACGGTAGCCGCCCGCGAGGTTGCCGCACAGACCATGGATGAGATGAAGACGGCCATGAAGATCAATTACTTCAAGGACGCATCCTTCCTGGACGACTTCCGTGAGAAGAACAACCTGTAGCTGACGGGGGGACGTCAGGCAGGGCCGCAGCAGGGGCTGCGGCGGTCACGGAAAACCAACATCGATCACACGCCGCGGGAGTCTTCTTAAATTCTCCTGCGGCTGATGATACAGCCTATTACATCAGTGGATTAGAGCAGGAGGCAGAATAGCATGAAGGAGTTTACACCGGTAAAGGCAGGAAAAGTCAGAGAGATCTACGACAACGGCGACAGCCTGATTATGGTTGCCACAGACCGCATTTCCGCATTTGACCATATTTTAAAGAACAAGATCGTCGGAAAGGGCAAGATCCTGACCCAGATGTCCAAGTTCTGGTTTGATTACACCAAGGACATCGTACCGAACGACCTGATTTCCATCGACGTCAAGGACATGCCGGAATTCTTCCAGACGGAGGAGTTCGAGGGCAGGAGCACGATGTGCCAGAAGCTGGAGATGCTGCCGATCGAGTGTATCGTCAGGGGCTACATCACCGGATCCGGATGGGCGAGCTACCAGGAGACCGGCAAGGTCTGCGGAATCGAGCTCCCGGAGGGACTGCAGGAATCCCAGCAGCTGCCTGAGCCGATCTTCACGCCGAGCACCAAGGCTGAGCTGGGCGACCACGACGAGAACATCTCCTACGAGCAGTGCATCGAGGTCCTGGAGAAGGAGTACCCGGGCAAGGGCGAGCAGTACGCCAAGGCGATCCGCGACAACACGATCGCGCTGTATAAGAAGTGCGCGGAGTACGCGAGAGAGCACGGCATCATCATCGCGGACACCAAGTTCGAGTTCGGACTGGACAAGGACGGCAATGTCGTCATCGGCGACGAGATGCTGACCCCGGACAGCTCGCGTTTCTGGCCGCTCGAGGGCTACGAGGCAGGCAAGTCCCAGCCGTCCTACGACAAGCAGTTCGTCAGAGACTGGCTGAAGGCCAACCCGGACAGCGACTACAACCTCCCGCAGGACGTCATCGACAAGACCATCGCCAAGTACGAGGAGGCGTTCGAGAAGCTGACCGGCCACAAGGTTCAGTAGCTTCCCGGGATCCGTCCGTATTGTCCGTATTGATGGATCCGTTCGATTCGGCCGTTTCGGCTGATTAGACAAAGTACACAGGGACCGACAGGATGACCGCAGCTGCGGCGTTCTGCCGGTTCTTTTTTTATTTTGCCTAAAACCTACCGTTAAACTTGTTATAATCCCAGCAGTATGGTATATTTAAGGTAATAATAAGATAATATTGAGGCATCTATATACTTAACATATTTTACTTCATTATTTTCGGCGGACCTCGCTTCTGCGGGGGCGCGGAAACCAAGGGATTGTAACGAGAAGAGAATAAAATCGATTCGATAGGAAGGCGGTCATCAAATGGCAATGAAGATTTCAACCAAGGGACGCTATGCACTGCGCGTCCTGATCGATCTGGCAGAGCAGGATTCCGGGGAATACACGCCGCTTCGCGAGATTGCGGCGCGCCAGGGGATCAGTGAGAAATATCTGGAGAGCATCATCGTCGTATTTTCCAAGGCGGGGATCGTCTCCGGCCACAGGGGGAAGGGCGGCGGATACCGCCTGGCCAAGGATCCGGACAGCATCACCGTGGGCGACGTCCTGCGCGAGGTCGAGGGAGACCTTGCTCCGGTCGCCTGTTTAGAGGGCGGCGGACAGCCGTGCGAGCGCGCGGCAGACTGCAAGACCCTGCCGATGTGGGAGAAGTTTTACAACATGACGAACGAGTACTTCGACGGCATCACGGTCGGCGACCTCGCGAACCGCGGGGACGAGGGCGACTTCTACGTGATCTAGTCAGGAGCTGCCAGGTAAGGCCGGCCCGCGCGGAGAGCCCGGACGGCAGGATGCTGCAAAATTTAAAATGTGAAATTCCGAGAGGGGCTGCAACAAAGGCGGCCTCTCTTTTATTGTTTTTGCCTGCCGCTGCTTCCGTGGGTCATCAGGGTTCATCGGGACTCACCAGGTTCGTCGGGGTTCGGCGGGTTTGTCGGGAGTTGGCGGCGATCGCCTGTTTTCGGCCCGGGAAAGGCTGCACATCAGGGGCGGTTTGTGGGCTTGGGCGTGGATTTTGTCTGAGGGGCATGAACGGGGGCAGGAGAATTATGGAGGGGAAACAAAAAAAAGTTTAATAAAAACCTATAAACACTATTGACATACAGGATTTATAGGAATATAATTCAATCAACATACAGGAAATGTGTGTTTTACATCGTTTCTAAGGTGTATCAATAATTCAGATTAATAAATTAGAGATTAATTTTTAGGGTATTTACAATCATTGTGGAGGATCAATCATTATGGCTAAGATTTACACATCAGCGGATCAGCTCATCGGACACACACCTTTACTGGAGCTCACACACCTCGAGAAGGCACATGGCCTGAAGGCCAAGATTGTCGCTAAGCTGGAGTACTTCAACCCGTCCGGATCGGTTAAGGACAGAATCGCCAAGGCGATGCTCGACGACGCTGAGGAGAAGGGCCTGCTGAAGGCTGACACAGAGATCATCGAGCCGACATCCGGAAACACAGGAATCGGACTCGCAGCAGTTGCGGCAGCAAGAGGCTACAGCCTGACCATCGTAATGCCGGAGACGATGAGCATCGAGAGAAGAAAGCTGATGAAGGCTTATGGTGCCAAGCTTGTCCTGACAGACGGCGCTCAGGGAATGAAGGGCGCGATCGCTAAGGCGGACGAGCTGCACGAGCAGAATCCGAACAGCTTCATCCCGGGACAGTTCGTAAACCCGGCAAACCCGAAGGCGCACAAGGAGACAACAGGTCCGGAGATCTGGGAGGATACGGACGGGAATGTCGACTTCTTCGTCGCTGGAGTTGGTACAGGCGGAACACTGACTGGAGTCGGCGAGTTCCTGAAGTCCAAGAATCCGGACGTCAAGATCGTAGCCGTAGAGCCTGCTTCTTCCCCGGTACTGTCCGAGGGACACGGCGGACCGCATAAGATTCAGGGAATCGGCGCAGGATTCGTTCCTGACACACTGGACACCAAGATCTACGATGAGGTCATCCCTGTAGAGAACGATGACGCGTTCGAGGTCGGCCGCGAGATCGGCCACAGAGACGGCGCTCTGGTCGGAATTTCCGCCGGTGCTGCTGTCTGGGCAGGCATCGAGCTGGCTAAGAGACCGGAGAACGAGGGCAAGACAATCGTCGTACTGCTGCCGGATACCGGAGACAGATACCTGTCCACACCGCTCTTCGAAGAGTAATTAAGCGAGTAGTTCATCGAGAAGTTCATCGCACAACAGGGGTATTATTGTACGGGCTTCTGCCCCGCGGCGCGCGCGGCAGTGCACATTCTCCATCTGGCCCGTGCATCTGTGTATGAAATCTGCAAGTAAAAATTCTGTGTATAAACGTGTATAAATTGGCCTTAGGGCCGCGCCGCTCCGGGGATGTATGTTCCTCGGGGCGGTATTTTTATGCATTTCCTCTGTGTGCGCGCCCAACGGCAGAAAATTTACCGGATTGAATGGAAAAAACTTGCTGAATCCGATTGATTAACATTTCAGAAGAATTTACAATGGATGAGTGAGAGCAAAAGAATATTGAGCACTCTGCTAATTATGTATTAAGTATACAAAGAAGAAGACGATAGTTCCCTCAAGTGGACCTGCCGCCGCCGGATGCAGCCGCATCATTTTCGCGATGTCGGCACGGGGAGGATGCGAGGCCGGTTCAGGGTGCCGGTGTTTTTTTGTCAAACGGAATGAAGCAATCGTAAAATGAGGAGGGTAAAAGAATGTTAGAAAATCTTGAACCAAAGTCGGTATTTCATTTCTTCGAAGAGATCACGAAGATCCCAAGACCGTCCAACCACGAGGACGAGATGGCGGACTACCTGGTAAAGTTCGCCGAGGACCGCGGGCTGGAGCACTACAGGGATGAGGCGAACAACGTCATCATCATCAAGGAGGCGACTCCGGGCTACGAGAATGCGGCTCCGATCATCCTCCAGGGTCACAGCGACATGGTCTGTGAGAAGGTACCGGGTTCAACGAAGGATATGGAGAAAGAGGGCGTCGACCTGATCGTAAACGGCGACTGGATCACCGCTGACGGCACGACGCTCGGCGGAGACGACGGCGCCGCAGTCGCAATGGCGATGGCGATCCTCGATTCCAAGGAACTGAAGCACCCTAGAGTAGAGTTCCTCTGCACGGCCGGCGAGGAGATCGGCATGGTCGGCGCCAACGCGCTGAAGGATAAGGACCTGTCCATGCTGAAGGGCCGCCTGATGATCAACATCGACTCCGAGGAGGAGGGCGTATGCACGGCAGGATGCGCAGGAGCGGGAAGTTTCCTGGCTGACCTGCCGCTCGAGAGGGGCGAGTGCACGATGGAGAGACGCCAGATCCACGTTCACGGACTGCTGGGCGGACACTCCGGCCAGGATATCAACAAGGGCAGAGCGAACGCGAACCTGCTCGTCACGAGAGTCCTGATCGCGCTGGCGAACGCCGGCTGCACACGCCTGATCTCCATGTTCGGCGGAAAGATGGACAACACGATCAACAAGGAGTCCACGGCTGCCGTAGCCCTGGGAGACGTCGAGCAGGCTAAGACCATCATCGCGGACATCGAGCAGACCGTCAGAAATGAGTTCGTCCTCGCTGATCCGGACATCCACATCGACCTGGAAGAGATCCCTGCAGACGCAGAGTACGCGAACTGGGAGCCGCTGACCAGAGAGTGCTCCGACCACGCGATCACCCTGCTTGCAAGCCTGCCGAACGGCGTTCTGCGCATGAACGACGCGATCCCGGGACAGGTAGAGACCTCCCTGAACCTCGGAATCGTCACGACGACGCTGGACACCCTGCACCTGGATACCTTCGTCAGAAGCAACGTCAGCAGCGAGCAGCGCGACGTCCTGGACCGCCTGCTGTGGGTCTGCAGCCACCTGGGCGCCAAGGCATCCGTTTCCGGCGAGTACCCGGCATGGGAGTTCGTCCTGGAGTCCAAGTTCAGAGACCACATGCAGGAAATCTGGAAGGACATGTTCGGTAAGGAAATGGAGCTCGTATCCATGCACGCCGGCGTAGAGTGCGGACTCCTCGCAACCCTGCTGCCGGGCCTGGACGCCGTATCCATCGGACCGGACCTCACGGACGTTCACTCCGTCAATGAGAAGCTGTCCATCAAGTCCACCCAGCACATCTACGACTTCATCTGCAAGGTGCTGGAAGAGGCAAAATAGTCTCCTCAAGGATCCGACAAAATACACAATAACAGATTGCGAAAGACGCATGCACCTTCCCCGGGCGTGCGTCTTTTTTTCTGCTGGCAGGCTTGAAATGCGGGCGGGGACACGATAATCCGCGAATTCCGCCGTTTCCTCTTTAATTTCCTCTGTATGTGGTATACTTTCTAATGATTATCTTCCGCCCGGGCGAGGCCGCGGAGGCGGAGAAGAACATTTCGAATGAACTATCACATGCGTCATCGCATGAAATTTATGATAAACATAAGCCTGCGTTATGCATGCAGGCAGAGAACGCAGGTAAGAAGTACGAGACAGGGGATGGAGAGGAAGCATGATTTATCTGGACAACGGAGCGACGACGAGGCTGAGAGCGGGCGTGCTGGACGCGATGCTCCCGTACCTGAACGAGGAGTACGGGAATCCGTTCGGCAGGAGCGCGCTGAACCGAAGCTGCGGCGCGGCGGTGGAGAAGGCGCGGCGGAAGATCGCGGCGCTGGTCGGCGCGGGCTATAAGGAGATCTTTTTCACCTCCGGCGGGACGGAGTCGGACAACTGGGTGATCAAGCACCTGATGGACCCTGCGTCATTCCGGGAGAATCAGGGATTTCACGGCCATCTGATCGTCTCCGCGGTCGAGCACCACGCCGTGCTGAAGCCGGCGGAATATCTGGAAAAATTGGGATTTGACGTGACGGTCGTGCCGGCGGACGGCAGCGGCCGCGTGGATCCTGCGGCCGTCAAAGCCGCGATGCGAAAGGACACGCGCCTGGTCTCGGTCATGCTCGCGAACAACGAGGTCGGGACGATCGAGCCGGTTCATGAAATCGCGGAGATCGCGCACGCGGGCGGGGCGCTGATGCACACCGACGCCGTTCAGGCCGTCGGCCACATCCCGGTGGACGTGAAGGACCTCGGCGTCGACTTCTTGTCGGCGAGCGGGCACAAGTTCGGCGGGCCTAAGGGCGTCGGATTCCTGTATATCCGGCGGGGGCTGCTGCCGGAGCCGCTGATGCACGGCGGCGCGCAGGAGCGCGGCCTCAGGGCCGGCACGCATAACGTCCCGGCGATCGTCGGCATGGGCGCGGTCGCGGAGCTCGCGGCGGAGTCCATGGAAGAGGAGCGCGCGTACGAGCAGGGGCTCCGCGATCACATGATCGGAAGGATCATCGAGGAGATCCCGGGCGCCTTCCTGAATGGCGATACCGTTAACCGCCTGCCGGGAAACTGCAATGTCACGATCCCGGGTCTCGAGAATGAGGCCTTCCTGGTCCGTCTCGACCAGGAAGGGATCTGCGCCGCGGCGGGATCCGCGTGCTCGGCGGAGGCGAGTGAGCCGTCCCATGTATTGACCGCGATCGGAAGGACCGCGGAGGAGGCCGGGTGCAGCCTGCGCTTCACGCTGAATTACATGAATACGAGAGAAGAGATCGATCATGCCTGTGACGTCCTGAGGGACGTCGCGCAGGAACTCAGAAAGGAATAGATACGATGAAAAAAGCACTGGTCGCGATGAGCGGCGGCGTGGACAGCAGCGTCGCGGCGTACCTGACCAAGGAGGCCGGGTACGAGACCATCGGCGTCACGATGAAGCTGTACGAGAACGAGACCGCGGGCGTCTGCAGCGACAAGACCTGCTGCAGCCTCTCCGACATCGAGGATGCCAGGAACGTCGCGTTCGACCTCGGAATTCCATACTATGTCTTTAATTTTTCAGGTGACTTCGAGAAGGAGGTCATCGACCGGTTCATCCACGCCTACGAGGCGGGGGAGACGCCGAACCCGTGCATCGACTGCAACCGCTACATGAAGTTCGAGAGGCTGATGGAGCGAGGCAGGGAGCTGCAGCAGGACTACGTCGTGACTGGACACTACGCGATCGTCGAGCACGATGAGGGCAGCGGCCGCTGGCTTCTGAAGAAATCCGTCGACCGGCATAAGGATCAGAGCTATGTCCTGTATTCTTTGACGCAGGAGCAGCTCGCGCACGTCCTGTTCCCGCTGGGCGGCATGCATAAGGAGGAGACGCGCAGGATCGCGGAGGAGCAGGGGTTCGTCAACGCGAGAAAGCACGAGAGCCAGGACATCTGCTTCGTGCCGGACGGGGACTACGCGGCGTTCATCAGAAGGTTTACGGGCAAAACATACCCGCCAGGGGAGTTCGTCGATTTTGATGGACACGTGCTTGGTGAGCACAAAGGCATGATCAAGTACACGATCGGCCAGCGCAAGGGGCTCGGGCTCGCCCTGCCGCATCCGATGTACGTCTGTAAGAAGGACATGGAGACGAACCGCGTGATCCTGGGCGAGAACAGCGACCTGTTCCATTCCCGCTTCATCGTGGAAAACATGAACTGGTCCGCGATCGAGAGCCCGGATATGGACATTAGCGCGGAGGCCAAGGTGCGTTACTCGCAGAAGGCTTCTCCTGCGGTCGTTCATCCTTTGTCTGAAAACAAGGCAGTGGTAGAATTCCGGGAGCCGCAGCGCGCCATCACGCCGGGACAGGCATGCGTGCTGTACGACGGGGACTACGTCCTGGGCGGCGGCACGATCACGAGTGTGCAGGATACAGATGGACATACGATTTAAAAATAGAAATATGTGTAAACTATTTACTTTGACTATCTTTTTTGGCTTGTAATTATGGTATAATAACAAGATATGAGAGGCCGTCTCCGGAGAAGAAGTGAGGCGGCGGGGTGAAGCCGCGTTCAGCGTGGGAAGGGAGCATAGGATATATGATGAAAGTTGCGATCAACGGATTTGGACGCATCGGACGCCTGTCATTCAGACAGCTCTGCAGCAGGGACGATGTGGAAGTTGTAGCTATTAACGATTTGACGAGCACCAAGATGCTGGCATATCTGCTGAAGCATGACAGCGTGCAGGGACAGTTCGAATCCGACGTAACATATGATGAGCAGTATCTGTATGTCGGACACCGGAAATTCCGTGTCCTGTCCGAGCCGGATCCGCACAATCTCCCATGGGGCGAGCTCGGTGTGGACGTCGTGCTCGAGTGTACCGGTTTCTTTACGAGCAAAGACAAGGCACAGGCACACCTGGACGCAGGAGCCAAGAAGGTCCTGATTTCCGCGCCTGCGGGCAGCGACATCCCGACAATTGTATATAACGTAAACCATAAGACTTTGACGCCTGAGGACACGATTGTTTCCGGCGCGAGCTGCACGACCAACTGCCTGGCACCGATGGCAAAGGTCCTGAACACCTACCGCGAGGTCCGCACGGGATTCATGACCACGATCCACGCGTACACCGGCGACCAGATGATCCTGGACGGCCCGCAGAGGAAGGGCGATTTCCGCCGTTCGAGAGCCGGCGCGATCAACATCGTTCCGACGAGTTCCGGTGCGGCAAAGGCCATCGGAGCAGTCATCCCGGAGCTTGATGGAAAGCTGATCGGTTCCGCTCAGCGTGTTCCGGTAGCGAGCGGCTCCCTGACGATCCTGGACGCGACACTGAAGGATCCGACGGAGAGCGTAACGGTAGAAGGCCTGAATGCCGCGATGAAGGCGGCTGCCAACGAGTCCTTCGGATACACGGAGGAGCAGCTGGTCTCCAGCGACATCATCGGCATGCACTACGGATCGCTGTTCGACGCGACACAGACGCTGGCACAGCGCTGCGGAACCAAGATCTACGAGGTCAGAATCGTGGCATGGTACGACAACGAGATGAGCTACGTCAGCCAGCTCGTCCGCACGCTGCTGTACATGGCGACACTGCAGTAACAGAAAAACGCGGGCGCCGCTCAGTTGGGATGCCGGCAGGCAGCGGTCAATCGACTGCGCCTGCCCCGCAATGTCCGGTAAACGACGCCCAAAATCAGTTATTACCAATGGTCAGTCCATCGACGGCCGCATGCGGCAGTCGGTGAATGGACAAGTATCAACCGCAGCCCAATCAGTTAACTAATGTGCGTGTGAACTATTGGAAAACAGCTGAAACATTAGATATTAACTATTAAGTTAAAGGATTGTAATCCGCCGCCCCGGCACGCCTCACATCGTTGAGGTTATCAGGGGCGGCGGTGTTTTGCGTGCGGAAAACGGCGGAATGTATATTCTGAACGCGTTATATTAACGTGTTCGCCCATTTGGCACAGGTATGGTATTCGTGATATAATATTTGCGCGAATACAGTTTTCGCTGCAGTGACGGGCGCGTGACGCGGTGGGAGAGAATGATGTGCGCGGAATGCACGGATTTCAATAACATCGCCTAATAACGATGCGCCTCAGGGAGCAGAGGACAGAGCATATGATATCTAATTTACTGGGAGGAATCCAGGACTGGTTCCACATGATGTACAGTGCGGGTGTCGCGACGGTTAAATCCGGCCATGCCGCGAGCCTGATGTACACCGCTGCGGCCAGGTGGATTTTTATTTTACTTGCGGCCTTCATCCTGATCCGCGCGATCATCGCGCTGCTCAGGAGCAAGAGCCCGTCGGAGGTATGGGCTTACCTGCACATCGAGGGCAGCAGGAACATTCCGATCACGCATTGGGAGAATGCGATCGGCAGGGCACCGAGCTGCGACATTCAGCTCGAGGACATGAGCGTGTCCAGGAATCAGGGGACGCTCGTACGTGACAACAACGGATACTGGACCTACATGGATCTGGGGTCGAGGAACGGCGCTTTCGTGAACGGGGAGAAGACTGTCCCGTACAAGCCGGTCGTCGTCGGCGCGGGGGACAAGCTCGTGCTCGGCAGCACGGCGTGCGAGCTGTTTCCAGTCAGCGTCGCGGAGCACATGAACAACATCAGGCGGCGTGCGGAGTACACGCATATTCTGCCGCCGTGGATGACGTTCCTGGCGCTCACGCTGTTTCAGTTCCTGACTGTCGTCCAGCTGAAGGTCGCGCTGGGAACGCGCTACGTGCCGTCCGTGACGGTCTCGTTCGTGGGACTCGCGGTCATCATGTGGGCGTATGTCATCGCGATGAAGGTCATGCACCGGCGGGGATTCGAGATCGAGACGATCGCGTTTTTCCTGTCGACGCTGAGTCTTTCTGTCGTCGCGACCAGGTTCCCGACGCAGGTGTTCAAGCAGTTCATCACGGTTGCGATCGGCGTCGGGCTTTTCCTGTTCATGTGTACGTGGCTCAGGGATCTGAAGAGGACCCTGAAAGTGAAGAATCTGATGTATGCGGCGGCAGTTCTGCTGTTCGCGTTCAACCTGGTCTTCGCGACCAGCAAGTACGGACAGTTGAACTGGGTGCAGCTCGGCGGATTCTCGATGCAGCCGTCGGAGATCGTCAAGCTCGCCTTCATCTGGGTCGGAGCCGCGACGATGAATGAGCTGTTTCAGCGGAAGAACTCCATGGTCTTCACGGCCTTCGCGTTCTTCTGTTTCCTCTGCCTCGCCAAGATGGGAGACTTCGGTACGGCCGTGATTTTCTTCGTGACCTACCTCGTCATCTCCTTCCTGCGAAGCGGAGATTTCACGCGCCTGATCATGATCGTCGGCGTAGCTTTCGCGGGCGGAATGGTCGTGCTCAGGTTTAAGAGCTACATCGCGGCGCGTCTTGACGTCTGGGGTCACGTCTGGGAGGCGGCAAATGCCAACGCGGGCGGATTCCAGCAGACGAGGACGATGTCTGCTGCTGCGAGCGGCGGACTCATCGGTGTCGGAGCCGGAAAGGGCTGGTTCCACACGATCTTTGCCTCCGAGACCGACCTGGTCTTCGGCACGGTCGCCGAGGAATGGGGACTGATCATCGCGATCCTGATGGTCGTCGCCATCGTCACCCTGGCGATCTTCGCGTACCGCTCCATCTGGGCCGGCAGGTCGACTTACTACACGATCGCGGCCTGTGCGGCGACGACGATCTTCCTGTTCCAGACGATCCTGAACTTCTTCGGATCCGTCGACCTCCTGCCGCTGACGGGAGTAACTTTCCCGTTCGTATCCGGGGGTGGAACCTCGATGATCGCGTCGTGGGGACTGCTCGCCTTCGTGAAGGCGGCGGATACACGGCAGAACGCGAGTATTGCAGTCAGCCTGGACGATCAGGGACTGACGAGTGAGGGGGCAGACCATTATGAAGAAGCTTGAGAAACGGGCGATTATCTGTCTTCTGCTTGCGGCAGTGCTGGTAATCGGACTCGGAGTATTTACATTCCGTTACGTCAAATACGGCCATAAGTGGGCGACTTTCTACGGAAACTCGCAGCTTTACCACAACGGCGTGCTGGCAATCGGAAAAATCTACGACAGAAACGGCGTTCTGCTCGCGTCCAACGGCAAGGGCAAGAACGGCGAAATCAAATACAACAGCGACCTGGCCATCCGCGAGGCGACCGCGCATTCCGTCGGAGACATGAGCGGAAACGTCTCGACCTCTGCGGAGTCGGTGTTCAAGGACAGGCTGGTCGGCTACAATCTGCTGACCGGAACGTACAGCGTGAGCGGAAAGGGAAACCAGGTTCATCTATCCATCTCCGCCAAGGCCTGCAAGGTCGCCTATGAGGCGCTCGGCAGCCACAACGGCACGGTCGGTGTGTACAACTACAAGACCGGAGAAATTCTCTGCATGGTCAGCAAGCCGACGTTCGACCCGCAGAATCCGACGTCCAACGTCCAGACCGGAACGTACATGAACAAGTTCCTCTCGGGAACGCTTACACCGGGATCGACGTTCAAGCTCGTGACGAGCGCGGCGGCGATCGAGAATATCAAGGACCTGAGCTCGTTCCGCTACTACTGCACGGGCGTGCGCGACATGAACGGCTGGAAGATCCGCTGCGACGAGCCGCATGGCGAGGTGGACTTCACCTCCGCGCTGGCGAAGTCGTGCAACTGCGCATTCTCCGTGCTCTCTGATGAACTCGGCAACAAGATCATGTCAGAGTACACGAAGAAGGTCGGGCTCGAGACGGCGTACGACATCGACGGCATCCACAACGCCAAGGGAACGTTCGACTTCCCGTCCAACAAGTTCAACCTCGCGTGGGCAGGAATCGGACAGTGGAAGGACCAGGTCAACCCGTGCTCGATGATGGTCTACATGGGCGCGATCGCAAGAGACGGCGTATCGGTCGTTCCGCGCATCCTGAAGCCGACCGTTGCAACGGGAAAGACGACGGACCGCATGATCCAGGCATCTACGGCTTCCAAGCTCAGGTCGATGATGAGAAACAACGTCGAGAAGACGTACGGCGCCGAGAACTTCCCGGGACTGAACATCTGCGCCAAGACCGGAACGGCCGAGGTCAACGGGGCACAGCCGAATGCCTGGTTCGACGGATTCCTGGACGATGACGAGCACCCGTACGCATTTGTCGTCTGTGTCGAGGACGGCGGATTCGGACAGACGGTCGCGGCACCGGTCGCGAACAAGGTTCTGCAGGAGCTCGTTTCGGAAAATAATTAATACAACCAATACATACAGGAGTAGGAATTGAAACAGTATTACGCATCCGGACTGAAAAAGGACATGGAATTCATGGACTTCTTCATGGTGAAGAAGAGCGGAATCCGTGTCGGAGCAAATCACAAGCAGTATTTTGACATCACCCTGGGGGACAAGACGGGCGAGATCACCGCGAAGAAGTGGGACGTCCAGCCGCAGGACATCCCTAAGCTGGAGGCAATGTCGGAGGGGAAGCTGGTCAAGGTCAAGGCGCAGGTCACCGAGTGGCAGGGCTCACTGCAGCTTCGCCTGCAGAGGATCCGCCTCGCCGTCAATCAGGACGGGCTGGACATCTCGGACTACGTGAAGGCCGCCCCGGAGGACTCCGGAAAGATGTACGAATATATCTGGAATACAGCAGAACAGATGCTGGACCTGGACCTGCGCACACTTTGTCTGGAAGTCCTCAGTGAGAACAAGGACAGGCTGATGTACTACCCGGCTGCGTCCAGAAACCATCACGCGGAATTCGGCGGGCTGCTCTTCCACATGAAGCGCATGCTGATGAACGCGGTCGGCGTCTGCAGTGTATACACGGACCTGAAGAAGGACCTGCTCTGCGCGGGCGTCATCCTGCACGACATCGAGAAGCTCGACGAGATCCTGTCCGACGAGAACGGCGTTTCCCCGGGATATTCCAGGGAGGGTCAGTTCCTGGGGCACCTGGTCATGGGCGTTAAATACATCGACGTCCGCGCGAGGAAGCTCAATTTTCCTGAGGAGAAGAGGCTGATGCTGGAACAGATGATTCTGTCGCACCACTACGAGCCGGAGTTCGGAAGCCCGATCCGCCCGCTTTTCCCGGAGGGAGAGGTCCTGCATTACCTGGACATCCTCGACGCCCGCCTGTTCGACATGTACGACGCGCTGGCGACGACGGAGCCGGGCCACTTCTCGGAGAGGATCTGGACGCTGGACAACCGCCGCATCTACAAGCCTGAGAACGATGATTAGCCATGGAAGAGAAGCAGGGAATCATTACCGACATCATTTTTCATAACGAAGAAAACGGGTACACCATTGCCATCATGGAGACGGAGGACGAGCAGTTTACCGCTGTCGGCAATCTGCCGTCCAACGCCGAGGGCAGCACGTTTCTTCTGCGGGGGACCTTCAAGAATCATCCCAAGTACGGCGAGCAGTTCGCGTTTACGGAAGCGGAGGCTGTTCTGCCGACGACGCTGGATGAGATTGAAGGTTTTCTTGCGTCCGGCGCGATCAAGGGGATCGGGCGGAAGACGGCGCATTCGATCGTCGAGATGTTCGGCGAGGACACGCTGGAGGTCATGAAGGACAACCCGAAGAAGCTGCTCCGCGTGACCGGCATCGGCAAAAAAAGCCTGGCAAGGATCACGGAGTCGTTTGCTGAGGAATGGAGCTTTGCGGAAGTTTCCATGTTTTTCCAGAAGTACGGCATCCCGCAGAGCCGCGCGTTCCGCCTGTTCAAGGCCTACGGCACCGACACGATCGCGAAGATCACCGAGAACCCGTACCGCCTGGCCGACGAGGTGCGCGGCATCGGGTTCCGCAAGGCGGACGAAATCGCCCTGAAGCTGAATCTTCCGCCGGACTCGGAGATGAGGATCGAGAGCGGCGTCAAATATACGCTGAACTACTACGCGGGAGACGGCAGCTCTTATGTCCCGAAGGAGACGCTCTGCGAGGAGACCGCGCAGCTGCTGGACCTGACCCGGGCGCAGATCGAGGAGGTCCTGGTCCGGATGGCGGTCGAGGGCAGCATCATGATCGACCGCGTGAAGGGCGAGGAGGCAGTCTACGTCTACCCGTACTACGAGGCGGAGCAGAAGGTCGCAGGGGCGGTCATGCGCCTCGTCACGGCCGAGCTGAAGCCACTGGACACGGATGTGGACAGCAGTATCGACATGACGGAGAGCCGGACCGGGATCCGCCTGTCAGAGGAGCAGAAGAACGCCGTCCGATCCTCGCTGACGAGCGGGATGTCGGTCATCACGGGAGGTCCGGGAACAGGAAAAACCACGATCATCCACGCGCTGCTGGACATCTTCGACGACAGCGGCTTCAAGACGATGCTCGCGGCGCCGACCGGGCGCGCGGCCAAGCGGATCACGGAGACGAGCGGCCGCGAGGCCTCGACGATCCACCGCATGCTCGAGTATTCGCGCGGCGAGGATGAGAACATGGCGTTCGGCAAGAACGAGGACGACCCGCTGAAATGCGACGCGGTCATCGTCGACGAGGCGTCGATGATCGACCTGATGCTGATGAAGGCGCTGACCGCCGCGATCACGCCGGGGACGAGGCTGATTCTGGTCGGCGACGCGGACCAGCTGCCGTCGGTCGGCGCGGGCGACGTGCTGCGCGACGTGATGGAAAGCGGCATCGCGGGCGTCTCCCGCCTGACCGCGATCTTCCGCCAGGCGGAGGAGAGCCGGATCGTCGTCAACGCGCACCGGATCAACCAGGGCGAGTACCCGTCCGTCAACGGGAAGGACAGCGACTTCTTTTTCATGCGCAGGAACACCGAGCCGCAGATGCAGGACCTGATCGTCCAGCTCGTCACGCGCCGCCTGACGGCGTATTACACAGACCTGGACCCGCTGAAGGACATCCAGGTCATGACGCCGGTGCACAAGGGAAACGTCGGCACGCAGGCGCTGAACGAGATCCTGCAGCAGACGTTCAACCCGCCCGCCCCGGACAAACCGGAGCACAAGAGCCGCGGCCGCGTCTTCAGGACCGGCGACAAAGTCATGCAGATCAAGAACGACTACCAGCTGACGTGGAAACGCATCGGCGATGACAAGGCGAGCGCGGGCGTCTTCAACGGCGACGTCGGCTACATCACGGCGATCCACCCAAAGGAGGAGCGCATGACGGTCCTCTACGACGAGGATAAGTACGCTGACTACGACTTCAGCCAGCTGGACGAGCTAGAGCTCGCTTACGCGATCACTGTGCACAAGAGCCAGGGCTCGGAGTTTCCGATCGTCGTGATGCCGCTCTCCTGGTTCCCGCCGATGCTCGCGACCAGGAATCTGCTCTACACGGCCGTGACGCGAGGCAAGCGCGCCGTCGTGCTGGTCGGCACGGAGCGGGCGCTCAAGGGCATGGTCGACAACGACCGCAACAAGCTGCGCTACTCCGGCCTCGGCTGGCGCTTGTCGCAGCTGCAGCAGTTTTTAGCGTAATTTGCATCTCCGACGCAGACACGGTGCGCACTGCGCGCTGCTGTCAGGCTCAGGAACGGCTGTGGATAAATGTTGAAATCAGTAAGTGTATGATTAACGGCGGCCGCACGTGGCTAAGATGGTGTAATTCCAACGGGTTTCCCCGGCGAAGTTATCCACAGGGTGTGCATCCGCTGCGTAGAAATTTTTGGAAATAAGTAGGAAGCCTTCTCATAGACACGTGTATGGGGATGTGCGATCATGGTCTTGCGGAGATCATTATGATCCATATTGCTCAAGCGGCGGGGAGGACGAAAAGCTATGCGTACGGAGGAAAGGGAAGTCACCGGAAACGGCACCAGGAAGAAGGGGCTGATCGCGGCCTTCCTGGACCTCCTCTACCCGCCGTCCCTGTACTGCTGCGTCTGCGGCAACATCATCGACGAGACGCGTCCCTACAGCCTCTGTGACCACTGCCTTGATCACCTGATGTGGGACGCCGGCGGCATCCACCGTCAGGACGGGCTGAAGCTGATGCGGTGCACCCAGTACGGGATCTACGAGCGAACGATGATCTTTGCGCTGAAATACAACAAGCGAAAATACGTCGCCCATTCGATCGGGGAGATCATGCAGGACAAGCTCGCCATGGAGGGGCTCAGCTTCGATGTGATCGTGCCGGTGCCGGTTCACGAGAGCAGGCTCAGGAAGCGCGGCTTCAACCAGACGGACGAGATCGGCCGCGACCTTGCGGCGCGGACCGGGATGACGCTGCTGTCCGACGCGGTGATCAGGAACCGGGAGACCAAGGCGATGCGCGGGCTTTCTCCTACGGAGAGGGAGGAGAATGTCCGCGGCGCGTTTTCGCTGCGGGAAGGGGCTGAGGAGCGCCTGCGGGACAGGCGCGTGTTGATCCTGGACGATTTTTTTACCACTGGGGCGACTGCGTGTGCGATGGCAGATGTGATTTCGACAGCAGGTCCGTCTGATATCCTGTTCCTCGCTTTTGCCGCAAGGTACGACGACTAGTTCTCCTCAGGACACGGATATAATTCTGAAAAGTTGGAAATCAATGACGATGTGTTTGAGGAACGGATGAACTTTGTCGGCAAAGGCACACCGGACCAGGTCACGCGCGCACTTGATGAACTCGAAAACGGCGGAAATTCCGCACTCGGGGAGAGAAACCTACCGTGTGAAGAGGAAACTTGCTTGAATTGACGTCTCTCAGCTGATACAATGGAACAAGCAGTTTTTCGGGTCTGTGGTTGAAAGTCCATGGCAGATACGGTCGAAAGGATCCACGTAAACCGTACGCAAGGCGGCGGCGAGCATGGCGTATCCTAGGTGTAAGTCCTCGGAAAAATTCCGGTAAAGGCAAGTGTGGGGGCAAAGACCAGGTCAGCCGAAGAACTGCTATTTTTGTGCCGTGTCAGAGCCGTGTAAAGGGAATATCTGGAAACGAACCGGGCGAAAAAACGACTTTTTGGGGCGGAAAATAATAAAATTGGTGGCCGAAAACGACAGATTTTCAACGTTTTTAGAGTCAGATCACATGAATACAAGATTGAAAAAAGTCTGAACCTTGAAATAATTGAAATAGGGTGATATAATGACCGTAGACACAGAGGAAAGGGCTTCCCACCCGGAGCGGAAAAACCGCACGGTGCAGGGAGAGTCCCGATCCGCGGCAGAACCTCGCCGTTGTGTCAAATAAGTAAAGGAGGCCGTTATGAAATATAACATCACAGGTAAGAACTACAAAACATATCGCCGCTTGGAAGAGCAGATCGAGAAGAAATTCGACCGTCTCGACAAGTACTTCAGCGAGGACAATACGGCCAACATCGTACTGTCCCATGAGAGAGGAAAGGATAAGATCGAGGTAACAATCAACGCACAGGGCGCTTTATTCCGTGCAGAGGAAGTCACGGACGATATTTACGAAGGCATTGACCGGGCTGTCGACAAGCTGACCAGCCAGATCAAGCGCTTTAAAGGAAAACTGCAGAAGAGATACCAGGACAACAAGGCTCTGAAGTTCGAGTTCATGGAAGATGAGCCGATCGAAGACGAGGAGCCGGAGCAGCTGTCCGTCGTCAGGGAGAAGACCTTCGACCTGCGTCCGATGGACGTTGAGGAGGCGATCCTGGAGATGGAGATGCTGGAGCATGACTTCTTCGTATTCATGAACAGCGCAACCGACAGCGTCAACGTCGTATACCGCAGAAAAGGCGGAAAGTACGGACTCCTGTCTCCGCAGTATTAAACCTCGAAGTTCATATATAAAAGCACTATATACTCTTTAACAGCGCGGCGTGTCCGGGACAGCAACAACCAGGCGCGCCGCGCTGTCCCCAGCTTTAAAAGTTTCAGAATATTTTTATATGATGTCGCGGAAGATATCACATAATGAGGCGCGGCGCTGCGGAATGCCGCGGGACAGGCTGCAGCGCCGCGCGATTCATGCGAGGGGCATGGAAGCGTGTAAGGGGTGCGTATATTGAGGGAAATCCGGTTTTGTGATAAATTATATGAAGAAGAAAAATGTCACAACGACTGGAAAGGAGCACGCGCACTGCGTGTGTTGATACAATTATGGGAAAATATTTTGGTACAGACGGATTCCGTGGGGAAGCAAACATCGATTTAACTTCTGATCACGCATATAAGGTAGGACGTTTTCTGGGATGGTATTTCGGAGAACTCAGGAGAAGAGAGGGGTACGAGGACGACGGCGTATTCGAGTACAGCTGGAGAGGAGCTGACGAGAAGAAGCCGAGGATCGTCATCGGAAAGGACACCCGCCGCTCCAGCTACATGATCGAGTATGCGCTGATCGCCGGCATGGTCGCGTCCGGGGCGGACGCGTACACGATGCACGTCACGACGACGCCGTCTGTCGCATATATTACCAGGACGGAGGAGTTCGACTGCGGCGTCATGATCACCGCCTCGCACAACCCGTTCTACGACAACGGCATCAAGGTGCTGAACAGAAACGGACAGAAGATGGAGGAGGAGACGATCGACCTGATCGAGGCGTACCTGGACGGCCATCTGGAAGTCTTTGGAAAGAAATACGACGAGCTGCCTTTTGCTGAAAAAGGAGGCATCGGCAGAGCCGTCGACTACATTGCCGGCAGGAACCGCTACATCGGCTACCTGATCTCCCTGGGAATGTATTCTCTGCGTGGGAAGAGGATCGGCCTCGACTGCGCGAACGGCTCGTCCTGGAGCATCGCCCAGTCGGTGTTCGAGGCGCTGGGTGCCCGCACGTACGTCATCAACAACGAGCCTGACGGAACGAACATCAACAGGAATGCAGGATCCACACATATCGAGGGACTGCAGAAATTCGTCTGCGACAATCATCTGGACTGCGGATTCGCCTACGACGGCGACGCGGACCGGTGCCTGGCGGTCGACGAGAACGGAGACCTGGTTGACGGAGACAAGATCATGTACATCTACGGACGCTACATGAAGGAGAGAGGAAAGCTGCTGACCAACACGGTCGTTACGACGGTAATGTCCAACTACGGACTGTACAAGGCGTTCGACGAGATCGACGTCGACTACGTCAAGACCCCGGTCGGCGATAAAAACGTATACGCATATATGGCGGAACACAGATGCCGCATCGGCGGTGAGCAGTCCGGCCACATTATATTTTCCAAGTACACGACGACCGGAGACGGCATCCTGACCAGCCTCAAGCTGATGCAGGTCATGATGGATAAGAAGAAGCCGCTGAGTGAGCTCGCCGCACCGGTCAAGATCTACCCGCAGAAGCTGATCAACGTCCGCGTGAAGGACAAGGAGGCGGCGCAGCACGACGAGGCGCTCACCAAGCGCGCGGCGGAGATCGATCAGGAGCTGGGAAAGAGCAAGCAGGGAAGGGTGCTCGTGAGGGCGTCCGGAACGGAGCCTCTGATCCGTGTCATGGTTGAGGCAGAGACGATGGATGTCGCCGCGTCTTATGCCGAGGAACTCGTGAATGTATTGAAGCAGCGCGGCCTTACGGCGGAGTAACTGCAGCAGGAGCGTCTGCATGCCGCATCGGGGAGCATTCCCGACTCGGAACGAATGAACTTAACACCCTATAGATATGCGATATGCGAATTGAGAGAGACGGCCATGGATATTGAGCTTAATCAACGAGAACTGCACCAGTATTACGACAAGGTTGAGGGCGGAATCTGCCTGTTTTCCACGGACATGAAGGAGAGAATCCTCTTCATCAGCGACGGAATACGGGAGCTTTACGAATGTGAGACGGAGGAGGGGTTCTACGCCAGGACGGGCGGAACCTTCCGGGGGATGGTCAGCGAGGAGGATTATGTCTCGCTGGATGAACTCTTTGTCTCCGAGGCGGAGAACAAGAAGGGCTACCGCGCGATAAGGTTCAGCTTTTACAACAAGAAGAATGAACTCAAGCACCTCGAGGGCGCGTTTAGGCACATGGAGGTCCCGAACTACGGGCTCGTCTGGATCATGCACCTGGTCCCGCAGGAAGAGTGGAACTGGGCACTGAAGTCGGACGACCTGACGGGATTCCTGAGCATGCACGAGCTGCTCCTTCTGATCAAGAAGAAAATAGAGAGTGCTAAGGACCCGCTGGCAGTCACCGATTACTGCACGGTATACTTTAACATTGCCAATTTCAAGGAGTATAACCGTTCCGAGGGAATCCGAGCGGGAGACCGGTGCCTGGAGAAGACGGCAGAGGTCATCCGCAAGGTGTTCCCGGACATGGCGTTCGCGCACGTTTCCGCGGACGGGTTCGCCGGCCTGGTGGAGACGGAGAATGTCTTTGCCGACGCCGAGCATGTCTGCAGTGAGATGAATGCATATATCGGCAACCCGAGCGTCATGATGAAGAGCGGAATCTGCTTCATGGAGGGAGAAGGAACCATGGAGGCCGTCCGCTACGCCTTCGACATGGCAAAGATCGCGTGTGACACGATCAAGCGTGACGTCAGGAAGGACTACGCGGTATACACGGAGCAGATCGGCCGTTCTCTCGAGATGCGCATGTACATCCTGAAGAACTTCAACCGGGCGCTGGAGGAAGGCCACATTCAGGTCTACTTCCAGCCGGTTATCCGGACGCTGTCGGGCAAGGTCTGCGGACTGGAGGCCCTGGCGCGGTGGAACGACCCGGAGATGGGCATGATCTCGCCGGGAACCTTCGTCCCTGTCCTGGAGGACGCGCGCCTGATCGACAGGCTGGACCAGTTCATGATCCAGAGCGTCGGAAAGATTCTGGGCGATCAGAAGAAGAACGGCGTGCCGATGCTCCCGATCTCCTTCAACCTGTCCAGGCTGGACTTCGACCTGATGAACCCAGTTGAGATCGTCGAGCGGACCGTGGAGGAAAACGACATCCCGCGTTCCTTTATGAGGATCGAGGTCACGGAGTCTGCGCTGGTGCACGACCAGTTCCACCTGATGGACATGCTGTCCCGCCTGCACGAGATCGGCTACCAGGTCTGGCTGGACGACTTCGGCAGCGCCTATTCCTCGCTGAATGTCCTGCACAACTACCACTTCGACGAGATGAAGATCGACATGGCCTTCTTCCGCAACTTCAACACGACGGGGAAGAAGATCATCGAGGGAATCATCCTGATGGCCAAGACGCTGGGCGTGCACACGCTGGCGGAGGGCGTCGAGGACGAGGCGCAGGCTGAATTTCTGAAGAATGTAGGATGTGAGAAGATTCAGGGCTACTGCTACTGCAGGCCGATGCCGCTCGAGGACATGTACCGCCACTTTAAGGAGACCGGCATGGAGATGGAGACGCGCCGCGAGGAGACGGTCTTTGATGAAGCGGGTCTGCTCAATATGCTTTCAGAAACCCCGACGGCGGTTGTCGTCTACGACGGCGAGTACGCCCAGATCCTCAACGCGAACCACGCTTACATGAACACGCTGCACACGGTCGGAACGACCAGGCTCGCACAGGCGAATCACACGCTGCGCGACCCGAACAACATGACGATGCTGCGCAAGTTCAAGACCATGATCGATAAGATGATCATGGCGGAAGATGAGGAGGACCGCAAGACATCCTTCACTTATGTCGACCGCGGTGAGTACCTGCGTCTGAATGCGAGGCTGGTCACCGGCCTGGAGGGGATCTGGATCTTCCGCGTGGAGCTGTACAACATCACGGCGGACCACGATATCCAGGACTCCCGAACGATGGACAAGGTGCTCCGGAACATCCTGGCGGACTTCCAGGGCATTTACTACATGAACTACGACTAGGACTACGTGAAGCTTCTGATGACGATGATCTCCGACCTGGATGTCGGGCAGCAGCTGGACGGCATCGCGGAGACGATCCGGAAATATGCGAAACGATACATCTACAGCGGAGACCGGGAGCGGTTCATGATCTTCGCGGACCAGGAACGGCTCTACGCGCAGGCGGCCAGGACCAGGCGCGGCGCAGCTGCATCGCTGTTCCGTGTGAAGCAGAGGAACGGGGACTACAACTGGTGCGTATTCAACGTGCAGATCCCGTATAAGAATAAGGAAAAGGCACTTCTGGTCAGCGTCAGGGATGTCATCAGCGAATATACGGAAGGCTGGGACGAGCAGTTTTCAGAATTTGCAGCTTCGTACGGCTATTTTCTGTCGACGAAAAAAGACGTCAAAGAAGAGTACGCGGACGATATCCTGCAGGCGATCTGCCAGCAGTCCGACCTCAAGATGTACTGGAAGGACACCGACCGGCGCATCCGCGGCATGACCGACGCGTTCTACCAGTACTTCGGATTCCCTAACGACTCGGAACTGATCGGAAGGACAGACGAGGAGATCGGCTGGTTCATCGACAGTGCACAGCCGCGCCGCACGGAAGATGCCGTTCTGACAAAGGGTGAAATTTCCAGAGACGAGTACGTGCAGTGCCTGGTCGGAGGAAGGCCGCGCCGCTTCCCGATGACGCGGTTCCCGGTTTACCACGGAAATAAGATCCAGGGGCTGATCGGATACTTCCGGGACGACGCGGATGACGCGAAGGCCAGGCAGGCCAGGCTGGTCGACCCGCAGACCGGACTCCTGAACTACGAGGGCGCGATGATCGCGGGCGTGCAGTTCAGCGATAACTTCCGCGCGCACGGGGAGGACTACGTCGGCGTCCTGATGGAGGTTGCCGAGTACGAATTCCTGAAGTCCTCCTACGGCGAGGTCGTGGGGAACAAGCTGCTGAAGAAGATCACGGAGATCATCCTGGATGAGTCCGGCTGCACCGGTGCCGTGGGAAGGATCGGCAGCTGCTGCTTCGTCCTCTTCCGCAAGTATCAGGATACGGAGGAAGTGTACCGAAGGCTGAAAGAGATTGCAGACAAAGTTCGCGCGATCAAGGAGATCGAGGGATACAGCTGCACGATGTACCTGCAGTACTCCGTCGTCTGGAGCCGTGAGGTCAGAAGCATAGACGAGATGATCGCACTGATGAAGGAGCGTCTGACCGACGCCGGGCGCAATCACTACGGCGAGTCGACCTACACCGGAGACCGCATCGTATTCGAGCGCGAGAAGTTCGACACGATGCCGGAGAACGTCGTGATGTCGGACCCGGAGACGCACGAGCTGGTCTATATGAACGAGTCGGCCAAGAAGGCGCTGTCCCTGCCGATGGACTTCTCCTGCTCGGGCAAGAAATGCTACCAGGTGCTCGAGGGCATGGAAAATCCTTGCACGAACTGCAATGCGGCGGAGCTTAAGCGCAGCCGCTTCGCATCACGTTTCCATCACTGCAGGATGATGTCCACAGACCAGATGGTCCGCGACACGATGGTGACGTGGAAGGGCAAGGAGCTCCGTTTCTCGATGAGCTTCAACATCCAGGACTACATCAACATGGATGTCGAGGCGAACCGCGTCCTGTTCCAGGAGGCGGAGGTCAACGACACGATCGCCGTGGGAATGCGGGAGCAGGACCCGAATATCGGCATCAATAAGATGATCAAGAAGGTCGGAAGCAGCCTGGACGCGGCACGCGTGCTGCTGTTCGAGCCGCGCGAGGACGGAAGACTCCGCTGCACCTACGAGTGGAATGCGGAGGGGCAGGTCCCGGCGATCGACCGCCTGAAGGACGTCTCGATCAGGGAAGTCCTGCCGTTCCACAAGCAGTTCTCCGTGCATCCGGTCATCATGATCCAGGACTGGGAGGAATGGACGGTTGCTTCAGGATGGGACAACCGCAACTTCGTGCTCAACGGCGCGGATAACGTTATCTCCGGCCACATGGTGATGTCGGGCAACACGGTAGGCTACACACTGATGATCGGCGCCAACGAGCGTGCGTTCAGTTCCGGCAGGAACCTGCTGCTGACGCTGCTGCGCTTCCTCGCGATCATGCTCAGGAATCGTGACACGATCAAGACGCTGCAGCAGTCCGGAAGCAAGGATATCATGACCGGCGCGGGAAACCGAAGGGCGTTCCTGCAGAAGATCGAGGACATGCCGGACGGAAAGACCTTAACCTTCGTCTTCGGCGACGTCAACGGCCTGAAGAGGATGAACGACGTGGAGGGACACCTGGCGGGCGACCGCCTGCTCCAGGATGCTTCCGGCGTCATGCTCCGTAGGGGAGACGCGGAGCACGTCTTCCGCATGGGAGGAGACGAGTTCCTGTATCTCGCGGAGAATACCGATGAAGAGCACGCGAGGAGGCTGATGAAGGATCTCCGCCGAGACTACGACCGCGAGAAGATCAGCATGGCGTTAGGATGCGTCACGGTCAGGACGCCGATCGAGAACATCGACGAGGTGCTGATGGATGTCGACAGCGAGATGTACCTCGATAAGGAGAAGCAGAAACAGGTCCGCCGCCGGAAGACCGGTGAAGAGGGAATGGCAAAAGAAAAACAGCAGTTCTAACGGCTGTATTGATTAAGGAAAAATAAAGGAAAAATAATAGATGAAAGCGGGATCGGGAAGCTGCACGCCTTGAATAAATAATGTTTATCTTGTAAAATAGGATAGATATCTTGGAAGGAAAGGAGCAGTGATGAAGGACTATATTTTGACGCTTATATCGAGTATCCGGATCAATGATGTCCTGGATATCCTGATCACCGCTTTTGTCATATATAAAATACTTGGATTCATCAAACAGACCAGGGCTCAGCAGCTGGTAAAGGGACTGCTGATCATCGTCGTCGCGTACTTCGCGTCGGACATCCTGGGTCTGAATACGATCAACTGGCTGCTGAAGGGGCTGTTCACGTTCGGGCTGTTCGCCATCGTGGTCATCTTCCAGCCGGAACTCAGGCGAGGGCTGGAGTTCATGGGACGCAGCAAGTTCGCGGTCGGGCCGATCTCACAGCTCGATTCGGAGAAAGCCAAGTATATTGTCGATGAAATATCCAGCGCGGCGGGTGAGTTTTCTCAGAGCAGAACCGGCGCGCTTATTGTATTTGAACGGGAAATCGCGCTCGACGACATTGCGGAGTCGGGCACGCGGCTGAACGCGGAGATCAGCGCGCAGCTCCTGGGGAACATCTTCTACGAGGGCGCGCCGCTTCACGACGGGGCGGTGATCATCAGGAGCGACCAGATCTACGCTGCCGGGTGTGTTTTGCCGCTGACGGAGAACAAGAACCTGAACAAGAGCCTCGGGACCAGGCACAGGGCAGGGATCGGCGTGAGTGAGCGCTCGGACGCCCTCGTGCTGATCGTCAGCGAGGAGACAGGAATCATCTCTGTCGCGGAGGACGGACGCCTGCGCCGCTTCCTGGATGAGAAAGACGTGGAGAAGATTTTGCTCGGCATGTATCTGACCGGAAAGGATGAGGATCACTCCTTCAAGTTCAGCAAGATCTTTGAGCGCCTGAAGAAAGGAAGTGACCACAAGAATGCTGAATAGCAGAAAGAGCAAGATCATCATTTCTCTGATTGTGGCCATCGCGCTCTGGGCGTACGTCGTCGGGGAGATCGACCCGAGGATCAAGAAGACGTACCACAGCGTCCCGATCAGGTATACGAACGAGCAGACTCTGGTCGAGAAGGGGCTGTCGATTTACTCGGTCTCCGAGAAGCAGATGTCGGTCACTCTCTCCGGAAAGCGCAGCATGTTTACGCGCATGGATTCCAGCCAGCTGTACGGGCAGGTCGACCTGTCGGATGCGGCGGTCGGGACCAACGAGCTGGCGGTCGAGCTGAATGTACCGGGAGGCCTGGAGTCGACGCACCAGAGCCTGACCAAGGTCGTGGTCAGGGTTGAGCAGCGTGTCAGTCAGAAGCGGGCGATCCAGGTCAGCTACATGGGCAACTACGACAGCGGCGAGGAGCCGACAACCCTGTCCATCAGCCCGGCATCGGTCACGGTGAGCGGGGCGGAGTCCCTCGTGAAGAAGGTTTCCTACGTCCGCGCGACAGTCCAGAAGAAGCAGCTGACCGGTGATGCGAGGATTGTTACGGCGTCCCTGAAGCCGGTGGACAGCAAGGGATACGAGGTCAGGAATGTGACCCTGTCGCAGCAGACCGTGCACATCCGGACGGCGCTGTATAAGACGAAGAGTGTGAAGCTGAACCTGTCTGTGACGGGCGGCAGCGACGGCACCAAGACCTACGACGCGCCGGACCGCATCAACATCAAGGGCCCGTCCTCCAGCCTGAAAAAGATCAGCGAGATCGACACGAAGGATATCGACATCTCGAACATCGATCACGATCAGGACGTCGCCATCGAGCCGATTCTGCCGGACGGCGTTCAGCTCGCCTCGGATTCCGAGGATCTGAAGCTCAGCGTGCACGTCAAGAACGCGGAATCATCGAAGAGCTTCACCTTTGACAGCTCGGACGTCGAGATTCAGGACCTCGGCTCGGATTACTCGGCGACGGTTGAGGGCGAGAGCGTGAAGATCACGGTCTACGGCTCGAAATCGCAGATCGACGCGATCGGCAAGGGCGACATCAGCCTGTCTGCAGCCGCGGGCGGCCTCAGCGAGGGGACGCACGACCTGCCGGTGGCGGCGTCGTGTTCGAAGAAGTATTCGGACATGAGCATCTCGCCGCAGACGGTCAGCGTGCACATCGTGAAGTCATAATTTGACGCAGGGGCGTGTATACATGGTGCAGACCGGGTAATCTTTATGGGATTGCGGGACGTAGGGCTGCGGAACGCGCGGTGACGCATTCGGCGGTCTGACGGAGTCATCGAACAGCAGAAAAGTGGTTTCCCTGCCCGGGTGGATTTTGCCTTAGGGGCGGCGGAAAAAATGGATAAATAAGGAAAATGAAGCGGAAACCCCGGTGCCTTCAAGGGCATCGGGAATTCTGCGGTTTAAAGGGAAATTCAGAAAGGAATCAGCTATGTGTGGAATTGTTGGATATACGGGTCATCAGCCGGCCAAGGAGATCATCATTGACGGCTTGAGGAAGCTGGAGTACAGAGGGTATGACTCGGCGGGAATTGCGCTCCTGGAGGGGGATCACGTCGTCGTCCGCAAGAAGAAGGGCAAGATCGCGAACCTCGAGAAGGCGATTGCGGGCGAGAAGTTTTATGCGACGACAGGAATCGGCCACACGCGCTGGGCGACACACGGCGCACCGACGGACGGCAACGCGCATCCGCACATCAGCCAGGACGGGAAGATCGCCGTCGTCCACAACGGAATCATCGAGAACTACATGGAGCTGAAGGAGAAGCTGGAGAAGGAGCACGGAATCACGTTCCGCTCCGAGACCGACACGGAGGTCATCGCGCAGATCCTGGGCGTCCTGCATCAGGAGAAGAAGAGCCTGCAGGAGTGCGTTTACGAGGCATCGAAGGTGATGAAGGGCGCGTACACGTTCGCCGCGATCTGCGAGGACGAGCCGGACCGCATCGTCGCGTTCAGAAAGGACACGCCGCTGATCGCAGGGATCGGTGACGGATGCAACTTCCTGGCTTCCGACGTGACGCCGCTGCTGAAGTACCTGGACGAGATCTACCTGATCGACAACGGCGAGATGATCGTCTGCACGCCGGACAGGATCGAGATCTTCGACGAGGACGGCAAGCCGGTCCACAAGGATTCTCTGCACGTCAACTGGAGCGTCGAGGACGCACAGAAGGGCGGCTACCAGCACTTCATGCTGAAGGAGATCAACGAGCAGCCGAAGGCCGTTTCCGAGACACTGGGAAGGCGCCTGGACGACGGCAACCACGTGCACCTGGACGGGATTTCTTTGACAAAGGAAGACCTGGCCAATATCAATAAGATCGACATCGTCGCCTGCGGAACTGCCTATCACGCGGGTCTGATCGGAAAGTACCTGATCGAGAAGTTCGCGGGCATCCCGGTCGAGGTCGACGTCGCCTCGGAGTACCGCTACAGGGACCCGCTGGTCGACGAGCACACGCTGTTCATCGCGGTCAGCCAGTCGGGCGAGACGCTGGACACGCTGATGTCCCTGAGAGAGGCCAAGTCCAAGGGTGCAAGGGTCCTCTCGATCGTCAACGTCGTCGGCAGCTCGGTCGCGAGGGAGTCGGACGACGTCTTCTACACCTGGGCGGGACCGGAGATCGCCGTCGCGTCCACCAAGGCGTACACGACGCAGCTGATCTGCATGTACCTGCTCGCGCTGTACATCGGCCGCCTGAACGACCACATCACCGAGGAGTACTCGCAGAAGGTCATCGCCGAGCTGAAACAGCTGCCGGACAAGATCCAGGACGTCCTGGACCACTCCTCCTCCGTCGAGAGCATGGCCAAGCTGCTCTACAACCGCCAGCAGGTCTTCTACATCGGCAGGGGCCTGGACGCCTCCGTCGCATACGAGGGTTCGCTCAAGCTGAAGGAGATCAGCTATATCAATTCGTTCGCGATTGCCGCGGGTGAGCTGAAGCACGGCACCATCGCGCTGATCGAGCCGGAGACGACCGTGATCGCGATCGCGACGCAGGACTTCCTCTATCCTAAGATGTACTCCAACATCGAGGAGATCAGGGCCCGCCATGCGCACATCATCTCGCTGGTGAAGAAGGGCCACGAGGACATCCGGAAGATCAGCACGGACGTGCTCGAGATCCCGGACTGCATGGACGAGGTCGCGCCGGTGCTGGCCATCGTGCCGTTGCAGCTTTTCTCGTACTACATGGCGAGAGAGCGCGGCGAGAACATCGACAAGCCGAGAAACCTGGCCAAGTCCGTCACTGTTGAGTAGGACGGGCCTGAGAATCCGACAGAGATTAAGAACGAGAGTCGTAACGAGAAGAATCGAAGAAGTGAACGCGCAGACAGAACGCGAAGAGAAATAGAATAAGAAATGAAGAGAGGAAATGAGGAGGAACAATATTCATGGCTGAATATGAAATTCGTGACCTGAGTCTCGCCCCGTCCGGACACGAGAAGATCGAATGGGTCAGATCACATATGCCGCTGCTGTACGGGCTGGAAGAGGAATTTAAGAAGACCAGGCCGTTCGAGGGCGTGAAGGTCTCCCTGTCTGTCCACCTGGAGGCGAAGACGGCTTATCTCTGCCTGGTCCTGGCGGCCGGCGGCGCGCAGATGTACGTGACGGGGAGCAACGTGCTCTCCACGCAGGACGACGTCGCCGCTGCGCTGGTGGACGACGGACTCTCCGTGTTCGCTTACCACGGCGCGACGGAGGAGGAGTACAGCCACCACATCGAGTGCACCCTGTCCCAGAAGCCGAACATCATCATCGATGACGGCGGCGATCTCGTGGGCATGCTGCACACCAAGCGTCCGGACCTCGCGGAAGAGGTCTGGGGCGGCTGCGAGGAGACGACGACCGGCGTCATCCGCCTGAAGGCGATGGACGAGGAGGGCGTGCTGAAGTTCCCGATGGTCGCGGTCAACGACGCTAAGTGCAAGCATCTGTTCGACAACCGCTACGGCACGGGCCAGTCCGTCTGGGACAGCATCATGCGGAACACCAACCTGATCATCGCGGCCAAGACGGTCGTCGTGGTCGGCTACGGCTGGTGCGGACGCGGCATTGCGATGCGTGCGGATGCGCTGGGTGCCCAGGTTATCGTGACAGAGGTCGATCCGGTCAAGGCGATCGAGGCGCGCATGGACGGCTACAGCGTCATGCCGATGAAGCAGGCTGCGGAGAAGGGCGACATCTTCGTCTCCGCAACGGGCTGCTGCAAGACGATCACGGTCGATGACATGCTCCGGATGAAGGATCAGGCGATCCTGACGAACGCCGGCCACTTCAACTGCGAGGTCGACATGGAGGAACTGGAAAAGAAGGCCGTCGAGAAAAAGGAAGTACGTCACAACATTATGGGGTATAAACTGAGTAATGGCCGCTGGGTACACGTCATCGGAGAAGGACGGCTGGTCAACATCGCCGCCGCCGACGGCCACCCGGCTGAGATCATGGACATGAGCTTTGCCGTACAGGCGCTGTCTGCGCTCTACATCAAGGAGCATCACGGCGAGCTCGGAAACCACGTGATCCACGTCACGGATCAGATCGACGACGCCGTCGCGAGAAGAAAGCTCGAGGCGTGGGGCACGGAGATCGACGAGCTGACGGACGAGCAGAAGAAATACCTGCACAGCTGGAATCTGTAGCGCGCAGGCTTTATACAGAAACATCACGCGCGGCGGCGCATATAGATGTGCGCAGGACAAAATCGATTCGGCGCAGATTGGCAGACCTGGACTGACGGCCTGCCGGAAGAAGTGCCGCGGCGAGGGGATTTGTGATTCGTGAGAAATGTTGAGGGAGGTCCTGAAAATGGAAATAGAGGAGATGAAGAAGGCGGCGCATGACGCGGTGGAGGAACTGCTTCAGGTCGCCGCTGTACCGGAAGGCGGAATCCTGGTGGTCGGATGCTCGACGAGCGAGGTCGGCGGCATCCACATCGGACAGGGTTCCAACATCCATGTCGCCGAGGCGCTCTACGAGGGTATCCAGGAGGCGCTGCAGCCGAAGGGAATCTACCTCGCGGCGCAGTGCTGCGAACACCTGAACCGTGCGGTCGTGATCGAGCGCGAGGCGGTTCCGGCATGGAAGATGAACACGATCGTCAACGTCGTTCCGCAGCCGCACGCGGGCGGGTCGTTCGCGACGACCATGTATAAGCGCGCCAAGGATCCGGTCGTCCTCGAGGAGGTCGAGGCGGATGCCGGCATCGACATCGGCGACACGCTGATCGGCATGCACCTGAAGAAGGTCGCGGTTCCGGTCCGCATCGCGGTGAAATCCATCGGCGAGGCGCACGTCGTCTGCGCGAGGACGAGACCTAAGTTCATCGGCGGCGAGAGGGCGATCTACGACCATGCCCTGTCCGGCGGTGAAGTCAGAGACGTGGAGAAATAACTGCGGTTGACGCAGTTGCATGCGGCTGCCTGGAAACGCGGCCGCTTTTTTCGCATGATCAGGTTGTATAAACTTGGAAAAATAATATAAAAATATATAAATAACGAGAAGAAATAAAAACGAGAGTATATAAATCAGGAAGGAAATGAACATGGACTATCAGAAGCTGGCAGAGATGCTGTTCCCGCAGGTAACCCTGAAGCCGGAGGACTTTGACAAGATGTATCCGCCTAGAGAACTCCCGGAGGGGGCCAAGGTCACGAGGCTTGGACCCAGCCCGACGGGATTCATGCACTTAGGAAACCTGTTCGGCGCGTTCGCCGACGAGCGCCTGGCGCACCAGAGCGGCGGCGTATTCTACCTGCGCATCGAGGACACGGACGACAAGCGCTACGTCGAGGGCGCGGTGGAGACGATCATCAACTCCCTTGACTTCTTCGGCATCCGGTTCGACGAGGGCGCGTCGATGAAGGCGGAGAAGGGCGGATACGGCCCGTACGTGCAGAGCCACAGGGCGCCGATCTACCAGTGCTTCGTCAAGAAGCTCGTCTCCGAGGGAAAGGCGTACCCGTGCTTCCTGACGGAGGAAGAGATCGGAGAGATCAGAGAGAAGCAGGAGGAGGAGAAGAAGACTCCGGGCATCTACGGCGAGTATGCGGTCTGCAGGGACTGGACGATCGAGCAGGTGCAGGAGGCGCTCGATGCCGGAAAGCCTTACGTCATCCGCCTGAAGTCCGACGGACAGCCGCCGGTCGAGGGTGAGGACGGAAAGACCCACGGACGCCGCGTGCGCGTGAAGGACGCGATCCGCGGAACCCTGGACATGCCGGAGAACTTCATGGACACCGTCATCCTCAAGCAGACGGGAATCCCGACCTACCACTTTGCCCACGTCGTCGACGACCACCTGATGCAGACGACTCACGTCGTCAGGGGCGCGGAGTGGCTGCCGTCGCTGCCGATCCACGTCGAGCTGTTCGAGAAGATGGGCTGGGATCTGCCGATCTACTGCCACACGGCGCAGCTGATGAAGATCGACGAGGAGACCGGAAAGAAGAGAAAGCTCTCCAAGCGCAAGGACCCGGAGCTGTCCCTGACCTACTACCGCGACCAGGGCTACCATCCGGAGGCCGTCAGGGAGTACCTGCTGACGATCCTGAACTCCAACTTCGAGGAGTGGAGACTCGCTAACCCGGACGCACCGGTCGACGACTTCGAATTCACGACCGAGAAGATGAGCAACTCCGGCGCCCTGTTCGACCTGAACAAACTGAACGACATCAGCAAGGACGTCCTGCTCAGAATCCCGGCAGAGGACCTGTACGAGTTCCTGAAGGGCTGGGCGGAGGACTTTGCCCCGGAGTACGCGCACTTGTTCGAGGACAAAGACTACATGGTCAAGATCTTAGACCTCGGAAGAAATGACAGAAAGCCGCGTAAGGATCTCGTCTACGCGCGCCAGATCATCCAGTTCATCAGCTACTTCTTCGATGACCTGTTTCAGATCGAGGACGAGCTCCCGCAGGAGGTTCCGGCGGAGGACGTCCCGAAGATCCTGGACATGTACATGGAGACTTACGACCACAGCGACGACAACGGCACGTGGTTCGACAAGATCCGTGCGATCACGGACCAGCTGGGCTACGCGGTCAAGCCGAAGGACTACAAGAAGCATCCGGACGAGTATAAGGGCCACGTCGGCCACGTCAGCACGGTCATCCGCATCGCGCTGATGGGACGCAGCGTCTCCCCGGACGTCTGGGCGATCCAGCAGATCCTGGGAGAAGAGCGCACGCGCGCACGCATCCGCAAGTTCGCCGAAGAGCACCGTTAAGACGCGGTCAGGCGGTTCGCCGGTCCGCACATTCACTTCGCTGAGGTTCGGCGTTACGGCCTGCTGTGCGGCCGGCGCATCCGGCTTTCGGATTGAGATAAGGAGGGTACATGGCATTTACACACTTGCATGTCCACTCGGAATACAGCCTCCTGGACGGCATGGCGAGGATCTCGCAGGCGCCGGCCAGGGCCAAGGAGATGGGCATGAACGCGCTCGCGATCACGGATCACGGTGCGATGTTCGGTGTGATTGATTTCTACAAGGAATGCCTCAAGCAGGGAATCAGGCCGATCATCGGCTGTGAGGTCTATACCGCGATGCGCGGGATGGAAGACAAGGACCCGGTCAAGGACAGGGCCCGCGGGCATCTGATCTTGCTCGCAGAGAATAATGAGGGATATCAGAACCTGATTAAGATGGTGTCCGACTCTTACACGCGCGGTTTCTACTTCAAGCCGCGCGTGGACAAGGAGGAGCTCAGGGCGCACAGCAGGGGGATTATCGCGCTTTCCGCGTGCCTTGCCGGGCAGGTTCAATTTTGTCTGCTGAATCGCGACTACGACGGCGCGAGGCGGGAGGCGAACGAGCTGAGGGATATCTTTGGGGAGGACAATTTCTTCCTCGAGATTCAGGACCACGGCATGGCCGAGGATGCGATCGTCAATCCGCAGCTGAAGGAGCTGTCGAAGGAGCTCGGGATTCCGCTCGTCGCGACGAACGACGTGCATTATGTCAACCAGAGCGACGCGGAGGCGCACGACGTCCTGCTCGCGATTCAGACGGCGACCAGCATCCACGATCCCAAGCGGATGCGGTTCAAGAGCGACCAGTTCTACCTGAAGAGCGAGGAGGAGATGCGGGCGCTGTTCCCGGACATCCCGGAGGCGTGCGATAACACGCAGAAGATCGCTGACCGCTGCAACGTCACGTTCACGTTCGGCGAGTACCACCTGCCGGAGTTCAAGCCGCCGGAGGGGACGACCAACACGGAGTACCTGAGGGCGCTCTGCCGCAAGGGGCTTTCCGAGCGCTACGACGACGTGACCGACAAGCTGAAGCAGAGGCTGGAGTACGAGCTGTCCACGATCGAGCAGATGGGATATGTGGAGTACTTTTTGATCGTCTGGGACTTCATCAACTACGCGAAGAGCCACGGCATCGCGGTCGGGCCGGGAAGAGGTTCGGCGGCCGGAAGCCTGGTCGCGTACTGCCTCAGGATTACGGATATCGATCCGATTCGGTACGACCTGATCTTTGAGCGTTTCCTGAACCCGGAGCGTGTCAGCATGCCGGATATCGACGTCGACTTCGACATCGAGCGGCGCTCGGAGGTCATCGACTACGTGAGAAGGAAGTACGGCGAGGACAACGTCTCGCAGATCATCACGTTCGGAACGCTGAAGCCTAAGGCCGCCGTCCGCGACGTCGGAAGGGCGCTCGACGTCAGCTACTCCGACACGGATAAGATCGCGAAGGCGATCCCGTTCGACCTGCACATGACGATCGACAAGGCGATCGAGGTCAACCCGGAGCTGAAGAAGATGTACGAGGAGGACGGGCAGGTCCGCAAGGTGCTCGACATGTCGAGGGCGCTCGAGGGAATGCCGCGTCACGCCTCCACGCACGCCGCGGGCGTCGTAATCTCCAGGAAGCCGCTGGACCAGTACGTCCCGCTCTACATGTCGGATCACGGCATCGCGACGCAGTTCAACATGACGACGATCGAGGAGCTGGGCCTCCTGAAGATGGACTTCCTGGGCCTCCGCAACCTGACCGTCATCCGCGACGCGCTGCAGATGATCAAGGAGAACCACGGCGTGGAGCTCGACTTTGCAAGGATGGGCTACGACGACCCTAAGGTCTACCAGATGATCGCGAGCGGCGACACGGAGGGCGTGTTCCAGCTCGAGAGCGAGGGCATGACCTCGTTTATGAAGAACCTGAAGCCGACCTGCTTCGAGGATATCGTCGCGGGAATCTCCCTGTACCGACCGGGCCCGATGGACTCGATCCCGACGTACATCGATAATAAGAAGCATCCGGACCACATCAAGTACGTCACGCCGGAGCTCGCGCCGATCCTGGACGTCACCTACGGGTGCATGGTCTACCAGGAGCAGGTCATGCGCATCGTCCGTGACCTGGCGGGCTACAGCTTCGGGCGCTCCGATATCGTGCGCCGCGCGATGTCGAAGAAGAAGAAGGACGTCATGATGAAGGAAAAGGAGTACTTCATCCACGGAAAGCTGGCGGAGGACGGGTCGGTCGAGATCCCAGGCTGCGTAAGGAACGGAATTTCCGAGCAGGCAGCAGAGAAGATATTCTCCGATATGGAGACCTTTGCCCAGTACGCGTTCAATAAGAGCCACGCGGCCGCATACGCGGTGCTGGCGTTTGAGACGGCCTACCTGAAGTGCTACTACCCGGTCGAGTTCATGGCTGCCCTGATGAGCAGCATGGCCGGAGACGCCAAGCAGACGGCAAAATACATCCGGAACTGCAGGGAGCACGGGATTGAGGTCCTGGGCCCGAGCGTCAACGAGAGCGGCGTCAAGTTCACCGTGCAGGACGGAAAGATCCGGTTCGGTCTCCTCGGCGTCAAGAACGTCGGAGAGAACGCGATCGAGGAGATCATCCGCGCGCGCGAGGAGATGGGGAAGCCGAGCGACATCTTCGGCTTCATCGACAACATCGACGTGCGCATCGTGAACAAGAAGGCCGTCGAGAGCCTGATCAAGGCCGGCGCGCTGGACTGCCTGAACCCGAACCGCGCGGCGCACCTCGCCGTCTACGAGACGCTGATGGAGTCCGCGCAGGCGAACGCGAAGAAGAACGTCGCGGGGCAGATCAGCCTGTTCCAGACCGCGGAGGCGGCGATGGAGCAGGGAGACGTCAGGACCAATTTGCCGGACGTCGAGAACTTTGACCGAAGGATCCTGCTCGCGATGGAGAAGGAGATGCTCGGTGTATACATCAGCGGCCACCCGCTGGACGACTACGCCGACGAGATCCGCCGCGCCGCGACCGTGAACAGCCAGCAGCTGGAAGAAGCCGGCCGGCAGTCCGCGGAAGAAGAGCCGGAAGCGGAGTTCTTCCCGGGGGACGCGCGTGCCCAGATGCCGACGCAGCCTAAAGACGGCGGGCTCCGGGATAAGATGCACGTCGCCGCTGCGGGAATGATCATCGGAAAGAAGACCCTGATCACCAAGAAGAACCAGATCATGGCCTTTGTCGATCTGGAGGACCTGTACGGCCAGACGGAGGTCGTCGTATTCCCGCGGGTGCTCGAACAGTACCAGTCTGAGATCTACGAGGATAACGTCGTCGTGATCCGGGGACGCCTCGATTTCCGTGAGGGGGAGACCCCTAAGATCCTGGCGGATTCGGTCGAGAGGCTGGATCAGCCGGAGAAGGAGGGCGCGCCGA
Source organism: uncultured Eubacteriaceae bacterium (assembly GCA_903789635.1). GTDB lineage: Bacteria > Bacillota > Clostridia > Peptostreptococcales > Anaerovoracaceae > Aminicella. Next base: position 41,443 of record CAIFEY010000014.1, read on the forward strand.
GGGAGTTCCTGAAGATCAGGATCCCGGACGCGATGGAGGAGAAGCAGGCGATGAACGAGCTCGCGCAGATCTTCCGCCGCCACACCGGCGCCCAGGCCGCACTGATCTACCGTAAGAACGGCAAGGCAGTGCGGACGGGCAGGAATGCCGGGATCGCGATCACCGAGGTCCTGCTGCAGGAGGTCGGTTCACTGGTAGGTGAAGAAAACGTAAAAATTGGCGCACGATAGCCCGCCGGGGTTCTCGTGTGGTATGATGAATAGAAAACATAGATTAAGAAAGACAAAATCAGACAGATCAGACAGATCAATAAGATCTGATGGAACAGATATGAGGAGGGATTCGATGAAGAGGATTGGCGTTCTGACGAGCGGAGGAGATTCTCCGGGAATGAATGCGGCGGTTCGCGCTGTCGTCCGCTGCGGTTTGGACCGCGGCATGGAAGTTTACGGTATCTACAGGGGCTACGAGGGCCTGCTGGACGCAGAACTGAAGCAGATGGAGAGAGGCAACGTCGGCGACATCCTGCAGAGGGGCGGAACCATCTTGAAGACGGCGAGAAGCAAGCGCTTCCAGACGGAAGAGGGAATCGAGCGTGCGATGAGCGTGCTCGACACCTTTAAGATCGACGGTCTGGTCGTCGTCGGAGGAGACGGAAGCCTGCACGGCGGCCTGGAGCTTTCCAAGCGCGGCATGCCGGTCATGGGCGTCCCGGGAACCATCGACAACGATCTCGCCTACACGGATTACACGATCGGATTCGATACGGCGGTGACGACCGTACTCGACGCGATCTCCAAGCTCCGTGACACGTCCTCCGCACACGAGCGCGTGGTCATCGTGGAAGTCATGGGACGCCGCTGCGGCGACATCGCCATGTATGCGGGACTTGCAGGAGGAGCCGAGGAGGTCCTCGTGCCTGAGCGCCCGTCCGACATCAAGGAGGTCTGCAGGAAGATCATCGAGAGCGCGAACCGCGGCAAGCAGCACCACATCATCATCAAGGCAGAGGGCGTCGACATCCCGACGATGGATATCGCACGCGAGATCCAGGAAGTCACGGGAAGGGAGACCAAGCAGGTCGTGCTGAGCTACCTGCAGAGAGGCGGATCCCCGACCATGAGGGACCGCCTGCTCGCCACGCTCTGCGGCGCCAAGGCCGTGGAACTGCTCGAGAAAGACTCTGAAAGCAAGGCGATCGGGACCGTCAACGGCCACATCATCGCGGAGGACCTGGAGGAAGCTCTCGAGGAGACGAGAGAATTCGATACGGGGCTCTACGAGCTGATCGGAGTATTAGGGAAATAGTGTTAGGAAAAGAATGAAAAAAGCAGTAGTATACAATTCAAAGTACGGCGCGACCAAGCAGTACGCCGAGTGGATCGCGGCGGCGCTGCACGCCGACCTGATCGACGGAAAACACCTGAAGGCGAGCAGCCTCTCGCCGTATGACATGATCATCTACGGCGGGGGCATCTTCTCCGGCGGAATCTACCGCCTGGACTTCCTGAAGAAGCACATTCGGAAGGAACTGAAGGGCAAGGTCATCATCTGCTTCGGCGTCGGCATCACGGTCAATCACGATGAGAACCAGATCCAGGCGGACGAGATCAACTTCAAGGACGTGCTGGAAGGACTCCCGTGCTTCTACCTGCCGGGGAAATTCGATCCGGCAGCGGTGCGCGGCGTCGACAAGGGGATCATCAAGATCACCCGTCACATGATCGACGGCGGCGTCGGAAAATACGCGGCGGAGCTGCAGGACACGTTTGCGAACGGCCGCGACCTGATCGACCGGGAGAAGATCATTCCGCTCTTGGAGTACGTCCACGAGCTGGAAGGCAGGTTGGAGTCATGAAGGCAGAGAAGAAGCGCGGCACCGGAGCCGCGCGCAAAGCCACCGGAAGCGTGCGTAAGGACAATCCGAACGGAGTGAGCAGCACGAACAGGGCGAACGGGACGGTCGATACCAGGATCTGCATCGTCGGCGCGGGTGCGTCCGGCATGACGGCGGCGATCGCGGCGGGGCGCAGGATCGGGGGCAGACACGTCCTCGTCCTGGAGAAGCTCGATGCGCCGGGGCATAAGATCCTCGCGACGGGCAACGGCCGCTGCAACCTGACGAACATGGCGTGCGAGAATGCGGCGTGGACGCGGGAGTTTTTCCGTGGGCTCGGTGTATTCACGCGCGAGGAGGATGACGGAAGGGTCTACCCGTGGTGCGGCGACGCGCGCGCGGTGCAGCAGGCCCTGGTCTCCGAGATGGAGCGCCTCGGCGTCCGCGTCAGGACCGATTCTGCGGTGACAAAGATCGAGCGGCAGAAGGACAAGTTTTTGATCTATACGCGCGGAAACGGGGACGTAATCCGCGCGGACAGGCTGCTGCTCGCCTGCGGAGGAAAGGCCGGACCTAAGCTCGGGACGACGGGGGACGGGGCACGCCTGGCGCGCTCGCTCTCCCTTGAAGTCAAGCCGCTCGCCCCGGCGCTGACCGCAGTGGAAGTTTATGAAGACGTCGGCAGCCTCAAGGGCATCCGTGCCCGCGGAAAGGCTGCCCTTTATTATAAAGATTTGAAGATCGACGAGGAAACCGGCGAGATCCAGTTCACGGCCTACGGCGTATCGGGGATCTGCATCTTCAACCTCTCGAGGAAGATGGTGCTCCCGCCGGGGAAGAATCTGAAGGACGGGTTCGACGACTACCGCGTGGTCCTGGACCTGGCGGACGGCCTTACCATCCGCAAGGAAGACTTTTTGGGTGTTTCTGAACAGAATCTGCTGCCGCTCGAGTCGGTCGTCAGGAGGCCGCTCGCGAAGCGGATTTTGGAAATGGCAGAGGGTGACCCGGGCAGGTGCGTAGAGCTGCTGCACAGCTTCACGCTGCACCCGAAGGGGCTCAAGGGCTGGGACATGGCGCAGGTAACGCGCGGCGGCACGGCGCTTGAGGAACTGGACTGGGAGACCTTTACCGTAAAAAAGGTCCCGGGACTCTACGTCTCGGGCGAGCTGCAGGACTGGGACGGCCCGTGCGGGGGATTCAACCTCCAGCATGCGTGGGAGACCGGGTTCGCGGCGGGAGAGGCGATGGCAGAATCCGTTCTCGCAGGCGAAGGCCGCATCAAGGAATAGGAAACAGAAAGGCAGGATACGTGAGCTATCAGTATCGCATACATGAAATCAGGCTGGACCTGGGCGAGCCGAAGGACCGGCTCCCGCAGAAGATCAGCAGGAAGCTCGGGAAGGAAGGCCGAAAGGCGATGCTTTCCGACCTGAAGATCAGGCGCGAGTCGATCGACGCGAGGCATAAGGACCGGATCAAGATGGTCTACACCGTGGACTTCACGTCCGACCGCCCGCTGGACCTCCCGCAGGAGCCGGACCTGGAATACCACCGCGCGCAGCCGGGAACGGAAAAGCTCGCGCACAGGCCGGTCGTCGTCGGGATGGGACCGTGCGGGATGTTTGCCGCGCTGGTCCTGGCGCAGCAGGGGTACTGCCCGGTCGTCATCGAGCGCGGCGCGCCGGTGGAGGAGCGGGTGAAGGACGTCCAGAAGTTTTGGAATGAGGGCGTGCTGGACCCGGAGTCGAACGTGCAGTTCGGCGAGGGCGGCGCCGGGACGTTCTCGGACGGCAAGCTGACGACGGGCATCAAGGATCCAAGAATCCACTACATGCTCGAGGAGTTCGTGAAGGCGGGAGCCGACCCGGATATCCTGTACGCGCACATGCCGCACATCGGGACCGACGTCCTGCGCGTCTGCGTGATGAATATCCGGAAGCAGATTTTGGCGTTAGGCGGCGAGATCCACTTCCACACGAGGCTGGAGCGCCTGATCCTGAAGGAGGAAGACGGATCCTGCAGGGTCGTGGGCATCGAGGTCTCGGAAGGCGGCAGCACGCGCGAGATCGAGGCGGAGCAGGTCGTTCTCGCCCTCGGTCACAGCGCGAGGGACACGTTCCGGACGCTGCATGGGCAGGAAATCCCAATGGAGCAGAAGGGCTTCTCCATCGGCGTGCGCATCGAGCATCCGCAGGACGTCATCGACCGCGCGCAGTACGGGGACACGGGCAGGGCGCTCGGGCTCCCGCCGGCGGTGTACAAGCTGAACTGGCACTGCAGGGAGAGCGGCAGGGGCGTGTATACTTTCTGTATGTGCCCTGGCGGCGAGGTCATCACCGCATCGTCCCAGAAGGGCGGCGTCGTGACCAACGGAATGAGCAGGCACGGAAGGGACAGCGGGACCGCGAACAGCGCGCTGCTGGTCGACGTGCGCCCGTCCGACTTCCCGGACCCGGAGGATCCGCTCTCCGGCATCGACTTCCAGGAGAAGTACGAGAGGCTGGCCTACGAGAACGGCGGCGGAAACTACCGCGCGCCTAAGACGGTCTGGGCGGACTTCCGCGACGGCAGCGAGGCGGCGAGGCCGGTCATCGACTCCCTTCCGGGATTCGCGGCGGACTCGATCCGCGAGGCGATGCCGCACCTCGGGAAGAAGCTCAGGGGCTTCGACGCGGACGATGCTGTGATGACGGCGGTGGAGACGAGGAGCTCTTCCCCGGTCAGGATCCTCAGGGACGAGGCGCAGCAGAGCGTGCGCGTCAGGGGGCTTTACCCGGGCGGCGAGGGCGCCGGCTACGCGGGCGGAATCACGAGTTCCGCATGCGACGGCATGAAGATCGCCGAGCAGATCATCGGAGTATATGCGCCGTGTGCCCAATACGATGAAAAATAGCGGCTTTCAGGCCGCCAGGCAATAGAGGTCAATCTTCTTTATTAGCGGGATATGAGCGGCGGCTTTGTCCGGCAGAAGGGGTTTGGTGCGCTGGGCCGGGTGGATTTTGTCTGAAATAACGAAAATATGGAACCGTGCTGCGGGAAAGAGAGAATCTTTTCTGAAAAGGGATGAAATTCTACGGAAAATCCGATAAGATATAGAGACATGCGTCCGTGACAGGCGTGGAAAGCCACGGCGGGCGTAAATACAACGCGTGCAGACGCTGCAGGAAAGTGAGGAACGAATGCACAAGCAAGCAGATGAGATGGAGTTTGCTCCAAACGAGCGAATCGAGAATGCGGTAAAAAATTTCGCGGTTGAGCAGGACGATGCCGCCGGTCAGGCGATGACCGAGGCGATCCTGATGAGCGCGGTGAACAGCGAGGAGCTTCTGGCCCCGGCCGTGCCGGCCGGAGAGGACGGGAAGCCGCTGGATTTGGAATATATGACGGACGAGCAGATCCAGAAATTCCTCGAGAATGACGAGATCAGCTTCGCTATTCACGCGGTGACCGACGATGAAGGAAATGACTGGATGCCGGTATTCACAAGCCCGGACAAGGTCATGGAGGGTGAGGTCGTCGACGTCATGGCGCACCAGATCGAGACGCTGATGGCGATGGCCGTGGACACCGGAATGGCCGGAATCGTGATCAACCCGTGGAGCGATTCCCTGAATATCCCGGCGGAGTCGCTGCAGGTGCTGCTGAGCAGCATCCAGGCGATGAATGATGAGGACGGCGAGTCGCTCGAGGGAGACATCAACCTGATCGAGGGAGACATCGTCAACATGGAGTGCGACGCGATCGTCAACGCGGCCAACAACACCCTGATGGGCGGAAGCGGCGTGGACGGCGCGATTCACGCGGCGGCGGGTCCGGAGCTGGATGACGCGTGCCGCGAGCTGCACGGATGCAAGACCGGCGAAGCCAAGATCACGGAAGGCTTCCAGCTGCCGGCCAAGTACATCATCCACACGGTCGGACCGATCTACGATGGGTCGGATCAGTGCGCGGACGACCTGGCGGACTGCTACTGGAACGCCCTGAACCTGGCGATCGACTACGACATTCACACGATCGCATTCCCGTGCATCTCGACCGGCGTGTTCGGATATCCGATGGCTGAGGCGGCGGAGATCGCCGTCGACACCGTCCTGACCTGGATGGACAGCTACGCCGGAGAGTACGACATGCAGGTAACCTTCTGCGTCCACGACGACGAGGCTTACCAGGTGTACACGGAGATTTTAGACGAGGAACTGACTGACGAGCCGGAGGACCCGCAGAACTAGGACCTGTCGAAATAACACGATTTCCCATGCGCAATTGAGACTGCCTGCGCCTCACATGAGGATGCCGGCGGTTTTTCTTTCGGTGCAAATTGAGCGTGCGATGCGCATTTTTGATATATTCGAAACATTGTCTATGGAAAAACCACTTGGAAATCAGTTATCATAACCTTAATCCGAGGTGAAAAATTATGGATGAAATAAGAATGCCTAAGGCAGAATACAATCATCATGAGATGGTCGTCGGGATCCCGCGTTCCCTCCTTTACTTCCGCTACGGGGTGCTGTGGGAGCGGTTTTTCCAGGAACTCGGCGTGAAAACGATTACCAGTGCGCCGACCAATCTCAAAATCATGACGAACGGCTCCAGGCGGGCTGCGTCGGAGATGTGTCTGGCGATGAAAATCTATATGGGCCATGTGGAGTCGCTGATCGGGAAGTGCGATTATATCCTGGTCCCGCGCATCCTCGACTTCGGCCTCAGAAGAGTCATGTGTGTGAACTTCGAGGCTTTGCCGGACGTCGTGTCCAACATCTTCTTCGAGTCGCCGATCCGCGTGCTCTCGTACAACATCGACGTGTCCAAGAAGCTGGACGAGCGCAGGGCCATGGTCGAGATGGCCGTCTCGATGGGCTTCTCGCACGGAAAGTCGAACAAGGCGTACAAGAAGGCGCGGAAGGCGCAGAACGAGGCGGATTCGCGTGCAGTCAAGCAGAATGAGGCAAAATATAAAAACGACGGCATAACACTGGTCCTTGCCGGCCACAGCTACATCCTGGAGGACGAGTACATCGGAAAGCCGATCATGCAGTACCTGAACGAGAACGGCGTGAATGTCGTCCGCGCGGACCTGGTCGACCGGAAGGCGGCGCTGCGGGAGTCGGAGAGGCTTTCCCCGACACTGAAGTGGGAGCTTTCCCGAGAGATCGTAGGTTCGCTCGTCATGCACGTTCATGACTTTGACGGCGTTGTTCTTTTGTCTGTGTACCCGTGTGCGCTCGACTCCATGGTCAACGACATGATGCTCAGGAAGAACCGGATCACGCACGTGCCGATCCTCCAGATGACGCTGGACGCACAGACCGGAACCGCCGGCGTGGAGACCAGGCTGGAGAGTTTCCTGGATATCTTGAAGATGAGAAAGGAAGTGGAGGCTGGAAATGGCAGAGAAGCAGAAGCGTAAAATCGCCTTTCCGATGGTCGCCCGCTATAACGAGGTGGTGCGCTACTTCGTCGAGGAAGGCCTGCAGCAGACGTATATCATGCAGCCGCAGATGACGCGCAGGACGCTGAAGCTAGGCGCCAAGTACGCGCCGGACATGGTCTGTACGCCGTTCAAGACGGTCCTGGGCAGCATGATCGAGGCCCTGGAGGCGGGCGCGGACACGCTGATCATGGTGTTCGGCTACTGCCGCCTGGGCTACTACGGCGAGCTCGCGGAGACGATCCTGCGGGACCTCGGCTACGAGTTCGACTACCTGAACCTGGCAGAATATTCGACCGGAAAGAAGAAGGACTACCTGAAGGCGATCAAGAAGCTGAACCCGGACGCGAAGGCGGTCCCGATGGGAAAGGCCGGGCTCGACGGCCTGAAGATGATCGAGTACATCGACGAGGTCGAGAGCTATTATTATCAGAACTGCGGGTTTGAGACGTCAAAGGGCGAGTACCGCAGGGCGCTTAACCAGTTCACTGCTGATTTAGGCAGGGCAAAGAACAGAAGCGACATCGACGATGCCTATGACCGCTGCATGAGCCGTTTTCACGAGATCCCGACGGACAAGGGCGCATTCCCGCTCAGAGTCGGCGTCCTGGGGGAATACTTCACGGTCATGGACGAGTTCTCGAACGTCGACCTCGAGCAGTCGATCGCCGACTTGGGCGTGGAGGTCCACCGCTGGATGAACGTCAGCCACCGGAACATCCACTACCCGGGCGAGAAAAACCTGCACCCGAGGATCTCCAAGTACTGTAACTACGAGATGGGGCCGACCTCGACCGCGAACATCTGGTACGCCAAGCGGTGCGCGGAGAAGGGCTACGACGGCCTCGTGCACGTCAAGAGCGCGGGCTGCACGCCGGAGATCGACATCATGCCGGTTCTGCAGAGGATCGGCGCGGACTACAAGATCCCGATCCTGTACCTCACCTACGATTCCCAGGACGGCGACGCCGGCCTGCAGACCAGGATTGAGGCGTTCTACGACATGATTGAAATGAGAAAGAAGGTCATCCGATAATGGAAGATGTATATATGGGAATTGACGTCGGATCCATCTCGACCAAGGGCGTCATCATCACGAAAGAAAATAAGATTCTGTCCAGCGAGTATATCTGGACGGAAGGAAACCCGATCGGCGCGGTGAAGAAGCTGGTCCGTCTGCTGGAGAAGCAGTTCGACAAGGAAAACTACCGCATCGTCGCGACCGGAACGACGGGAAGCGCCAGGAAGCTGGTCGGCACCGTCTTAAGCGCGACAGTCGTGAAGAACGAGATCACGGCGCACGCAGTCGGCACGACGACCTTCCACCCGGACGTCCGCACGATCCTGGAGATCGGCGGCCAGGACTCCAAGATCATCCTGGTCGAGAACGGCGTCGCGGTGGACTACGCGATGAACACCCTCTGCGCGGCTGGAACAGGTGCGTTCCTGTCCAGCCAGTCCGCGCGCCTCGGCATCCCGGTCGAGGACATGGGGGAGATCGCGGTGAAGTCACAGCACCCGACCCAGATCGCCGCCCGCTGCACGGTGTTCGCGGAGTCCGACCTCGTCCACAAGATCCAGGTCGGCCACACCAAGGAGGACATCGTCGCGGGCCTCTGCCAGGCCGTCGTCGGCAACTACCTGAACAACGTCGGCAAGGGCAAGAAGATCCAGTCCCCGGTCGTCTTCCAGGGAGGCGTGTCAAAGAACATCGGCGTCGTCAAGGCGTTCGAGAACCAGCTCGGCTGCCCGATCATCGTCGACCCGGACGGCCACCTGATGGGCGCGATCGGCGCCGCGATCCTGGCCCGCCGCAATAAGGAGCGCCGCGTCTTCAACTTTGACGTCGAGGACATGGAGTTCATCACACGCGAGATCAACTGCGGCGGCTGCCCGAACAACTGCGAGATCATCTGCGTCTACCGAAACGGCGAGATGATCGACAGCTGGGGAAACCGCTGCGAGCGCGGCGACGTCGCGGCGCGCAAGGCGGCGAATCCGAATGCGGCGGCGGTGTAGATGCGTAAATATTAAGAGAGGCTGTGAAAAATGCGGGGGCATTTCTTACAGCCTCTCTTTTGTATTTTTTTGTTTTGCTGCTGTTCTTTTCAACTTCAGCAGGGCCTCAGAAATGGTTTGACGAGGATGGATGTATACAGCATCCACCATTTTCTGACAGAGGTGATAGCACGATTGCGATTCCGATGCCCGGATCACCCGGATCAACGGGGGTATGGCGGCGCCGCAGTTTGGAATTTCGCCCATTTCCTGGTCAATTCCAAACGTCTCAAAAAAATTGTGGAAAACGGCGCAAAAAATCCTTATTTCCAAAGTCCCGTAAAGGCCGGCGGGCGCCTCCGCAGCTTTTGGCAGAGCGCGATCATTGATTGGAACACCGCGCCCGCCGCAATTGACTGCACCGACGCTGTCATTCTGGACAGACTGCACAATCCGCCGCGCAATATGGTCATTCTGTCGCCCACTTTCCAGCGACGGCGGCGGTGTTCCCGCCGCCCATCGATGATCATCGCCCTGCATATACCCCTACAGGGTATATCGATCCGCTTGCTCAGCGCAGGCGAGTTGGGAATTTGAGCTGTATAGGCGTCATTTTCCTAAATTTCCGGAGGTGGGTGGGAAAATGGTGATTTATCGAGCAAATTCCAAAATTTCAGGCCGCTGTGCGTCATCGTCCGCGCCAAGAATTCCTAAATCCGCAGAATTTCAACGTTTTACGGAAATATGCAGTATACACGCAGCACCCCTGTCGTCACCACACGCCCCGTCGATCAATAGCCTCGCCGTGCGCCAACACCCGCGCCCAGAATTCCTAAAACCACAGAATTTCAACGCTTTACGGAAATATGCAGTATACACGCAGCACCCCTGTCGTCATCACACGCCCCGTCGATCAGCAGCGCAGTTACGGCGATGAGATTATGGCGTACTTACCGCTGAATGCAAATGGAGGCCGGGAAAAATGCTCCTGCAATTTTCCCGGCCCCTTGTATTAGTATAAATATAATAGTAGTACCTGCATATATTTTCGAAGAATGTTATCAACGTGGAACAGCTTCGCGCATTCCATAATTTTGTTTAATTTTCTTCGGACTTTTCCCTCTTCAGGAGCCGCCTCTTGAAGGCTCTTACCTTGACCCCGTACCGGCTGGACATCAGCAGTCCGGCGAACAGCATGCCGATGCTGAGTCCGCCCGCGATGTCCGTCAGGCTGGTGACGATAGAATAATCCGCGTAGTAGGCGGTCCCTTTCACCAACTGATAGATGAGGACCAGCAGAAGGGCGACGGCGTTGCATATGCGCACCCTCCGATTGTATTTTTCTGCCTCGGTATTCGTGTAGTCGACTGCCTGCAGTACGGTCTCTTTCGTTTTCTTATCCATGTTCTCGCTTTTCCTTTCTCCGTCCAGCAGGTCCCGCAGGTCCACCTGGAAGTAATCGGAGATCTCGATTAAGATGTCCAGATCCGGCATGTTATTTCCGTTTTCCCAGCGGGATACTGTTCGGCTTGATACATTGAACTGCTCCGCAAGCTTTTCCTGCGTCAGTCCTTTTTCCCTGCGAAGCTCTTTCATAAATGATCCGATCTTCTTCTGATCCATTGGTGATCACTTGCTCCTTTCAAAATAAGCATATGTAAAATGCCGGCGAAAAAACACGACACAAAGCGAGAGAAGTGCCGTGTTTTCTACCGGACAAAGGTTGTCCGGTCCTTGATAAATGCCGGTTTGCGGGCGATGCATGGTTTATCGTCCGACTGGTTTACATGCGGATCGTTCTCTGAGAGAGCAGTCCGCTGCCGGATGATTTCTCGGCGGGATAATTTCTCCGCGTGAATATTTCTCGCCGGGTTATTTCTTTGTGGGATTAGTCCTCTGCAGGATTAATCCTCTTCGGAATTAGTCTTCCGCCAGCACGTCTCCTGTCATCTCCTCCGGGATCGGCAGGCCCATCAGGTGGAGCAGGGTCGGGGCGATGTCGGCGAGCTTGCCGCCGTCCTTCAGGCGGACCGGGTGGTTCGCGATGTGGACCAGCGGGACCGGGTTCAGGGAGTGGGAGGTGACGGTGCGGCCGTCTTTGTCGCGCATGACGTCGGCGTTGCCGTGGTCGGCGGTCAGGAGGATCTGGCCGTCCCTGGCGAGCACGGCCTTCTCGATCTGCGGGACGCACGCCTCGAGGGTCTCGATCGCGCGGACCGCGGCGTCCATGACGCCGGTGTGGCCGACCATATCGGCGTTCGCGAAGTTCAGGACGATCACGTCGTAGTAATCGCGGTCGATCTCGCGCAGCACGCGCTCGGTGATCTCCGGCGCGCTCATCTGCGGCTGAAGGTCGTAGGTCGCGACCTTAGGCGACGGGATCAGGATGCGGTCCTCGCCCTCGTTCGGCTCCTCCACGCCGCCGTTGAAGAAGAATGTGACGTGCGCGTACTTCTCTGTCTCCGCGATGCGGAGCTGTTTCAGGCCTTTGGCGGCGAGGTACTCGCCCAGCGTGTTCTTATAGTGCTCCGGCGGGAAGGCGAGCTCGACGTTCGGCATGCTCGCGTCGTACTGCGTCATGCAGACGTAGACGAGGTCGGAGACGGTCTTCTCGCGGGTGAAGTCGCTGAATGCGGGATCGACAAAGCAGCGCGTGATCTGGCGCGCCCTGTCCGGGCGGAAGTTGAACATGATCATCGCGTCGCCGTCACTGACGACGGAAGGCTTGCCGGATGCGTCCGGGATCACGGTCGGGACCACGAACTCGTCGTTCTCCTCGTTGTCGTAGGCGAGGCGGATGGCCTCCTCATAGCCTGACGCGGTGCGTCCCTTTCCGAGGGTCATCGCGTCGTAGGCGAGCTGCTCCCTCTCCCAGCGGTTGTCTCGGTCCATCGCGTAGTAGCGTCCGGAGATCGTCGCGATGCGGCCGAGGCCGATGGCGGAGAGCTTGTCGGAAAGCTGCTTCAGGTAGGTCAGCGCGCAGCGCGGCGGGACGTCGCGGCCGTCCAGGTAACAGTGGACGCAGACGTTTTCGACGCCTTCCTTCTTCGCCATGTCGAGCAGGGCGAAGAGGTGGTCGATGTGGCTGTGCACGCCGCCGTCGGAGAGGAGGCCGGAGAGGTGGAGCGTGGAGTGGTTCTTCTTCACGTGGTCCATTGCGTCCTTCAGCGCGTGATTGGAGAAGAATGATCCATCGGAGACCGCGTTCGTGATCAGGCTCAGGTCCTGGTAGACGATGCGTCCGCCGCCGATGTTCAGGTGGCCGACCTCCGAGTTGCCCATCTGTCCGGCAGGCAGGCCGACCGGCTCGCCCGACGCCTGCAGCTTGGTGTGCGGGTAGACGGACATGATGCGGTCGAGCTCCGGCGTGTTCGCCTGCGCGATCGCGTTGCCGGCGGTGTTCGGGTTCAGGCCGAAGCCGTCCATGATCAGGATCATATTCGGTTTTCTATTGTTCATGGTGTTGCTCCTTTGTTTGTTGCTCGGGTTGGCCGGCAGGCAGAATCAGAATCCCGCAGGGGAGGCGTGTGCTGATGTGCGGCAGAGCCTTTGTCCCCTGGGCCCGTGCGGCCTTTGTCTACCAATCATGATACCACAAACCGGGCGGAATCCGAACGTGATTTTCAGACCGGGCGGAAACTGAAAAAGTTTGGTATACTGGAGGGAGTAACGACTGATTTAGGAGAGAGGGGATTCTTATGGCCTGGACGGACCAGCAGAAGCTTGCGATAGGAGAAAAAGGTAAAAATTTACTCGTCTCGGCGGCGGCGGGATCGGGAAAGACGGCGGTCATGGTGGAGCGCGTGTGCCGCATGATCACGGAGGAGGGCATGGACGTGCGGGATTTGCTCGTCGTGACCTTTACGAACGCGGCGGCGTCGGAGATGCGGGAGAAGATCCGGAATGCGCTCAGGAAGAAGGCAAAGCAGGATCCGGTCATGCAGAAACAGCTGGAACTGCTGCCTCAGGCGGAGATCTGCACGTTCCATTCGTTTGCGCTGGACGTGATCCGGAGGTTTTTCTATCTGACGGACCTGGAGGCAAGTTTCTCGATCGCGGACGAGGCGAGGAGCACCGTGCTGGCTGAAGAGGCGATGGACGAGCTTTTCGAGGACCGCTACGAGGCGGAGGACCCGGATTTCCTGGAATTCATGGACTGGTACAGCGGCGAGAAGAATGACGACAGCGTGCGTGAGCTCCTGATGAAGCTGTATAAGAATATGCGGGCGATGCCGAACCCGGACGACATCTTCAAGGACGGCCCGTTTGACGAGCACCTGGAGACAGGCCTGGCCGGCAAGGTGCTGGAGGAGACAAAGGCGGAACTGGCCGAGTCGGAGCGAGACCTCGATTCTGCGATCGGTCTGCTGGATGACAGCGGATGCGTGAAGCTCGCGGAGAAGCTGACCGGCATGCGCGAGCAGATCCTGCGGGCTGAGGACATCGAGATCCCGGACTTCATCGGCAGCGCGCTGGATGGGCTCTCCTGGCCGCGCATGACGGCGTCCAAGGACGAGAAGGAGAGCTACGCCGAGATCAAGGACATCGTGACCGCCCTGAGGGACAGCGCCAAGAAGCGGCTGGAGAAGCTCAGGAAGGACTTTTTCAGCCAGTCGTTCGCGGAGGCGGCGGAGGAGATTCGGATGACCAGGAAGCCGGCGGAGACGCTGCACGGCCTGCTGAAGGACTTTCACGCGCGCTTCCACGAGAAGAAGCAGCAGAGCCACCTGATCGACTTCAGCGACATCGAACACTACTGCCTCGATATCCTGAAAGACGAGGAGGCCAGTCTCTATTACCGGAGAAAGTTCAAGCAGATCTTCATCGACGAGTACCAGGACACGAGCTTCATGCAGGAGATGATCATCGCGAGGATCACCCGCGACGACAACCTCTTCATGGTCGGCGACCAGAAGCAGTGCATCTACCAGTTCCGCCTCGCGGACCCTTCGATTTTCAGGGACAAGTACGCCCGGTACAGCGAGGACATGCAGGACCCGTCGGGGGAGATCCCGCACATGAAGATCGACCTGAATCGGAACTTCCGCAGCAAGCCGTCAATCCTGAACACGGTCAACCGCGTGTTCGAGCCGATCATGGAAGGCTACGACGACGACGCAAAGCTGTACCCGGGGGAGGACATCCCAGAGGCGAAGCCATTCGCGTTCGAGCCGGTGTCCATCGTCGTCGACCGGGAGAAGGGCGAGAGCGAGGACCGGGAGGAGTCTCAGAACGAGGCGCAGGAAGAGGCCCCGGATAATGATTCGGACAGCGCAGCTGCGATCGCGGCGATGAAGAAGGCCGACCTCGAGGCGATGGAGGCCGCGAGAATCATCCGCTCTTGCATCGGAAAGCCTTACTACGACAGCAAGGCGCGCGAGGTGAAGCACCTGGAGTACCGGGACATCGTGATCCTGCAGCGCTCCGTGCAGAGCAGCGCCCGCGCGTACGCCGAGGTCATGCAGCAGGAGGGCATCCCGTTCTACATGGACAGCAGCGACGGCTTCTTCGACCGCACCGAGATCCACGTCTTCATGAACCTGCTCGCCGTCATCGACAACACCTACCAGGACGTGCCGATGATCAGCGTCCTGCGTTCGGAAATCTTCGGCTTCACGACCGACGAGCTCGCGGAGATCCGGAGCCTGTCGCACGAGGGAAGCTTCACCGAGGTCATGATCGGCGCGGCGGAGGGCGGATTCAACGCCGGGAAGCTCCCGGAAGGGCTCGAGCAGAAGTGCCGCGAGGCCGTCGGGAAGATCCGCAAGTGGAAGGTCCTCTCGCTCGCGATGCCGCTTGCGGACTTCCTCTGGAGGATCATGCTGGACAGCGGCTACTACATGATGGCGGGCGCGATGCCGGACGGCGAGCAGCGCCAGGCCAACCTGCGCGTGCTCCTCTCCAGAGCGCAGCAATACAGCGAGGACGCGCAGAGCTCGCTCTATTCCTTCATGCGCTACATCGACGCGGTCAGGAAGAACACGGTCAAGACGAGCCAGGCCAGGCTCCTCTCGGAGAGCGACAACGTCGTCCGCATGATGACGATCCACAAGTCCAAGGGACTCGAGTTCCCGGTGGTCATCGTCGCCGGCATGGCTAATCAGCTGACCTACACGAGCGGCAAGGACGCGATCCTCTATCACACGGGCCTTGGGCTCGGGCTGAGCCTGCAGGACCCGGAGCGGCGCCTGAGGAAGTCGACCCTGCTGCGCAGACTGATCGTCCGCCGCCATAAAAGGGAAGAGTACGAGGAGAACATCCGCATCCTCTACGTCGCGATGACCCGCGCCAAGGAGCGGCTCTACCTGCTCGGCACCTACGCGGACGCGAACACAGCGATGATGAAGAAGGAAGCCGGCTTAAGAAGCAGCTCCGACTTCTACGGCATGCTCGCCGAGATCCCGAACGCGCGGATCGTCCGGGCGTCGGACATCGTCCTGAATGAGAGTGACGCTGAAGAGGCCGCAGAGGCGACAAAGTCGGAACTCAGCGCAGACGAGATCCTCTCTTCTGCGGGGAACTCCGACTGGTCCGAGGTCGTAAGCCGCCTCGACTACACGTACCCGTTTGCCGCGTCCCGAGCCGTGCGCTCCAAGTACACGGTCACCTCGCTGAACGAGCAGCGCGCGGCGGAAGAGGGATTTGAGCGCCTGACGTCGCCGCTGGCCGGACCGGAGGCGGGCGAGGACGAACCGGCGGCCCCGCTGCCGATCATCGACGAAGCCGAGCTCGCGCGCATCGAGGACGAGCTGCACGCAATTGAGGCGGATTACCAGGGCCTCCCGCCTTCCGACGGCGCCGCACCTGCGGAAGGCCGCCCTTCCGAAGCCGGCGGTAAGTCGTCCGGCCAGCCGAAGGCGGCCGTTCACGCGGCAAGGCGGCTCCCGCTGTTCATGCAGGAGAAGAAAAAGCTGACCTTTGCCGAACGCGGAACCGTCTACCACAGCATCATGGAGCTGATCGACTTCTCCGAGGCGGAGAAGGGCGGACTTCCGTACGTGGAAAGGGCCGTCAAAGAGATGAGCGACCGGAAGGTGTTCCTGCCGGAGGAGATCGAGGCGGTAGACTTAAGTAAAATTTCGGCTTTCTTCGACACGGAAATCGGAAAGCGGTGCGCGAGGGCGTCCGAACGGGGCGAGCTCTGGAAGGAGCAGACCTTCAACCTCGCGGTCGCCATGCACGGCGAGAAGACGATCGTCCAGGGAATCATCGACTGCTTCTTCCGGGAGGACGGCAGGATCGTGCTTCTGGATTATAAGAGCAACTGGGTGGACGAGCGCAGGCCGTTCGAGGAGGAGCGCCGCAGGCTGATCGACAAATACAGCACTCAGCTGAAGATCTACCGGGAGGCGCTGAGACAGGGCATGCATCAGCCCGTTTCTGCTGCGTACCTGTATCTCTTTGCCGCAGACCGATGCATCTCGCTGGACGAATAACGATGATCGCAGATAAACCATCACACAACGAACAGGAACAGACGGTAAAATAGGTGTAAACAGTGTGCTGACCGCCGCGGAATGGGGCGGGACGCAGAGCCAGGACAGGCAGAGGTGAAATGATGAATCTGGAAAATACAGGGATTATTTTTGAAGGCGGAGGGATGCGCGGCGTGTTCGTCACGGGCGTGATCGACTACCTGATTGAGAAGAAGATATTTTTTCCGCACGTGTTCGGGACTTCCGCGGGCGCGTGCAACGGGTGCAGCTACGTCAGCCGCCAGGCGGGCAGGGCGTACGGGACGTCGACGGAGTACCTCGGCAATCCGCGGTTCGGCGGCATGAAGAGCCTGCGCAAGACCGGAAACTACTTCAACCCGGAATTCATTTACCACGAGATTCCGGATAATCTGTACCCGATCGACAACGAGACGTTTAAGAAGAGCGGCGTCGACTTCAAGGTCGCGATCACGAACTGCATCACCGGCGAGGCGGAGTACCCGAGGATCCGCGATCTGCACGACGACATCAAGTACATCCAGGCCTCTGCGAGCCTTCCGGTCCTGTCGCAGATGGTCCCGATCGACGGCTACGTCTACCTGGACGGCGGCATCACGGACTCGATCCCGGTCATGGAATCCGTGCGCGAGGGCAACCGCAAGAACGTCGTGGTCCTGACACGCCCGATCGGCTACCGCAAGAAGCCGAGCCACGCGATCATGCCGGTGATCCGCGCCAAGTACATCCGCTACCCGAACCTCGTCAAAGCCGTCGAGAACCGCTACGTCTTCTACAACCGCACCCTCGACTACATCAATAAGGGCGTCGAGGACGGCACGGTGTTCGTCATCGCCCCGCTCGGTGACCTCGACATCCGCCGCACGGAGATGGACAAGGAGAAGCTGCGCAAGGCCTACGAGGAGGGCTACTTTGTCGCCGAGGGGCTGATTGACAGGATGATGGAATTCCTTGAGGACTGATGTATTTTTCTTGTATTCAGTGTAATACAAGGTTTACTGTGGTATCAACAACACATCGATTGAATAAAATCAAATTGAACGCGCGATAATGTGCGCGTGAGATTTCCAAAATTATACATCAAATTATAGGTCAAACAGAATACCACAGAACATGGAGGTCATTATGTCAGTAACAGAGGCATTGGGAAAGAGAAGAACGTATTACGCACTGAATAAGGAACTGCCGGTACCGACGGACGAGGTCAAGAAGCTGCTGCAGGACGTGACGGAGCTGGTTCCGGACGCATTCAACATGCACAGCCAACGCATATACGTTGCACTCGGCGATAAGCAGGACGAGCTCTGGGATAAGATTTACGACGCCTTCGGCGGAAAGGTCGCCAGAGATAAGATCGACGGCTTCAAGGCCGCTGCCGGAACAGTGCTGTACTTCTACGACGAGGACGTCGTGAAGGGCATGCAGGATCAGTTCCCGTCGTACGCCGCCAACTTCCCGGTATGGGCGAACCAGGCGAACGGCATGCTCCAGATCAACATCTGGACCGCACTCCGCGAGCTCGGCATCGGCGCCAACATCCAGCACTACAACCCGGTCATCGACGACACCGTCAAGGCCCTCTTCAACGTACCGGACAGCTGGAAGCTGATCGCACAGATGCCATTCGGCGGCATCGTCGCAGACCCGGATCCGAAGCCTAAGGAAGACATCACCAAGAGAGTGCAGTTCTTCGAGTAATCACGGACTGCTGACCGCGAGCCCTCGGGCGGACAGGCGGTCTGCTGATCTGCCGGCCGCAGGTCTTCGTGCAGACACGGCGGCCTGTCACTCTTCCGGCCGCGGGTCTTCGTGCAGACACGGCGGCCTGCTAATCTGCCGATTGCCGATCGTGCGCAACGGCATTACATTCATGATTTTATAACATCCTATACCATACGAACTTTGAAACCTTACAGCAACGAAACCTTGCAAAATTGAAACTTTGTAACTTTGCAAATTTGTAACTTTGAATCTTTCACCGCAGAAGGCCGCGAAAAATGACTGTTCATTTTCCGCGGCCTTCTCGTTTTTTTGACGGGGTGATGCGCGTATACTGAATACTTCAGGAAAATGGAGGGATTCGGCGGCACTATGAATATTGGGTGCGGGCGATGGCGCGCCGCGGGGCTATTCATCGGCGGGGTGATGAGGGATGGCTGTGGGTGATGCGTGTATACTGCATATTTCTGAAAAAAGCTGGAATTCAGCGGTTTTATGAATAATAGACGCGGGTGGTGGCACACGGCAGGCTGAAATTTTGGAAAAACCACCGCTAGGCCTCCATTTTCCCACCCACCTCTGAAAATGTGGGAAAATGACGCCTATACGGCTCAAATTCCCAAGTCGCCTGCGCTGAGAAAACGGACCAATATACCCTATAGGGGTATATGCAGGTCAATGATCATCGACAGGCGGTAGGAGCACCGCCGCCGCCGCCGGAAAATGGGCGACAGCGCGACCGAGTTGTGCGGCGGATTGTGCAATTCGTCCAGAATGACGGCGGCGGTGCAGTCAACACCGGCGGGCGCACTGGTCAAATCGATGATCGTGCTCTGCCAGAAGCTGTGGATGCGCCCGCCCGCCTTTAAGTGATATGATCACCCTAAAGTAGACAGCAAAAAGATCGAAATCTACTTTAGGGG